>NZ_JBFBIP010000015.1:72008-230823 GCF_040685655.1 Microbispora sp. NPDC088329
GACGGCCTCACCGAACGCGTGGACGGCCTCACCACCCGAGTCGACGGACTCAGCGAACGCGTCGACACCCTCACAGTCCGAATGGACGGCCTCACCGAACGCGTGGACGGCCTCACCACCCGAGTCGACGGACTCAGCGAACGCGTCGACACCCTCACAGTCCGAATGGACGGCCTCACCACCCGAGTCGACGGACTCAGCGAACGCGTCGACGGACTCACCGAGCGGGTGGACGGCCTAGGAGAGCAAGTGTCCACATTGACCGAACAGGTCAACACGGTCAGCCGCCAGATGGACACCATGGCGGCGACCAACGCCGCGATGTTCAAACTGGTTCTGGACCGGTTGGACTCCCTGTCCGCCACGACACGGCCGACTGACCTGCGGAAACTCTCCGAGGCAGAGATCGACGGCAACCCCGCGCAACGCTCCGTCTGACGAAGCCCCACCTGCGGCCCTCGGTTCGCTGTCCCGGTCAGGCGGCGAACCGAGGGCCTTGGTGCGTCACCTGCGCTGGGTGGCCCACTTGCGGATCATCGCGATGCGCTCGCGGACCTGCTCGGCGGTGGCCTGGGCGATGGCGGGGCCGCCGCAGGCCCGGCGCAGCTCGGCGTGGATGACGCCGTGCGGCTGGCCGGTGCGGTGGTTCCAGGCGCCGACGAGACCGTTCAGCTCCTTGCGGAGCTCGGCGAGCTGCTCGTGCGGCGCGAGGGCCGGGGCCTGCTCCTCGCTCTTCTTGGTCTTGCGCTTGGCCGCCTGCTGGTCGGCCTGGCGCTTGCGCAGCAGCGAGGCCACCTGGTCGGGCTCCAGAAGGCCGGGCAGGCCGATGAAGTCCTCCTCCTCCGGCGAGCCGGGGGCGGCGGCGGTGCCGAACTCGCCGCCGTCGAACAGCACCCGGTCGAAGGTCGCGGAGGCCTCCAACGTCTGGAAGGGCAGCTCGTCGCCGAGCGCGTCGGGCTGCTTCTTCTCCTGCTGGGCCTGCTCGAGCAGCAGATCGTCGAGGCCGTCCTCGTCGCGACGACGGCCCAGCACGTGGTCGCGCTCTTCCTCCATCTCGCCCGCCAGGCCCATGAGGACGGGCACCGAGGGCAGGAAGACCGACGCGGTCTCCCCCCGCTTCCGGGCGCGGACGAAACGCCCGACGGCCTGGGCGAAGAACAGCGGGGTCGAGGTGCTCGTGGCGTAGACCCCGACGCACAGCCGGGGGATGTCCACACCCTCGGAGACCATCCGGACCGCGACCAGCCAGCGCCGGTCGGAGGTGGCGAAGTCCTTGATCTTCTTCGACGCGCCGGGGTCGTCGGAGAGCACCACCTCGGCGCCCTCGCCGGTCACCGTGCGGATGTGCCGGGCGTAGGCGCGGGCCGCCTCGTGGTCGGAGGCGATGACCAGGCCGCCCGCGTCGGGCACGCCCCGCCGCACCTCGGTGAGGCGCCGGTCGGCCGCATGGATGACCTGTCGGATCCAGTCGCCCTTCGGGTCGAGGGCGGCCCGCCACGCCTGTGAGAGCTGGTCCTTGGTCAGCGGCGTGCCGAGCGTGGCGGCGATCTCGTCGCCCGCCCGCGTCCGCCACTTCATCTCCCCCGAATACGCCAGGAAGATGACCGGGCGGACGACGTTGTCGGCCAGGGCCGGGCCGTACCCGTAGGAGTAGTCGGAGACGCTCCGCATCGCCCCCTCGCCGTCCTCGACGTAGGTGACGAACGGGATCGGGCTGTCATCGGACCGGAACGGCGTGCCGGTCAGCGCCAGTCGTCTGGTCGCGGGCTCGAACGCCTCACGGACGCCGTCACCCCACGATTTGGCGTCGCCGGCGTGGTGGATCTCGTCGAAGATCACCAGGGTCTTGCGCGCCTCGGTGCGGGCCCGGTGCAGCGCGGGGTGCATCGCGATCTGCGCGTACGTGACCGCGACGCCGAGGTAGTCGCGGGAGGTGGCGCCCTGGCTGTTCTTGAACTCGGGGTCGATGCTGATCCCGACCTTGGCCGCCGCGTCGGCCCACTGCCGCTTGAGGTGCTCGGTGGGGGTGACGATCGTCAGGGCGCGCACGACCCCGCGGCTGAGCAGCTCGCTGGCGATCCGCAGCGCGTATGTCGTCTTGCCGGCGCCGGGGGTGGCGACGGTCAGGAAGTCGCGCGGCTCACGGCTGAAGTAGAGGTCGAAGGCCTGCTGCTGCCAGGCACGCAGCTTCGGGGCGGTGCCCCAGGCGGCTCTGTCGGGGTAGGACGGGGAGAGGTGGGACGCGGCCGAAACGCTCAACGACGCCTCCCCGAACTCGTCAGCACACTGGTGTCTCTATCGGTTCGCTCCCTCACAGTGGATTCAGACTAGCCCGCCCGACCGACAGGACGTGCCCCGCACACGCAGGGTGGTCCGAAATGAACCGGTGTGGCACTGCACACATCGGGGTCACGGCTGCGCCCGCCACGGCCTCCTCCACTCGTCGTCGCGTCGGTGCCAATGCCCATGCTCCCGCTGGTCGCCGTACCCTGCATGGTCGGCATGCGGGCCCGATGACGAAAGCCGGGGCGGCAGACACTGGTAGTCGAACCGGCGACACCTCCGCCCCGTCCGTGTCCGCCGCGGACCGCGCGCGAACGTCCTCCGGTGTACGACGTGAACTCACGGACGGAAGTAAGCAGGTCTTGTGATCTGTCGCGGCGTGTGTGAAACGGATACCAAACGCCGGTGCCTCAGACGCACCAGGGCGGACAGCCCGGGGAGCCGAACGGTCTCCGGAGCTGTCCGCCCTGGTTGGTTACTCTGATGCGCCCATCAGAGCTGCGTCGCGTTGGTGCTGCAGTCGCTGCGGGTCAGCGGCAGCGTGCTCGCACCCGTCGTGGACGAGACACTGCAGTCGGTGCGGAGGATGGCGCCGTCCGCCCGCCGCACGGTGACCCTGAGCAGACCGGCGGGTGTTCCGGTCGTGGTCGCACCCGTCAGCACTCCACCGACGGCGGCGAAGGCCGCGCTCGGGGCCGGAGCCACGCTGATGTCGTAGTAATACCCCGCCGGGAACGCCGTCGTGAGGTCGACCCAGTTGGTGCCGTCGTGGACCCACACGTGCCCCCTGCGCGCCGACCCGGTGAAGGTCTCGGAGGCGGTCGGCGTGATGCCGGCGGCGCCAACGCCGAAGGCCGTGATGACATTGGTCGAGTCGAGGCGCGGGTAAGGCGTGTACGACCGCCCCCCGCCTCCCATCTGGCCAGTGGCAACCTGGCCGGTCGGGGCGGCCTTCGCCGTCGCGGTGGTGGCGCTCGCCGCAACGACGCCCGACAGCCCCACGGTCGCGCAGGTCACCGCCGCCGCGGCGGACCACATCAGCAGGCGACCGGCGCCACGCGAACCAGAGGCCGAGCTGCTCCTACGAGAAATCAATTTGATTTCCCCCCATGGTGAGAGAATTGGTCTTTCCGGGTCACCGCGCTTTCGTGCGATGCGACATTGAAGATACCTGTCAGGGGAAACGCGGGCAGCGAGCCACTTATTGGATATCGGCAAACAGATGTTACGCCTACCTCAAAGCCGCTCCAGCGACCCCACTATCTCCTCTTATTCGCTAGACATACGCCCGAGCACAGATCAACGCCCCTATATGGACATTCAGGCGGACATTCAAGTCACAGGGGTAAGCGGATATGCCGACCGGTCTCACGGTTGAGCTGCTATGTCCCGATGAAGGCCTCAACAGTGAGGACCAGACGGCTATTTCCGGACATCAGCGGGGGCCGTCGTACGGATGTGCGGCCGGATTCACGGCGCGTTCAGCGGGCTCCCCACATCAGGCCCTCGATTTCGGCGCGGGACCGCGGGTTGTCGGGATGGGCCAGCCCGAGCAGGACCGTGCTGCCGCCGTCGGGCCGGGTCAGCAGGGTCACCCGCATGAAAGCGGGCTCGTTCACCACGTCGGTGTACTCGGCCCGTACGGCACGCGTGTGTCCCGGGCGTCCGCCGACGGTCACCGCGTGGTCGTCGAGCACCTCGACCTTGTCGCCGTGCAGCAGCAGTTGCGTGTAGAGGTCGCTCAGGTCGATGACGGCCGAGCGCAGATTGGGCGGGTCCACCCGGTCGCCGGGCCGCGCCATGACCGTGGCGCTGTCCCCCCGCGCGGCGACGGAGGTGAAGCCGGTCACGGGTGCGACCACGCCCTCCCGCCACTCGGGCGGCAGCGTGTAGGCGACGCCGGCGATCTGATCGTGGATCACCGTGGGAGGCACAGTCTCGGCCCGGTGCAGGACCGTGACCACGACCGCGCCGATGACGGCGGCCGAACAGACCAGCGCGAGACCGCCGACGAGGAGGCGCTGCAACCAGCGCGGCATCCGGCGGGGCGGCGTGTCGGGCGCGCGATAACGCCTGCCCGAAGGGGGCAGGTCCTCCTCGGGCTCCGGGGACTCCAGTCCAAGAGAGGGCCAGACCGGACGGTCCGCCGAACGCCGCTCGGAGACCGGGGCGCCGTAGGGCGGGGTCAACCCGCCCCCAGGCTGGGAACGCGCCGTTTCCTCTCCCCCATCGCCCGGCAGGCGATACACACCGGTGAAGCCGTCCCCGGCACCACCCGTCGAAACGGGCCGCTCCGGTGAGCGTCTCGCCTCCCGGCCCGCCTCGCCCAGATCCGGCAGGTGATACGGACGGGTCGTGAAGCCTGCCCCGGAATCGGGACGCGCCGGTCTCTCCTCCGCCACATCGCCGCCGGGCAGGCGGTACGCACGGGTGAAACTTTCCTCGTCGTCGGAGTCCCGGCCCGCCTCCCGTCCGCCGTACGGGCGTGTGGGCCACTGCGGAGATGCGGACGGCGTGGACGACCGCGACGACCCTTCCGGGGCACCGTACGGGCGGGTGGGGGCCTCCTTGGACGGCGGGGACTCCTCCTCGGCGGGGGGCCAGACCCGGCGCATCCACTGGTCATCCACAAAGCCTCCCCGGGCGGCCTGGCCGGGCGCGCGTGGGACGGAACCGGCGAGTGACTCGCGCTCAGGGCCGGGCGCGGGGCTTGGTGACCATGAACGCTGCTGTGGAGTTACTCACACCCGCGCCGCCACGTCAACGGCTCACGACCGATTCGTCATCGCACCGCGTCTCCCCGCCGGTTTTTCATCGGCTCAAGCCTTCTGCCGCTCTTTCGTCACCCTGTGCTCCGCCGGCCGGCATCTGGCCGGTCGGCTCGTCATGCCCTTGGGCGGCGAGGCTCGGCACAGAGCCGTCCGCGGCGGCGATCTGAGGCGGCGGCGCGACCTCCTCGGGGTTCGCGGCGGCCCTCTGCAAGCCCGCGCCGGCTCCCTCCGGCGCCGGGCGGCGGTAGGCGTCCCACATCTCGTGGATGCGTACGCCCTGGCCCGCGGTGAACTCGCGCATGCAGCGGTCCTGGGCGTAGTCCATGAAGTTGTGGATCGGGTCGCCGCCCGGGGCGGGACAGGTGTCCTTCTTCGAGGGGCAGCCGTTCGTCGGGTACGCCTCGGCGGGAGTGTCGTCCACCGAGTCACCCGGAGCCTTGCAGCCGTTCTCGAAGGTGTGCAGCAGGCCGAACCAGTGGCCGATCTCGTGCACGGCCGTGAAGCCTCTGGCGAAGTCGCGCAGCGGCCCGCCGGGGACGCTCCGCCAGTCGATGACCACGCCGTCCAGCACGGGCTCGTCGTCGTACCAGTACGGGTAGGTGGAGTAGCCGAGCACGAGCCGGCTCAGCTGCGCGATGTAAAGGTTGAGCGTCTCGGGACCGCCGGCCCGCAGCTTCTTCTTCATCGGCTCCTCGAAGCCGAGAGGGTCGCGAAACCAGCTCCGGTTGTCGGTGTGGGTGATGCCCTTGAGCGCGAAGCGCACGCCGGTGTCGGCCCCGCCGTACCCGCCGGAGTAGGCGGTGTTGAGTACGGCGATCTGCCGGGAGACGGCGGCGTCGGGCAGGCCGAGCGCGTGGTCTTTGATGATGTGCACCCACACCGGCACGGTGATCCGCTCGATCGCTCCGGGAGCGCTCCTCGCGCCGTTCGTCCCGCTCCCCGGCCGCGAACCGTCCCCCGCCTGCGCCGTGTCTCTCAGCTCTGCGGTGTCTCTCAGCTGCGCGGTGCTGCCTCCCGGCTGCGCGGTGCCTCCCGGCGACGGCGTGCCGAGCCTGTGGGCCAGGTCGGCCGACATGCGGGCGACCTCGTCCGGCCCCGGCTCACGCGGCTCCAGCGCATGAGTCAGCGCATGAGCCGGCGTACGGCTCAGCACGCCCACGCCGTGCCGGCGCTGCGCGGCGGCGTGGCGGGTGAGGCAGGTGTCCGGGCGGGAGGCCGGCGATCCGCGCAGTCCGGTGCCGGTGAGACCACCGGTCGCCCGGGAGGCGGCGGACGCCGGGGCGGCGCAGGCGCCGCCCAGCGCGTGAAGGCATGCAAGGAAGACGGCGATGGGTCGCCGAACCATTCGTTCCCCCGATACGGCTGGTCAGAAGGCTGACCCTAGCCGCCGGGGAGGTGATGATCCCGGATCGACACTCACCGAGACCTCCGGAGGAAGCCCAGTCCATCAGGGCCGGGAGGGATCCGGACCCCGCAAGGGGTGGCCCGGCGGAGCCGGGACAACCCCAAGCGCGAAGCGCTCATCATTTGCTCCTTTCGCTGACCGGTCAGGCAAAGCGCTCGTAAAATGCGACATGCGTACGGCCTACAAGGTGCGGGTCTACCCCACCGCCGAACAAGCCGCGGTGCTGAACCGCACGTTCGGTTGCGTACGCCTGGTGTGGAACACGGTCCTGGCGTGGCGGCAGGCCCGCTACCGCGCCGAGGGCGCGACGACCTCCTATGCGCAGACCGACCGGCACCTGACCGAGCTGAAACGCGACGGCGGCCACGACTTCCTGTACGAGGTCTCCAGCGTTCCGCTGCAGCAGGCGTTGCGGCACCAGCACACGGCGTTCGTGAACTTCTTCGCCGGCCGCGCCAAATACCCGCGTTTCAAGTCCCGCCACGGCCGCCAGTGCGCGACCTACACCCGGTCGGCGTTCCGATGGAGGGACAGGCGGCTGCACCTGGCGAAGATGGACGGCCCGATCGCGTTCGTGTGGTCCTGGCCCGAGGTCGACCCCGCCACGATCGACCCGACGACGGTGACCGTCTCCCGGGACAGCGACGGCCGCTGGTACGCCTCCCTGGCAGTGGAGGCCGATGCCGATCCTGAGCCGCTGCCGTCCACCGGCAGCCAGGCCGGGATCGACCTCGGCGTGACCGACTTCGTCGTCCTGTCCACCGGTGAGAAGATCCCCAACCCTCGCCATCTGGAACGCAAGGCGCGCAACCTAGCCCGCTACCAGCGGCGCATGGCCCGCAAGCAGCGCGGCAGCGCGAACCGGGCCAAGGCCAAGGCGAAGGTCGCCCGCGCCCACACCAAGGTGCGGGACGCCCGCGCCGACTTCCTACACCGCACCAGCACGCGGCTGGTCCGCGACCACGACATGATCGTGATCGAGGACCTCAACATCAAAGGCATGGTTCACAACCGGTCCCTGGCACGGGCGATCTCCGATTGCGGGTGGGGTGAGTTCCGCCGCCAGCTCGAATACAAAACCCGGCGGTATGGCCGGCGCCTGGTCGTGATCGACCGCTGGTATCCCAGCTCGAAGACGTGCAGTGCGTGCGGGCACCTGCTCGCTCAGCTCTCGCTCAGCACTCGGACGTGGCAGTGCCCGTCCTGCGGTACCCGGCATGACCGGGACGTGAATGCCGCGAAGAACATCCTGGCCGCTGGTCGAGCGGTGTCCGCCTGTGGAGCTGATGTAAGTCCGCAAGGGTCCGCCCTTCGGCGGTCGGCGGTGAAGCAGGAAGCCCAGCCCGTGAGGGTGGGAATCCCCCGCCTTTAGCTCAGGCGGGGGAGGAAGTCAATCGCCGGACGGTTCGCCCTTGGGCAACCCCTCGTAGATCTCCTTGCACTCCGGACAGACCGGATACTTCTTCGGGTCGCGGCTGGGCACCCAGACCTTGCCGCACAGGGCCCGCACCGGCGCGCCGGTGACGTAGCTCTCGGTGATCTTGTTCTTGTCGGCGAAGTGCGAGAAGCGCTCGTGGTCACCGTCGCCGTGCGAGAGCCGGGGTGTTACGTCGCTCTCGGGAAGAATCTTCGTGCCGCTCACGGATACCAAGTCTACTGAGCGAGCGGGCGCCCCAGGCCCGGACGCGCGTACGGCTCCCGCCGGGATGGCGGGAGCCGTACATAAGGGAACGGACGTCAGCCCATGTGGACCGGGGCGCCCTCGGTCTTGCGGCCGGCCTTGACGAACAGGGCCAGGGCCGCCGCGACGAGACCGACCGCCGTGCTCACGACGAAGCCGAGCTGCAGGCCGTCCATGAAGGACAGGTGCGCCGCGTCGGCGACCGTCTTGGCCACCTGGGCCGGGAGCCCGGGCGGGGCCTGGCCCACCGACGCCAGGGCCTTCAGCCCCTCCATCTCCGCGGGCTTGACGGCCTGCGCCACCGGGCCGAGGTAGCCCGGCAGCACGTCGGCCACCTTGGCGGACACGACCGCGCCCAGGATGGCGGTGCCGAGCGCGCCGCCGACCTGCATGGCGGAGTTCTGCACACCGCCCGCGACGCCGCTCAGCTCCTCGGGCGCGTTGCCCACGATGATCTCCGTGGCGCCGACGAACACCGGCGACAGGCCGAACGCGAGCAGCACGAACGGGATCGCGGTGTCGGCGAAGGCCGCGTCGACGGTGAGCCGCGACATGAGGAACATGGCGATGGCGGCGATCACCATGCCGCCCGCGATGGTGATCTTCGGGCCGAGCTTGCCGATGAGGACGCCCGCGATGGGCGAGGCGACGATCATTCCGGCGCTCATCGGCAGCATCCGCAGGCCGGAGTCGAGCGGCGTGAGCCCGTGCACGCCCTGGAAGAAGAACGTGAGGAAGAACATCGCGCCGAACATCGCGAACGACATGAGGATCATGAGGACGGTCCCGATCGAGACCGAGGCGTTGCGGAACAGGCTCAGCGGCAGCAGCGGCTCGCTCGCCTTCGACTGCCAGAACAGGAACGCACCCCCGACGACCACGGCGGCGACGAGGAAGCCGAGCGTCTTGGCGTCGCCCCAGCCCCACTCGGGAGCCTTGATGATGGCCCACACCAGGGCGAACATCGCGCCGGACAGCAGCACGACGCCGAGCCAGTCGACCTTGGACAGCGTCTTGGCCTTGCTCTCCCGCAGCGCCCACAGCCCGAACACCAGAGCCACCACGCCGACCGGCACGTTGATGAAGAACACCGACTGCCAGCTCACGTTCTCCACGAGCAGGCCGCCGATGATCGGGCCGCCGGCGCTGGACAGACCGATGATCGCACCCCAGGCGCCCATGGCCATGTTCAGCTTCTCACCGGGGAACGCCGACCGGAGCAACGCCAGCGCGGCGGGCTGCAGCAGCGCGCCGAAAAGTCCCTGCAGCACGCGCAGCGCGATCAGCACGCCGATCGAGGACGACAGGCCGATGGCGAGCGAGGTCAGCGCGAAGCCGGCGACGCCGATGAGGAAGACCCGCTTGTGCCCGAAGAGGTCGCCGAGCTTGCCGGCGGTGATCAGGAAGACCGCCAGCGCGAGCAGGTAACCGCTGGTCACCCACTGCAGGTCGGCCAGTGTCGCCTTGAGTTCGACCTGGATGACCGGGTTCGCGATCGCCACGACCGTGCCGTCGAGCATGACCATGATGACGCCGAGCGAGACGGCGAGCAGCGTGAGCCACGGATGGCCCTGGCCCCGTCCTGGAGGCGCGTCGGCGTCCACCGCCGATACGGCTTGAGTCATGGAGGTTCCCCCTTAGCAACACTGAGTCGACTGCAGTAATTTATGTCAGTCGATGACAGATGACAAATCCTTTTATCCGACATACGGTGACAATTGAGGGTTTGTGAACCGGCAGTTTCGAGGAGGTGACCGCCGTGGGTCTGCGCGAACGCAAGAAGCAGCGGACGCGGGACGCCCTGATCGACGCGGCTCTCGACCTCTTCCTCTCCAGGGGGTACGAGGCGACGACGATCGACCAGATCGCGGCCGAGGTGGAGGTCTCTCCCAGGACGTTCTTCCGCTACTTCGCGTCCAAAGAGGACGTGGCACTCTCCCTGACGGCCGACGAGCAGGAGATGTTCCTCGCCGAGCTGGTTTCACGGCCGCCGTCGGAGTCGCCGTTCACGGCGTTGAGTCAGTCGATGCGCGCCATGCTGGGCATCCTACGAGAGCTCGACGACGCCGAGGCGGGCAGGATCCGCAAGGCCCAGCGGCTCGTCCACACCACTCCGCCCCTGCTCGCCGGCGCTATGCGGCTGATCAGGGAAAACGAGCGCAGGCTGGTCGCCGAGATGGCCCGCAGGATGGGCACGGCACCCGACGACCTGCACTCCCAGTTCGTCGTGTCGGTCTTCGTCGGCATCGGCCTGCTCTGCATGAACGAGCCCACGGAGGATCTGAGCGGTCTCGCGCGGCGATACGAGAGCCTGCTCACGCTGGCCGAGCGCTCCCTGCGGCCCGGCTGGGACCTGCCCGTACGCTCCGGCGCGGCGGGGCCGGCCTCCGCCGTGAGCTGACGCCTCGTCCTCGCTGCGGGCCGGGCCCAAGCGGTGCACCACCTGCACGGCCCTACAGCAGGACGACGCACCCGCGCTCACGCAGCGGCCGGACGCAGGCGGGAGCCTCGTCGAACTTGACCCAGCGCAGGTCGAGCTTCTCCAGCCGCGGCAGTTCGGCCAGCCCGTCGGGCAGCGAGGTGAGGCGGGTCGCCCGCAGGTCGAGGTGGGTCAGCTCCGTCAGGCGGACGACGGAGCCGGGCAGCCGTTCCAGCGGGTTGCCGCGCAGGTCCAGGTGGCGCAGCGCGCTCAGGCTCCCGATCGGCTCGGGCAGCGCGGTGAGGCGGTTGTTCTTGAGATGCAGCTCGCGCAGCCCGGTCAGGCGGCCGATCGTCTCCGGCAGCGCGGTCAGCCGGTTGTCGTGGACGCGCAACTCGTGCAGGCCGGTCATGCCGCCGATCGACGCGGGCAGCGCGGCCAGCCGGTTCTCCGCGAGGTTGAGATAGCCGAGCCCCTTGAGCCGCCCCAGCGAGGCGGGCACCGAGGTGAGCCCGTTGTCGCTCAGATAGAGATAGTCCGTCAGGCAGGGCAGGTCTCCGATCTCCGCGGGCACCTCGCGGAGCCGGTTGTGTCCCAGGTCGAGCATGCGCAGCTCGCGGAGCCGGGCCAGGCCGTCAGGAAGGCCGGCGATCTCGTTTTCCGCCAGGTTGAGCGACCGCAGCCGGGTCAGCCGCCACAGCGCGTCCGGCACCGCGGTCAGCGCGTTGCGCCCCACACTGAGGTGTTCCAGCGAGACGAGACGGCCCAGCTCGGGCGGGAGGGCCGCGATCCGGTTGCCGTAGAGCAGCAGGACGCGCAGCCGCTCCAGGCACCCGATCCAGCCCGGCACCGTCGCAAGCGCGTTCCCGTCCAGGTCGATGTGGCACAGCGTGGTCATGTCACCGAGGCCCGCGGGCAACGACGCCAGCCCCGCGCCGGGTGCCGCCAGGGCGACCGGCACACCACCGGCGAACCGTACGGCGCCCGAGGGCACCCCATCCAGCGCGGGTATGGCGATAGCGGGCGGCACGGACCCCGGCGCACCGACGCCGGCCACATCGAATTCGGACACGGCAGCCGACCCTACAGACCACCCGCCCTACCGTGGCACCGCCGTGACGGCAGGTGAACGTTTCATCGGTGTTTCAGGTCTCCGGTGAGCGCCCCGAAGGGAAGATCGCGCTGGTCCGATGGCTCGTGCAGCAGAACCGGTTCAGTGGAGGCGTGCCCGCCGATGACCGCGCCGGAGCCGTCTCCTGTACGGCCCCGAGCCTCCCCGCCTATGGTGCGTTCGGCGCTCCCACCGGCGCCGATCCCCCAGCCGAGGTACAGAATGAAAACTCGTCTCATCGCCGCGGGCGCGGCCCTCCTCGCCCTCCTGATGTCAGTGATCGCGATGACCCAGAACGCGCAGGCCGCCACGGGACTCCACGTCAGCGGCACGAAGATCCTCGAAGCCAACGGAAATCCGTTCATCATGCGGGGCACCAGCCACGCCCACACCTGGTATCCGAGCCAGACGAGCTCGTTCGCGAACATCAAGTCCCTGGGTGCGAACACCGTCCGCGTCGTGCTGAGCGGCGGCCGGTGGACGGCCAACTCCGCGAGCGACGTCTCCAACGTCATCGCGCTGTGCAAGCAGAACCGGTTAATCTGCGTGCTCGAGAACCACGACACGACCGGCTACGGTGAGCAGAGCGGCGCGTACACGCTCGACCAGGCGGTCGACTACTGGGTCGGCCTCAAGAGCGTGCTGACCGGCCAGGAGAACTACGTCGTCATCAACATCGGCAACGAGCCGTACGGCAACAACAGCCCGGCCGGCTGGACCAGCGCGACCAAGAGCGCGATCGGCAGAATGCGGGCCGCCGGGTTCCAGCACCTGCTGATGGTCGACGCGCCCAACTGGGGTCAGGACTGGCAGTTCGTCATGCGCGACAACGCCGCCTCCGTCTTCGACAGCGACCCCCAGAAGAACACCGTCTTCTCGATCCACATGTACGGCGTCTTCGACACGGCCGCCGAGGTCACCGGCTACCTCCAGGCGTTCCAGACCGCCGGTCTGCCGCTGGTGATCGGCGAGTTCGGCAACATGCACTCCGACGGCGACCCCGACGAGGACACGATCATGTCGCAGGCCCAGTCGCGTGGCGTCGGCTACCTCGGCTGGTCGTGGAGCGGCAACGGCGGCGGCGTCGAATACCTGGACCAGGTGACCAACTTCAACGTCGGCCAGCTCACCTCGTGGGGCCAGCGGCTCTTCAACGGCGCCAACGGCATCAAGTCGACCGCCAAGGAGGCGACGATCTACAGCGGTCCGCAGGTGAGCCCGTCGGCCAGTCCATCCGTCTCCCCCAGCGCCTCTCCCAGCGCCTCTCCCAGCGCCTCTCCGAGCGCGAGCCCGTCCCCGAGCGGCGGCGCCAAGGGCTGCTCCGCGACCTACAAGGTCACCAACCAGTGGGGCGGCGGCTTCCAGGGCGAGGTGACCGTCAAGGCCGGCTCCAGCGCCATCACCGGCTGGACCGTGACCTGGACCTACGCCAACAGCCAGACGATCACCCAGACGTGGAACGCCACGGTGACGTCGAGCGGCTCGTCGATCACCGCCAAGAACGTGAGCTACAACGGCGGCCTCGGCGCCGGAGCGTCCGCCTCGTTCGGGTTCCTCGGCTCCTGGAACGGCACCAACTCGGTGCCGGCGGTGAGCTGCACCGCGAGCTGAGACGCGGCGTGTCACCACGACCGGGCGCGTTCCCCGCGCCCGGCCTCCGCGTGCCTCCGCGCGGTCCCGGCGGGGTCGCCGGGGGGATCAGTTGAGCAGGGGGTCGTCCGGGAAGGTCGCGACGAGCGCGAGATCCCCCTTCTGCCTGCGCAGCACGGTGCGCCACAGCGTGGCCGGGTCCGGATGGAAGGTGTCCCCCGGATCGGCGTCCACGACGTACCAGGCGCCCTCCTGGAGCTCGTTGTCGAGCTGTCCCGCGGTCCAGCCCGCGTAGCCCGCGAAGATCCGCATCTGGGAGATCTCCCCCGCCAGGATCTCCGGGGGCGCGTCGAGGTCCACCGTGCCGAGGCGTGAGACCGCGGCCCTGCCCTGCAGCCGGCGCCAGCCCAGCGGCTCCTCGCCGCTGAGCACGACGGCCAGTGCGAGCGCGCTGTCCGTCTGCACCGGCCCGCCCTCGAACAGCACCGGAGGACCCGTGACCAGGGCGTCCCAGGAGGGTAAGACCTGGGTCACGGCGATCTCGCTGGGTCTGTTGAGCACTACGCCCAAAGTGCCGCCGTCCTCGTCGTGCTCCAGGACGAGCACCACGCTACGCCGGAAGTTGGGGTCGTCGAGCAGTGGCGTCGCTACAAGCAACCCGCCGACGTAGATCGCTTCCGCCATACATCCCATCATGAGGGAGGATCGCGGATTCGGGTACGCCGACCCCGGTTTGCCGCGCCATATCACTTACGGTGGTGAAGGAATCACGGTGCGAGAGCTGGCGACAGCCTCCGGAGAGCGCAGGGGAAGACGAGGACGCCGACCGGCCCCCGCGGAGATTCCGCTGGTGAGCGGACCGGCGGAAGCCTTGCGGCGACCGGCTTCGGCCGAGGTGGCCGGCCCGCTACGCCTCGGTGAAGCCGCGCGGCCTGCCCCCGGCCGACTCCCGTACGGCCGCCGCCACCGCGTTGGCGACGTCGGGGTGGAAGACGCTGGGGATGATGTAGTTGGGGCCGAGCTCCTCGCTCGTCACCACGGCCGCCAGCGCGCGGGCCGCCGCGAGGAGCATCTCCTGCGTGACGCCGTCCGCCTGGGCGTCGAGCAGGCCGCGGAACACGCCCGGGAACGCCAGCACGTTGTTGATCTGGTTGGGATAGTCCGACCGGCCCGTGGCCACGACCGCCGCGTGCTCGCGTGCGTCGTCGGGAGAGACCTCCGGCTCGGGGTTGGCCAGCGCGAACACCACCGCGTCCTTCGCCATGGCGGCGACGTCGTCCCCGGTGAGGATCCCCGGCGCGGAGACGCCGACGAAGACGTCGGCGCCCTTGACCGCGCCGCGCAGGTCGCCGCCGTACCCCTCCTGGTTGGTGTGCTCGGCGATCCACCGCAGCGAGTCGTCGAGGTCGTCGCGTCCGAGGTGCACCGCCCCGTGGTAGTCGCAGACGACGACGTTCCTCGCCCCGGCCGCCAGCAGCAGGCGCAGGACGGCGGTGCCGGCCGCACCGGCGCCGGCCAGCGCGATCCGCACCTCGGAAAGCTCCTTGCCGACCACCTTCAGCGCGTTGGTCAGCGCGGCGAGCACGCAGATGGCGGTGCCGTGCTGGTCGTCGTGGAAGACCGGGATGTCGAGCAGCTCACGCAGCCGGCGCTCCACCTCGAAGCAGCGCGGCGCCGAGATGTCCTCCAGGTTGATGCCGCCGAAGCCCGGCGCGATGGCCCGCACGGTCGCGACGATCTCGTCAACGTCCTGCGTGTCGAGGCAGATGGGCCAGGCGTCGATGCCGGCGAACCGCTTGAACAGGGCGGCCTTGCCCTCCATCACCGGAAGCGCGGCGGCGGGGCCGATGTTGCCGAGGCCGAGGACGGCCGAGCCGTCGGTGACGACGGCGACGGAGTTCCTCTTGATCGTGAGGCGGCGGGCGTCCTCGGGATTGCGCGCGATCGCCAGGCTGACCCGCGCCACGCCGGGGGTGTACGCCATCGACAGCTCGTCGCGGTTGCGCAGGGGGACCTTCGACTGCATCTCGATCTTGCCGCCGAGGTGCATGAGGAAGGTCCGGTCGGAGACCTTGTGGATCGCGACGCCCTCGACCGCGCCGAGACTGTCCACGATCGCCTGCACGTGGTCGGCGTCCTTGGCGGCGCACGTCACGTCGATGCGGAGTTTCTCGTGACCCGCGTTGGTCACGTCGAGGGCGGTCACCACGCCGCCCGCGTTCTCCACCGCGTGGGTGAGCAGGCTGACCGCCTTGCCCCCTGCGGGCACCTCGAGGCGCACGGTGATCGAGTAGGACACGCTGGGCACGGTGGCCACGTCTATCCGCTCCTTTGCGGGGTGATGCCTGGCCGTGCTCGCCCGGCTGCTCCAGTGAGGCGCGGCCTCCGCGTGGCTGCCACGCTCGTGCATCCGGCTGGACGGCTCATGGGTGGTATCCATCGTGCCACCACCAGCAGGGTGTTTCAGCCGGACCCGTGTTCCTCGCGTCGCGCGCCGTGCCGGGCCCGCGCGCCGCCGCCCCGGCGGGGCCGGGCGGGCGCGGGCCGGAGCCGGTCAGAAAAGCGCGCTGGCCAGAGCCCTGCGGGCGCGCGTCACCGAGTCGTCGTCGGCGGGCAGCGCGTCGAACAGCCCCAGCAGGTGAACCCGCGCCTTGTCCCTGTCGGCGCCCCTGGTGCGCCGCACCAGCGCGACGAGCCGGTCGAACGCCTCGTCCACCTGGCCGTTGACCATCTCCAGGTCGGCGGCCTGGGTCTGCACGTCCACGTCGTCGGTGTTCTCCGCGGCCCGGCGCAGCACGTCGGCCGGGTCGAGGTCCTGCGTGCGCCGCAGCAGCCCGACTCCCGCCAGGCCGATCTTCGCGATCTCGTCGGACGGCGACCTCGCCAGCAGGCGCTGGTACGCCGCGGCCGCGGCGTCCAGGTCGCCCTTCTCCACGGCCTGCTCGGCCGCCAGGAGCTCGGGGTCGACCGGCGGCTCGGCGGGCTCCCCCTCGGCCGGCGCCACCTGCTCCACGCCGAGCTGCTCGAACACCTGCGACAACGCCTGCCGGAGCTGCGCCTCCGGCAGCGGGCCCTCGAACAGGGGCATGAGCTGCCCCTGGAAGGCCAGGTAGACGGTGGGCACCGCGCGCATCCGCAGCGCCTGGGCGAGCTGCGGGTCGGCCTCCACGTCCACCCTGGCCAGCACCCACGCGCCCGCCGCCTCCGCGGCCAGCTTCTCCATCACGCCGCTGAACTGCCGGACCTGCTCGGCCCTGGTCACCGTCGCCTCGACGATCACGGGAACGCTCAGAGAGCGCTCCACCACGTCGGCGTTGAAGGTGGCCGAGGTCACCTCGATGACCTCCGCCGAGGCTGCTCCGGACGGTCCGGCGGCCTCACGCCGCGCCTGCGCCTCGAGTGCCTGCTTGCGCGCGCCGAGGTCCACGGCGCCGTAGAGCGATCCAGGTCGAGAGAACTCCGCTGCCATACCCCCAATCCTGCCGTACGCGCCGGCGTGATCCGTGCGATCCCGCCACGTACGTTCGCGATCGGGCCGCCTCGGCGGCTCGCCGTAGGGTGAAACGGCACGATCGCCACAGGAAAGAGGCAGGGCATGGCAGTGGAACGCATCGGTCCGCCGAGCATCGCCGGTGAGCGCGAGATGCTGCGCGCGTTTCTCGACTACCACCGCGCGACGCTCGCGCTGAAGTGCGACGGGCTCTCGGACGAGGAGCTGCGCCGCAGGTCGATGCCGCCGTCGACGCTCTCGCTGCTCGGCCTGGTCAGGCACATGGCCGAGGTCGAGCGTGCCTGGTTCCGCCGGGTGATCGGCGAGGAGGACGTGCCGCTGGTCTGGTCGGAGGAGGGCGACTACCAGGTCGCGTACGACGCGACCGGGGCGACCCGCGCGGAGGCGTTCGCGGCCTGGCAGGCGGAGGTCGAGCACTCCCGCCGCATCGAGCGTGCGGCCGAGTCGCTCGACGTCACCGCCTACGCGCCCCGCTGGGGCGAGGAGGTGTCGCTGCGGCTGGTGATGCTCCACATGATCCATGAGTACGCCCGGCACAACGGACACGCCGACTTCCTGCGCGAGGGCGTCGACGGAACCGTGGGCGTGTGAGACCGCGCGCCACCGGTTCGCCGGAGCGGCGGCTCTTCAGCCGGCCGGGCCCTGCGGTCCTGCGCTCGGCACGGAAATCGGCTCCGGTCCGGCGCTCACGGGCCTGTGTGTCGTCGGTTGGGTGTGCGCAGCGGACACTTGGGTGGGCTGAGCGGACAGACGCCCGATACCGGCATCATTCCGGCATGACCTCGAACCACACCCGGCCAAATCCCACGGGGCCCAATCCCACGGGGCCCAATCCCACCGGACCGGATCACACGGCGCCCAATTTCATGGAACGGGATCACATTTGGGACATGGACGAGTTCGTCCACGCCGCCGAGGTGACCGTGCGCGAGCTCGCCGCGTACGTGCGGGAGAGCCAGGACGGGACGGCGCCGGTGATCCGCCGCAGGCCGCCCGCGGAGCTGGCCGGACGGCTCGGGCTCGCCCGCTGGATCCGGGAGGGCGGCATGACCCCGGACGCCTACCGGGAGTGGCTCGGCGCCTATCTCGCGGAGGGCACGCGGCTGCACCACCCGGCCTACCTCGCGCATCAGACGGCCGCGCCCGACTTCCCCGCCGCGCTGGCCGACTTCGTCCACGGCGCGATCAACAACCCCATGGCGGTCTACGAGATGGGGGCCGCGGCGGCGACGGTCGAGTTCGAGGTGCTGCGCTGGATGCTCGGCACGGTCGGCTTTCCCGAGGGCGGCGGCGTGCTCACCCACGGCGGGTCGCTGGCCAACCTGACCGCGCTGCTGGCCGCGCGGGCCGCCGCCGCGCCGGACGCGTGGACCGAGGGCGTGCCCGGGGATCTCGCCCTCCTCGCACCGCCGTCGGCGCACTACTCGATCAGCCGGGCGGCGGCGATCCTCGGCCTCGGCGAGCGCGCGGTCGTGCCGCTCGACGTGGACGAGCTGGGCAGGATCGACGTGGCCCGGCTGCCCGAGGGGCTCGACCGTGCCCGGCGGGCCGGTCGCCGGCCGATGGCCCTGGTCGCGGCCGCCTGTGCCACCGGCACCGGCCTGTACGACGACCTGCGGCCGATCGGCGAGTTCTGCGCCGAGCACGGGCTGTGGTTCCACGTCGACGGCGCGCACGGAGCGTCGGCGCTGCTCAGCGAGGAGCACCGGCACCTGCTCGACGGCGTCGAACTGGCGGATTCGGTGATCTGGGATGCCCACAAGATGTTGCGCACCTCCGGCCTCGCGGCCGCCGTGCTCGTGCGGCGTGAGGGCGACCTTGACGCCGCGTTCCGGCAGCGGGCCAGCTACCTGTTCTACGGCGACCAGGGGTTCGATCTGATCGGCAGGACCGTGGAGTGCAGCAAGGCCGCGCTCGGGCTCAAGATCTTCCTCAACCTGGCCTGGCGGGGCGAGCGGGGGCTCGGCAAGCACGTGGCGCGGCGGTACGCCACCGCGCACCGCTTCTGGGAACTGGCCCGCGAACGGCCCGGCTTCCACTGCCCGTACGAGCCGGAGAGCAACATCGTCTGCTTCCGGTACGGCGACGGCGACCAGGCCGTCATCCGCGAGACCCTGCTGGAGGAGGGCTCCTTCCACCTGACCTCGACCGAGCTCGGCGGCGTACGCCACCTGCGGGTGACCGTGATGGCCCCGGCCACCGACGACAAGACGCTGGAATCCCTCCTCGACCGCATCGCCGCCCTCGCCTCCGCCTGACGTCTCACCTCCGCGGTCACCCGCGAGCGTCAGGCCGGTGGGTCGCCGTCAGACGCCGACGCGTATGTCAGCGGATGACGCCGAGCCCACATGGCGATCCGGGCTCGCGGCTCGGGCCGCACCGCACCCGAACCGCGCCACCGAGCCGGAGGCGCGGCGGATGGGAGGTGCGCTCAGAAGGCGGCGGGCTCGGCGTAGGTGCCCCACTCCTCGCGCAGCACGTCGCAGATCTCGCCCAGGGTGGCCTCGGCCCTGACGGCCTCCAGCATGGGCGGGATCATGTTGTCGTCGCCCTTGGACGCGGCCCGCAGGGCGGCCAGCGCCGCATCGACGGCCCCCTGGTCCCGCGCCGCGCGCCGCTCGGCCAGCACCCTGCGCTGCTCGGCCTCGACCTCGTGGCTGATCCGCAGGATCTCCAGCGGCTGCTCCACGGTCCCGGTGTGGCAGTTCACGCCGACGATCCGCTTGTCGCCCTTCTCCAGCTTGCGCTGGTAGTCGAAGGCCGACTCGGCGATCTCCGACATGAACCAGCCGTCCTCGATGCCGCGCAGGATGCCGGCGGTCATCGTGCCGTCGCCGCCCATCTCCCGGATCCTCGCGAAGATCTTCTCCGCCTCGGCCTCCAGGCGGTCGGTCAGCGCCTCGACGTACCAGGAGCCTCCCAGCGGGTCGACGACGTTGACGACCTCCGTCTCCTCCATGATCACCTGCTGGGTGCGCAGGGCGATCTCGGCGGCCTTCTCCGACGGCAGCGCGAGCACCTCGTCCAGCGCGTTGGTGTGCAGCGAGTTGGTGCCGCCGAGCACGGCCGCCAGCGCCTCGATCGCGGTGCGGACGATGTTGTTGTCCGGCTGCTGCGCGGTCAGCGACACCCCCGCCGTCTGGGTGTGGAAGCGCAGCCACTGCGCCTTCTCGGTGCGCGCGCCGTACACGTCGCGCATCCAGCGGGCCCAGATCCGCCGGGCGGCGCGGAACTTCGCGATCTCCTCGAAGAAGTCGATGTGCGCGTCGAAGAAGAACGACAGACCCGGCGCGAACACGTCCACGTCGAGGCCGCGCGACAGTCCCAGCTCGACGTAGCCGAAGCCGTCGGCCAGCGTGAAGGCCAGCTCCTGCGCGGCCGTGGCCCCCGCCTCGCGGATGTGGTAGCCCGACACCGACAGCGGCTTGTACGCGGGGATCTCGGCGGCGCAGTACTCCATCAGGTCGCCGATCAGCCGCAGGTGCGGCTCGGGGGCGAACAGCCACTCCTTCTGCGCGATGTACTCCTTGAAGATGTCCGTCTGGAGCGTGCCGTTGAGCTTCCCCACCGGCACGCCCTGCCGCTCGGCCGCGACCACGTACATGCAGAAGATCGGCACGGCGGGCCCGCTGATCGTCATCGACGTGGTCACCTCGCCGAGCGGGATGCCGTCGAACAGCAGGTCCATGTCGAGGGCCGAGTCGATCGCCACGCCGCAGTGGCCCACCTCGCCGAGCGAGCGGGGGTCGTCGGAGTCGCGGCCCATCAGCGTCGGCATGTCGAACGCCACCGACAGGCCGCCGCCCCCGGCGCCGAGGATCATCTTGTAACGCTCGTTGGTCTGCGTGGCGTTGCCGAACCCGGCGAACTGCCGGATGGTCCAGGGACGGCCGCGATACCCGGTGGCGTACAGGCCACGGGTGAAGGGGAACTCGCCCGGCCAGCCGATGCGCTCCAACCTGGGATCGTCCCCGGGCGGGCCGTAGACGGGGTCGACCTCCAGCCCCGACAGCGTCCGGAACTCGCGGTCCCGCTTGAACGCGGCGTCGTACCGCGCCTGCCAACGGGCCCGCCCCGCCTCGATCGCCGCCGCGCTCACCTCGGCGCTCGTCGCCTCCGGCTCCATGCACCCTCCCCGGATCTCACTCTTCGAGAAAATACTAGGACGTCCTACTAAATTCGGCCACCACCGTTCTCCGGACGCTTCAGGACCGACCGGGTCACCTCTCCCGACGTCATGTCACACGTTGGTCGCGATCTGTCACGGAGCGTTGACAGGGCGTTGGAATCTTCAAGCATGGGCAGCGCCCCTGAAGTCCACACGGAGGTGGATGTGAAGCGTTTGACAGTAGTCGCCGCGACCGCGGCGACGGTGGCGGCAACGCTTGCCACACCGGCGCAGGCCGAACCGGCGGCCCAGACCGAATACGTGGTTCTGTACAAGGAAGGCGCGACCGCGGCGGACGCCCGGAAGGCGATCGAAGCGGCGGGCGGCAGCGTGCTCACGGTGAACACCGAGGTCGGGCTGGCCACGGTCGGCACGACCAACGCCGACTTCGTCAACGCCCTCCACAGCGCGGCGGCCGTCGAAGGGGTGGCCCGCAACCAGGCGGTCGGCAGCGCGCCCGGCGAAGCCAAGGCGTCCGCCGCCGCGAAGAAGGCCGTGGCGCGGGCCGCCAAGAACAACGCCGTGGAGAAGGACGGCCGGGGCGGCAAGCCCTTCACGTGGTGGCGCAACGTCAAGGACGAACCGCTGGCCGGCCTGCAGTGGGACATGAAGCAGATCCACGCGGACCAGGCCCACAGGTTCGAGCAGGGGGACAAGCGCGTCCTCGTCGGCATCCTCGACACCGGCGTCGACGGCTCGCACCCCGACATCGCGCCGAACTTCGACCGGAGGCTGAGCCGCAACTTCACCGTCGACCTGCCGGCGGACGCCAACGGCACCGAGATCGACGGCCCCTGTGAAAGCGACCCCGACGGCTCCTGCACCGACCCGAACGACGTGGACGAGAACGGCCACGGCACCCACGTCGCCTCGTCGATCGCCTCGCCCATCAACAAGCTGGGCGTCTCGGGCGTCGCTCCCAAGGTGACGATCGTCAACCTGCGGGCCGGCCAGGACTCGGGCTACTTCTTCCTCCAGCCCACCGTCGACGCCCTCACCTACGCGGGCGACATCGGCGTCGACGTGGTCAACATGAGCTACTACGTCGACCCGTGGCTGTTCAACTGCGCCGACAACCCGGCCGACAGCCCAGAGGAGCAGGCCCAGCAGCGGCTGTACGTCGCCGCCACCCAGCGCGCGATCGACTACGCGCACGCGCACGGTGTGACGGTCGTCAGCGCGGCCGGCAACGAGGCGATCGACTACACCAAGACGAACGTCGACACCGCCAGCCCCGACTTCGCCGGTGTCCCCGGCCAGGCCGCCAGGTCCCGGACCATCCCCTCGTCCTGCGTCTCGCTGCCGAGTGAGGCCGAGCACGTGATCTCGGTCTCCTCGACCGGCATCAGCAAACGGAAGGCGTACTACTCCAGCTACGGCGACGGCTACGTCGACGTGGCCTCCCCCGGTGGCGACGTCTACGACACCACCGGCAACACGAGGGACCTCACAAAGGCCACGCTGGCGGCGTACCCCAAGGCGCTCGCCGTCGCCAACGGCGAGATCGACGAGAACGGCGACCCCACCGTCGACTACGTCGTGAAGGACTGCAAGGGCTCCGTCTGCGGCTACTACCAGTACCTGCAGGGCACCTCGATGGCCTCACCTCGGGCGGCCGGCGTCGCGGCGCTGATCGTCAGCAGGTACGGCAAGCACGACCGAGCCCACGGCGGCCTGACGCTGGACCCCGACAAGGTGGAGGCGATCCTCGAGGGCACGGCCACCAGGGCCGCCTGCCCGAACCCGCCCGCGTTCATCTACACCCGCACCCTGCCGAGCGGCTCCACCGTGACCACCACGCACACCTGTGAGGGCGGCCCGTCCGGCAACGGCTTCTACGGCAGGGGCATCGTCGACGCCCTGCGCGCCGTCGGCCGCTGACGCCCCCGGGCCGGTGACGCACCCGTGCGGTGTGCGTCACCGGCCCACCCGGGCGGCGCGGACGCGGCGCGGATCACGAACCGCCGAGGTAGGCGAGAACGGCGGCGACCCGGCGGTGGATGTCCGGGCTGGTCTCGAGCCCCAGCTTCAGGAAGATCGAGTTCACGTTCTTCTCCACGGCGGAGATCGACAGGGACAGCGCCCGCGCGATGCCGCCGTTGGACCTGCCGGCCGCCATCTCGCGCAGCACGTCACGTTCCCGGGGCGTGAACGCCTCCCGCTCTCCCCGTACGGCGCGGCGCGCCAGCAGCCCCTCCACGACCTTCGGGTCGATGACCGAGCCGCCCGCGGCGACCGAGCGGATCGCGCCGAGCAGTTCGTCGATGTCGCCCACCCGATCCTTCAGCAGGTACGCGAGGCCCTCGGTGCCGCCCCTGAACAGCTCGAAGGCGTAGATCGAGTCGGCGAACTGCGACAGCACGACGACGCCGACGCGGGGATCGGCCGCGCGGACGCGGTGGGCGGCGTCGATCCCCTCGAACCCCGGCCGCCATCCCTCGCCCGGCATACGGATGTCGGTGACGATCACGTCGGGTTTGAGCCGCCTGGCCGCGTCGACCAGTTCCGCCGCGCTTCCCAGCGCCCCGACGACCGCGACCTCCCCCGAGCTCTCCAGCAACTGCCGGGTGCCCTCCCGCACGAGGTAGTGATCGTCGGCGACCAGGGCGCGCAGCCTGGACCCGGAGACGGACCCGGCGGTGGACCCGAACGCGGACCCTGCGGCGGGACGTTCAGGCATTGGCGGTCACCCAGGCGCGCACCCGCGTTCCCTCTCCGGGCCCGGCCGTCGTCTCCAGTCCTCCGCCGAGCGCCGCCATGCGGTCGGCCAGCGTGGCCAGTCCGCGGCGTGGCACGGCCCGGGGGTCGAACCCCGTCCCGTCGTCGGTCACGGACGCCTGGAGCCTGCCGCCGTCGTGCCGGAGCCGCACCTCGATCCGCGACGCCCCCGCGTGCTTGAGCGCGTTGGCGATCGCCTCGCTGACCACGAAATACATCGCTCCCTCGATCTCGTCCGGGAACCTGCGGGTGCGCAGAGCCGGATCCGCCGTCACGATGGTCGGGACGGGCAGGCCCGAGCACCGCCCCTCGACGGCCTCCACCAGCCCGCCCTGGCTCAGTACGGAGGGATGGATGCCGGCCGCGAGGTCCCGCAGGTCCGCCAGCGCCTGGCGGGCCTGTTCCCGCAGCAGGGCCAGGGACTGTGTCCCGCCGCCCGTCGCGCGGGCCAGTTCCAGCCCCGCGATCAGCGCCACCAGCTGCTGCTGCACGCCGTCGTGGATGTTGCGCTCGATCCGCCGCCGCTCGGCCTCCTGAGCGTTAACCAGCCGGGCGGCGAGCGCCGCGCTGCGGATCGCGAGCCCGACCGGCACGGCCAGGGCCGCGAGCAGCCGCCGGTCGTCGCGGGTCAGCCGCCCCGCCACCTTGGGCCCGCAGCTGATGCGCCCCAGCCCGGCCGGGACCGTGAGCACGGCCTCGCCCCGCTCCTCCCCCGCCACGACGCGGGTGCCGTCCGCGAGCTCGACGGCGGCCCACCGGGCGTCCAGGCCCGCCCGCACCGCCTGCGCCAGCCTGCCGAGCTGCTCGACCGGCTCGGCCTCCTCCAGATCGGGGCCGAGGCGGGACAGCAGCTCGTCGACCGTCGGGCGGACGTCGAAGACGAGATACAGACGCGAGCCCCTGACGCCGACCCTGATGTCGAGCAGGTCGTGCCGCAGCACGGCGGCGCCGATCGCGGCCGGCAGCGCCCCCACCACGCCCAGCACCCCGACGACGTCGGCGGCGCCGTACGTCTCCGACACGCCCGCAGCCGCGATCACGACGAAGGCGCCGAGGTTGGCCAGCAGGCCCGCCACCATCCAGCCGAGCCGGCCCCGCTCGGGCGGGCGGCTGCGCCACAGACGGATGAGAAGGCCGCCCAGCACGACCAGCGCCAGCAGGAAGGCGGCCAGCTGGCCGACCGTCGCCAGCAGCACGGCGACGAGACCGAGCGGCCCCCGCAGCCCGAAAGGGCCGGCGTGTACGACCCCGTCCGGATAACCGCCGGGCATGAACAGGACGCCCAGCCAGTGCGCCGCGATCGCCGCGACCGCCATGACCGCGACGACGCGCCAGCGCCGTGACGGCAGCCTCCCCTCGGGAAACAGGAGCGGCACGAACACCCACGACAGTCCGTAGAAGACCGGGAACGCCGAGCTCAGCACGGCGGCGACGACGACCGGCCAGTACGGATCAGGACCGAGCCGGAGCAGCAGGCCGACACCGAGTCCGCCCAGCCCGAGACAGTCCGCGGCCGCCAGCAGCAGCCAGCCGTAGGCGTTGTCCGGGCGCCGGGCCGCGATCAGCCAGCCGAGAGCGGGCAGGGGCAGGGCGATCGCGATGAACACCCACTGCGACGCGGGGGCCGGCAGCCCCGTCTCGAGCAACGCGCCGGCGACGATCCCGGCGGCGGCGACGGCGGTCATGCCCGCCGCGAGCGGGCGGGCCGCTGCCGTGGACTTCATGGCAGGCATCCTGACGGGCACGCGCGTCCACCGTCTATGAGGTTGTCCTCACATTCGGTGCGGCTCCCCGCAGTCCGCAGGCCGGGGGTTCGCAGGGTGTCGGGGCCAGGCGGTGATCGTTAGCGTGAAATCGCATGGACGCCCAGCGCCGCGGCGAACCGCCGACGGCCCCGCACCCGGGCGCCGGATCCCCTATCGAAGGAGCTTTCTCGTGCCGATCCCGCCGAGATCGATGCGCAGCAGGACGATTCCCCTCATGAGCGCGGCACTGGCCCTCGCCGTGGCGGCCACCGCCGCGCCCGCCGCAGCAGCGGCCCCCGCTGCCGGCGCCGGTGTGACCGCCGTGGCGGCACCCACGCCTTCCCCCACCGGCACATCGGACATCCCGAACTCACCCGTGGGCGAGCAGCTTCGCTGGCTCCTGGCGGCGGCCGCCGCCCTTCCGGTCCCGGAGGACCAGATCAAGGCCCACTTCAGCGCCGCCTTCCTCTCGCAGGTTCCCCCGGCCCAGCTCAACGAGATCATGAAGAGCCTGGGCGGCGTACGGCTCGAGTCGCTGACCGCGGTCACGCCCACCGCCCTCTCCGGGGTGGTCACGACGGGTCAGGGACGTCTCGAGCTCTCCATGTCCGTCGACGGCGACGGGAAAATCGACGGCCTCCTGTTCGGCCTGGAGCAGCGCGAGGCGCCGCGGAGCTGGGCCGAACTCGACAGGCGTCTGCGTGTTATCGCGCCCCGCGTGGGGTTCCTGGCGGCCGAGGTCCGCGCGGACGGCACATGCCGTCCCGTGCACACCGTCGCACCCGACACCCCCCGGCCGCTCGCCTCCATGTTCAAGCTGTACGTGCTGGGCGCGACGGCCGAGCAGATCAGGAAGGGCCGGCTCTCCTGGGACACGCCCCTGACCATCCGGCCCGAGCTGAAGAGCCTGCCGAGCGGCACGCTCCAGGACCGTCCGGACAACAGCACGGTCTCCGTGCGGGAGGCGGCCAAGCTGATGATCTCCATCAGCGACAACACGGGCGCCGACCTGCTGCTCGACAAGGCGGGCCGCGCCCGGGTGGAGGCCCAGGTGCGCAAGTGGTCCGATCACGCGGCGCTGGACCGGCCGTTCCTCGCAACCAGGGAGCTCTTCCTCCTCAAGGCCGCGGACTACCCCCGCCTCGCGAAGAAGTACCTGTCGCTCGACCGCTCCCGGCGGTACCGCTACCTGGCCACCATCGTCGCGCGTACGCCGCTGACCGAGGTGCGGGTGTGGAACAAGCCCAGGGACATCGACAGGCTGGAGTGGTTGGCCTCTCCCCGGGATGTCTGCCGCGCCTTCGCCGGCCTGTCCGCGCTGAACACGCCGCCCCTCGGCGAGGCCATGTCCGCCAACGACGCCGGGCTCGGGCTCGACCCGAAGGCGTGGCCCACCGTCTGGCACAAGGGCGGCTCCGAGCCCGGGGTGCTCACCATGGGCTATCTCGCCCGTGACGCCAAGGGCAGGACGTACGTGGTGACCGCGCTCACCGGCGACCCCCGTACCGCACTGGACGAGACCTCGGCCGGGGCCGAACTGCAGGCCCTCGTCCGGGGCTCGTTCGCGATGCTCTCCGAAGGCCGCGTCAGGGGCTGAAGTCGCCCGCGGCGACGCGCAGGGTCCTGAGCAGGCCGAACATCTCGCTCAGCTCGGCGTCGTCGTACATGCCCATGCAGAAGCCCGCGTTCATCAGGTCGGCCGTGGCGCGCCGTACGACGTCCCGTCCCTCGTCGCTGATCTCGGCGAGCACGCCGCGGCCGTCGCGCGGGTTGCGCATGCGGCGGACCAGGCCGGCCCGCTCGAGGCGGTCCACGGTGTTGGTCACGCTCGTCGGGTGCACCATCAGCCGCTCGCCGATCTTCGACAGCGGGAGCGACCCGGCCCGGCTGAACGTGAGCAGCACGAGCGCCTCGTATCTGGCGAAGGTCAGGTCGTACGGCTTGAGCAGCGTGTCCAGTTGCGCCAGCAGGATCTGATGGGCTCTCATGATCGAAGTGACGGCGGCCATGGCGGACGACGGCCCGAACGTCGAACGCCAGGTCTCGGCCGCCCGCTCGATCGGGTCGAACGGGAGCTTGAGCGGCCGGGGGCCGCCCGTGGGCGGCGGCTCTGAGCTGGGCGGAACGGACACAGCGATATACGGTAGCGCGACGCCGGCCATGATCGACCGGCGCACCGAGCGTAACCGGATTCATTCCTTGACCCCAGAACTCCCCCCGTACGGGTCACGCTCCGTTATGGTTGCCACGTCGAAAGGTGAGGCGGCGGCAAACCCGGCGGCACGGGGAACCCCGTCTGCTAGAGGACGTCTCGCGGATCATGCCATGCGCGGCCCGCCCGGAATTCGGGTGGTCCGCCGGGCAACGGGGGTCTGTGGGGACGCGTCCGACGGCGGGCGAGGCGAGGCCGGCCGGTGAACCCAGCGCCACGGGGAACGGCGTGGGTTCGCGCACCGCTCACACAGACACGGGGGAGATTCTCAATGGACAGCATCGCTGTCCCGGCGCCGCATGCGCGCCGGACGTCGGCGGCGTGGCCATGGGCCGCGCCCTGCTGTGGGTGAGCATAGGGGCGGTTCACGCGGTGAGCTGAAACACGGCGCGCTGGTCGCGGCGACCGTGCTGCTCGTGCTGGCGCTCGTCGCCGCGTGGAGCGTCCTCATTCCCGGTTTCATGGACTGGGATGACATAGTGGCGGCCGTCATCGGCTCGCTGCGCCTGACAGGGCCGCTCGGAGCCGCGTTCGCGGCCTGGGTCGCGCTGCGCAGGCGTAGCGCCGAGAAGGGCCGCGTCCTTACGCCGTGGCGGGCCGCCAGGGCGCCGCTGTCGATCATCGCGGTCGTCACCGGCTCCTTCGGGGCGACCGTGCTGCTGCTCGGGCTGCGCGCCGCGCTGACCGGGCAGGGCGGGCCGCTGCTGCCCGGCGGTCTCGCGATGTCCGTCGCCGGGCTGGGGCTGTACGTCGTGGTCGGCTGGATCCTCGGCTGGCTCGTGCCGGTCGTCGTCGTCCCGCTGATCGCGGGAGCCGGCACGTACGGGCTGTTCACCTGGGTGGCCACCGGGCCCAACTGGGCCGACCGGCTCGCTCCCGCCGCCGGGGAGCCGTACGACCTGCTGTCGGGCGTGAGCGAGAGCGCCTACACGGACCAGACGCTCTGGCTGCTGGGTCTCAGCACCGCGCTGCTCCTCGGGTGGGTGGCCCTGGTGACCCGGCGGACGCTGGCGCTGGCCGCCGCGGTGATCGCCGTGCTGGCGGCGGGGACCGGTGCGGCCCGGCTCGTGACCGGGCCGCGGACGATGACGGTGAGCGAACGCCTCGTCTGCCAGGAATGGCCGATCAGCGTCTGCGTGCATCCGGCGCTTCGCGGGGGGCTGGCCGAGCTCGCCACCGTGTTCACCGCGCTCGCGATGCGCCTGAACGGCACGCCGGCGGCCTTCACGAGGGTCGAGCAACGGGCGTACGGCGAGCAGGACCCGGCGGGGCGGGGAGTGGTCGTCGTCCACCTCGACGACCTCGGGTCCGGGTACGCCCAGCGGGCGGCCACCGAGTTCCTCGACCGTCTGGCCCGTCCCTGCCCGGAAACCGCGGCCGCGGGCTACCGGGCCGTCGTCGTCGCCTGGCTGCGCGGCGTCTCGCCGCCCGGCGGACCGTCGCGCGAGCATCGCGAGGCGTCCGTGTGGTTCTCCGAACTGACCGAGGCCCAGCGGCGCGACTGGCTGCGCATGTTCTACTCCGACTTCGTGTCCTGCCGCCTTCAGGCCAAGCACTTCGGCGGCGGTACCCGGCCGGCTGAGCCCGTCGCGACGGGCTATCCGGTGAACTCCGCTCCCGCGTACGCGCCGCACTATCCGGTCGAACCGACATATCCGGGTACGGCCGTCGCGACCGGCATGGCGGCAGGCCCGGACGCCGGGGGTGAGCCGGGCATGGACCCGCTCGGCGGCGGAACCGGTCCGGGGTGGACCGGCCCGAGTCCGTCCGTTCCGGTATGGCCGTCTCCTCCCGCCGCGAGCCCCGCGGGCCAGGACCCGGCGGGCCAGGGCCCGATGGGACAAGGCCCGATGGGGCAAGGTCCGATCGGCCGGGGGTATCCGGATTCCTGGGGCGCGCCGAGCGGCGAGGGGGTCCGGAGAGGCGGTCCCTGGAGCCCCGGCAGGGCACGGCCGCGGCATCCCTGGCGGCCCGGCAGGACCGGCGACACCGCGTTTCCCGGTCGGTCCGGCGGCGAGGGCGCGAGCCCGTCGCCCTTCCCGGACCGGCCCGGTCGGCCGCGGCCCGGCGCCTCGCAACCCGGCCCGATGCAGCCTGGCCGTCTCCAGCCCGGAGGCCTCCCGGCACAGGGCATGACACAGGGCACGGGGAACGCGCCGGGACGCGGGCGGCCACCGGGGCAGGGCGGCCCCGCCATACCGGGAGGAACCGGCGGGAACGGCCGACCTGGCGGAAACGACGGTCAGGGCAGGGACGGCGGTCAGGGCGTGCGTCGCGCTCACCCGGAGCGCGTCCCCGGGTCCGGCGCCGCGTCCGGCCGTATCCGCGGCGGTGGCGGCCCGGCCGGCCATTCTCCCTGGGGTGGCGGGCGCGACGGGCACGTCGACGGCACCGGCGGTGCGTCAGGCCGTCTCCCCGGCGGTGGCGGCCCGGCCGGCCGCTCTCTCGGAGGCGGCGGGCGTGACGGGCACGTCGACGGCGCCGGCGGGCGCACCGACCGTGCCCGGCCCGCCACGGGCGACACCACCGGCGCCCGTGACGCGGATCCCCAGGACGGCCCCGGCGTGGCGGGCGTACCCGGCGCGCTCCTGGCCCCCGCCGCATAGCGCTCGACGGCCGAGCTCCCGGGCAAGGACTCCGGCCGTACGTGCCGCGCGTCCGGTCCGCGCACCCGGACGGCGGCGGTACGGCGGGAGGGCAGCGGTACAGCGGGAGTCACATCCGGCCCGCAGACCCGGACAAAAGTGGTGCGGCGAAGCGCGAGCGGCGTGCGGATGGGACGAAAAGACGGGTTTGGGAGGGCCGAAGCACGGCCCGGAGACAGACATGATCTTGCCGGGCGTGAGATCGCGGGAATACCGGGAAGATTCCCCCCGTGGACCGTCAGACCCGTCCCTCGTTCACGCCGGCCGCCACCGACGCCGCCGCCACCGACGCCCCGGCGAGCGCCGGGGCCCCCGCACGCCGCTCCCGGCGTGGCTGGCGGGTGCTCGCCGGCCTGCTGTTCGTGGTCCTGCTGCTCGTGGTCGGCGCCCGGCTGACCTGGTCCTGGCTCAACCCGCTGGGCGAGCAGACCATCGACCGCAGCGGCCCCGCGCTGCTCAGGTCGGTGCAGAACCTCAGCCGCTTCGAGGCCGCGACCGGCAACTTCCAGGTCATCGTCGACCTGGAGAAGGACGCGAAGTTCGTGCCCGACGCGATCAAGGGCTCCCGCACGCTCTTCGTGGGAGCCGGGAACGTCGACGCCTATGTGGACTTCTCCGCGCTGCCCAAGGACGCCTTCACGGTCTCCCCCGACCGCACGGCCGTGACGGTGCGGCTGCCGCACGCCGAGCTGGAGAAGCCCAACCTCGACAGCAAGCGGTCGTACGTCTTCGCCCAGGAGCGGGGCATCTTCGACCGGATCTCCGACTTCCTGTCGTCGTCGCCGCAGAACCAGCAGGAGCTCTATGTGCTGGCCGAGCGCAAGATCGCCGACGCGGCCGCCGCCAGTGACCTGCGCTCCCGGGCCGACCAGAACGCCAAGGCGATGCTGGAGGGCATGCTGAAGTCCCTCGGCTTCACGAAGATCACGGTCAAGTACGCCGGGGAGCCCTGACGCCGTCGCCGCCCTGACCCGTCGGCCGCCCGGATGCGAGAGCCGTACGGGATCGCGCTCGGGCCGGCAGCTCGGGCTTGGCAGCTCGGCCCGGCACGTCAGCGCAGCGCGGCGATGAGGTCGTCGGCGGCGGCGTAGGGATCGGTCTCCGCGGCGAGCAGCCGCTCGGCGAGCGTGTCGAGGCGGTCGCCGTGGAGCACGGCGAAGCGCGACCGCAGCTGGGCCAGCGCGACGGCCTCGATCTCGTCGCGGGCCCGGGCCAGCCGCCGCCTGCGGGCCTCGCCGGACTCCTCCAGGTAGGCCTGGTGCTTGTCCAGCGCGGCCAGCAGGTCGTCGGCGCCCTCGCCCTTGGAGGCGACGGTCGTGACGATCGGGGGCCGCCACGGCGTCTCGACGAGGCCCGTCATGTTCCGCAGCTCCCGCACGGTCGCCTGGACGCCGTCGCGGTCGGCCTTGTTCACCACCAGGACGTCGGCGACCTCGAGGATGCCCGCCTTGGCGGCCTGCACGCCGTCGCCCATGCCCGGGGCGAGGATGACGACGGTCGTGTCGGCCAGACGGGCGATGTCCACCTCGGCCTGCCCCACACCGACCGTCTCGACGAGGATCACGTCGCATCCGGCGGCCTCCAGCACGCGCAGCGCCTGCGGCGTGGCCCATGCGAGCCCGCCCAAATGGCCCCGGCTCGACATGCTGCGGATGAAGACCTCGGGGTCGGTCGCGTGGTCCTGCATGCGTACGCGGTCGCCGAGCAGTGCGCCGCCGGTGAACGGGCTGGACGGATCGACCGCCAGCACCCCAACCCTGCTGCCGCGCCTGCGGAACGCCCGGATGAGCATGCCGGTCGAGGTCGACTTGCCGACGCCGGGAGAGCCGGTCAGGCCGATGATCCTTGCGCTGTACGGCCGGGCGGCGCCGGTGGCGAGCTCCGCCATCGCCTCGCGCAGCGCCCGGCTCGTCTGGTTTGCCCCCGCGGGCCCGCCGCGGTCCTCCACGGCGTTCTCCACGGCGTGCTCGACAGCGTTCTCGACGAGCGAGATCAGCCGTGCCACGGCGCGCGGCCGTCCCAGCCGCGCCTGGCCGACAAGCTCACGGACGTCCACGTGCTGCTCCGCTCAGGCGCCGGGCGCGGGCACCCGGATGATCAGCGCGTCGCCCTGGCCGCCGCCGCCGCACAGGCCGGCCGCGCCGAGGCCGCCGCCGCGCCTCTTCAGCTCGTGGGCCAGGGTCAGCACGATCCGAGCGCCGGAGGCGCCGATCGGATGGCCGAGCGCGATGCCGCCGCCGTTGACGTTGACCTTGTCGAGCGGGACGCCCAGCTCCTTCGCCGACTGCAGCACGACCTGGGCGAACGCCTCGTTGATCTCCAGCAGGTCGAGATCGCCGACGGTCAGCCCCTGCTTGCCCAGCGCCTGCTTGATCGCGTTGGCGGGCTGGGACTGGAGCGAGTTGTCGGGCCCGGCCACATTGCCGTGGGCGCCGATCTCGGCCAGCCATTCGAGGCCCAGCTCCTCGGCTTTGGCGCGCGACATCACAACCACGGCGACGGCGCCGTCGGAGATCTGCGAGGCCGACCCGGCCGTGATGGTGCCGTCCTCGGTGAACGCCGGGCGCAGCTTCGCCAGGGCCTCGACCGTGGTGTCCTTGCGGATGCCCTCGTCGGCGGAGAACAGGACCGGTTCTCCTTTGCGCTGCGGCAGCGGCACCGGGACGATCTCGTCGTCGAACAGGCCCTTCTCCGTCGCCTCGGCGGCGCGCTGGTGCGACCGCGCCGAGAAGCCGTCCTGCTCCTCCCGGGTCAGGCCGAGCCTGGCGTTGTGGCGCTCGGTCGACTCCCCCATCGCGATCTGGTCGAACGCGTCGGTGAGCCCGTCGTGGGCCATCGCGTCCAGGATCCCGGCGCTGCCGTACTTCACGCCCTTGCGCAGGCCGGGCAGCAGGTGCGGCGCGTTGGTCATCGATTCCATGCCCCCCGCGACGACGACGTCGAACTCGCCCGCGCGGATGAGCTGGTCGGCCAGCGCGATCGCGTCGAGGCCCGACAGGCAGACCTTGTTGATGGTGAGGGAGGGCACGGTCATGGGGATGCCGGCCTTCACCGCCGCCTGACGCGAGGGAATCTGACCGGCCCCGGCCTGGAGCACCTGCCCCATGATCACGTACTCGACCTGGCCGGGGGACACGCCCGCCCGCTCCAGTGCGGCCTTGATCGCGATACCGCCCAGATCGACGGCGGACAGGTTCGAGAGCGAGCCGAGGAGCCGTCCGATCGGTGTGCGTGCTCCGGCGACGATGACGGAACCAGACATTGGGACCCTCCACTACGAGATCGGGGCGACGGTGTCACCATACCCAGGAGTAGTACGGCCGCCCGGACGCGGGCGGCGACGACGGGAACGGCGAAGGGAACCGGCGATGCTGCTGCGGATCGACCACGTTGGCGTGGCCTGTCACGACCTGGAAGAGAAGATCGAGTTCTACGAGTCCGTCTTCGGTCTGACCGTCGTCAGCCGGGAGGTGAACGAGGAGCAGGGCGTCCGCGAGGCCATGCTGCACGTGGCCGACGGCGACCGGGGCGCGTCGTACGTCCAGCTCCTCGAACCGCTGCACCCCGACACCGCGGTGGGCAGGTTCCTCGCCAAGCGGGGCGAGGGCGTGCATCATATCGGGTACGGCGTGGCGGACGTCACCAAGGCCCTGGAGGAGATCGGGGCGAAGGGCGTGCGCCTGATCGACGAGCGGCCCAGGCACGGGTCGATGGGAGCCTCGATCGCGTTCCTGCATCCCAAGGACGTGGGAGGGGTTCTCACCGAGCTCGTCGAGACGTCCAGGCGCTAGGCAAACGCAAGAAACGTTCATACGTAACAAGTCGCGCAGAAAGTCGGAGGGGGCCTCCAAGGCGGCAGTACCGGAGTACGCTGGCGTACCACCGGACGTGGACGCCACACCGGCTTCCTCGCCTCGGAACGACCCCCCGTCCGGCCCCTGTAGCCGTCTCGACAACCAGGATCGAGCCTCATGCAGTCCGACATCGACGCCCAGCTCAACAACTTCTTCGAGGACGCCCCATCTCGCGAATTCGACGTGGTGCTCCGGGGTTATGACCGGCACCAGGTCCACGACCACCTGAAGACTCTCGACACCGAACTGCGTCAGGCCAAGGAACAGGTCAGCGCCCTCCAGCGGGAGCTGTCCGACTCTCAGCGCCAGCTGCAGGAGCAGGAGCGGCCGACGTATTCAGGTCTCGGCGCCCGCATCGAGCAGTTGCTCAGGCTGGCGGAGGAGCAGGCTACCGAGCTCGTCCAGGCGGCCAGGTCGGAGGCGAACGAGATCCGCGCCGCCGCCAAGGTGGACGCCGCCGACCTGCGGGCGGCCGCGGAGAACGAGGCGGCCGAGAAGCGGGCGCTGGCCGCGCGCGAGGCCGAGGAGATGCGCAGCACCGCCGAGCGCGACGCCGAGGAGATCCGGTCGACGGCGAGGCGCGAGGCCGACGAGCTGACCGCCACCACCGAGCGCGAGGTCGCCAAGATCCGCGCCACCGCCGACCACGAGGTCGCGGAGAAGCGGGCGGACGCCGAGCGCGAGATCGCCAAGCTGCGAACCACGACCGAGCGTGAGGTCGCCCAGCTGCGGGCCTCGACCAAGCGCGAGCGCGACGAGGTGCTCACCACGGCCAAGCGTCAGGCCGACGAGATGCGGGCCCAGGCGCAGCGGATCCTGGAGGAGTCGGAGGCCAAGCGCGCCCAGGACGAGGCGGAGTTCGAGATCCAGCTCGCCGCCCGCCGGGAGGACGCCGAGCGCCAGGAGGCCGAGCGCCACGCCACCGCCCAGGCCAACACCCAGAAGCTGGTGGCCGAGGCCGAGCAGCGCGCCGCCACCGCCGAGCAGCGGGCCGCCAAGGCCACGCAGCAGGCCGAGCAGACCCGGCGCGAGGCCGACACCCACGCCAAGCAACTGCTGGCCAACGCCCGCAAGAACGCCGACCAGCTCGTTTCCGACGCCAAGGCCAGCGCCGACACGATCGTGACCGAGGCCAAGAGCGAGGCCGAGCGCACCCGTACGGCGATGCAGCGCCAGGTCGACGAGCTCACCCGCCAGCGCGACAGCATCACCAGCCACCTCGCGCAGCTCCGTCAGCTGCTCGGCGGCGCCCCGCTGCCGGGCATGGACGCGGAGCCGGCGCCCGTCACCGCGGCCCCGGCGAAGCCGGCTCTGTCGGCTCCGCCGGTCGTGGAGAAGCCGGCCGTGACCGCCACACCGGCCGTCGAGCCGATCAGCTCCACCAAGACCGACGACGACGCGGAGTGGTGGCAGGAGTAGCCACCGGCACATTCGGGGAGTTCGCGACGGCTATGTGAGCGGGGCCCGGCGCTGAGCGCCGGGCCCCGCTTCCGTGTCCGCACGCCCGCGGCTCCGTCGAGCCGTCGACCGTCCCTGCGGCCGGACCGGCGATCGGCCTCCGCCCGTCTTGTGCCGTGCCCGCCGCCTCGCATGGACGTACGCCGCATGCCGACGCGTGCGCCGGCCGCTCCCTACGTCAGCCGGGCCGCCGTCTGCCGGAACGCCTCCACGTCGCCGACGATCTCCTCGTGGCGGTCACGCGAGTCGTGCAGCCGCACGTAGCGCGCGGCGACCCGGTCCGGATCCCCCTCGCCCTCTCCCGCGACGAGCCGCGTGGCGATGGTGACCGCCGCGACGTGCACCCCGCGCGGGGCGAGCTGTGGCGCCAGCGCGAGCGCCCAGTTGCGCAGCCCGGCCATGGCCAGGCCCACGTCGCCCAGAACGGGCACCGGGACGATCGAGGACACTCCGGTGGTCACCAGGATCGTCCCCTCGCCTCGCTCGGTCATGTCCGGCAGAACCGCCCGCACGGCGGTGATCGCGCCGAGGACGTTCAGCTCGAACTGCGCGCCGGCCGACTCGGCCGTGGTGTCCACGGCCGCAGTGATCGGCGCCCCCTGCGGACCCGGGCCGTATTCGAGCACGTCGATCGGCCCGTACTCCTCCCGCACCCTTCCGAGCGCCGCCACGAGGGCGGTGCGGTCCCTGACGTCGGCGGGAAACCCCGCCGCCGTGATTCCCCGGGCTGCCGGCTCGGCGGCGTGCGACCGCAGCCGGTCGGCGTCTCTGGCCACGAGCGCGGCCCGGAAACCCCGGGCGCCGAACGCCCGGGCGACGGCCAGGCCGAGTCCCGGCCCGGCGCCCACGATCGCGATGGTCTTGCTCACAGCGCGTCCTTTCGCACAAACCATGGCGACCCGGCCGGATGCCGTCGGTTACTTTTCGTACGGCCCCATGGTCGGCAACGACACCCACCAGGGGCAAGACGGCACGTTTCTGTAAGCGGCGCACACGGAGGTAACCATTGACCGCGACCGGCGACGCCGTGACATGCCGGAGCGTGCTCCAGGTCTTCGGCATGATCGGCAACAAGTGGAGCCTGCTGGTCGTCGGCCGGCTCAGGAACCGCAGGCTCCGCTTCGGCGAACTGCAGCGCGAGGTGCCGGGAATCTCCCCAGCGCATGCTCACCGTGACCCTGCGGCAGCTGGAACGCGACGGCCTGGTCAGCCGCGCCGTCCACGCGACCGTGCCACCCAAGGTCGAGTACGAGCTCACCGCGCTCGGCGCGACCATGATCGAGCCCGCCCTGACCCTGGGCGCCTGGGTCATCGAGCACCTGGACGAAATCGGCGAACACCGGCGCCGCTACGACCTGGCCGCCCGCGAGGCCGGTGACACTCCGTGAACGCGGGTGCCTGCCGCCCTCTCAGACCAGGGACGTGACGAACTTCGCGACGACCCGGTTGAACTCCTCGGGCTGCTCGATGGCGGACAGATGGCCCGCCTTCTCGATGACGGCGAGCCGCGCCTCCGGGATGGCCTCCACCATCGCCCGGGCGTCCGGCAGCGGGGACAGCTCGTCCTCGTCGCCCACCACCACCAGCGCGGGCACGGTCAGGGACCGCAATGTGCCGAACGCGTCGGGCCGCCCGGCCATCGCCCGCTGGGCCCACGCGACGGCCGCGGGCGGCGCCGCCTGGACGAGCCCGCGTACGCGCCCGAGCACCATCGCCCTGCGTTCCTTGGTGGTCGCGCCGACCATCGGGGGCAGCGACTCGGTCACCAGGATGCCCGTGCCGCTCTCCAGGACCGCGGCGGCGATCCGCTCCCTGTTCGCCCGGGCCGGCTCGGGGTCGGCCTGGGCCTTGGTGTCGGCGAGGATCAGGCCGCGTACGCGGTCCGGATGGCGGCGGCACAGCGCCATCGCCACGTAGCCGCCCATGGACAGGCCGCCGATCACCGCACGGTCGACGCCCTCCTGGTCGAGCAGGTGCGCCACGTCGTCGGCCATGAGGTCGATCGAGGGCTCGTCGTCGCCGAGCACCGTGCCGCCGAAGCCGCGCAGATCCGGCGTGATCACCCGGCAGACGGGCGCGAGTCCCTCGCGCTGGGCGAGCCACATCGCGGAGGACAGGGGAAACGCGTGGAGCAGGACGACTGGCAGGCCGCTCCCGGCGGATCGCGAGTAGAGCTGCATCAGGTCACGGTAACGCGCCGCGCGCCCGCCGCCGTCCATCGTCACCGATTCGCGACCCCGCCACGTTCGTCCGTCACGCCCAGACCGTGCCGACCACGGCTCCGCCGGATCCCTCCGTCACGCTCAGACCGTGGTCGGGAGCGGCGCGGCGGCGGGATTCACGCGCGCGACGATCTCGTTCAGCACGATTCGCACGTACGGCTCGCCGACCCACAGGTGCTTGGCCCCCTCCACGCCGACGACCTCCGCCTGCGGCGCCGCCGTGAACCGGCGTACGGCCTCCTCGGGGCGCAGGTAGTCGTCGTGCTCCGGCACCAGGGCCACCAGAGGGCGCCCGAACTCGCCCCAGGCGGCGAGGTCCTTCTCGCTCGCCCTCTTGAGCGGCGGCGACAGCAGGATGGCGCCCCGCACGATCGGGTCGCGGCCCCACTTCAGGGCCAGCTCCGTGCCGAACGACCAGCCGAGCAACCAGGGATTCGGCAGGTCGTGGAAGTCGGCGTACTCCAGAGCGGCGGCGACGTCCCACCGCTCCCCCTCGCCGCCGTCGAAGGATCCCTGAGACGTGCCCCGATCGGAGGTCGTGCCCCGGGTGTTGAAACGCAGCACGGCGACGTCGGCGAGCGCGGGCAGCCGGTAGGACGCCTTCCGCAGCACGTGGCTGTCCATCATTCCGCCGTGGGTGGGCAAGGGGTGCAGGCAGACCAGCGTCGCCACCGGCGGCCGGCTCTGCGTCGACGAGCCGCCCTCCGGGCTCACTGGCAACGCCAATTCGCCGACGAGGGTCAGCCCGTCGGCCGTTCGCAGCTCGATGTCCTCGCGCCGGGCAGGCAGCACCGTGGACGCCCTGATGTCCATTCCCACTCCGAAAGCTCGTGTCAGTAACGGCTGCGGCCCGGACCCCGGTTGGCCCGGTTGCGCCAGCACGCGGTGTGCCAGTGCCGCCGCTCGTCCTCTCCCCCGGACCACGCCGGCCAACTCACCACATGCGGAAGCCCGGGCCTGATCTCCTGCTCGCATCCGGGGCAGCGGTACGCCTTGCCCTGGGCGGCGCCGGAGACGTTGCGGACCACCCAGTCGCCGTCGTGCGCGGTCTCGACCCGGTCCACTCCGGCCACGCTGGGACCCACCGGCCGTACGGCACTGCCGTCCGGGCGTTCGAAGGGGCCGCGGCGGCGGGCACGGCGGGGACTCACGGCGGACATCCTTCCGGGGGGTTCATGTCAGGCAGAACGGGAGATGACAGCCCATTCTTCCAGCACCGCTGAGGCGGCGTACGCACGGATGCGTTCGACCGAGGCCACCACGCGGAGCCGGGGCGAACGGGGCCTCTCCGGCCCGCACACCCGCTCACGCGCGACGGTCTGGCCGGGAACGACGGCCTTCGCATCCGCGCGTTCATCGCGCCGGGCCGGGCGACTCCTGCCGGGCCGGACGTCCGCGTCATGCCGGTCAGTGTCCCAGAAGGCCTCCGGACATCCGTATCCCCGGTAGGGTTGGCGCACATGCGGCTGGTCATCGCGCGGTGCAGCGTGGATTACGTGGGTCGGCTCACCGCCCATCTCCCCATGGCCCCCCGGCTCATCCTGATGAAGGCGGACGGCTCGGTCTCCATTCATGCCGACGACCGGGCGTACAAACCTCTGAACTGGATGAACCCGCCCTGCAAGGTCCGTGAGGAGACGATCGACGGCGTGCTCACCTGGTCGGTCGTGCACGGCAAGACCGGCGAGAAGCTCGTGCTGACGATCGAGGAGATCCTGCACGACTCCAGCCACGAGCTGGGGGTCGACCCGGGGCTGCGCAAGGACGGCGTCGAGGCGCACCTGCAGGAACTGCTCGCCGAGCACATCACCACGCTCGGGGACGGCTGGACGCTGGTGCGCAGGGAGTACATGACCGCCATCGGCCCGGTGGACATCCTGTGCCGCGACCACGTCGGCGGCACGGTCGCCGTGGAGATCAAGCGGCGCGGCGACATCGACGGCGTGGAGCAGCTCACCCGCTATCTCGAACTGCTCAACCGTGACCCGCGCCTGGCCCCCGTCAAGGGGATCTTCGCCGCCCAGGAGATCAAGCCGCAGGCGCGCGTGCTCGCCGCCGACCGGGGCATCGAGTGCGTGACGCTCGACTACGACGCCCTGCGCGGCATCGAGCCCGAGAACCCCACGCTGTTCTAGGCCGGGCGTACGGCGCCCGTCCCGTTGTCCTCCGGTTGTCCACCGTTCGGAGGACAACCAAGTCCACCGGCCGTTGGTGCCGCGCGAGCCGTACGGACGCGAATCTTGATCCATGACGACAGCGGTGAAAGTGCGCGGCCTGACCAAGCGCTACGGCGACGTGCAGGCCGTCGGGGGCGTCGACCTCGACATCGACACGGGCGAGGTGTTCGCGATCCTCGGGCCGAACGGAGCCGGGAAGTCCACCACGGTGGAGATTCTGGAGGGCCACCGGCGGCGGGACTCCGGTGAGGTGAGCGTGCTGGGCGTCGACCCGGGCAGGCCGACCCGCGAGTGGCGGTCCCGGCTCGGCGTGGTGCTCCAGACGGCCAACGACGTGGCCGAGGCGACGGTGCGGGAGACGATCCGGCACTTCGCCGGTTACTACCCCAACCCGGCCGACCCCGACGAGGTTATCGAGCGGGTCGGCCTGACCGAGAAGGCCGGCAAGCGGATCCGGCAGCTGTCCGGCGGCCAGCGGCGCCGCGTGGACGTGGCGCTGGGTGTGATCGGCAACCCGGAGCTGCTCTTCCTGGACGAGCCGACCACCGGGTTCGACCCGGAGGCGCGCCGCCAGTTCTGGGGTCTGATCCAGAACCTGGCCCACGCGGGCACCACGATCGTGCTGACCACTCACTATCTGGACGAGGCCGAGGCGCTGGCCAATCGGGTGGCGGTGGTGGCCCGCGGCCGGATCGTCGCCGAGGGCACGCCCGCGACCCTGGGCGGGCGGACCACCGCCAAAGCCACGGTCCGCTGGGCGGGCGGTTCTGTGGAGACCGACACCCCGACCAAGACCGTGCTGGAGCTGAGCCGCCGGTTCGACGGCGAGATCCCCGAGCTGGCCGTGACCCGGCCATCCCTGGAAGACATCTACCTCCGCCTGATCGAGGACTGAGCCCTCCCCCGGGCACGACCTCCCGCCCCGACTCCTGCCGTCTCCCCGAGGCATGCGTACTTCCGTGTGAAGCGGACCCTTCTTGCCGGCGCGAAGCCCGCACCTGCCGGCTCCACCCCCCTCAGCGAGGACTGCTGACTGCCATGACCGAAATCGCCGCACCGCCGGCCGCGACGGCCGCCCCCGCCGCAATGCCCTCCACCCTCCGCGTGGGGCTGTCCCGAGCGGCCCTGGAGACCAGGATGTTCTTCCGGGAGAAGGACGCGGTCCTGTTCACCTTCTCGTTCCCGATCATCCTGCTGGTGATCTTCGGGTCGATTTTCTCCGACCAGGTGGAGGGAACCGGCCTGAGCGTCTCCCAGCTCTACGTGGCCGGCCTGATCGGCTCGGCCACCATGACGGGTTTCCAGAACCTCGGCATCGGCATCGCGATGGACCGGGAGGACGGGACGCTCAAGCGGCTGGCCGGGACGCCCATGCCGCCCGCGGCGTACTTCATCGGCAAGGCGCTGAACACGCTGTTCGTGTCCTTCCTCCAGGTGGCCATCCTGCTGGCCATCGGGGTGGCGATGTTCGATCTGACGCTGCCCTCCGCCGCGTCGAGCTGGCTGACCTTCGCCTGGGTGTTCGTGCTCGGAGTGCTGGGGTCGTCGCTGCTCGGCGTCGCGGTCAGCAGCCTGCCCCGATCGGGCAAAAGCGCGGCCGCGGTGATCACGATGCCGTTCGTGGTGCTGCAGTTCATCTCGGGGGTGTTCATCCCGCTCAACCAGCTTCCCGACACGCTGGCGCGGATCGCCTCGTTCTTCCCGCTCAAGTGGATGTGCCAGGGTTTTCGGTCCGTCTTCCTGGGTGACGCCGGTGCCACACTGGAGCTCGCGAAATCGTACGAACTCGGCCGGGTCGCCCTCGTCCTGGGCGCGTGGCTCATTGGAGGGCTGCTGCTGTGCCTGACGACCTTCCGCTGGAAGGGGCGGCGCGACGGATGAGCGACACGGCGGATTGGCCGCGCGGGTTCGCGCGGCCGATGCGCCTGTTCACCCGGCAGAGCGCGGATCCGGCCGGGCCGCACGTCTGGCACCGGCTGCTCGGCTGGGAGATACTGCTCGCCGCCTCGACCCTGATTCCGGCCGTGTTCATCGCCATGGAGGATCTCCCCACGTGGCAGCGGGTCGTCGCCCCCGCGTCGATGACGGCGATCCCCCTGCTCTACGTGGTGTTCGGCCGGCCCGCGATCAGGAACGGCCACCGGCGCCGGGGCGTCGTCTATCTCGTCCTGCTCATCGCCTTTTTCACCCCGGCGGTGCTCATCGAGCCGTCGGCGTCGGTAGCGCTCTTCGGGCTCTGCGCGCAGTGCTTCATGGTGCTGCGAGCACGCTGGGCGATCGTCGCCCTGATCGTGCTGAATCTGCCTGTGGCCATGCACTACCTGGCTGAGGGAGACCAGCGGACCTCGTTCAACTTCCTGTCCGTCATCACCCTTGTAATCCTCTTTTCCGCGATTTTCGGTGCCTGGATGGAGCGGATCATGGAGCAGAGCAAGGAACGAGCCGCGCTCATTCAGGAGCTGGAGGCCCAGCGGGCCGAGGTGGCCCGGCTCTCGGCCGAGCATGGTGCCATGGCCGAGCGGGAGCGCCTGGCCGGCGAGATCCACGACACCCTGGCTCAAGGGTTCACCAGCATCATCATGCTGCTCCAGGCGGCCGAGGCGCAGCCGGACCCGTCCCGCCACGTGGCGCTGGCCGTACGGACCGCTCGGGAGAACCTGGCCGAGGCCCGGGCGTTCATCAGCGTGCTCAGCCCCGCCCCTCTCGACGGCCCGAGCCTGGACGAGGCGCTGCACCGGCTGACCGATCGGCTCGGTGAGGAGACCGGGGTCGAGACGCGATTCTCCGTCACCGGCGAGCCGCGCCCGCTGCCCCGCCCGGTGGAGGTCGTGCTGCTCCGGGCGACACAGGAGGCCCTGTCCAACGTACGCAGGCACGCGGAGGCGGGCCGGGCGGAGGTCACGGTGGCCTACCGGCCGGAGTCGGTCGCCCTGGAGGTCCGCGACGACGGGCGCGGCTTCGACGCCTCGGCCACCGGCGGGTACGGCCTGCGCGGGATGCGCGGCCGCGTCGAGCAGGCCGGTGGATCCGTCACGGTGACGAGCGCGCCCGGCGCGGGCACCCTCCTGGAGGTCTCCGTGCCCATCGGTGCGGCCGGCGCCGCCGTGGCCGTGGAGCCGGTCACGGCGGAAACAGCCGCCATGGAAGCAGCCACCCGTACGACCCCTGCCGCGAAGACGGCCGACGCCCGCCCCACCGATTCCGGAGTGTGATCCGATGCTGCGCCTGATGATCGTCGACGACCACCCGGTGGTGCGGGAAGGGCTGCGCGGGATGCTGGAGTCCGACCCGGGGATCACCGTGGTGGGCGAGGCCGCATCGGGCGACGAGGCGGTCGTACGGGCCCGGGATCTCACCCCCGACGTGATCCTGATGGACCTGCGGATGCCGGGCGGCGACGGGGTGAGCGCGACCGCCCGCATCCTGACGGACCGGCCGGAGAGCCGGGTGATCGTGCTGACCACCTACGAGACCGACCAGGACATCGTGCGCGCGGTCGAGGCCGGGGCCACCGGATACCTGCTGAAGGACACCTCCCGGGCCGACCTGCTGACCGCGATCGCCGCGGCGGCGCGGGGCGAGACGGTGTTGTCGCCGTCTGTGGCGACCCGGCTGGTGACGCGGATGCGGGCACCCGTGGCCGAGTCGCTGTCGCGGCGCGAGACCGAGGTGCTGGCGCTGGTCGCGCGGGGGCTGACCAACGCCGAGATAGGCCGGGAGCTGTTCATCAGCGAGACCACGGTGAAGACGCATCTGCTGCGGGTCTTTTCGAAACTCGGCGTCTCCGACCGCACCGCCGCGGTCACGACCGCGCTTGCCCGAGGCTTGCTGTAATTGCCGATGCAATTGCAGCGAAAGATGTGTGTCCCGTTCGGTAAGACTGCTGACCCCTTGACAGCAATGTCAAGCAATTCGGCATCTTTGGCATAGCCGGGAGGCCCTTATTCATCGACACTTCCACAAAAAGGATCTTGCGCTCATAATGTGAGTTCTGGGGGGACCATGACTCGTGAGGTGAAAAGTGGCGGGACGGGACTATCGGGGGATGTCGGCTGCCGAAAGGCTGGCCGACAGAAGAGAACGACTGGTGACGGCGGCTTACACCTTGTTCGCCCAACCCGGCTTCCACGCCACCACCATCGAACGGCTGTGCGCGACCGCACGCATCTCCAACCGCGCCTTCTATGAGTGCTTCTCCAGCCGGGAAGACCTGATGCGGGCCGTCTACGAGCGTTGCATCGAGGAAACCCTGACCGCCGTGGCGGAGGCCATCGACAGGGCGGGACCGACGCTCGACGACCGAATCGTGGCCGGCATCGGCGAGTACGTCCGCTTCGTCACGAAGGACGTACGGCGTGCCCGAGTGATGCATCTCGAGGTGCGCCGGGCGGGCAACGTTCTCAGCGGAGCCAGGCAGCAGGCGGTGGCCGGATTCACCAAAATCATCGAAAGTTCGGTGCAGGACGTCTCCCGCCCGCCGTCGATCGACATCCATCTGCTGGCGCTCGGCCTCATCGGGGCGATCACCGAGTTACTCATCGAGTGGGTGCTGGCCGACCCCGCGCCGCCCACCGAGCAGCTCATCGAGACGTCGGTGCACATCTTCCGCCGCACGTTCACACCCTGAGGACGCCGGGCACCGACGTCCGGAGAGCGCGCCGGGGCTTCAGATCCAGCCCATCTCCCGGGCGGTCCGGATCGCCGTGATCCGGTTCCCCGCGCCCAGCTTGGTGATCGCGTTGGACAGGTAGTTGCGTACGGTTCCCTCGGTCAGGTGCAGCGCCGCGGCGATCCGGGCGATCGAAGCGCCCTCGGCCGCCAGCGCGAGAGCGTCACGTTCCCGCTGGGTGAGCGGGCACTCTCCGGCCGTCATGGCCGCCCCAGCCAGCTCCGGGTCGAGGTACCGGCTCCCGGCGTGCACCTTCCTGATCGCCGCGGCGAGTTCCTCGGCCGGTGCGTCCTTGGGGATGAAACCACGCACCCCGGCCGCGAGGGCACGCCGCAGATATCCGGGGCGGGCGAAACTGGTCAGGATCAGCATGGCCCGGCCCGGCAGGCTCTCCGCCACCGAAAGCCCGTCCATGCCCGGCATCTCGACATCCAGCACGATCACGTCCGGATCGTGCTCCCGCACGGCCTCGGCGACCTCGTCTCCACGCCCCACCTGGGCCACGACCTCGATGTCCGGCTCGAGCCCGAGGAGCGTCGCGATCGCCACCCGGATCAGCCGCTCGTCGTCGGCGAGCAGGACGCGGATCACGCTCTCACCTCGATCTGCCCCTCGGCCTCGGCTGACTGGGCGGCATCCGCGGATGCGGCGGGCGGCGCTTCCCCGCGGGCTCGGGTGACGGGCAGCGGGGCGACCGCGCGCAGCGTGAACTCCCCCGATCCGGTGGGACGCGCGGTCAGCGTCCCACCGATCTCCGCCATGCGCTCGGTCAGCCCGGTCAGCCCGTTGCCCCCCTTCCCCACGCCGGGAGCGTCCTGCGCGACCCCGTCGTTGCGCACCTCCAGCACCGCCTCCTTCTCGGAATGCCGGACGAGAATGTCGCACCGGGTGGCCGAGCTGTGCCGCAGCACGTTCGTGGCCGCTTCGCGAACCACCCAGGCGAACACCGGAGCGACGTCGTCCGGCACCTCGCGGTAGGGCAGATGGAGATGGCAGCCCACTCCGCCGGCCTCCAGCGCCCCGCGCACCGCGCCAAGCTCCGCCGTGAGATCGGGCCTGCGGTAGCCGCTGACGGCCTCGCGCAGCTCGCGCAGCGCCGTACGGGCCAGGCCCCGCACGGAGCTCATCTCCTCCCCCGCCGCGGTCGCGTCCACGGCGCTCAGCCGTACGGCGAGCTCGCTCTTCACGGCGATGGCCGAGAGCTGGTGCCCGACCAGGTCGTGCAGGTCCCGGGCGAAGCGCAGGCGTTCCTCCGCGACCGCCAGCCGTGCCCGGGCCTCCCGGCCGGCGTGCGCCTCCTCGGCGAGCCGCCAGATCCACACCCACAGCCGGTTGGCCCAGGGGAAGAGACCGCAGTTCAGAACCACGGCGACGACCATCCCGACGATCATGCCGGTCCTGGTGGCGTCGTCGATCGCCGTGGTGTCCACGGGCATCAGCGGCTCGCTCCCGGCCAGCACCGCCGTCACGGCCAGCAGTGAAAGGACCGCGGCCGTGCCCGCTGCAAGCGCGAACGCGGTTCTGCGCCGCACCCCGAGCGCGGCGACCGAGAGCCACACGAGCGGCAGGAGTAGCCACCCCATGCCCCTCACGCCGTCCACCAGCGCGACGGCCAGGGCGACGGCGCCGCTCATCACCACGTCCCTACGGGCGTAGCGGTGATCGAGGACCGCGTTGACGATGCGGACGTAGAGCCAGCTGAAGACCACCAGCCCGGCGCACGCGAACGCTGCCCGGACCCACCCTCTCGTGCCTTCGGCGAGCCCGGCCAGCGTGTAGATGACGGCGATGAACGCGAAGATGGCGAGGGTCGCGTAGAGCATCAACTTGACGTTTCTGCGCGCCCGCCTCAGGCCGTCGTCCACCATGTCGCCCATCTTCCGGGGATTCGCCGATTTTATCGAGTGCCGGACTACCGGGACCGGACAACCTCGCTCAGCCGCACTCTGGCCCCTGTGCGGAGCACGGCGCGCTCGTAGACCCGGGCGGCGAAGACCACCGTCCCCGCGACCGCCACGGCCATCAGAACGCCCGACACCAGAACCTCCCAGACGGGGATCTCGGCCGCGGTGGCCCTCACCGGCATCACCATCGACGAGAACGGCGGGACGTACGACACGATGGTGGCCACCAGGCTCGTGGGTTCCTTGGCCGCGTAGAACGCGACGGCGTACGACGCGAACATCGTCATGGTCATCGGCGTCAGCACGTTGCCGACCTCTTCCTGCCGGGAGATGAGCGAGGCCAGCGCGGCGGCGACCGCGGCGAAGAACGCGTAGCCGAGCACGAACCACACGACGATCCCGGCCACGATGCCGGCCATCCCCGGCGGGAAGTCGACCGCCAGGCCCGAGGCGAAGGCAGCGCCCAGCCCCGCGACCAGGACGACGGCCAGATTGATCAGACCGACCACGCCGAGGCCGAGGACCTTGCCGCCGAGCAGCTGCCAGGGCCGCACCGACGTGAGCAGGATCTCGACGATCCGGCTGCCCTTCTCCTCCACCACGCCCATGGCGACCATCATGGGCGTCCCGACGACCAGCATGAACAGGATGAGCACCAGCATGAACGCCAATTGGGAGCGCGTCTCGTCATAGCGCGTGTCCCCGCCGATCGACTCCATGCTCAGCGGCGTGGTCCGCACCCCCGCCGACTGGATCTGCGCCTCCCGGTGGGCCGACTGCAGGATCAGCCCGAGCTGGTCGTCGATCTTCCCGTCGGACAGCACCCTGGTGTTCCCGACCAGCGCGGCGTCCACGTCCTCGTCGAGCACGGCCCGCCTGGCCGCAGCCTCGTCGGAGTAGCTCCGCCACTCGATCTCGATGTCACCGCCGTCCGGAACGTCCAGCTTCTGGCTGGACACCAGGCCGATCGTGTACGAGTCGGGCCCGCCGAGCAGCTTGGGCGCGAGCGTGATCCCGACGATCAGCACGACCGTGACGACGAGCCCGACGAGGAACCCCTTGGTCCGCACCTGGGTCCGGATCTCACGCCCGGCCACCAACAGCATGCCGTTCACGCCACGGCCTCCCTGAAGATCTCGGTCAGCGTCGGACGCTCGACGCCGAAGTGCTCGACTCGTCCCGCCTCGACGGCGGCCCGCAGAATCCGCTGGTCGTCCCCTTCGCCGACGATCAGCACGTCCCTGCCGTTCTCCACGCTCAGCTCGCCGGGCAGCCCGGCCGCCCAGCCGGGCTTCGCGTCGGCCACCACGACCCGCAGCCGCCCCCCGGCCGCGGCCCGCAGCTCGTCGGCGGTGCCGGAGGCGACCATGCGGCCGGCCGAGACGATCCCCACCGAGTCGCAGAGCCGCTCGACCAGGTCGAGCTGGTGACTGGAGAAGATCACCGGCACACCCCCGCGGGCGCGCTCCTGCAGCACCTCCGCCAGGGCGTCGACGGCCAGCGGATCGAGCCCGGAGAACGGCTCGTCCAGGATGAGCACGTCGGGGTCGTGGACCAGAGCCACCGCGAGCTGCACCCGCTGCTGGTTGCCGAGCGACAGCGCCTCGACCGCGTCGCCGGCGCGCTCGGTGAGCCCGAGCCGCTCGATCAGCTCGTCGGCCGCGCTGCGTGCCGCCTCCGGGGAAAGCCCGTGCAGCCGTCCGAAGTAGCCGATCTGGTCGGCCACCTTCATCTTCTGGTAAAGGCCGCGTTCCTCCGGCATGTAGCCGAAGCGCCGCCGCTCGGCGAAGCCCAGCGGGCCGCCCTTCCAGCGGACCTCCCCCTCGTCCGCCTGCAGGACTCCCATCACGATCCGCATCGTCGTGGTCTTGCCCGCGCCGTTCGCGCCGACGAACCCGAACATCTCGCCCTGGCCGACGGTGAAGCTCACCCCGTCGAGTGCCCGTTTCACCCCGCCGAACGTCTTGCGCAGATGAGATATCTCCAACATGCGCCGATCATCCCGCCGGTCCGCACCCGGCCAGTAGACACCGGTATCAGGGCTTCCAGATGACATCTGTCAACTGGTGCCGGATGGACGGTGGCTACGCTGACTGCCATGACGCGAGCTGACAACGACACGCCGGTGGTGCTCTCGAAGATCTACACCAAGACCGGTGACGACGGCACGACCGCCCTGGGGGACATGAGCCGCACCCGCAAGACCGACCCGAGGCTCACGGCGTACGCCGACGTGGAGGAGGCCAACGCCGCCATCGGGATCGCCCTCGCCACGGGCGGCCTGTCCGAGGAGGTCGCGGCCGTCCTCAGCAGGGTGCAGAACGAGTTGTTCGACGTCGGCGCCGACCTGTGCACCCCGGTCGTGGAGCAATCGGAATTTCCGCCGCTGCGGGTCGAGGAGCCGTACATCGCCTGGCTGGAGGAGCAGTGCGACCGGTTCAACGCGGAGCTGAAGCCGTTGCGGAGCTTCATCCTGCCCGGCGGCGCTCCGGCCACGGCCTTCCTCCACCTCGCCCGCACAGTCGTACGGCGGGCCGAGCGGTCGGCCTGGGCGGCGCTGGAGGCGCACGACGACGTGAACCCTCTGACGGCCAAGTATCTGAACCGCCTGTCCGACCTGATGTTCATCCTCTGCCGAGTGGCCTCCGCCGGCGACGAGATCCTCTGGAGGCCCGGCGCCACCCGCTAGCACAGTCACCCCGAGGGGCGCGCCGCCGATCTGGACTGAGGAGCCGCGTGGGAGCGAAGCGACCAAGCGGCGACGAGGACTGTCCTGTGCGCGCGCCTCCGGGCACGACCCGGCGGGTGTGAGCGCCCCGAGCGCCGCGCCGGAGGCGCGGCAATTTACGCGGCGTCGAGGTGGGCGCCCCGAGCGCCGCGCCGGAGGCGCGGCAATTTACGCGGCGTCGAGGTGGGCGCTGGGCGGGGCGGACTCGAGCCAGGCGAGGAAGCCGGTGAGGGCATCCTCGCTCATCGCCAGGGACAGCGGGCCGCGCTCGGCCGAGCAGACGACGGTCCAGTAGCCGGCGGGCCCCTCACCCGTGTCGAGCATCCTCCGGCTGGAAACGGTGAGGCCGCGCCTCGCGATCGCGTGGCGCGGCCTCAGACCGAGTCCCAGGAACGGAATCCAGTGGAGCTCTCCCCCTACGTAGCGGGCGACCCCGCTCTTCCAGCCCCCCTGGCCGTCCCGTACCCGGCAGACGATCGTGCCCCGGGCCCGTGCCAGGACGAAGCCCCGGATGACGAGGAGTGCGGCCACGGCGAAGACGCCCGCGAGTATCCCAAGCGCCGCCAATGCCGCCCTCCTCCTGTTGTCAGACCTCTTCGCCGGCCGCCCGCAGCCGGGCCGCCGCACGCTTGGCCTGCAGTCGTGCGTCCGCGTCCTCCTGGTCGGCCTCGATCGAGGCCTGCGCACGCTGCAGCGCGTCCTTCGCCCGCGCGACGTCGACCTCGGAGCCGAGCTCGGCCGCCTCCGCCAGAATCGACACGTCGTTGTCGGCGACGGAGATGAATCCGCCGTGCACCGCGGCCACGAGGTCGCCTTCGTCGCCGCGCTTGACGCGCAGCACCCCGCCCTCGACGAGGACACCGAGAACGGGAGCGTGGTTCGGCATAATACCGATCTCGCCGTCCACGGTCTTGGCAATCACCATGTCGGCGTCGCCCGTCCAGATCTCACGTTCCGGCGACACGACGCCCACGCGAAGCTTTGCCACTTCACAGCTCCCTTTCGACGGACGCCTGTACGGCCGGCCGATGCCGTGCCGTACAGGCGTCGAAGGCGTCCTAGCGCTCGAGTTCCTTCGCCTTGGCGATGGCCTGCTCGATGCCGCCGACCATGAAGAAGGCCTGCTCGGGCAGGTGGTCGTACTCGCCGGCGCACAGGCCCTTGAACGAGGCGATGGTCTCGTCCAGCGGCACGAACTCACCCGGCTGGCCGGTGAACGCCTCGGCGGCGTACATCGGGTGGGACAGGAACCGCTCGATGCGGCGCGCCCGCTGAACGGTGACCTTGTCCTCTTCGGAGAGCTCGTCGATGCCCAGGATGGCGATGATGTCCTGCAGTTCCTTGTACTTCTGCAGGATCCGCTTGGTCTCCTGGGCGACCGCGTAGTGCTCCTCACCGATGATCTGCGGGTCGAGGATCCGCGAGGAGGAGTCGAGCGGGTCCACCGCGGGGTAGATGCCCTTCTCCGAGATCGGCCGGGACAGAACGGTCTGCGCGTCGAGGTGCGCGAACGCGTTGTGCGGGGCCGGGTCGGTGATGTCGTCCGCGGGCACGTAGATCGCCTGCATGGAGGTGATCGAGTGACCGCGGGTGGAGGTGATGCGCTCCTGGAGCACGCCCATCTCGTCGGCGAGGGTCGGCTGGTAACCCACGGCGGACGGCATACGGCCGAGCAGCGTGGACACCTCGGAACCCGCCTGGGTGAAGCGGAAGATGTTGTCGATGAACAGCAGCACGTCCTGCTTCTGCACGTCGCGGAAGTACTCCGCCATGGTCAGAGCGGACAGCGCCACCCGCAGACGGGTGCCCGGGGGCTCGTCCATCTGGCCGAAGACGAGGGCGGTGTCCTTGAGGACGTCCGCCTCCTCCATCTCCAGCCAGAGGTCGTTGCCCTCACGGGTGCGCTCGCCGACGCCCGCGAACACCGAGGTGCCCGAGAACTTCAGCGCGACGCGGCGGATCATCTCCTGGATCAGAACGGTCTTGCCGACGCCCGCGCCGCCGAACAGACCGATCTTGCCGCCCTTGACGTACGGCGTGAGCAGGTCGATGACCTTGATGCCGGTGGGCAGCATCTCCGTACGGGCCTCGAGCTGGTCGAACGCCGGGGCCGGACGGTGGATCGGCCACCGCTCGGTGACCTGCAGCGTCGCCTTGTCGGCGTCGAGCGGCTCGCCCAGGGCGTTCCACACGTGGCCCTTGACGGCGTCGCCGACCGGCACCGAGATGGCGGCGCCGGTGTCGGTGACGGCCGCGCCGCGAACCAAGCCGTCGGTGGGCTGCATGGAGATGGCCCGGACGATGTTGTCGCCGAGGTGCTGGGCGACCTCGAGGGTCAGCGTCTTGGCCTCGCCGCCGAGCTCGACGTCGACGGTGAGCGCGTTGTAGATGTCCGGCATGGCCTCGACGGGGAACTCCACGTCGACGACCGGACCGGTGACGCGGGCGACACGGCCCACGGTGGTCTCAACAGTCTGTGCGGTCATTTCACTCTTTCCCCGCTGCGGCGTCAGCCAGCGCGTTCGCGCCACCGACGATCTCGCTGATTTCCTGGGTGATCTCGGCCTGACGCGCCTGGTTCATCTGCTGGGTGAACACGCGGATGAGCTCGTTGGCGTTGTCGGTGGCCGACTTCATCGCGCGGCGCCGGGCGGCGTGCTCGGAGGCGGCCGACTGGAGCAGCGCGTTGTAGATGCGCGACTCGATGTAGCGCGGCAGCAGCGAGTCGAGCACGTCACCGGCCGTCGGCTCGAACTCGTAGTAGGGCGGGATGCCCTCAGGGGGCGTCTCCGCCTCCTCGACCTCGAGCGGCAGGATCCGCTTGACGATCACGTTCTGCGTCAGCATCGAGACGAACCCGGTGTAGACGATGTGGATCTCGTCGATCCCGTCCTCCGCCTTGAACGCCTCGATGAGCGTGTCGGCGATCTCCTTGGCGTTGCCGTACGACGGCTGGTCGGAGAAGCCGTCCCATTCGCCGAACAGTTCCCGGCCGCGGAAGCGGTGCCAGGTGATCCCCTTGCGGCCCACGACGTACGGCTTCACGGCCAGGCCCCGCTCGACGAGGTGGCCCTTCAGCGCCTCGGCCTCACGGAGAATGTTGGCGTTGTAGCCGCCGGCGAAGCCGCGGTCACTGGTGACGATCAGGACGCCGGCCGTGGCCGGCCGCTCCTTGGCCACCGTGAGCGGGTGGTCGACGTTCGTCGTGTTCGACAGGACCGCCGACACCGCGTGGGTGATCTCCCGCTCGTACGGCACGGCCGCCTGCATCCGCTGCTGCGCCTTGACGATGCGCGACGAGGCGATCAGCTCCTGCGCACGGGTGATCTTCGCGGTGGACTTGACCGACTTGATCCGCCGCCGCAGCTGTCGAAGCTGGGCACCCATGGGTTACTTCGCCTCTGCCTTGCGAACGTGCCTGACGACCTTCTCCTGGCCGACCTCGCTGGCGTCCAGCGCCCCCACCGGCTCGTCGTTGACGAGCAGCTCACCGCTGGAGGTGGTGAAGCCCTTCTTGAACTCCGTGATGGCGTCCTTGAGGGTGGTCACCGTGTCGTCCGTCAGCTCCTTGGTCTCGCGGATGCTGTCGAAGACACCCTTCTGGGCGGTCCCGAGGTAGTCGAGGAACTCCGCCTCGAAGCGGCGGATGTCCTCGACCGGCACGTCGTCCAGCTCGCCGGTGGTGCCGGCCCACACCGAGACGACCTGCTTCTCGACCGGGAACGGGCTGTACTGCGGCTGCTTGAGCAGCTCGACCAGGCGGGCGCCGCGCTCCAGCTGGGCGCGGGAGGCCGCGTCCAGGTCGGAGGCGAAGGCCGCGAAGGCCTCCAGGTCGCGGTACTGCGACAGCGACAGACGGAGCGTACCGGCCACCTTGCGCATGGCCTTGACCTGGGCGGAACCACCGACTCGGGAGACCGAGACACCGACGTTGATCGCCGGGCGGACACCGGCGTTGAACAGGTCGGTCTCCAGGAAGCACTGGCCGTCGGTGATGGAGATGACGTTGGTCGGGATGAACGCCGACACGTCGTTGCCCTTGGTCTCGATGATCGGCAGACCGGTCATCGAGCCGCCGCCCATGTCGGCCGAGAGCTTGGCGCAGCGCTCCAGCAGACGCGAGTGGAGGTAGAAGACGTCGCCGGGGAACGCCTCACGGCCCGGCGGACGACGCAGCAGCAGCGACACGGCGCGGTAGGCGTCGGCCTGCTTGGTCAGGTCGTCGAAGACGATCAGCACGTGCTTGCCCTGGTACATCCAGTGCTGGCCGATGGCCGAACCGGTGTACGGGGCGATGTACTTGTAGCCCGCGGGGTCGGAGGCCGGAGCGGCGACGATGGTGGTGTACTCCAGCGCGCCCGCCTCCTCGAGGCGGCCCCGCACCTGGGCGATCGTGGAGCCCTTCTGGCCGACGGCGACGTAGATGCAGCGAACCTGGCGGTTCGGGTCGCCGGAGAGCCAGTTCTCCTTCTGGTTGAGGATGGTGTCGACCGCGATCGCGGTCTTGCCGGTGCCGCGGTCGCCGATGATCAGCTGACGCTGGCCGCGGCCGATCGGCGTCATGGCGTCGATCGCCTTGAGGCCGGTCTGCAGCGGCTCCTTCACCGGCTGGCGCTGGACCACCGAGGGGGCCTGCAGCTCGAGGGCGCGGCGGCCCTCGGCGGCGATCGGGCCCTTGCCGTCGAGCGGGTTGCCCAGGGGGTCGACCACACGGCCGAGGAAGTCGTCGCCGACCGGCACCGACAGGACCTCGCCGGTGCGGCGGACCTGCTGGCCCTCCTCGATGCCGCTGAAGTCGCCCAGGACGACCGCGCCGATTTCGCGGACGTCGAGGTTCAGCGCCAGGCCGCGGGTGCCGTTCTCGAACTCGAGCAGCTCGTTCGCCATCGCCGAGGGCAGGCCGGAGACATGGGCGATGCCGTCCCCGGCGTCGACGACGGTCCCGATCTCCTCGCGCGCGGCACCTTCCGGCTCGTACGCCTGGACGAAGCGCTCAAGGGCGTCCCGGATCTCGTCCGGCCGGATCGTAAGCTCCGCCATCTCTTTCTTGTCTCCCTATTCGCCTCAGCCGGCCAACCGGCGGCGGACTTCTTCGATACGTCCGGCGATCGTGGTGTCGATGTAGTCGTCTCCAACCCTCACGGAGAACCCACCGAGCACCTCCGGGTCCACCTCGACGTTCAGGTGGACGTCTCGCCCGTAGGTGGCTCGCAGCCATGCCGCGAGCCGCTGCTTCTGCTGCTGCGTGAGAGGCACCGCGCTGCGGACCACGCCCACCAGGCGCTCGCGCGCCCGCGCGACGATCCAGCCGAACTCCTCCAGTGCCGTCTCCAGGCTACGTCCCCGCGGGTGCACAACCGCCTGCGTGACGAGCCGTACGGTGGAGGGAGCGGCCTTCCCGCCGAGCAGCGTCGCGAGCAGGTCGCGCTTGCGCTCGGCCGGGACGGCCGGGTCGCTGAGCGCGCGGCGCAGCTGCGGGTTGGCGGCGAGGATGCGGCCGAAGCGGAACAGCTCGTCCTCGACATCGTCGAGGCGGCGCTCCGACTCGGCCTCGGCGGCCGCGGACATCACGCCGATGCGCTCCAGGGCGTCCGGCAGGTCGCCGGCCCTGGACCACTTGGCCCTGACCGCGGCGACCGCGATCTCCAGCGCTGCGTCGCCGACCTTGCCCTGCAGCAGGGAGCGCAGGACGCTCTCCTTCTGCTCGGCCGGGCGCGAGGGGTCGGAAAGACCCCGCCGCAGCCCGTGCTCGCGGTCGAAGAGGTCGGCGACGGCGAACAGCTCCTCGGCGAGGGCGCCGAGGTCGGCGGTCGCGGCGGCGGTGTTGAACCGCTCCTCGACCTCCGTGAGGGCGGTCCTGCTGAGGCCACGCATCAGCGGACCGCCTCCGGCCGGCCCTCGAGCTCTTCGAGGAACCGGTCCACGATGCGGCGCTGGCGGGCCTCGTCCTCGAGCGACTCGCCGACAATCCGGCTCGCCAGCTCGGTGGACAGACGCCCGATCTCGCCGCGCAGCTGGGTGAGCGCCTGCTGACGGTCGGTCTCGATCTGGGCGTGGGCCGCCTCGATGATGCGCCGCGCCTCGACCTGGGCCTCCTCGCGGAGCTCGGCCTTGAGCTGGGCGCCCTGCTCACGGGCTTCCTCGCGCAGGCGAGCCGCCTCCTGGCGGGCCTCCGCGAGCTGGGCCCGGTACTGCTCCAGAGTCCGCTGGGCTTCGGCCTGGGCGTCCTCGGCCTTCTTGATGCCGCCCTCGATAGCCTCGGTCCGCTCGGCCAGCGTCTTCTGGATGCGCGGGGTGAGGATCTTTCCGACGACAATGAAGACGACGAGGAAGGCGAAGCTGCCGACGACCAGCTCGTAAGAGTGCGGGATGAGCGGGTTCTCCGCTCCCTCGGCCGCGAGGACCGTAGCTGCCAGTGTCATGGGGTGCAGCCTTCCTTTATGGTCGCCTTACTAGATGGCCCGGAAGATGAACGGTGCGACGAGGCCGATGAGGGCCAGCGCCTCGGTGAGAACGAAGCCGAGGAGCATGTTCTGGCGGATGAGGCCGTACGCCTCCGGCTGACGGGCGATGGCCTGCACGCCCTGGCCGAAGATGATGCCCACGCCGATGCCGGGGCCGATGGCGGCAAGGCCGTAACCGATGGCGGTGACGTTGCCGGAGACCTCAGCGAGAATGCTCATTGCCTGATTCCTTTACTGGTCGGCCGGTGAGTAGTTCACCGGTCTGGTCTACGTCAGTGGGGACTCGATGCTCTGTGGTGCGCGGTGCTCTGGTGCCCAGCGCTCTGTGGTGCTCAGTGCTCGGGGTGCAGCGAGCCGCCGATGTACATGGCGGCGAGCAGCGTGAAGAGGAACGCCTGCAGGAACTGGATGAACATCTCGAAGCCGGTCATCACGACCGCCATGAGCACGCCGACCAGGCCGAGTCCCGAGCCGAGAGGCGTCAGCTTCTCGAAGAGGAACCAGAAACCGACGGCGCTGAAGAACGCCAGGATCATGTGGCCCGCGAACATGTTCGCGAAGAGTCGGACGGCGTGCGTGAACGGCGCCAGGATCAGGTTCGACACGAGCTCGAGCGGCGCCAGCAGGAAGTAGATCCCCTTCGGCAGTCCCGGCGGGAACATCATGTTCTTGAAGTAGCCGCCCAGGCCCTGGTGCTTGATGCCGAGGTAGATCTTGATCACGTAGACCACGACCGCGAACACGATCGCGAACGCGATGTGCGAGGGCACCGGAACCTGGATAAGCGGGATGACGCCGAAGAGGTTCCACAGCAGGATGAGGAAGAACATGCTGAGGAGCATCGGCATCCACCGCTCGGCGTCCTTGCCGAGGAAGGGACGGGCGACCTGGTCACGGACGAACTGGTAGCCCATCTCGCCGAGGTTCTGCATGCCCCGGGGCACAAGCTTGGGGTTGGCGAACGCGCTCCACGCGAGGGCGCACACCACGATGGCGCCGATCAGGGCGAACACCACGGGCTTCGTCAGCCAGGCCGGCGCGCCTTCGTACAGCGGCGGGAAGTTGAAGATCTCCGGTCCAGGCGCCTGGAAGTCGTCGGCGACGAGCACAAGGGGGGTCACCTGGCCACCCCGCCTACCCGCTCGGGCCCGAATGCCCGAAGCATGTGCTTGTTCGTCCGTTCGCTACGCTCGCGCACGGGCGTTCCCTTCAGAGTGATCGATCAACAGAAGAGCGTGGGAACCGGGCCGGTTCTCAGCGGCAGTGCTTCCAATAGACGAGGTAGCCCGCGAGTACGACCCCAACAATGACGCCTATGGGGACGAACGCATAAACGCCGGTCCACCGGCTCAGCAACCAGCCGAGGCCGCCCCACACCAGAATCCCGGACAGCAGATAGCTCGGGACGGACCAGGCGGCGTCGGCAAAGTCGCGGCCGTCGGTCTCGGGCCTGCGCTCCTGTTCGCTCATTGCGCCACGACGATAGCAGGAGCCATGCGGACTAGTCATATCGGGCTGCTCCGTACGCATGGTCATCCGCGACCCTGCCCCGGAACCTTCGTCTCGGGCTCCACATAAAGCAGCTTGAGTTTCATGAATCCGCGCATCTCACCGATCATCCACGCGAGCGTGCAGCAGATGACGCTCAGCGCGAACATGCGGGAGTCGAACGCGGTGACGCCGTCAAAGGCGATCATCAGGGCCATGACCGCGAGGATCTTGATGACGTAGCCCACCACGGCCGCCGCCATCATCGCCATGGGCGAGATTCGACCGGCCCAGGAGACGACGACCAGGCCGACGGTGAAGAAGGCGGCGACGAGGACGACACCGATGCCGGCGCCCAACGCGCCCTTGGCCCCGGTCGTGAACACCGCGACGAGCGCGGCGAGGAGACCGACGATCAAGGTCGGCACGGCGGCGCCCTTCAGAACGCGCACGTCGTTGGCCTGCAATGGGACTCCAGAATCGGTTGTCAAACGAGCGATTGCTACCTACTGGGGCGTCGTTGGCCTCGCCCCTTGCTAGTGAAAGCTATCACAAGCCCCGGAGTGCCGCCTTTACCTGGCGTTTCGGGTCGGCACCGACCTGCGGGGACGGCTCAGAGGAAGGTCCCTGTGTCGGCGCGGGACGTGGTGGGAGGGACGCCCGGAGAATCGGGGGCGTCCTGCCCGGGGTACGGATGCCGGCCGTGGGCGGGGAGCCTGCCGGGAACCGGCTGCCCGGGCGCGGTCTGACCGGGAGTGACCGGAGGGGCGGGCGGTGGAACGACGGGGAAGACCAGCGTGTCGTGCTCCGTCGTCAGGCGCCTGGCGGGGCCGGAGCCGGACGATCGGGTCCCGGCCGGATGCGCTCCGATCCCCTGGTCGCCCTTCTGGTCCTGCGCGGCGGTGCGGCGCGATCGCCACCGGGGCAACCCCATGATCACCAGCACCGCCACCGCGAGCACGATCGTCAGCGGGAACACGATGAGCGGCACACCGCCGATCGACAGGCCGACGATCGCGAAGGCGAACAGGAACGTCCACGCGTACATGATCAGCACGCTGCGCCGGTGGGAGTGGCCGATGTCGAGCATCCGGTGGTGCAGGTGGCCGCGGTCGGGCGCGAACGGCGACATCCCGGCCGAGGTCCTCCGGATGACCGCCATGATCAGGTCGGCCAGCGGCAGCACCACGACCGCGATCGGCAGCACCAACGGCAGGATCACCGGGAACCGGTTGAGCTTGCCGACGACCGCGTCCGGCTCCACCGACGACAGGCTCGTGATCAGCGAGGTGGCGAGCAGCAGCCCGATCAGCATGGCGCCGGTGTCGCCCATGAAGATCTTGGCGGGGTTGAAGTTGTGCGGCAGGAATCCGGCGCACATCCCGATCAGGATCGCCGCGATGGCGGCGGTCGCGCTGATGCGCGACCCGCTCGCGGTCTGCGACAGCACGATCGAGTACGTGAAGGTCGCCATCGCCGCGATGCCGACGATCCCCGCGGCCAGGCCGTCGAGTCCGTCGACGAAGTTCACCGCGTTGATCACGACGACCACGATCATGATGGTGAGGATCGTGTACAGGGTCGTGTCGAGGGCCCGTGAGCCGCCCATGAACTGGGGCAGCGGCAGCCAGGGAAGGAACACGTTGAAGTAGACGAGCAGGCCGCCCGCGGCCGCCTGGCCGCCGAGCTTGACCAGGGCGTCCATCCCGAGCCAGTCGTCCAGGAACCCGGTGATGACGATCAGACCGCCGGCCGCGAGGAGAGCGATGACCGTCCGGCCGGTCTGGCCGCTGTTGAAGGCGCCGCCGACGTACGGCAGGTTGCTCGCCACCAGCAACGCCGCCGCCATTCCGCCGAACATCGCGAGCCCGCCCAGGCGTGGGGTGGGGACCGTGTGCACGTCCCGCTCCCGCACCTCGGGGGCCGCGCCGATGCGCAGCGCGAACGCCCTGACCGGCGGCACCAGCAGGTAGGTCACCGCAGCCGCCACGAGCGCCAGAAGCAGATATTCGCGCACGGACCTAGTTTCCTGGATAGGCGGATCAGTTGTGACGGGCAAAAGACATAGATCGCCCTATCCCTGACGGGGATATGCCGGATGCGTCGCGGTCAGCCCCTTTACCCGTTCGAGGACCGACGTTATCGCACCCGGCCGCCGGATGGCCCGGACGATGAGAGACGCGATCTCCGTCATTTCCGCCGTGCCCGTGGTCCGGGCGGTCACGCGGAGGGCGTGACGAGCATGATCCCGGAGGTCACGTCCCCCGGCGCCGGGTCGTACGAAAAAGTGTGGCCGAGCTCGGCTGTGCCGGCCGGTCGGCCATGGGCGATGCGGCGCCGCGCTCCAGCTTTCGAGCCGGGACGGCCCGGCTCGAATAGGCCGCGTACGCCGCCAGGATGGCCGTGGCACCGCTGTAACACGGCACGATGACGTTGATGCCCAAACAACCGCTTGGCTCGATCTACGGCCGTCTGCTGGGCGTGACCGGCCACCTCCGGAGGTGCGCATGGCCCGGTTGCGCCTCGGCGTACCTGCCGTCGAGCGCCCTCGCCACCGAGCCCCCTTCTCGTCGGGCATCCTTCTCGTCGGGCACCGAGCCGATCACGGCGGAAACGGCGGGCGAGGTGTCGCCGCTGGTCAGGAGGTGAAGGCGTGCGGCGCGCCGGCCTTTCCCGGTATCCAGCGCGGTGTGTCCGCGGCCTGGTCGCTGATCGCCGTGAGCACCGCCTGGCGGTACATCCCGATCCGGTTGCGCCATTCGGCCAAGTCCTTGACGTACCGGTCGGCGACTGGAGCGTCCCACACGTCCCTGCTCCGCGACATCTCGTACGGCTTGTCCAGGGACTTGGTGAGCTGGTCCATCAGGGGGACCACCCGCAGCCACAGGTCGACGAGCTTCTGGTACTCCGGGTTGAACACCCACCCCGTCGGCTGCCCGCCGGGCGAGAGCAGGTCGGTGCTCGACGGTGCCGGCGGGGTCTCCCCCGGCTGCAGCGGAGTCGGCGCCGGCGGGTCGACGTAACTCACGATCGCGCCTCCTGTGCGAAGCCGGCGAGAACGCCGGAGACAGTCATTCCGTGTCCTGCCGCGGGCATCCCGGCGGGACACGGCCCGGCACCTCCCAGCCGGCCACCCGGCCCGGTGCCCCCGGCCGGACCGGCCTTCCGCGGTCCCACGGCCCGGAGCGGCCCGTCCGGTGGCGTCGCTCGTGCTCGCACCGTCACTTCTCCGGGTCCGGCCTGCTGATCTCGACGACCTCGGAATGCCCCGCGGGCCCGTCGGGCTGGACTTTCCTCGCCACCCGGTCGCCCTCGCCCCAGTCGCCTTCCCGGGCGCGGACGTCCGTCATGTCACCGGGCTCGATGTCCCGATGATGGTCCGCCGGTATGCCCGGCACGGCCTCGTCGTGCGGGTGACGGGCCGGGTAGGTGAGTGCGTCTCCAGGCCGCGTGTCGTGTGCGCCCGCACCATGCCAGTTCACGCCGTGCCGGTCCAGGCCATGCCCGTCCGGGCCGTGCATGCCCACACCATGCCGGTCCGCGCGGTGTCCGTCCAGGCCATGCCCGTCCGGGCCGTGCATGCCCACACCATGCCGGTTCGCGCGGTGTCCGTCCTGTGGATGCGTCCCAGCGCCGTCCCCGACGGCCGCGCCCGTGGCGGCGTCGTTGTCACATGCTCGCCCGTTCGCATCCAGCGTGCCGGCAGTGCCGGAGGCCGCGTGTGTCCCTTGAGACGTCGCAGGCCCGGCGGCCGCCGTACCGGTAGAACCATCCGTAGCCGCGGGTTGCGCGGTTCCGGTCGTTGGAGGTGGAGCAGCCGTACCCGCCGGATGCGCCGTGCCGGTGGCCGCTCCAGCCGTGGCTGCCGCCTGCCCGGTATCGCTCACGCCGGTGGTGTCCCCCGCCTGCCCGACGCCACCGGCATTCACGGTGTCCGCGGGCTGCGCGGTTCCGGTCGTTGGAGCGGCAGTACCCGCCGGATGGGCGTTTCCTGCCGTCGCAGGAGTCGTAGCCGCATGAGTCGCGCCCGGGGCACCGGCGGTACCGATCGAATCAGCCGTGCCTGTCGACGCGTTCGTGCCTCCCACTGCCGAAGGCGAGGTGTCGGCCGCACCCACCGGAGGCGCGGTCCCGGCCGCCGCAGGCGCCGTTGTCGCGTGAGCCGTGGTCGGATGAGTCGTGCCCGTGGCACCGGCTGTGCCCGTGTGATTCACGGGGCTCGTCGCTGTGGCACCTGCCGAGGTGTCGCCCGTGTACGCATGACCACCGGTGCTGGCCGCCACCACGCCGTGGCTGGAGGGGGCGGTTGCCTGCCCGGCACTGGGATCATCCGGCGCGTACGGTTCACCGGAGAGGTTGTCGGCGGGGGTGCCGACGTAGGCACCCATGGGGTCGCCCGGTGCGAGGCCCGGTTGCGGAGGCCGGTTCGCGGCCGGATTCGTCGGCTCGGCGGGCGGTATCAACCCGGGCGGTCCGTCCGGGTGCGCGCCGACATAGCCCGTCGTCTGCACGTCCACGTTGGGCGTGTCCGTCGCGCCAGGATGGATCATCGGCGTGCTGACGACCTTGACGCCATCGACGACGGTCACCTGCCGACCGGCGGGGTCGATGTCGTCGGGATGATCCTTGCCGGGGGTGTCGTAGATCTGCGAGTCGTTTCCGCCTGTGGGAGGCTGCTCCCCCGCCGCCTTCGAGCCGACCGGTGCCCCCTGCCCCGAGTTCTGGTCCTGTCCCTGGGCGACGGGCTGCTGCCCGCCGTCCGTCTGGCTCTGACCTGCGCTCTGGCCGTCATTGACCGGCTGCGCGTGGCTCACGCCTACACCCTGGCCATCAGCGACCGGCTGACCCACACCGACGCCCTGGCCATCACCGACCGGCTGACCGACGCCAACGCTCTGACCATCGGCAACCGGCTGACCCACCCCCACAGGCTGCTGAACCTGACCAGCACCAGCGCCCTGACCATCAGCAACCGGCTGACCAACACCAACGCCCTGACCATCACCAACCGGCTGACCCACACCCACAGGCTGCTGAACCTGACCAGCACCAGCGCCCTGACCATCGGCAACCGGCTGACCAACACCGACGCCCTGACCATCAGCGACTGGCTGACCCACACCCACAGGCTGCTGAACCTGACCATCAGCAACCGGCTGACCCACGCCAACGCCTTGACCATCGGCAACCGGCTGACCAACACCAACGCCCTGACCATCAGCAACCGGCTGACCAACACCAACGCCCTGACCATCACCAACCGGCTGACCCACACCCACAGGCTGCTGAACCTGACCAGCACCAGCGCCCTGACCATCGGCAACCGGCTGACCAACACCAACGCCCTGACCATCACCGACCGGCTGGCCAACACCGGCGGGTTGCCGTACTTGACCATGGCCGCCTGCTGCACCTGCGTCGCCGGCGCCGCCCGCACCGGTGGCCGGAGCCGTGCCCGTGCCCGTATGCGTACCCGTGCCGTCGGCGAGGTGGGCCGGTTGGTGCACCGGGGCGGGCATCTGGGGCAGGGAACCCTCGACCGTGCCATAGAGGGGCTTGCCCGCGAGCTTCCCTTCGGTCCCGCTACGGCCTGCGCCGCCACCGTCCGCCCTGGTCTCGCCGTCGGTGGCGCCGTGCGCCCGGTGGGAGGTCTCGCCCTTGGAGGCGGCGCCGGAGTCATCCGAGTCGCCGGCATGCGACGGGGTGCGGGGGGTGTCCTGCTTGTCGTGGGCCGTCTTGACCTCGGACTTGTGTTCACCCGCTTTGCCGTCAGGCGTCGCATGAGCGTTGTGGTCGGACTTGTGCTCGACCTTGTGGTCGGACTTGTGCTCAGCCTTGTGGTCGGACTTGTGCTCAGCCTTGTGGTCGGACCTGTGCTCAGCCTTGTGATCGGACTTGGCGTCGCCCTTGTCACCGTGCGCGTCGGACTGCGGCGCCGGATCGTCCGCCGGCATGGTGGTGTCTCTCTCCTGCGTGAAGGAGGCGCCGTTGGCCACGGGGACCTTGCCCGTGCTCTGCTGTTTCTCTTTCTTCTCCAGCTGGACCACGCGATTCGTGACGTCCTTGACCATGGACGAGCATGCGTCGGCGACCTGCGACGGCCGGTGGGTCACGTGCACGGAGACGCCGGCCGTACGCGTCAACTGGGTGACCTGGGCCTCGATGCCGTCCATCTGCTTCGCGGCATGCTGAATCTCCGACAACAACTCACGGACGAGCTTCGGATCCATCCCGTCGAGCTTGGCCATGGGCGCGCCTCCACAGAGATATCGGCGCACCTCACGGTAGCCGGGCCGACATCAGTAAAGAAGCCCGATAGCCAGACGGCATCGATCGCCCTGGTCAGAGCCGTGACGGCGTCTCGCCTGCCGAGACACGCGTCCGGATCCCGGTCACTCCTCGGTCGCGAGGTATCCGACGACGCCGCGGATCTTGTCCACGGGGATCGCGCCCTTGCGCAACACCCGGGGCACGGCGGTCGTCAGGTCGACGATCGTGGACGGCACGCTGTCGCCGCAGGGGCCGCCGTCGAGATAGACGTCCACCGAGTCCCCGAGCTGCTCCTCGGCCTCGGCCACCGTGGTGGGGGCCGGGTTGCCGGACCGGTTGGCGCTGGAAACCGCCATCGGTCCCGTCTCCTTGAGGAGATCCAGCGCGACCTGGTGCAGCGGCATGCGGACGGCGACGGTTCCCTTGGCGTCGCCGAGGTCCCACGACAGCGACCGGTTGGCCCTGAGGATGAGCGTCAGCGGCCCGGGCCAGAAGGAGTCCACCAGGTCCTGTCCGTACGTCCCGAGACTCTCCACGAGCGCGTTGGCGGCTCGTACGGTGCCCACGAGGACGGGGACGGGGATGTCCCTGCCCCGGCCCTTCGCCTCAAGCAGCGCGTTGACGGCGGAAGGGGTGAAGGCGTCGGTCCCGATCCCGTAGACGGTATCGGTGGGCAACACGACAAGCTCGCCCCGCCGTACCGACGCGGTCGCCTCGGCGAGTCCGGTCATCCGCTCAATCTGGTCGGCACAGTCAAACCGTCGGCTCACGGGGCCTATCCTGCCACGTGTCCCGCCCGGCTCCACCGCCGCGTGGCCACTGGCCTGGCCGCTCGATCAGTCCTGTGTCAGCCGGGCCGTGACGAACCGGTCCCGGCCGGTGAGGTCCTGGCGCAGCCGTACGTCGCGCCAGCCGTTCTCCTCGGCGAACAGCCAGTAGACGGCGTTGCCCTGTTGATCGGCGTGCTCGACCACGGCGAACCCGCCCGGCCGCAGCAGGCGCCGCGCCGTGCGCTCGACGGCTCTCACCTCGTCCAGCCCGTCCTCCCCCGACCCGTACAGGGCCCGCGAGGGGTCGTAGTCGCGCACCTCGGGGTCGCGGGGGACCGCTCCAGGCGGGATGTACGGCGGATTGGAGATGACCAGGTCCACCTGGCCGTCGAGCTCGGGCAGGCAGTCGGCCAGGTCTTCCGGGTGCAGAGTGGTGCGGCCCTCGCCGTGTTCGAGGATGTTGCGCTTGGCCCAGCCGTACGCCACGGGGTCGATCTCGACGGCGTGCACCTGCGCCAGGGCGACCTCCTGCGCGATCGACAGCGCGATGGCCCCGGAGCCGGTGCCGAGATCGACCACGACGGGAGAGGCGACGTCCATCTCGCGCAGGCGGTCGATCGCCCAGCCGGCCACGACCTCGGTCTCCGGCCTGGGCACGAACACGCCCGGTCCCACCTCCAGCGAGAGGTAGCGGAAGTAGGCCCGGCCGGTGATGTGCTGCAGCGGCTCGCGCGCCTCGCGCCGGGCGACGCCCTCCCAGAACCGCGCGTCGAAGTCGGCGTCCTTGACCGTGTGCAGCATGCCGCGCGTGACGCCGTGCACGAAGGCCGCGATCTCCTCGGCGTCCGTTCGGGGTGACGGCACTCCCGCCTCGGCGAGCCGGGCGGTGGCGAGGGCGATTTCGTCGAGCAGGAAGGTCATGGTCTCTTACGGCACGGGTCTCGCGGCTGAGCCTCGGGTTCGTCGGTCCAGGCCTGTGGCTAGTCGGTTCAGGCCCGGGGTTCGTCGGTCCAGGCCCGGGGTTCGTCGCTCCAGAGGAGACGGGCCACCGGGCCGGCCCACGGTCGTCTGCGGACCCACGTCCATCACCGCTGCTCCCATCGTCCCCTCATCAGGCTCCTCGCCGCATGCTCACGAATGAACGGCCAGCTTCTCCGCGAGTTCGGCGTCGAGCAATGCCTGTATCACCCCGTCGAGATCGCCGTCCAGGACTTGGTCCAGGTTGTAGGCCTTGTAGCCCACGCGGTGATCGGAGATGCGGTTCTCCGGGAAGTTGTAGGTGCGGACCCGCTCGGAACGGTCGACCGTGCGCACCTGCGACTTGCGCTCGGCCATGGCGGCCGCGTCGGCCTCCTCCTGCGCCATCGCGAGCAGCCGGGCGCGCAGGATGCGCAGCGCCGACTCCTTGTTCTGGAGCTGGCTCTTCTCGTTCTGGCAGGAGACGACCACGCCGGTCGGCAGGTGCGTGATCCGCACGGCCGAGTCGGTCGTGTTGACGCTCTGCCCGCCGGGGCCGCTGGAGCGGAACACGTCGATGCGCAGGTCGTTGGGGTCGATCTGGACGTCGACCTCCTCGGCCTCGGGATAGACGAGCACGCCGGCGGCCGAGGTGTGGATGCGGCCCTGCGACTCGGTCACCGGCACCCGCTGGACACGGTGCACGCCGCCCTCGAACTTGAGCCGCGACCAGACGCCCTCCCTGCCCTTGATGGCGACGGTGACGTCCTTGTAGCCGCCGAGGTCGGAGTGCTGCGCGTCGATGATCTCGGTTTTGTAGCCGACCCGCTCGGCGTACCTGAGGTACATCCGCAGGAGGTCTCCGGCGAACAGGGCCGACTCCTGGCCGCCCTCACCCGCCTTGATCTCCATGATGACGTCCTTGTCGTCGTTCGGGTCGCGCGGGACCAGGAGACGAGTGAGCTTCTCCTCCAGCACCGGGATGCGGCCCTCCAGCTCGGCCGCCTCCTCCGCGAACGCCGGGTCCTCCGCACCGAGTTCGCGCGCGGCCGCGAGGTCCTGCCGTACGCCTTCGAGCTCCCGGTACGTCGCGACGATCGGCGTGAGCACCGCGTAACGCTTGCCGTACGTCCGCGCCTTGCTCTGGTCGGCGTGCACGGCGGGGTCGGCGAGCCGCAGTTCCAGATCCGCGTACTCACTCATGATCTCGTCGAGGTTCACCGCACGCTCCTTTTGCTCAAGCTCCTCGGTAAAGGCCGTAATCACCAAGAACGCCGACCCGGAGACGCCCCAAGTAAGGGGCGCCCCCGAGCCGGCGTCCTGGAGGAGCTACTTGCTCTGGGCCTTCTTGCCGAAGCGCGCCTCGAAGCGCGCCACCCGGCCACCGGTGTCGAGAATCTTCTGCTTGCCCGTGTAGAAGGGGTGGCAGGCGGAGCAGACGTCGGCGTGGATCGCGCCGTTCTTGGCGGTGCTACGCGTGGTGAAGGTGTTCCCGCAGGTGCAGGTCACCTGCGTGACCACGTACTCCGGGTGGATGTCGGGCTTCATGTCTCAGTCCTAACGCTAGGCGCGGTCGCCGGGTCGCTCCGTCTGTCACGGCCTGCGCGCATCGGCACACCCAAGATGCGCGGCGCGGGAACCGGTACCGCTGCGGTTCGGCTACCAGTGTGCCAGATCCTCCAACCATCCCAGGCCACGGACTATTCCTCGGGGACCGCTCGATCATCGGTCCAGGTCAGGCCCGCCGCAGGTACGCGAGCACGGCGAGGACGCGGCGGTGGTCGCCGGGAGCGGGGTCGAGACCGAGTTTGAGGAAGATCTGCGAGATGTGCTTTTCGACAGTGCCCTCGCTGACGGCCAGCCGGGACGCGACGGCGGTGTTCGACCTGCCCTCCGCCATGAGCGCCAGCACCTGGCGCTCCCGCCCGCTGAGCGCGTCGAGCCCGGCCCGGCGGCGGCCCAGCAGCTGGACGACCACCTCCGGGTCGATCACCGTGCCGCCCGCGGCCACCCGCCGCACCGCCTCGACGAACTCGCCGACGTCGGCGATCCGTTCCTTGAGCAGGTATCCCACGGCGGCGGCGTCCGCGCCGATCAACTCGGTCGCGTACCGCTCCTCGACGTACTGCGAGAGCACCAGGACGGGGAAACCCGGCCGTCCGGCCCGCACCTCGATCGCCGCGCGCAGCCCCTCGTCGGTATGTGTCGGCGGCATCCGGACGTCGGCGATCGCGAGGTCGGGCTCATGCTCGGCGACGGCAGCCACGAGACCGGGACCGTCACCCACCCCGGCGACGGTCTCGATCCCCGCATCCTCCAGGAGCCGTGCCATGCCCTCCCGCAGGAGCACGGCGTCCTCCGCGATCACCACGCGCACGGCCTCACCCTACGCACTCCGTTCACCAGGTGCAGGGCAGCTCGGCGCGCACGACCGTCGGCCCTCCCGGGGGGCTGTGCACCGACAGCACGCCGTCGATGGTCGCGGCGCGGTCGGCCAGACCGGCCAGGCCACCGCCCGGCACGGCCACCGCACCGCCCTTCCCGTCGTCGCGGACCTCGACCACCACCTGCGCCTCCCGGCGGCGTACGGCGACCGACGCCTCCGTCGCGCCGGAGTGCTTGGCGGTGTTCGCGAGCGTCTCGGCCACGACGAAGTACGCGATGGTCTCCACGGCGGGCGGCGGCCGGTCCGGGAGCTCCACCCGCACGTCCACCGGCACCGGCGCGCGGGCGGCGAGCGCGGACAGGGCCGCGTCGAGGCCGCGGTCGGTGAGGATGGCGGGGTAGATCCCGCGGGCGAGGTCGCGCAGCTCCGCGATGGCGGCCTTCGTCCCCAGGTGCGCGCCGGCGACGAGCTCGCGTGCGGCCGCCGGATCCTCGTCGAACTTGCCAAGCGCCCGCCCGAGGTCGAGGGCGACGGACAGGAGTCTCTGCTGGGCGCCGTCGTGCAGGTCGCGCTCGATGCGCCGCCGCTCGGCCTCGGCGGTGTGGACGCCCCGGGCCCGGCTGGCCCGCAGCCGCTCCGCCTGGGCGCGCAGCCGGGCCGGCTCGTCGACGCCGAGGAGGACGGCCGCGATCGTCGTGTGCAGCCACGCCATCGCGCGCACCGCGTACATCGCCACGACCAGGATCGCCAGACCGAGCAGCGTCCACAGCAGCGATCCGGGCCACGCACCGTACTGGAGACGCACCCCGGCCCTGGTCTCCAGCCCCAGCAGGGCGGCGAACGGCCCGGCGGCCAGCGTCAGCCCGCTCCCCCACAGCGTGAGCGACACGAAGCACTCCAGCGCGCCCAGCGGCAGCAGCAGGAACAGATAGCCGAGGTCCTTCCAGGTGGCGGGGTCGCCGAACAGCCAGTCCACCTGCCGCATCACTCCGGCGCCGCGCGGGCGGGGGCGGTACGGGTCGGCGATCCGCACGCCGAGTGCGAGCCGGAGCAGCCGGCGCTCCAGCATCGCGGCCCCGCGCCAGGTGAGCATGGTGAGGACCAGCAGTGGAATCCCCGCCCAGACGAGGACCAACACGGCCGACGCGGGGATGGCGATTGCCGCGAATGCCACCCAGAGCGCGCCGAAGAACACGCTCACCAGCAGGTACGGCGCGGCGCGCCACGTCATCGGATCGAGCGCGACGCCCAGGGGCCCCAGCCGCCAGGTCCGCACCCGCTTCCCTGACGGCCGATGGCCGGCCGTCGTTTCGGCGCTCATCGCCACCTCCCGCCCTCCCGTACGGCACGCGCCGTGCCGCACACGGCACGCGCGTTTCCCATCGAGCCGCGCTCCCGGCGTCCTCGACGGCCGGAGCCTCCCCCTCGCGCGCTCCCCCACAGCCTGCCAAGCCGAACACCCGGAGGGAACGGGGCGAACCCTCGCCGGCTCATGGGGGACAACCCGAACCCGGGGCTGGGGAGTGTCTGACACATGCTGTCCGTCGCGCGCGGCGGGGCCATGATTCGCCAGAGGAAACTACCTGACGGGCGGGCCGGAAACGCCGACGCCCCGGACGGCGTGGCCGTCCGGGGCGTCGGTCGAAAGGGCGTCAGTCGCGGTCGTTGCTGACCGTGGTCTTCTGCACCTGGAGCAGGAACTCGGCGTTGGACTTGGTCTCCTTCATCTTCTCGAGAAGGAGCTCCAGCGCCTGCTGCATGTCGAGCGCGTGGAGGACACGGCGGAGCTTCCAGACGATGGACAGCTCCTCCTTGGCCATGAGGATCTCCTCCTTGCGGGTGCCGGACGCGTCCACGTCCACCGCGGGGAAGATGCGCTTGTCCGCGAGCGACCGGTTGAGCTTGAGCTCCATGTTGCCGGTGCCCTTGAACTCCTCGAAGATGACCTCGTCCATCTTGGACCCGGTCTCGACAAGAGCCGTGGCGAGGATCGTCAGCGAGCCGCCGTTCTCGATGTTGCGGGCGGCGCCGAAGAACCGCTTCGGCGGGTAGAGCGCGGTCGAGTCGACACCACCGGACAGGATGCGGCCGCTCGCGGGCGCCGCGAGGTTGTACGCGCGCCCGAGACGGGTGATCGAGTCCAGCAGGACGACGACGTCGTGACCCAGCTCCACGAGCCGCTTGGCCCGCTCGATGGCGAGCTCTGCGACGGTGGTGTGGTCCTCGGCCGGGCGGTCGAAGGTCGAGTGGATGACCTCGCCCTTGACCGACCGCTGCATGTCGGTGACCTCTTCCGGACGCTCGTCCACGAGGACGACCATCAGGTGGCACTCCGGGTTGTTGCGCGTGATCGCGTTGGCGATCGCCTGGAGCACCATGGTCTTGCCGGCCTTGGGCGGCGACACGATCAGGCCGCGCTGGCCCTTGCCGATCGGCGAGACGAGATCGATGATCCGCGTGGTCAGGACGTTCGGCTCGGTCTCCAGGCGCAGGCGCTCCTGCGGGTAGAGCGGCGTGAGCTTGTTGAAGTCGGGCCGCTGACGGGCCTGCTCCGGGTCCATCCCGTTGACGGTGTCGAGGCGGACGAGGGCGTTGAACTTCTCGCGCCGCTCGCCGTCCCGCGGCTGCCGGACGGCGCCGGTGATGACGTCGCCCTTGCGCAGGCCGTTGCGGCGGATCTGGGCGAGCGAGACGTAGACGTCGTTCGAGCCAGGCAGGTAGCCGCTGGTCCGCACGAAGGCGTAGTTGTCGAGGATGTCCAGGATGCCGGCGATCGGGATCAGGACGTCGTCCTCGCTGATGACCGGCTCGTTGCTCTCGAAGCGGTCACGCCCGCGGCGGCCGCGCTCGCGGAAGCGGCCACGGCGCCCGCGGCTGTCCTCGCCCTGCTGGTCGCCCTTGCCGTCGGCGCGGTTGTCCGTGCGGTTGTCGCCGCGGTCGCCCCGGTCCCGGTTGTCTCCGCGGTCGCCCCGGTTGTCTGCGCGGTTGTCGGAGCGGTTGTCGCCGCGGCCCTGCTGGTCACGACGGTTCTGGCCGTCTCCGGCGTCGGCGGCGCGCTGGTCACCGCGGTCGCCGCGGTCGCGGCCCCGCTCCCCCCGCTCGCCGCGTGTACGGCGCTCGCGGCGGTCGCCGCGCTCGGGCCGCTCGGCGCGGGTCTCGGACTGAACGGCCTCGGCCTGCGGCTCGGCGACGGCGGCGACGCCGTTCTGCGCGGCCTCGGCGGCCACGGCGGGCGCGGCCTCGACCACGGGACGCTCCTCACGAGCCGCGACGACGGGCTCGGCGGCGGGCGTGGCGGCGGGCGCGGCCTCGGGTGCGGGCGCCGCGGCGGCACGGGAACGTTCCCGGCGGCCACGGGCTGGGCGCTCGGCGGCGGGCGCTTCGGCGGCGGCCTTCGGCTCCGCCGCGGTTTCTCCCGATCCACCCTGCTTTTCCTGGATGGCCGCGATGAGCTGGCTCTTGCGCATCCGTCCGGTCCCCGTGATGCCGAGGCTGGTCGCCAGAGCCTGGAGCTCGGGGAGCACCATGCCCGCCAGGCCCGTGCCGGAGCGACGTCGCGGACGGGCCGGGGCGGAAGTGGGGGTGTCGCCGGCGGCCTGGCCGTCGGAGAGGAGTTCGGTGGTGTCGCTCAACTAAGGGTCCTTCCCAGGGGTCGGGCGCCAGAATCGTGCGTCCAGGCGTCCCGGTGATGCGACCCGGCGGGACAGACCGGGTCGGGCTTCGCGAATCTCATGTGTCGATGACCCTCGGGATTCGCGAGCGGTAGGTGCCCGGGGGCGATCCCCCGGATTGCCGCCACCGACCAGATGTCTTGGTGGTTCGAACGCGCATGTCTCCGAATACGCCGCCTCCGGTCGTGCCACTCAAAGGTATGCAGACTGGAGGAAACGGTTCCGGGGAAATCGCCCTGCCCGCGTCGAAGGACGCGAAGCGAAGTGCAGCGATGTGCGAATGACAAGCACGCACCCAACACGGGGGCACCTGGTGCGGCTATCAGCCTAACATCACCAGCGCGCACAGCTATTCCCTGAAGGTCGAAGAAGTATCAGCGTGTCTCGGGAAACCGAACGTACGCACCAAGCGGGTCGACGTTCATTGGCTGGATGTGCCAGTCATTACCCACTTCTGGCGCGATCGAATCCTTGGTTTCCCGTGTCGTCAGCGCGAGAACCGTCGGACCGGCTCCCGAGACGACGGCGGGCACCCCGGCCTCGCGGAGCCGTCGCACCAGTTCGGCTGTGCGCGGCATCGCGGGTGCGCGGTACCTCTGGTGCAGGCGGTCCTCTGTGGCGGCGAGCAGGAGATCCGGTTCCGGTCTCCGCGTCAACGCCGCGACGAGCAGAGCCGCTCGCCCCGCGTTGGCCGCCGCGTCCGAATGCGGTACATCCTTCGGCAGCAGCCCCCGAGCCTCCTCCGTGGACAACCGGAACTCCGGGATCAGCACCACCGGCCGGACATCCTCGTGCGGAGTCAGTTTCACCATACTCGCAGCCCCCGACTGGTCCGTCCAGGCGATGGTGAGTCCGCCCGCAAGGCACGGCGCCACGTTGTCGGGATGCCCCTCCAGCTCGGTGGCCAGCGCGAACACCTCGCCGTCCGGCAGATCCCCCGCGCCCCGCGAACGTACGAGGGCGCGGGCGGCGAGGATGCCGGCGCAGATCGCCGCCGACGACGAGCCGAGCCCCCGCGCGTGCGGGATCCGGTTGCGGCAGCGCAGCGCGATGCCGTCCGGCTGGGCGAAGCCCATGCGATCGAACGTGGCGCGCATGGTCCTGATGACGAGGTGTCCCTCGCCCCCGTCCAGCTCACCGGCGCCCTGGCCCTCCACGGAGATCCGCACGCCGGGCGAGCCGGAGATCTCGGCCTCCACCTCGTCGTACAGGTCGAGCGCGAGGCCGAGGCTGTCGAAGCCGGGGCCGAGGTTGGCGCTCGTCGCCGGCACGCGGACGACGACGCCGTGACTTTCCGTCAATTCTTCACCTGAACCCTTTGCTGGGCGAAATGAGAGGGCCGGTCAGGCGAGTCCCAGCGCGGCCGCGGCGGCGTAGGCGTCGATCGGGATCGTCACGGGCGCGGGAGCGCCGGAGATCGCCCAGTCGGGGTCCTTCAGGCCGTTGCCGGTCACGGTGCACACGACCCGCTGCCCCGGCGTGAGCATGCCCTGCTCGTGCGCCTGGAGCAGGCCGGCGACGCTCGCCGCGGAGGCGAGCTCGACGAACACGCCCTCCTCCTGCGCGAGCAGCTTGTACGCCGCGGCGATCTGGCGGTCGGTCACGGCCTGGATGTCGCCGCCGGACTCGTCGCGCGCGGCCTCGGCCAGCCGCCACGAGGCGGGGTTGCCGATCCTGATCGCCGTGGCGATCGTCTGCGGGTGCGTCACGGGGCTGCCGCCGACCAGCGGCGCCGCGCCGCTCGCCTGGAACCCCAGCATGCGCGGCCGCTTGGTGGCCACGCCGTCGTCGGCGTACTCCTTGTAGCCCATCCAGTAGGCCGAGATGTTGCCGGCGTTGCCGACCGGGATGCAGTGGACGTCGGGCGCGTCGCCGAGCGCGTCGACGATCTCGAAGGCCGCCGTCTTCTGGCCCTGCAGACGGTGCGGGTTGACGGAGTTGACCAGCGCGATCGGGTAGGTCTCCGCGAGCTTCCTGGTCATCTCCAGGCAGTCGTCGAACGAGCCCTCGACCTGGAGCAGCCTGGCGCCGTGGACCAGCGCCTGGGCGAGCTTGCCCATCGCGATCTTCCCGCGCGGCACGAGGACGGCGCAGGTCAGCCCGGCCCGTACGGCGTAGGCGGCGGCCGAGGCGCTCGTGTTGCCGGTGGACGCGCAGATGACCGCCTGGGCGCCCTCCTCGACGGCCTTGCTGATCGCCAAGGTCATGCCGCGGTCCTTGAAGCTGCCGGTCGGGTTGAGACCCTCGACCTTGAGATGGACGTCACAGCCCGTGATCTGGGACACGCGCCTGGCCGGGACGAGCGGCGTGCCGCCCTCGAGCAGGGTCACCACGGGCGTCGTCGTGGAGACCGGCAGACGGTCGCGGTACTCCTCGATCAGGCCACGCCAAGCCCTGAACATTGGTCGCTCCTCCCACGCGCGCACACGCGTGTCACCAGCGGTATCGGTCACCGAGTCTACGGCCAACCGTTTGACGTGCGGACTCCGTTGTCCACCAAATGGACATATTGGACGTCACCTTAGGGAACCGTCCCTGGGTTTCGCTACTGTGGACCAGCCCTTTGACCATCACTGAAGAGGACGAGGATTGGCCCACCTGACGGGCGTGGAGCCCCGGCCGAGGATCCGCCACAACGACTACTCTCCGCTCACGCCGCCGCTCATCGGCGGCTGGGCCCCCACGCTCACCGCGAGTGTCGTCATCCCCGCGCACGGCGGGCAGCACCGCCTCGACCTGACGCTGGCCGCGCTGGCCGCGCAGACCTACCCCGCGCACCTCACCGAGGTCATCGTGGTGGACGACCGCAGCGATCCCCCGCTGCGCCTGCCCGACCTGCGACCCGACAACACCCGCGTCGTGGTCGTGCCGCCCGGCGGCTGGGGCGCCGGGCACGCGATGAACGCGGGCATCGCGGCGGCCGAGGGCGAGATCGTGCAGCGCCTCGACGCCGACATGGTGATCTCGCGCGAGCATCTGGAGGCGCTGTTCCGCTGGCACCACCTGACCGACTACCTCGTCACGATCGGCGGCAAGAAGTTCGCCGAGGAGCCGGCCCTCACCCCCGGGCAGGTCCACGAGGCCGTACGGAACGGCTCGCCCGAGGACCTGTTCGATCCGTCGGCGCTGGTGTCCAGCTCGACCGAGGAGACCATCCGCCGGCTCGATGGCCTGCGGGCCAGCAAGAACCCCTACCAGGTGTGCACCGGGCCGACGGTCTCCCTGCGGCGGGCCCTGCTCGACGAGGTCCGCGGTTTCGATCCCGACGTGGTGCGCGGCCAGGACACCGAGTTCGCCTACCGGCTCGCCCAGGCGGGTGCGGTGTTCGTCCCCGACATGGAGGCGCGGGCCGTGCATCTCGGCCTGCCCGCCCAGCGGGGCGAGCACGGCAAGTCGATCGTCCGGCTCGTCGAGGCCCACCTGGCGCACCGGGTCCCGCTGCGCCGCGACCTGCGCAAGGAGCCCGGCCGGCGCTGGCTCGTGCCGTACGTGGAGGTCGTCTTCGACGTGACGGGGGCCGACGAACGGCGGATCGTCGCGGCGGTCGACGCGGTGCTGCGCGGCACGCTCGCCGACGTCGCGGTGACGCTGGCCGGTCCCTGGTCGCTCGCGGATGGACGCAGATGGGCGCCGGGGACCGAGGCGTTCGATCTCGCCCTGGTCCGGGCGGCGTTCGGGCACGACGCGCGGGTGCGGTTCGCCGAACGGGCCGCGCCGACCGCCGCGCCCGTTCCCTTCCGCTACACGGCGCCCGTCGACGCCCCTCCGGCTCCGGCGCTGCTGGAGCGGGCGGTCAAGGCGATGCTGGAGGAGCGGATCGGCCTGCTGGTCCTGGACCTGCCGGGCGGCCGCACCGCCACCCTGGAGCGGACCGAGGCCGTCGCGCGCGCCCGCCGCCTCGCCGCACCGGACGAGGAACCGGCCGACGTGATCGCCCAGACCCACGGCGTACGGCGTGCCGCGGCGAGCGAGTTCGAGGGTCTTCCCAAGGCTCCGGCGAAACCGGCCGCGCCCGCCACGCCGCAGACCGCTCCCACGCCGGCGGCGCAGCAAGCCGCCCAGACCCCGGGCGCCCAGACCCCGGCCGCACAGACCCCGGCCGCCCCGCAGCCGGAGGCCGTCCCGCAGCGCCGCCGCGGCCTGTTCCGCCGCTCCTGATCCATCCGGGGCGGAGCGGGCCGGGGCGGTCAGGTCTTCTTGAACGTGAAGGGCCGGGTGAGGCCCCGGGCGATACCGCGCAGGCCCCGGTCACGACGCAGCGCCGAGAGCTGCCCGCGCAGCCCCGAGACCTGCCGCCGCAGAGTGCCGATCTCCCGGCGGAACTCGACGGCGGACTTGCGCCACCGCGTCGCCTCGTCACGCCATCGGGTGACCTGCCCGCGCAGCCGCTCGACCTCCTTGGTCAGCCGCTCGACCTCGGCCTGCGCCTCCACGCGTTTGCGATAGGCGGTGCGCGGGTTCAGGTACGCCGGAGCCTCCCCGGCCGGCCGGAAGCCGTGGGTCTCGCCGTCGACCCAGTAGGTGCCGAACAGCTCGTCCACGATGTCGTCGAGGTCCTCGCCCTCCCCGGCCTCCTCGGCGATGATGGCGGCGCGGGAGAACGCCTCCGTGCGCTCCAGGCGGGCGGCGGTGACGCCCTCGGCGTCCTCGGCCAGGAGCACGCTCACCAGTCCGCGGTCCCGGCCGCGCAGCACCTCGAGCAGCCGGCCCACGCCGTCCTCCCCCGGCACCCAGCCGGGCGGGATGCGCAGGCGGTACGGCGACCGGGTCTCGGCCGCCGCCGTGGCCAGCCGTACGCGGCCCTCGTGGGTGTAGTGGGCGCGCAGCAGTACGAGATCGAGGCGGGGGTCCTTGAGCGGCGCGCGCTGCTCGGGCGCGAGCTCGTCCCACGGGCCGGTCAGCACGACGGCGAGGTCGGTCACCGTGCCGGCCAGCACGCCGTCCACGGTGGCCCTGACGTCGTCGTAGGACCCCGCGGTGGCGTCCACGAGGACCTCCACCTGCGGGATCTTCCACTGACGGGAGGGATGGGTGCGCAGCCAGCGGTAGCCGGGGACGCGGTCGGTGACCAGGGCGTGGCTGACCCGGCTGATCCGCTCGCTGTCGCGCATGCGCATGGACGGGCCGAGGTGGTAGGCCCTGGCCTGCGGGTCGGGGATGAAGACCGCGCCCGCCTGGGCGAGCCGGTAGCCCATCTCGGTGTCCTGGCCGAGGATCATGTCGGGGTCCATCGGCCCGGCCCGCTCGAACAACCGGGCGGAGACCGACGACGCGCCGCCGATGTGGATGCTGAACGGCCGCGGTGAACGGGTCAGCCCCTGCGACCGCTGCACCAGGTCTTCGATCCAGGCGTGCGGCTCCGCCGGCTCGAAGAGCTTCGCCAGGTCGCCGGTGCCCGCGACCTCCGCGGGGTGGGGCAGCGGGGCGGTGGTGAAGCGCAGGTAGGAGGTGACCGACAGGTAGGGCGCGAGGTGGTGCCAGCGCATGTGCGCCTCCACCTCCTCCGGCTCGGGGACCACGTCGGAGTCCATCCAGTGGATGACGTCGCCGGTCGCGGCGGCCAGCCCGGTGTTGCGCGCCCTGGCCCGGCCGGGCGCCGCGCAGACCAGCAGCTTGGTGTCGCCTGGCCGGATCTCGGGAAGGCGCAGCGGCGGCTCGCTGCCGTTGTCGACCACGATCACTTCGAGCAGGCCGGACGGGTACGTCTGCCTGGCCAGTCCGGCGAGCGTGAGGTCGAGCTTGGCCTGGTCGCCGTACGCCGGGATGACCACGCTGACCCGCAGGCGGGGAGCCCACGAGGACCCGAGGGCGGGCGGCCGGAGGACGGTGTAGTCGTTTCCCCTGATGCGTGGCGTCATGGCGCTTCCAGAATCACACTCGGGCGAAAGCCGCGCCATTGGTTGGACGCGACCCGCAGAAAGTGGGCGAGAGGAAGGTTCCAGGTGTGGTCGGTGCCGACCGACCGCCGCAGGACGTAGCCCAGGCCGTGGGTGCGGTAGACGCGGCCCCCGGCCGCCTCCACCGCGCGCAGGAGGTGCGCGTCCTCCCCACGGTTCACCGGCCCGAAGCCCCCGACCTGCTCGAAGAGATCGCGGCCGAGCATGATCGTGCCGCCCGCGACGTGGTCGGCCCACACCTCGCTGCTGTAGTCGACGCGGCGGATCGTCGCGTGGAGGGGCTGAAGATAGAAGAACTCCGGCGCGGTCCCGACCAGCTCGGCCCCGGAGTAGGCCATGGCCAGCAGCAGGTCGGCCAGGTGCTCGGGGCCGTACCAGTCGTCGTCGTCCCATTTGGCGACGATGCCGGTGGACGCCCGCGACGCCGCCAGGTTGAGCACCGTCCCGAGCGGCGCGTGCGGCTCGGCCTCGATCACGGTGATCGGATGCGGGAACTCCGCGACCGCCTCCCGCACCCGCGCGGCCGGGAACCCGTGCAGCGCGACGATCGCCTCGAAGTCCACCGCGCGCTGCCGGGCGAGCTGCCGCAGTGCGCCGCCGACGTAGTGGGGCCGCCGCGTGGCCATGACGACGGTCACCGGCGCGAGGCCCGTGCCGACGCCTCCGGCCCGCAGCGCGTGCCTGCGCAGGCGCACGCTGTGCTCTTCCCTGCGCAGGTCGGCGACCGACTCGGGTCTGCCGTCGTCGGCCTCGGGGGTCCAGCCCGCGGCCAGACCGGCGAGCACGGGATCGGCCTCGCGCACCCACCTCGGGGGGTCGTCGCAGGTGAGCGGCACTCCCGCGGCGGCCAGGCCGACGACCGGGTCCAGCGCCTCGGCGGCGGGCTCCCGCGGCCACTCCACCCGCAGCCCGCGCAGCGGCCGGAGGGGGACGACGTCGGCGGCCCGCACGGGAACGGCCAGCGGCCGGCCTCCTGTCGTCCACCGGCCGTCGCTCCAGGACAGCGCGGTGGTCTCCTCGGTCGGGCCGCGCACGAAGCCGTACGGCGAGCACATGTCGGTCGTCACCGTCACCGGCGTCCTCCCGCGCGTCCGTTTACAGGCTGGGTGAACATCTATCAGCCGAACCTTGTGAATCCCTGTGACCGTCGCGGTCAACCCGACGACCCGCCGTGCCCCGGCACGGCGGGCGGGCGTGATCACATGGCGTCGGGGACGGGCCACACGCGCCCGCCGACGATGTCGCCCAGGGTCTGCACCTCGATCGTCTTGGCCTTGCGCTGCCGGGCCACCCAGTCGATGAAGGCCGTGAACTCCTTGGGCGACGTCGCGTACTTGTCCCGCGGGTCGTTCTTGATCTCGTGGAAGACGAAGATCACCATGCCGCGGTCGCCCTTCTGCTGGGCCCGGGTGACGAACTCCCGCAGCGTGCTTGCCGTACGCGGCAGCCCGGTCTGGCTCGTGGCGCGCACCGAGGCGAGGTCCGCGGGCGGCATCGTCTCGGTGATCGGGCAGGAGTGGCAGCTGTCTGGCCGGTAGATGCCGTTGATGTCGCGCGCGGTCGTGTAGCCGCACTGCATCGCGAGTTGCTTGCTCGTCTCGTCGTCGTCGCCGAACGGGAAGGCGAACGAGCGCGCCGCGAAGCCCATCTTCAGCAGCGCCCGCCGGTCGTCGCAGATCTCCGTCTGCTGCGCGAGGTTGGGCAGTTCCGTCAGGTGCGGATGGTGCAGGGTGTGGCCGCCGATCTCGTGGCCCTCCTTCGCGATCGCCCGCAACGCGGCGACGCTCAGGAAGCCCCGGCCGCCGAGGCGGGCGCTGCTGACGTAGAAGGTGCCCTTCAGGCCACGCCTGGTCAGCGCCCTGGCGACGGCGAGATGGTCGGCCGTGCCGTCGTCGAAGGTGAGGACCACGGTCGGCACCCGGGCCGCCCGCGCTTCATTCCCGGCCGCGTGCGGAGCCGCCGCCTGCGCGGTGGTGGTGCGCACAACCGCCTGCGCGGGCAGGGCCTGCCCGGCCGTCGCAGCGGCCGGGAACTGGAGTCCCGCGATCGACGCCGCGGCGACGAGACAGGCCGGTACGAGTCTCTTCACCGTAAGTCGCATGAAGAGAAACTTTACTCACACTTGGCAATTACTCTGCCCCGTGATGTCCAACCGTGATCAATCGGTCCATAAACGGGTGCCCTCATCCCTTGCCGCGCGCACGTTGGAACAACGCGACCGTCAGGCCCGGCAGCTCCGCCGAGTGCCAGGCGGTGGAGAGGCGATATCCGGCGGCGCGCACGGCGGCCACTTTGGGAATTTTCGTATCCGTCAGCCCGGCTTGCTTCGTTCCCCGCCAGATCACCCAGACCCGTCGATACCCGGCCAGTGCCTCGGCGAGGTCGGACCGCTCCACGTACTCGAAGGCCGGGCCGGGACCCTTGAGGAGCACGTCCTTCGGGAGATCGTCGCGACCGTAGTAGACGAAGCCGGTGCGCAGCCGGCTTTGGCCGTACACGATGGCGTCCCCGGGGCGCTCCCGCGCGCGTATCACGGCGAGCGCGCCGGGGAAGTCGTCGTAGTGACCGTTCTGCTGCCGATAGTCCGCCTGCGCGGGCAGCCCCAGGAGCGCGGCGACGAGCACGACGGGCACGCAGACCAGCGCGAAGGGGACGGGGGCGAGACGGACCGAGCCCAGGGCCACGCCCCCCGCCAGGGCCAGGGCCGGCGCCGTGACGAACACGTAGCGGTCCACGTAGGCCGGGGTGACCAGCGCGTCGATGACGAGCAGCAGCACCGGCGGGAGTACGAGCCAGCCGCCGGCGAGCACGCCCCAGGGAAGTGACCTGCGCAGCAGGATCACCACTCCCACGAGGGCGAGCGCGAACAGCGGCGGCCCGGCGAGATCGGAACCCGCCGCGTGCTTGGGGAACTTCAGCAGCACGTCGGGTCCGTGCGGCTGGATCCAGCTGATCGCGTGACGCTCGCTCCAGCCCACCAGGGCGAGGACCGCGGGGGGAACGCACCCCGCCGCCGTCGCGGGGACGATCCTCGTCAGGAACGTACGGCGGGGCAGGACGAGCAGAGCGGCCAGCAGCTGGGCCGGGAGCACCAGGACCGAGAACAGGTGCGTGCAACCGAGGAACGCCACCGACGCGGCGTACCAGCAGACCCGTTTCCAGCCGGCGGAGCCGGTGGGCGCTTCGGCCACCCGGTGCAGCGCCCAGGCGGAGACGACGGCCGCCGCCGCCGCGAACGCGTACGGCCGGGCGTTCGCGCCGTGGTAGGACACCGACGGCAGAACGGCGAACAGCGCCGCGGCGATCGTTCCCGCCCGCGGACCGGCCAGTCTGCGGCCGAGGTCGGCCAGGAAGCCCGCCGCCACACCGGCCGCCAGAGCCGAGGGCAGGCGCAGCCACCACTCCGCCTCCCCCAGCCAGGACCAGACGTGGATGAGCAGGTAGTAGGGCAGGAAGTGGCCGTCGATCCGCTGCACGAGCTCCCACAGCCCGCTCAGCGGCCTGGCCACCGCCGCGCCGTAGGTCGCCACCTCGTCGGCCGACAGCGACGCGGTCGTGCCGGAGATGGCCACACAGGTGGTCACCAGGCCCGCGATCAGCGGCATCCAGCGCGTCCATCCGGCCCGCCGCGCCGTATGCCCGAGCCGGTCTCCCTCGCCGACGCTCCGGCCGGACGCCAGGACCGCCTCGCCCGTAGCCACGCTTTCCCCCACAAACTGATCATTTCAGCCACGCGACGGGCACCGGGGGTCTGTTACCCGATCGAGTCGTCGCCCCAGCGGCCCCATAAAGCCCGGCCATTCCGGATATGCCGGGCTCCACCGTACGAGATCTCGGCGAGCACTCCACAGCCAACTGTTTGACTGTTATAGTTACATGCAAACAGTATGGGAGGTGGCCCATGCACGACTTCCCCCAGGACGACACCGGCCGGATCCGCCGCCTGATCCTGATCACCGCGCCCCCGCTTCTCGCCTTCCTCGTTGCCCTGCTGCTCTTCGCCGTCTTCCGTGACCGGCTGCCCGGCCGGGCATACGTCTCCGGTCATGCCCACGCGCCCGGCTGGGGTCAGTGGCTGCGGTCGATGACCTTCACCGTAGGGTTCTTCGAGGTGGTGTACCTCTTCCTGTTCACGCGTTACCGGCGCTGGCCCGAGCTGCAGCGCTGGGTCGCCGCGTGCTCCGTCGCTCTGGGCGTCTCGATGGCGGCGGGGAACGGTGTCGCGGTGACGACGCTGATCGACTCCGCGGGGCCCGCTGCCCTGCCGTCGTGGGAGGTTCCAGCGGAAATCGCCCTCACGCTTCTCGGGGGCGCCGCGGGCTGGTGGCTGGCGGGTCCCCTGCCGCCCGCACCCGGCACACGCGCCGTACCGCCCTCGGGGGTGCCTCTGCTGCCTCTCACGCCGGCCCAGCGGGCTGTCTACGCGGTGTCCGCCTGGCATCCCCGCTCGCTCCTGTACGGAGCGGCGTTGCTCGCCTTCGCCTGGTTCGGCGCCTTCAATCTCTCGCGCTCCTGGCAGGCGACCGTGCTGCTGGGGCTGATGGGGCTCGTCACGAGCCTCTCGGCGCGCAGCCGGCTCCGCGTCGACGGCAGCGGCGTCGAGGTGAGCCTGCCCTGGCTCGGCGGCCTGCGCCGGGCCGTGCCGTACGATGCGGTGCACTTCGCCTCGGTGCGGCAGAGAGAGCAGGTGGTGCCCCCCGGGGGCCTGATCGGTGGCAGCCGAGGGTGGGGATACGTGAGCGGTCGTGGCCCGGTGCTGGCGCTGCGGCTCACGGACGGGCGGGAGTTCCTCTACTCGGTCAGGGACGCCGAGACGGCCGCGGCACTGGTCAACGCGTCCCTCGCACGTGTCAGGGGAGGCGCCGGGTGCTGATCGTCGTCGACCCGTCCTCGACTCAGCCCCTGGCCGACCAGGTGGCGGCCTCGGTGCGCGCGGCGGTCGCCAGGGGCACCGCGGTGCCGGGCGACCGCCTGCCGTCGGCGCGTGCCGTCGCCGCCGCGCTCGGCATCAACCTGCACACCGTGCTGCGCGGCTACCAGCAGCTGCGCGACGAGGGCCTGGTCGAGTTGCGCCGGGGCCGCGCGGCGACGATCACCGAGCTCGCCGCCGAGGGCGGCCGCCTGCGCCTGCGCGAGGCGGCCGAGGAGTTCGCCGGCGAGGTGCGCCGGCTCGGGGCCTCCAAGGAGGAGGCCCTCGACGCGGTCCGCAGGGCTCTGGCGGAGCGCTGATCCGCGCCTCGCCCGTCGCGTCGACGCCGCGCCGTGGCCGCCGGAAGGCGGGGTGGCGGCGCGGGTGCTGCGGAACGTCGGCCGGCGCGACAGCAGGCACTCCCGCGTGGAGCACCGGGAGTGCCTTCGGCCGCAGCCGCCGCCCTCGGCGTCAGGGCGTGTCGTCGCCCTCGGCGTCAGGGCGTGTCGTCGCCCTCGACCCGCATGACGCCGGCGACCGCGCGGACGATGTCGAGCTCGCGCAGTTCCTCGATCGTGCCCGACAGGGCGGCGTCGCTGGCCCGGTGGGTGACCAGCACGAGCTGGGCGTCGTCGCCGCGCCCCTCCTGCCGCACCGTCTGGATCGACACGTCGTGCCTGGCGAAGATGTCGGCGACCCGGGCGAGCACACCGGGCTTGTCCGCGACGTCCAGCGACACGTGATAGCGGGTGACGCTGTCGCCCATCGGGTGCACCTTGAGGTCGGCGTACGTCGACTCCTCCGGCCCGCGGGTGCCGGCGAGGCGGTTGCGCGCCACGGCGACGATGTCACCGAGGACGGCGCTGGCGGTGGGCGCGCCACCCGCTCCCGCGCCGTAGAACATCAGCCGCCCGGCCGACTCGGCCTCCACGAAGACGGCGTTGTACGCCTCGCGCACCCCCGCCAGGGGATGCGACCTCGGGATCATGGCGGGGTGCACGCGGACGCCGACCGAACGGCCGTCGTCGGAGCGGGCGCAGATGGCCAGCAGCTTGATGACGTACCCCATGCCCTTGGCCGAGGCCACGTCGGTCGCGGTGATCTCCGTGATGCCCTCGCGGTGCACGTCGGCGGCGGTCACCCGGCTGTGGAAGGCGATGCCGGCCAGGATCGCCGCCTTGGCGGCGGCGTCGAAGCCCTCGACGTCGGCCGTGGGATCCGCCTCGGCGTACCCGAGCGCCTGCGCCTCCTCCAGCGCGTCGTTGAACGAGGCGCCGGTGGAGTCCATCTTGTCGAGGATGTAGTTGGTCGTGCCGTTGACGATGCCCAGCACCCGGCGCACCCGGTCGCCGGCGAGCGACTCGCGCAGCGGGCGCAGCAGCGGGATCGCCCCCGCGACGCTCGCCTCGAAGTACAGGTCGGCGTTGTTCTCCCGGGCGGCCCGGTGGATCGTCGCGCCGTCCTCGGCCAGCAGCGCCTTGTTGGCGCTCACGACGGACTTGCCGTGCGCCATCGCGGCGAGGATCAGTGACCTGGCGGGCTCGATGCCGCCGATCACCTCGACGACGATGTCCACGTCGTCGCGGGTGACCAGGGCCTCCGCGTCGGTCGTGAGCAGGGCGGGGTCCACCTCGGCGTCCCGCTTGCGCCCCAGCCTGCGCACGGCGACGCCGGCCAGTTCCAGCGGAGCGCCGACGCGGGCGGCCAGGTCGTCGGCCTGCTCGCGGAGCAACCGCGCGACCTGCGACCCGACGACACCGCAGCCCAGCAGCGCGACCCTGAGCGCCGGTTTGGCTTTACCCACGACCCCTCCTCGCTTCGCCGCCGGACTGTCCGGGACGGCCTGTCACAGCTGCCCCCTGAGCAGGTCGTCCTCGGTCTCCCTGCGGATGACGACCCGCGCCTGGCCGTTGGACACCGCGACGACGGCGGGCTTGGGCAGATAGTTGTAGTTGTTGGCCAGCGACCGGCAGTAGGCGCCGGTGCCGGCGACGGCGATCAGGTCGCCGGGAGCCAGGTCGCCCGGCAGGTACAGGTCGCGCACGACCATGTCGCCGCTCTCGCAGTGCTTGCCGACGAGGCGCGAGAGCATCGGCGCCGCCCGGCTCACGCGGGAGGCGAGCACGGCGGTGTACTCGGCGCCGTACAGGGCGGTGCGGATGTTGTCGCTCATGCCGCCGTCGACGCTCACGTACGTGCGCAGGCCCTCCACGTCCTTGACGGTACCGGCCTCGTACAGGGTCACGCCGGACACTCCGGCGATCGAGCGGCCCGGCTCGACCGTGAGGCGCGGCACGGGCAGGCCCGCGGATTCGCACACCTTCGTGACGATCTCCCGCAGGCCGTCCGCGATGATCTTGATGTCCAGGGACTCGTCGCCCACGACGTACGGAATGCCGTATCCGCCGCCGAGGTCCAGCTCGGGGAGCACCACGTCGTGCTCATCCTTGATCTCGACCAGCAGCCGGGCCAGGCGGCGGGCCGCGACCTCGAAGCCGCCGGTGTCGGTGATCTGCGACCCGATGTGGGAGTGCAGGCCGACCAGTTCGAGCTGCGGCAGCGCAAGGATGCGCCGCACCGCCTCGGCGGCGGCGCCGCTGCTCAGCGACAGGCCGAACTTCTGGTCGTCGTGAGCGGTCGCGATGAACTCGTGGGTGTGCGCCTCGACGCCCACGGTCACCCGGATCATCACCTTCGGCCGTACGCCGTGCTCCTCGGCGAGGAAGCCGAGGCGCGCGATCTCCTCGTAGGAGTCCACCACGATGTGGCCCACGCCCGCCCGGACGGCCTTGTCCAGCTCGGCGAGCGACTTGTTGTTGCCGTGCATCGTGATCCGCTCGGGCGGGAAGCCCACACTGAGCGCCACGGCGAGCTCGCCGGCGCTGCACACGTCGAGGCCGAGGCCCTCCTGGTCGATCCAGCGGGCGACCTCACGGCAGAGGAACGCCTTTGCGGCGTAGTGCACCTCGCCGTCGTGGAAGGCGGAACGGTACTCGCGGCAGCGTGAGCGGAAGTCCTCCTCGTCGATGACGTACAGAGGCGTCCCGAACTCCTTGGCCAGGTCACGCACGTCGATTCCGCCGATCGTGACGGCGCCGTCGGCCCGGCCGGCCGTTCGCGGCCAGATGGCCGGTTCGAGCGCGTTGAGGTCGGCGGGCCTGTGCGGCGGACGCTCTTCGGGCAGTCCGGCGGTCACGGCGACGATCGTTGAGGCGGCGTGCAGGTCGCCGGCAGGGTGGGCGAATCGACTCACCCGAACGAGGCTAGCCGACCCCGCGATTCACTCGCGCCCGCTGTTCAGCCTGCGAGACGGCTCGGACGGAAGATATTCAGACCCGCAGGTAATCGACGACAGCGCTTCCGGCGACGGGCCGGTTTTGGTCAGATTTTGCCGGGTGGGGTGACGCCGAGCTCCGCCAGCCCCTCACCGAGCACCCGGCACACCGCCTCCCCCATCCGCACCCGGGCCGCGTGGACCTCCGACGGCGGCTCGTCGCCCCTGGGGATCGGGGACGCGTGCTCGACCGCTGTGTGGTAGACCTCGGCCAGCCGTTCGAGGTACGCCGCCCATCCCGGATCGCGGCTCTCCCGCCTGCTCGGCAGCTCGGCCAGGACCCGCAGCACGGCCCGGTCGAAGGCGCCGTCGAGGAGCGCGGGCCGCGCGGTGCCGGTCGCCGTGCCGGTCGGCACGCCGAGGTCACGCGCCCACCGCTGTACGGCTCCCGCCCGCACGTACGCGTATCTCACGACGAAACCGGGGTTGTCCCAGGTGCGCGGGAAGTCGTGCCACGGGCCCGTCGTCCCGGCGGCGGTCCCGCGGCCGCCCGTCCCGGCGGGCGCGCATCGCGAACCGTGCAGTGGCCGCCCGGTCTCAGGTGACCGCCCGGTCTCAGGTGACCGCCCGGTCTCAGGTGACCGCCAGGCTTCCGGTGGCTGCCCGGCCAGGATGTCGTCGACGATCTCTCCCGGCGTGGCGATCTCGATGACGAGGAAGCCGTTCGGCCGGACGTTCACCTGCCGCACCCCGGGCACCGCGTGCAGCCGTGCCGCCAGCCGCGCCGCCACGTCGGCCGGATCGGCCAGGTCGGTCGCCTCGGCCGGGGGCTCCGCCGACCCCCGCAGGGCCGCGGTGGAGACGAACCGCGCCTCCCGCTCCCATGACCCCTGCGGCACCGGCGACGCGCCGAGAACGACGCGCAGCGCCTCCATGATCATGACGCGGCCGGGCCGTCCTTCGGCACGGTGCGCGGCCTCTCGCGCTCACGCAGCGGGAGCTCGTCGGCCGGGTCGGCGGCGCCGGTGGTGGTCGTCATCGCGGCCAGTCTAGTCCGGCATGACATGCCCCTCCTGGGCAAACGCCATCGAGCGGCATGGCAGGCCGGCCGAGCTGCTTGCAGGTCTGCCGTTCGGCCACACCCGATCCGGCGCACCGCCAAGCGCTCGGTGCGGATGCCGGGGTGCCTCCCCGCCCGTCAAGAGGTCGGGCCGGGTCTTCCTCCGACGGCACGGCCGTCACGGAAACGAGCCGTTAGAGGGGGACCTTGACAGAGGTAGGGATGCTCCAGGGGCCGCAGTCGGAGCCGAAGGTGCCTCGGTCGCAACCCTGGACGATGAAGGAGGCCTTGACATATCCCCCATGGCCGTTGGTGGTGGAGCACAACTCCTCACCATCCTCCTTGCTCCAGTAACACTCGGCGTGCACCGAATAGGCGCCGCTCCACGGGGTCAGCCTGCCCACCTTCACCTGGGTGGTCTGGCCGCCGGCGGTGGTGCTCCAGCGGACCTGGAAGAAGTCCCAGTCGCGGCCGAGGCCGCTCCAGCGGAAGACGGCCTTGCCGCCTGTGTAGTAAGCGCGAACCAGGGCGCCGGCGCCGATGCCGGGGGACCAAACGATCTTGCCGTTGCGGAACTCCTGGTAGGAGCCGCGCTTGTCGGCGTAGCCGTACTCCTTGGTGACCGGGCAGCCGTAGACGCTTCTCTCACCGCCGTTGGAGCGCCACAGGTCGCCGATGAGGCTGCCGGACGGCGCCACGCGGGACGGGTCGCAGGCCGCGGCGTTCGCGGGGGAGGTGCTGACCACGACGGTCACGGCGACCGTTCCGAGAGCGGTGGCGATGCCGAGGAGGGTGCGGCTGGTACGTGTCATCGCAGGTGGTCCCTTCTGGGGGTGAGGTGCCACCTTTGGTGTACGCCGGACCGCTTTCAGCGCGATTACCGATGGTTGCGAATCGCTTGCGGAGCCTTCCCGGCGACGGTGTCCCGCACCGGCCGGGTGGCCCAGGCCTCTCAGCGGGGCTTGAACAGCGATGCAACGGCCAGCGGCGACGGCGGGCCGAAGACCGGCTGTCGCCTGTTGCCGGTCGGCTGATTCTCGCCACCGTGGGCGCCAAGACCGTCGACGGCTATGCACGCCCTCAGCGGGGTGAGACAGTCCGAAGGTGGCGATCGATCTCGAAGCGTGGACTCAGCGTTTGTTCGTCCTGCGGGACGGCGACGACTTCCCGGACGATCCCCTCGACAGCGTGCTCTCGCTGGCGGAGTTCCTCACCGCCGCCGGTCGGGTGGCGGAGGCGTACTCGACCCGGCAGATCGCGGATGGCCTGTGGTTCCTCGCGGACGACTCCGGGCTGTTCCGCGAGCTGTACAACCCGTCCGTGCCCGAGAACCTGCGAGTCCGGTGCGCCGCCGCGATCAGGCAGTTGTACGCCCAATTGTTCGAACCTCTGTGTCAGAACGTATTGAGCCACGGCGATAACGGCGAATCAGTGGAAAATCCACTGAACAGCATCTGCTACATGTGGTGGGACGTCTTTCCCACCTGGGGCAGGCCGGGTGACCCCGTCGCGCGCGGGATCGACGAGGTGCTGCTCGGGGTCATGCGTGACGCGCTGTCCAGTGAGAACGTCGCCTGCGTCGAGAGCGCCCTGCACGGGCTGGGGCACTGGCACATCACCTACCCGGATCCGGTCGAGAGCATCGTCGACGAGTTCCTGCGTCAGCGGCCGGCGATCGGCGTGTCCCTGCGCGACTACGCCCAGGCCGCCAGGCGTGGCAGGGTGCTGTAAACCGGCTCGGGCTCGTGCCCTTGGCCGTGCCACCTCATCGGCAACCAGGGTGGCGCCCGTACACGTACGCCGACGGCTCACCGCCGGGCACAGCGGCGAATGCCTGGACGCGGCCTGGGCCGCGCACGCCGAAGGCGCCAGGCCGCCGTCTCCACCGCGGGAACCATGCTCTGCCCCGGCTGACTGGCTAGAGCAGGGCGAGGGGTTCGGCCGGGACGTAGCCCTCCATGCGCGCCGATCCGAGCAGCGAGCCCTCGGCCGAGTCGCGGACGCAGACATAGGAGTAACGGTCGGCCGAGTAGACCCGCACCCCGTCCGTACGGCACTGCCGCATCAGGACCTCGCCCCACTCCTCGGAGACGTCGGCGAACCCGAGCCCGGTGAGGAGCTGGCGGCGGGCCAGGACGGTGCCGCCCGCCACCTCGGGGAGGAACCGGTGCTCGGCCTCCGGCTGGCGCAGCAGCGTCGCGCCGGTTCCCGGCAGGTGGGCGTAGAACGACGCCTTCCCCAGCACCTCGGCGTCGGTGGAGGCGAAGTGCCTGACGAGGTCGGCCAGGTAGTGCTCGCCGTACAGGTCCCTGGCGTCGAGCACGGCCACGTAGTCGCCGTCGGCGAGCCTGATCGCGCGGTCGAGGGCGGCGCCCCGGGTGACCGGCTCCTGAGTGACGCGGACCACGACGTCGAGGTCCGGGCACGCCTGGCGGACCGTCTTGTCCACCAGGCCCGCGTCCAGGCCGTCCGCCACGATCACGATCTGACCGGGCCGTTCGATCTGACGGGTGACCTGGGCGAGCAGGCGGTCCAGCTCCGCCGGGTCGGAGACGGCGGTGATCGCCGTGATCACGCCGCTGCCCCGCACGCTCGGCACACCGAGGGTGTCGAGGATCGGGTCGAGCAGCGGGGTGACGCTGGTGCGGGCCCGCCAGGCGAGGTGGGCCTCCCTGGCCAGCCGTCCGGCGTCGGCCATGAGGATCTCGGCCGCCGCGAGGACCTCCTCGCCCTTGGCCCCGGCACGCACCTGGAGCACCGGGGTGCCGCAGGCCGCGACCTCCTCTATCACCCTCGGCTCGGCGTCGGCGCCCGCGATGACCAGGGCCGGCTGCCGGTAGGCCGTCAGCACGTCGTCGTACGCCGTGGGGTCGTCGCCCTGCCCCGCCAGCGGCCGCCAGTCCGCACCGCCGGCCGGAGGAGTGACCGTGCCGAGGGTGACGATCTCCCCGGTCCTGCCGCCCTCGGCGGGGATGGGGTTGTGCACGCGGGGCTGGATCGCGAGCGGGAGCACGCCGACCCGGTCGTGCCGCAGCGCCGAGCGCCACTCGCGGGCCCGGGCCTCGGTGGTGGCCAGCACGTACTCGAAGTGCTCGGCCGCCGGCACCGCCCGCGACACCGCGCCGCCGGAGTGCCAGAAGACCGTCTTGACCCCCCGCTTGTGGCAGGCCGCCACCAGGTCGCGCAGCGCCCGCGTCTCCCCGGCCAGCGCCTCCAGCCAGCGCCCGCCGTTGCCCTGCCGGGGGCCGGGCCGTACGGACTCGACGAACAGCACGTGCGGCCGCTGCTGGTCGAGCATGGCCTCCCAGTTGTCCGGGCCGAAGTTGGTCACCAGCCGCCATTCGTACCGCAGCAGCGCCTCGGTCTGCCGGTCCACGATCGCCGCGACCGTCATGTACGGCCGGGCCGTCGGGCCCTTGGGGACCACGAACGACTCGGCGAGCGGCGCGGAGACCTGCGGGGCCTTCGGCTCGGGCGCGGCGGGGGCCGCCTTCACCTCGGGAACGGCGGGGATCTCGGGCTTGAAGTCCGAGCGCCTGGGCGCGGGGCGCTTCCTTACCGGCGCCTTGAGCGTCCTGGCCACCGTGCCGGGCTTCTTGCTGTGGATCGCGTCGCCGAGCTTGCTCCACCGGCTCTCCTGGAGCGAGGCGAGCTTCCAGTTGGCGACCTCGGTCTGGTACTTCTGCTCCGCGAGCTGCTTGGCGAGCTGCGCGTTCTGCCGCTCGGCCGTCTTCAGCCGCGCCTCGGCCTCACGCACCCTGGTCAGGGCCTCGGCCTCCGAGCGCGCCACCTCCTCCAGCCGCCGCTGGTAGTCGGTGATCAGCCGGGCGAGCTCCGCCGCGCCGGAGGCCCGCTCCACCGCCTCCGCCAGCGCCTGCCGCAGCGCCGCCGGTTCGCTCCGGTCGGGCTGTCCGGCTGCCGGTTCGCTTACCTCGCTCATAGGGGGTGACTCCGCGGTAGACCTTCAGGACCAGAGTCACAATATTCGCAGAACGCCCTGATCGCTCTCAGCCAGAGCCAAGACCTCGTCCGCCTCGCCCGCCACATCCCTTGGCGACCAACGGCTCAAGAACCCGCGACCTGATCACCACGCCACCGGCGACCAATCGACCACGACCCCCGCGACCATTTCACCGGCGATCTTGCGACCATCGCGCCACGAGACCGTCCTCTGCGACATCCTGAGCTGGTGAAATGCCCTTCGCAGACCCCTCTCGGCCGGGTGGTCCCGAGACACGCGGAAAGACCGGCCACGGACGCCTTGGGCGACACCCGCATTGTGCTGATAAACGGTGCACGTCAGAGCGGCAAGAGCACCCTTGCGCGCCTCCTCTCCAAGGAACGGAGCCGAGTGGCGCAACCTGGACACCCCGGTCGTCCGCCAAGCCGCGGAGGAGGATCCCGCAGGCTTCGTGGCGTTCCCCGAACTGATGGTGATCGACGAGATCCAGCGCGTACCCGAACTCATGCTGTCCATCAAGGAACAGGTGGACACCGACCCCCGGCCAGGACGGTTCCTGCTCACCGGATCGGCGCGAGTGCTCGGTCTGCGGGCCCTCCCCGATGCGTTGCCGGGCCGTATGGAGACGATCGAGCTGTGGCCCTTCTCTCAAGGAGAGATCGACGACACCCCGGACGGGTTCGTGGACGCGATCTTCGCCGAAGGTGCGGGCGTCCATCACACGTCCTCGTCATCGCGCGCCGACTATGCCGAGCGGGTCGCCCGCGGGGGATTTCCCGAGGCGGTGGCCCGGACGAACCCGCGCAGACGCGAGCGCTTCTTCGACTCGTACGTCTCAGACCTGGTCGCACGAGACGTCAGCCAGTTGTCCGAGATCGAGCGGACGGCCGAGATGCGAGCCCTGCTGCGGTCGGTGGCCGCCCGGTCGGGACAGTTGCTCGTCGCCTCCGCGCTCGGGGCGGACATCGGGCTGTCCCGCGGCATCGTCAACCGCTACCTCGGCCTGCTCGAAGAGGTCTTCCTGATCAAACGCATCCCCGCCTGGTCGCGCAACCTCAGCAATCGAGCTGTCGGGACCCCCAAGGTAGCCTTCGTCGACTCGGGCGTGGCCGCCAACCTACTGGGCGCCGACGCCAGGAGCCTGGTGCGGCCCGACGGCCGGTTCGGACCGTTGCTGGAAGGGTTCGTCCTCATGGAGCTCGCCCGCCAGCTCACTTGGTCGGACGAGCGCGTGGAGCTCTTCCACTACCGGACCAAGGACAAGATCGAGGTCGACGCGGTGCTGGAGAACCGGCAGGGCCGCGTCGTCGGTGTCGAGGTCAAGGCCTCCTCGACCGTCCGCGGCGACGATTTCCGCGGTCTGCGTCATCTCGCCGATCGCCTGGGCGACGACTTCGTGGCGGGGATAGTCCTATACACAGGCACGCAGACCCTCCCCTTCGGCCCGCGACTGCGCGCCATACCGGTGAGTGCCCTGTGGCAGCTCTGACGATTCCCAATTCGAGGGACACGTCACTTGCCTGCACTATAACGTCCGTGTTATGAGTTGGGGGAAGGTGGAGCTTGAACCCGAGGTCGACGAGTGGTTCGACTCGCTCAGCCAGGACGACCAGGAGACCGCCGTCTTCTATGTCGATCTGCTGGCCGAGCGCGGCGTGCTCCTCGACGAGCCGTACACCCGGCAGCTGTGCGGCAAGCTTCGGGAGCTGCGCTTCCACCTCTCCCGGGACGCGGTCCGCATCACCTACTGGATCGCGCCGGGAAGACGCATCATTCTGCTCACGGTCTTCCGCAAGCAGCGGATCCGGGAGACGGCCGAGATCGAGCGAGCTGTGCGGGCAAGCGGCGATGTATCGCGGAAGCGCACACGGCGGGCGAGGAGTGATCGACATGGGCGAGCGCAGGGCATGGTCGGACAAACGCGCCGAGATCATGAGTCGCCCCGGCGCCGGAGCCGCCTACGAGGCCGCTCGCCTCCGCTTCGAGCTCGGCGACGCGGTGCGGCGACGGCGCGAGGAGCTCGGCCTGACGCAGACGGAGCTGGCAGCTCGGGCAGGCCTCAAACAACCTGCGGTGGCCCGCTTCGAGGCCGGCGGCACCATGCCCACGATTCCCATGCTGGAACGCCTCGCCGAAGCCCTGGAGGTACGGCTCAGTGTGCAGTTCCAGCCCTTCCGGGAGGCAAGTTAGCCGGCACCGGCGCCTCCCCTTCGGCCCACGGCTGCGTGCCATGCCCGTCAGCGCCCTGTGGCAGGTCTGACCGTTAAGCCGTACGTCTCGGGGCTTTCGTCCCTTCGGCGGCCGGGAGGTCCGTAGACTCGGCTGCGGTTCAAGGGAGGGCAAACCGTGCGCAAGGGTGAGTGGCCGCGATTCCAGGCCAGGCCGTACGTCTGCGGGGCCGTCGGGCCCTTCGAGCAGGCAACGCTCGACCTGCTGGCGCGCTCGGGGCCGGCCGTCCAGGCCGTGCACACCGCCCCGGAGGCCGCGCTGCTCACCTCGGCTCCGCTGACGCCGTACGCCACGGGTGAGCGGGCGACCGCGTACGCGTGGGGCGACCGGCGGCCGGAGACGGGCGGCGAGCCCCGGGCGAACGCGTGGCTGCGGGTCGCGGAGACCTACGAGACCCCGGGCCTGGTGGACGGCCCGGAGTCGGTGAGCCTGCACACGGGTGGTCTCGGCCTGGTCGACGTCTACTACCTCCAGGACGGGGACGCGGTCTACTTCTCCTCGCTGATCGAACCGCTCCTCGCGCTGGCCCGGCGGCCGTACGAGGTGAACTGGGAGGCGTGGGCGGCGATCCTCACGCTCACGTATCCGCTGCTGGAGGACACGCCGTACCGCCAGATCCGGCGTCTGCCCGGCGCGACGGCGCTGAGCTGGTCGCGCCGCGAGCGCAGGCTGCGCATCGACCGGCGGGCCCCGCGCTGGGTGCGGGAGGAGCCGGTGGACCGGGGCGTCACCGGCGGCGATCTGGTCGCGTTGCTGCACGACGCGCTCAAGCCGTACGAGCGGGTGCTGGTGCCGGTGAGCGGCGGGTACGACTCGCGGCTGCTGGCCAGCGTGGCAATGGACAGGAAGATGGACGTCGAGTCGTGGACCACCAGCCCCGACGACGGGCTGGACAACGACATCGACTTCGCCCGCTACATCACCCGTGAGCTGGGCATTCCGCATCGGATCATGCCGCAGGACCCGGCCGCCTACCCGCAGGAGGCGCTGTGGGCGGCCCGGCGGCTGGAGTTCCTGACCAGCCACCACGCGTGGTACTCCCCCTTCGCGCGGGAGGTCCACGGCGCGGGCCGGGCGCTGGTGGACGGCCTGGCGGGCGGCCCGCTGATGAAGAACTTCCTGATCACGGCGGACGCCGTCGGCGCGGGGACCGGCGCGTCCCGCCGCGAGGCGCTGCTGAAGGCGCTGGCGACCGGCGACGCCCACATCCCCGTGCTCGGCGAGGCCGCCGCCGCGTGGATGGACGACCGGGTCCGTACGGCGTTCACCCGGGCGACCTCCATGGTGCACGGGCACCGGGCCGAGCTGCCGTTGAGCGTGCTGCACACCCGGACCGTGCGGGGCATCGCCCGGTCCCCCGTCAACCTGGTCGGCCCCGAGGCGACCCCGGTCTTCCCGTTCCTGCATCCGGAGTTCTTCGACGCGGCGCTGTCGGTGCCGGTCGTCCGCAAGGAGGGCGGGAAGTTCTACCGGGAGGTCCTGCGGGCCGCCAACCCCCGGGTGGCCGCGCTGCCCTCGACCAATACTCCGCTGCTGCCCAACCGCCGGGTGCCGCTGCGCTCGAACGGGCCGGTCGCCCGCGAGTGGAACCACCGGATGCTGGTCAAGGCCGCGGAGATCCCCGGGCTGATGTCGCCGCAGATGCTGGAGGCGATCTCCGGCGGGCCGGACGCGCTGACGGCCTTCGGGTCGTGGAACTCGCGGTTCTGGCTCCGCGCTCTGGTGGCGTTCGGGGCGTGGCTTGCCGACTACGAGGACGTGCTCGGCGACCTCACACCGCCCTGGACCACGCCACTCTCGACCGCGCCGTCCGGCACGTAGCCGGCGCCGCTCCACCCGCGTCCCGTCCAGCCGCCATCCCGCGCGCAATCCGCGTCGCACACCCGCACAGTTCGTCCGCGCGCCTGTGCGGTAGCCGTACGTGATCACCTGAAAACAGGTAAAAACTGCATGTCAGACCGCTGTCAGCCTTTTCGGTCAGGGCACCTCAGGTGGTATTTTTGGTCAACTAAAGCCAAACATCACGGCGTGAGCGTCAAAGCTCGGGTGTGACCTGACAACGCGCCCCCTCTTTCCTCAAGCGAGAACCAGATGAACGCTGCTGCGCCCTGCCCTGACCCGGTGCCCGGGTCGTTCGGCGCCTCTACCGGCGATCTCCCTGAGATCACCGACTTCACCTCGCAGGACCCTCGCTGGTACAAGCGCGCGGTCTTCTACGAGGTGCTGGTCCGCGGCTTCAAGGACTCCAACGGCGACGGCACCGGCGATCTGCGCGGGCTGATCGACAAGCTCGACTACCTCAGCTGGCTGGGGGTCGACTGCCTCTGGCTGCTGCCGCTCTACGAGTCCCCGCTCAAGGACGGCGGCTATGACATCTCCGACTACCTGAAGATACTTCCGGAGTTCGGCGATCTCGGCGACTTCGTGCGGCTGATCGAGGCGGCGCACGAGCGCGGCCTGCGGGTCATCACCGACCTCGTGATGAACCACACCAGTGACCAGCACCCGTGGTTCCAGGCGTCCCGCAACGACCCCGAGGGCCCGTACGGCGACTTCTACGTCTGGTCGGACGACCCGCACAAGTACTCCGGCGTCCCCATCGTCTTCGTCGGCAGCGAGGAGTCGAACTGGACGTACGACCCGGTGCGCAAGCAGTACTACTGGCACCGGTTCTTCCACCACCAGCCCGACCTGAACTACGACAACCCGGCCGTGCAGGACGCGATGATGGAGGTCATCCGCTTCTGGCTCGACCTCGGCGTGGACGGGTTCCGGCTGGACGCGGTGCCGTACCTGTTCGAGCGCGAGGGCACCTCCTGCGCCGGGCTGCCGGAGACGCACGACTACCTCAAGAAGATCCGCGCCGAGGTGGACCGGATCTACCCCGACCGGGTGCTGCTCGCCGAGGCCAACGGCTGGCCCGAGGACGTGGTCGAGTATTTCGGCGACCCCACCGTGGGCGGCGACGAGTGCCACATGGCCTTCCACTTCCCGCTGATGCCGCGCATCTTCATGGCCGTGCGCCGGCAGAGTCGCGAGCCGATCTCCGAGATCATGTCGCGCACCCCCAAGCTGCCGGAAAGCGCTCAGTGGGGCATCTTCCTCCGCAACCACGACGAGCTGACGCTCGAGACCGTGACGGAGGAGGAGCGCGACTACATGCACGCCGAGTACGCCAAGGACCCGCGCATGCGCGCCTACCTCGGCATCCGGCGGCGTCTGGCCCCCCTGCTGGACAACGACAGGGACCAGATCGAGCTGTTCACCGCGCTGCTGCTCAGCATGCCGGGCTCACCGGTCATGTACTACGGCGACGAGATCGGCATGGGCGACAACATCTGGCTGGAGGACCGCGACGCGGTCCGCACGCCGATGCAGTGGACCCCGGACCGCAACGCCGGGTTCTCCGAGGCCGACCCCGGCCGGCTGTACCTGCCGGTGGTCATGGACCCGGTGTACGGCTACCAGGCGGTCAACGTCGAGGCCCAGACCAAGAGCGAGTCGTCGCTGCTGCACTTCACCCGGCGGATGCTGCAGATCAGGCGGGAGCACCCGATCTTCGGCACCGGCAGCTACACCGAGCTGTGGTCGCCGAACCCGAGCGTGCTGGCCTTCCTGCGGGAGGAGGACGACGACGTCGTCCTGTGCGTCAACAACCTGTCGCGCTTCGCCCAGCCGGTCGAGCTCGACCTGCGGCGCTTCGCCGGGGTCACCCCGGTCGAGTGCCGCGGCGGCGTCCCCTTCCCGGTGATCGGCGATCTGCCCTACCTGCTCACGCTGCCGGGGTACGGCTTCTACTGGCTGTCCCTGCGCAACTCCCCGGACGCCTGACGGCCCGGATGGGCGGTGCGGAGCTCCTGTCTCCGCACCGCTCCGGACGGTCCCTGTCTCAACGGGCGGCGACGGGCACCTGCGCCCGGGCCGCCCGCCGGGCGGGGATCAGCGCCACCAGCAGCGCGGCGCCGACCGCGGCCAGGAGGGCGCCGGCGAGCATGCCCGGCGTCGGGGCGCGCCCGATGCCGGCGCCGACACCGCTGCCGCGGCCCTCCAGGTCGATCAGCCATCGTGACCAGGCCGCCCCCGCCGCCGCCCCCACCACGACCCCCACCACCGCGGGCAGTCCGGTGGCGGTGACCAGCGTGGCCATCACCTGACGGGGAGTCAGGCCCATCGCCTTGAGCACGGCCAGGTCGAACACGTGGTCCCGCAGGCCGAGCGCGCTGGCGGTCAGCAGGCTCGCCAGCCCGATCAGTGCCAGCACGGCGACCAGCGCGACGATGATCACACGGATGACCGCGAGCCGGTCGGCCGGGTTCACCGCCTGGGCCACCTCCAGCCCCTGCCCCTGCAGGCGGGCGCGAACCTGGGCCGCGTCGGCCCCGGGCCGCAGCACCAGGGCGTAGAACTGCGGCGGCAGCGCGTCCTTGGCCGCCAGGCTGTCCACCCCGAGCGACAGCACCTCGCCGTCCTGCTCCGGCTCGACCACCCGGCCCACGATCCGCACGATCAGCGGGGTGCCCCCGATCGTCACGCGGACGCGGTCGCCGATCCGTACGCCGAGGAGGTCGAGCAGGCCCTGCCCGGCCACCGCCTCGCCCCGGTCGGCGAACATCCGGCCCTCCGCCACCGGGAAGGGGTACGGGTCCGAGGACAGGCCGAGTGCCCTGGTCCGCACGGTCCTCGTCTGCCAGGGGACGAGCGCGTCCAGTTCCGCGCCCGGGTAGGCCGCGACCACGTCCGGATCGGCCATCGCGCGCTGACGCGCCTCCTCCGCGGTCAGTTCGCCCGGCCGCAGGGACAGGGCCGCCGCCTGGCCCACGCTCTCGGGGTGGCGGATGAAGTCGTCCAGAGTCGTCCAGCAGCCGAGCCCGACCGTGATCATCATCATCGGGATGGCCACGCCGCACACCGTGAGCGCGGCGGGCGTCCTGCGGGTGAAGGCGTCCCTGGCGCCGAGGACCAGCGCGGGCGGCAGCCGTACGAGCAGGGCGACCCTGGCCAGCCGCGACAGGTGCCCGCGCGGCGGCGCCGCCGGTGCGGCCGGGATCGGCGGGGTGCGCCCGCCGCGCCAGGCCGGGATCAGGACCGCGACCAGCACCGTCAGCGACGTTCCCGCGATGATCGCGGCGAGGGGGCCGGCCGACAGCGGCACGACGACCGTCTCCCCCATGGCGTACGCCGTGATCAGCCGGGCGACGACGGCTCCGGCGACGATGCCGAGCAACCCGAGCGTGCCGTGCTCGGCGACGAGCATCCGTACGACCTGGCCCCGGGTGAACCCGAGCGACTTGAGCGTGGCGATGTCGCGTAACTGGATCAGCACACGGCCGCCCGCGGCGTTCGCGAGCGCCAGCGCGGCGGCGACCAGGCCGGCGACGCCGAACAACGCGAGCAGCAGGCCGAGCAGCCGGTTGTCCAGCTCCATGGAGGCCCGCACCTCGCGCCAGGTCGTCACCCGCTGCACCTGGTTGCGCAGCGTGAAGACGGCCCGCTGGACGACCAGATCGGTGGCGGCGGGGTCGGCCAGCCGCAGCCCGGTCACGGTCTCGGTGCGGCCGGGCGCGGGCTCCACCACGTCGAGCGTCTGTGCGAGCGTCCAGGCCAGCCCGGGGGTCCACTCCGGGTAGAACCCCTGGTCGCCGCTTTCCGCGAGACCGGCGACGGTCAGTGAGTGGGTGGCGCCGTTCAGCCCGGTGACGGCGAACGGGCTGCCCGGCCGCAGGCCGAGGGCCCGGGCGAACGACCGTTCGACGACCACGCCGTTCGGAGTGCGCACGTCGAGCCAGCGGCCCTCACGCAGGAGCGGGCGGGCCACGGCGGGGAAGGCCGCCGGCGTCTCCTGCAGTGTGATCGGCACCCGCCGGCCGCGGGCGACCAGCGTGGCGGGCGCGCTGCGATACGGCCCGGCGACGTCGGTCACGCCGTTCAGGCGGCGCAGCGCGGACACGTCGGGGGCGTCCTTGCTGTGGATCCAGATGTGCGCGCTGTTGCTGCGCTCGAACAGGCCGCGCCAGGGGTTGGTGCCGTCCTCCAGCAGCGTGGCCGCGACGATCAGCGCGGTGACGATCCCCGCCACCGCGAGGACCGTGAGCGCGGCCTGGCCCCGGCGTGCCCGCAGGTCCGCGCGGATCCACCGCAGCTCCGCGGCCCTCGCCGTCACCACGCGCCCCCTCGCCGTGATCGTGCGGTTCGCACCGGGTCAGCTCCGGAGTTCGACGACGTCCCCCGCCGCTCCCGAGGGGCGCCGGCGCGACTTCGGGATGGCGCCGTCGTCGACGATCTGGCCGTCGAGCAGGCTGACGACGCGGTCGGCCATGCTCGCCACCCGGGCGTCGTGGGTGACCAGCACGATCGTCTGGCCCTGCCCGTGCACCTTGCCGAGCAGGCGGAGCACGTCGCGGGTGTTGCGGCTGTCGAGGTTGCCGGTCGGCTCGTCGGCCAGCAGCAGCCGGGGCTGGTTGGCGAGCGCGCGGGCCAGCGCGACCCGTTGCTGCTCACCCCCACTGAGCTGGGCCGGCGACGCCTCGGCACGGTCGGTCAGGCCGAGCTCGCCGAGGAGGTACTCGCGCCGCTCCCTGGCCTGCCGGGGCGGGGCGCCGCCCAGCAGCGCGGGGAGCTCGACGTTGTCGGCCACGGTCATGTTGGTGACCAGGTTGAAGAACTGGAAGACGAAGCCGATCTTCTCGCGGCGGAGCACCGCCCACCCGCTCTCCGAGAGCGTGTCCGCCCGTTTGCCGTCCAGCCAGATCTCGCCGCTCGTACGCGTGTCCAGGCCACCGAGCATGTGGATGAGCGTGGACTTCCCGGACCCCGACGGGCCCATGACGGCGACGAACTCTCCGGCCTCGATCGTCAGGTCGACTCCGCGCACGGCCGGCACGGGCAGCCCACCGGTCTGGTAGATCTTGACCAGGTTGACCGCCCGGACGACGGGTGTGTCCGTCACGCCGCCCACCTCACCCGCGCCGTGTCGTCCGCCCCTGACCGCACGATCACGGCAGGTCCTCCTGGCAGCGTTCGAGCCAGTCGAGGTCGGCCTGCAGGTGGAGCATGGCCCCTTCGATGAGCAGCAGCGCGACCCGGTTGGCCGGATCGGTGCGCTCGGCCAGCTCGCGGAGGTCTCTCATGAGCGCAAGGTAGTGCCGTCGCTGCCGGTTCACCAAAGCCATGCGGTCGGACAGCCCGGTCATCGGGGCCAGCACGAGCTTCATGAAGAACTCGTCGCGCACGCGGGGGCCCTCGGTGGGCTCGTCCACCCAGGTCTCCAGCGCCTCCCGGCCGGTGGCGGTGATGTAGTAGACCTTCTTGTTCGGCCGGTTGGCCTGCTCGACGTCGACCGACCGGACGTACCCGTCCTTCTCCAGCCGGCCCAGGGTCACGTAGATCTGACCGATGTTGGGCGACGGGTAGGCGCCGCCGAAGATCGCTTCGAGTGCCTGTTTCAGCTCGTATCCGTGGGCAGGTTCCTTCGCAAGGAGCGCCAGCAGCGACTGCCGCACGCGCCCACCCCCAAGCCGTATCGAGCAGTTATCGGAGCGTTACGAGCCCATCCGTTGACGCTCACATTATCGCTATGCATAACATGCATGCACCTACCTAACACGTATGTAACCGGCTTTTCATACGGAGGCCACATGGTTCGCCGAGCCGTCGCCGTTCTGGTCACCTTCCTGGTGGCCGGGTGCGCGGGGCTCGCCGACACCGGCACCGAGTCCGCCGTGGGCGGCGACGGCACCGGGCCGATCACACTGGCGATCGGCAGGGACACCACCGCCTACCTCCGCCCGCTGCTGGACCGGTGGAACCAGGCGCACCCGGACGAGCCGGTGTCGCTGCTCGAACTGCCCGAGGCGGCCGACGAGCAGCGCGCTCAGATGGTTGCCAACCTGCAGGCGCACAACGACGTCTACGACGTGCTCGCGCTCGACGTGATGTGGACGGCCGAGTTCGCCGACGCCGGCTGGATCGCGCCGCTCGACCGCAGCCTGTTCCCCCTGGACAAGCTGCTCAAGGGCGTCGCGGACACCGCCATCTATCGCGACAGGTTGTGGGCCGCGCCTTACACCAGCAACGCGGGCCTGCTCTACTACCGGTCCGACATCCTGAAGAAGGAGCACCTGAAGCCGCCCAAGACCTGGGCGGAGCTGCGCGAGCAGGCCTCCCGCCTGAGCGCGAAGTATCACATCGGGGGATACGCCGGACAGTTTCTGCCGTACGAGGGGCTGACCGTCAACTTCGCCGAGGCCGTCCAGTCGGCGGGCGGGTCGATCCTCAGCCCCGACGCCCGCACGGTCACGATGGACCTCGGCAGCGCGCGGGCCGCACTCGGCTTCCTCGTCGGCGGCCTCAAGGAGGGGTGGATCCCCCGCGAGGCGCTGACGTACAAGGAGGAGGAGTCGCGGCTCGCCTTCCAGGAAGGGCGGCTGCTGTTCGCCCGCAACTGGCCCCACGCGTACGGGCCCGCCGCCCACTCACAGCTGGCCGGGAAGTTCTCGGTGACCCGGCTGCCCGGGCTGAACGGACCCGGGTCCAGTTCGCTGGGCGGCTACAACCTCGCCATCAGCGCCTTCTCCAAGCGGCAGAAGTCGGCACTCGACTTCATCCGCTACTTCACGGGCCGTGACAACGAGCGGCTCGTGCTCACCGAGGGCTCGTTCCCCCCGGTATGGGCGGAGCTGTACGACGACCCGGAGCTCATCGAGCGGTTCCCGTATCTGCCCGTGCTCAAGGAGGCGATCGTGTCGGCGCGGCCCAGACCGGTCACCGCCGACTACAACCAGGTCAGCCTGCTGATCTCCAGCGCCGTTTCCGGCGCGCTCGCTTTTGCCAAACCCGTAGACGAGACCGTCGCCGATCTGAAACAGGGACTCGGCGAGGTCATCCAGCCCGGAGGATAGATATGCGCAAACTCCCCCCGATCATGGTCGCGTGCCTCACTCTCGCCGCCGCCGCCGCGTGCGGCAGCGACTCGGGCAGCGGCTCCGGCAGCGAGCCGGCGGCCCAGGGAAGCGCCTCGGCCGCCGCCGGCGCCAAGCCGCTGGAGGGCGAGAAGGTCGAGGTCGCCGCGAAGTGGACCGGCGACGAGCAGGCCAACTTCGAGAAGGTGCTCAAGGCGTTCGAGGAGAAGACCGGCGCCAAGGTCACCTACGCCTCCACCGGTGAGGACACCGGCGCCTACCTCGGCCCCCGCATCCAGGGCGGCAACCCTCCGGACGTCGCGATCCTCCCGCAGCCGGGCCTGGTGCAGCAGTACGCCGACGAGAACGCGCTCAAGCCGCTGTCCGCCGAAGTGCAGGCGCAGATCGACCAGAACTACACGCCGTACTGGAAGGAGCTCGGCTCCGCCAAGGGCCAGGTGTACGGCGTGCTGGTCAAGGCCGCGCACAAGTCGCTCGTCTGGTATCGCCAGTCGGCCTTCGACGACGCCGGCGCCCAGCCCGCGTCCACCTGGGACGACCTGATCAAGAACGCCCAGACGCTGTCCGACTCCGGCGTCCCGCCGTTCGCGCTGTGCGCCGCCTCCGGATGGACGCTGACCGACCTGTTCGAGAACGTCTACCTCTCCACGGCGGGCCCGGAGAACTACGACAAGCTCTCCAAGCACGAGATCCCGTGGACCGACGCCACGGTCAAGACTGCCCTGGAGAAGATGGCGCAGATCTTCGGCAAGAAGGAGTTCATGCTCGGCGGCTCGTCCGGCGCGCTGCAGACCGACTTCCCGACCTGCGTCACCCAGGCCTACGCGCAGAAGAAGGCCGCGATGGTCATCGAGGCCGACTTCGTCGCCGCCTCCCTGGGCCAGTCGGGCGCCAAGGTCGGCGAGGAGGCGAAGATCATGCCGTTCCCGAAGGCGGGTGACACGGCTCCGGTCATCCTCGGCGGCGACGTCGCGGTCGTGATGAAGGACACCAAGGGCGCGCAGGCGCTGGTGGAGTTCCTGGCCTCGAAGGAGGGCGGCGAGGTCTGGGCCAAGCAGCCCGGCTACCTGTCCCCCAACCGCAACGTCTCGCCGGACAACTACCCGGACGACCTGACCAAGCAGCTCGCCCAGACGATCATCTCGGCCGGCGAGTCGGTGCGGTACGACATGTCCGACCTCTCGCCCAGCGCCTTCGGCGGCACCGACGGCAAGGGCGAGTGGAAGGACCTGCAGGACTTCCTCCGCAACCCCTCCGACGTGAAGGGCGCGCAGGAGAAGCTCGAGGCGGACGCCGCCAAGGCCTTCAAGAAGTAAAGGAAGGACGGCCGTGACCGAACGGTTGGACGGCCCGCAGGCCGCCGGCGGCGGAGACTCCGCCGCCGGGGCCTCCTCCGGCCCCCGCGAGACCCCTGCAGATCCTTCCCCCGGCTCCCCCGGATCCTCCGCCTCCCCCGGCTCCTCGGGCGGCTCCCAGGACGCGGAAGCCACCACCCCGGGCTCCACGCCCGCCCCGCGCTCCACGCCCGCCCCGGGCTCCCGTGACTCGGTGACCACCCCCGATACCGCCGCCACGGACTCCGCTACCGACGCCGACTCCGCGACTGCCACGGACTCCACGGCCACCCCGGGCTCCGCGGCCGGCACGGACTCCGCGGCCGGCACGGACTCCGCGGCCGCGCCGGACTCCGCGGCCGCGCCGGACTCCGCGGCCGCGCCGGACTCTGGGGCCGTCTCGGACGAGCCTCCCGAGGGTCCGGCGGCGGCCGGATACCCGACGGCGGCCCCGCCCGGCGCGGTCGCCACGGCGGGCACGGCGGGCACGGCGAAGGCACCCGTGCGGCTCGGTCCGTCGCCGAGACTGGCGGTGCTGTTCCTGCTGCCCGCGGTGCTGCTGCTCGCCGCATGGATGATCTATCCGGTCATCTACTCGATCTGGCGTAGCCTCTTCGACGCCACCGGCGACCGCTTCGTCGGACTGGGCAACTACCTCTCGATCTTCACCGACTCCTCGACGCTCACCACGATCAGGAACAACATCATCTGGGTCGTGGTGGCCCCGATCATCGTCACCGCGCTCGGCCTGATCTTCGCGGTGCTCACCGAACGCATCCGCTGGGCCACGGCGTTCAAGCTCGTGCTGTTCATGCCGATGGCCGTCTCCCTGCTCGCCGCCGGTGTCATCTTCCGCCTCGTGTACGAGCAGGACCCGGACAAGGGCGTCGCCAACGCCATCGTCACCACCGTCCACGACACGTTCTCCTCCAGCGCCGGATATCCCGGCGCGCGGCCGCGGGAGAACGACCAGGCGCCCGCGGTCGCGCAGGGCGGCGCGGTGGTGACGAAGCAGCAGGTGCAGGCGGGCACCCCGGTGCTGATCCCGCTCGTCGGCCTGAGCCATGACGTGGTGAAGGACGCCGCGCCCGCCAAGGCCGCCCCCGGCGGCGACGGCCTGAGCGGCACCGTCTGGCTCGACGTGGTCCGCGGCGGCGGGGGCACGCTCAATCAGATCGACCCGCAGGAGAAGGGCCTCGCCGGCATCACGGTCGAGGCGGTCTCCGGCGGCGCGGTCAAGGCGACGACCGAGACGGCGGCCGACGGCACGTTCCGCTTCTCCGGCCTCCCGGCCGGCTCCTATGTCGTACGGCTGCCGCAGTCGAACTTCACGGCGCCCTTCAACGGCCTGACCTGGCTGGGTCCGTCGCTGATCACGCCCGCGATCATCGGCGCGTACATCTGGGTCTGGGCCGGGTTCGCGATGGTGCTGATCGCGGCCGGGCTGTCGGCGATCCCCCGTGACGCCCTGGAGGCGGCCAGGATCGACGGCGCGACCGAGTGGCAGGTGTTCCGCCGGATCACCGTGCCGCTGCTGTCGCCGGTGCTGCTCGTCGTCTTCGTGACAATGATCATCAACGTGCTGAAGGTCTTCGACCTGGTGTTCATCATCGCCCCGGGCTCGGTGCAGCCACAGGCCAACGTGATCGCGCTGGAGATGTGGCGCGTGTCGTTCGGCGGCGGCGGCAACCAGGGCATGGGTAGCGCGTTGTCAATCTTCCTGCTCGTCCTGGTGGTGCCGTTCATGATCTTCAACATCCGCCGGTTCAGGAGGGACGAGGGATGACGACCCTGGCCGAACCCCGGCACGCGCAGCCGGTCGAGCGCGGCCTGCTCACGCGGGTGGTCGACCGCCTCGGCGGCGGCGTGGTGCAGGTCTTCATGGTCCTGATCGCGCTGTTCTGGCTGATCCCGACCTTGGGCCTGCTGGTCGTGTCGCTACGCGGCGAGACCCAGAACAACTCCTCCGGCTGGTGGACGCTGTTCACCAAGCCGGCACAGCTCACGTTCGAGAACTACTCGAACCTGCTCGCGTCGGGCTTCAGCTCGTCGTTCTGGAACACCGTGCTGATCACGGTGCCCGCGACCCTGCTGGTGATCGGGATCGCGGCCATGGCGGCGTACGCGTTCGCCTGGATCGAGTTCCCCGGCAGGGACACGGTGTTCCTCGTGGTCATCGCCCTGCTGGTCGTCCCGGTGCAGATCGCGCTGATCCCCATCGCCAAGCTGTACGGATTCCTCGGGATCTTCGGCTCGATTCTCGGGGTCGTGCTGTTCCACGTGGCGTTCGGCCTGCCGTTCGCCATCTTCCTGCTGCGCAACTTCTTCGCGGGCATCCCGCGCGAGCTGCTGGAGGCGGCGCGGATGGACGGCGCGCCGGAGTGGCGGATCTTCGCCACCGTGGTGTTCCCGCTGGCCAAGCCCGCGATCGCGTCGCTCGGCATCTTCCAGTTCCTGTGGGTGTGGAACGACCTTCTCGTCGCGCTGGTGTTCGCCGACACCGACAACCAGCCGATGACGAAGGCGCTGCAATCCCAGATGCGGCAGTTCGGCACGAACGTGGACATCCTCGCGCCGGGTGCGTTCCTGTCGCTCATCATCCCGCTGGTGCTGTTCTTCGCCTTCCAGCGGTATTTCGTGCAGGGCATGCTCGCGGGCTCGGTGAAGTGACCGGCCGGAGGCCCCGGGGCCTTCCCCGGAGCCTCCGGCATCACTACGGGCGACACGGGAAATGTCCCGTGTGTGGCGAACCGTGCCGAGAGGACGTCGGATGCCCGCTTCACGGGGGTAAGCGGGCATCCGATCTTTCCGCCTGCAGGCCGTACGGGGGCGGAAAAGCCGATAGAGTGCGCGGACATGTCAGGACGTCCGTTGCACGAACTCGTGGAAGCCGGGTGGGCCGAGGCCCTCGCACCCGTGGCCGGGCGCATCGCCGCCATGGGTGACTTCCTCAGGCAGGAGATCGCGGAAGGCCGCCAGTACCTCCCGACGGGGGACAACGTTCTCCGCGCGTTCCAGCAGCCGCTGAGCGAGGTCCGGGTGCTCATCGTCGGCCAGGACCCCTACCCCACCCCCGGCCACCCGGTGGGGCTGAGCTTTTCTGTGGCCCCCGACGTACGGCCGCTGCCGGGCAGCCTGGTCAACATCTTCAAGGAGTACATGGCCGACCTCGGCCACCCCACTCCGCCCTCGAACGGCGACCTCACCCCGTGGACCGAGCAGGGTGTGCTCCTGCTCAACAGGGTGCTGACGGTGATGCCGGGCAAGCCCGCCTCCCATCGGGGCAAGGGCTGGGAAGAGGTGACCGAGCAGGCCATCAAGGCGCTGGTCGAGCGGGGCGGGCCGCTCGTCGCGATCCTGTGGGGTCGCGACGCCCGCAACCTGCGCCCCATGCTGGGAAGCGTGCCGTGCATCGAGTCGGCCCACCCCAGCCCGCTGTCGGCGCGCAGCGGATTCTTCGGCTCCCGTCCGTTCAGCCGGGCCAACGCCCTGCTGGAGGAGCAGGGCGGGGCGCCGGTCGAGTGGAAATTGCCATAACGGCTTGCCGATAGGATCACCACCATGAGCGATGGAACGGACACCGGCCGCTACCTGCGGCTCACCGTCGACCTGGTGGTCGAGGTCCTCGATGTCGACGCGCTGCAGGCCGCGGCGCTCGCCGAGATCCGCGACCCTCAGGCCGAACTGGACGACGCCGAGCGGCAGGAGCAGATCGAGCTGGTCAACTCCGACGAGACGGGCGCGGCGGCCCTGCAGTGGCTGATCGAGCCCGACCACGTGCTCGGCCTGGTCGAGCACGTCGCCGAGGTCGAGCCGCGGGAGGCGATGCTCGGCGTCGAGCCGTCGGAGGGGGTCCTGGAAGACGAGGACGAGCACGACCACGACCACGACCACGACGAGCCGGGTCACGTCCACTGAGGCTGTCGACGGGATAGGGCGTCGGGCCGGCCGCCAGGCCGGACCGGCGTTCCCTCATCCAGAAGATGCCCACGTGCGCATCCTCTGGGCCGCCGGCCGGGCCCCTGCGCTCATACCGGCTGAAGAGGGTGGTGGGGCCCGACGGGCGGCTCCACGCGGATCGGGTCGCCGGGCCGGACCTCGCCACCCGCGACGACGATGCCCATGACGCCGGCCTTGCGCACCAGATTGCCCTGCTCGTCCCGGTCAAGCACGGCCTTCATCAGCCCATCCTGGAAACCGTCGAGCTGCACGCAGGGATTGCGCAGGCCGGTCACCTCGACGACGGCCGTATCGCCGAGGTGCAGCCGGGTCCCGGTGGGCAACGCGAGCAGGTCCACGCCCCTGGTGGTCACGTTCTCCCCCATGTCGCCCGCCCATACGGCGAAGCCCGCCTCGCGCAGCTCGTCGTGCAGTTCGGCGTGGATCAGATGCACCTGGCGAAGATTCGGCGCGCTCGGATCACGGGCGACCCGCGACCGATGCTTGACCGTCACCCCGGCGTGGGCGTCCCCCTCGACGCCCAGGCCGGGCAGCAGCCGGATCGACTCCAGCGGGGTCTTGCTGAAGGTGTGGGCCGCGTTGCGGCTCACCGCTGTCACCCTGTTCGTCATGCCTACTCCTCCTGAACCTCTGGCTCCATTCCGCGCACCAGGGCAAGGAGGCGGTCAAGTAGATTTTCGTCACACGGGGCCTGCCCGCCGACCCACGCGATCGCGTTGACCAGCGTGAGGAGATCGGTGATCTCGATGTCGCCGGGCACCGCGCCGTCCCATTGCGCGCGCTCGAGCAGGGCGGCACCGATGGGCGCCCCTCTCCCCTGGTCGCCGCCGGGCTGATCGTCCGCGTGACGGGCGACGAAGAGGGCGTACGGCGGCGGATCGCCGGGGAGTTCGGGCTGGCGGGCCGGGTGCCCGAATATCGGGCCGTGCTCGACCGGGAGGGCGTGGGCGGCCCGGAAGACGTGGTTATCGTCGGCGGCGAACAGACGGTCACCCGCCGAATCCGGCGGCTCGCCGAGGCAGGCGTCACCGAGTTCGCGGCGCCGCCGTACGGCGACGCGCGCGAGCAGGAACGCACCCTCGCGGTGCTCTCCGGCCTCGCCCGATCAGCCGAACACTCGAGCTGAGAGACGGCCGCTCGGGCCCGGCCAGGCAGGCCGGTCTGGCCGGGCGGGGACCGGTCAGGAGCTCAGGACCTCCTCGTGTCGCCGGCCGAGAGACTCCTGCTGACGGGCCAGCTCACCGGAGCGGGCGGAGATCTGGTCGACCATCGCCTCCACCCATGCCGCGACCTCGCGTACCGCCTCCGCCGTACGGGCGATCCGCTGATGCTTGATGGCGTCGGTGATGATGTTGTCGAAGAAGACGTCGGCGAACCAGCGGGTGTCCACCTTCGGCAACTGCAGCGCGGCGCTGACGCCGATGTCGGCCAGCTCGCGTGAGAACCGGTCGAGCGCGCCCTGCGCGTGCCAGGCCGCCTCGTCGGCCTGACGCAGGTGGCCGTGCTCCACCATGTCGGCGAAGCCGCCGTTGCTGAACATGTCCCAGGTCGAGGCGCCGCGGGCGCTGCCGAGATGCCGCAGGACGTAGCCGACCGCCTGGCCCGCCGCGATACCCGCCTGCCGAGCCTCCTGGTGCTCCCGCAGGTCGGCGGTCACGTTCGCGAGCCGGGCGGCGATGTCGGCGAGCTCTCGCCCGCGTGGATCGCCCGACTCCACCAGCGTCCGCTCCTTACGGTCGAGCAGCACCTCCAGCTCGTGATGCGGGTTGCCGAGCGCCGTGAGTTCCTGCTCGGTGGAGCGGAGGTCGTCGGTGAGCCACTCCAGGCGGGTCCGCTGACCGGTGACCCGCTGCCGGGCCGCCACCGCCTCGGCTCGTTCCCGCGCCAGGCGCTCCTCCTTGCCCCCGGTCAGACCCGCCAGGAAGGCCGCGAAACCGCCCTGCTCCAGCTTGGCGACGTCGCGGTCCTCCTTGGCGAGCTGGCGCTCGAGGTCGGCGAGCAGGCCGCGGACCTCCTCGACCTGAGTCAGGAGAGTGGCACGTTGCCGGAGGAGCTGGTCCCGGCGCCTGGCGCGGTCCCGCGCGTCCCTGATCTCGTCATCGCCGGCACTGGAAAGGGTCACACTTCACAGACGACCGAAAGACACCCAAACGTTCCCATCCGGGTCCTGGCACCACGCCACCCCCGGCTCGCGCGACGGTCCCGCGGCCGCCCCCTTCTCCTCCCGGGCGTGCCGGGCACGTGGATCAGATCGCGCCCAGGGCCGAGACGGCGAAGGCGCACGAGCTGGGGCAGACCGGCAGGACCACCGGCAGGATCGCGCTGGTTTCCCGGCCGACGGCCACAAGGGTCAGGCGACCAGTAGGCCGGGAGTGTGATGCGGCCGGGGGTCTCCGTCGTGACCGCCGGGCAGGCGGAGCTTGAGGCAGGATCGGGCGACGACGTCCGGCGTGAGGCGCACGCGCAGGAGTGCGTTCTCCTCGTCCGGTATGCCGGACAGCACGGCGTAGTCCACCCCCGCCACCCGCAGGCGGCGGGCGATGCCGCGGCAGGCAGACCGGGGCCCGGTGGACAGCCAGGCGAAGTGACCAGCGAGCAGTGACTCCGCCACGGTGCGCAGAACGGTGACCGCGCAGAGGCTGTGCGCGCAGGCGAGGCCGGTCAGTGTGATCTCCGGCAGGCCGAAACGCCGCAGGCCGCGCGAGGTCGTCACGAGGCACGAACAGCCCTCGCCGGCCTCGGCGCCGGCTCCCGCAGGGGCGGCAGCGCCGAGGCCGCAGGCGTGTTCCTCCTCGGCGCACGACACCCTCCAGCCCAGCCAGTCGTCGCCGAGCTGGAAGTCCTGTCGCTCCCCCGGGCATTCGGCGCAGTGGTAGACGGCCGCTCCGGTCAGCGGGTCGTACAGCGCACCGTGGTAGGCCTCCGCGATCCCGCGCGCGGCCGCCCGGGCGACCTGGGCGGCCTCGGGTTGTTCCTCGACGGGGGCGGTGCTCGTCACCACCACGTGATGACGGGCCCGTCTCACCCGTTTGAGGTCCTCGGCGCCCAGGTCCATCCGCCGCCAGGGGGACCGCGTCGACCGGAACACCTCCAGCGTCAGCCGGGGCGTGCCGAGCGCGTCCCTGGCGGCGCGACGGTGAGACGGTCCCATCCGCCAGGGGATGATCGACGAAAGGTCGGTCGGCGTACGGTCCGTGACGACGACGAAGACCGACGAGGTCTGCGCGGGCACGGGATAGGTGATTGGCATGGCTCCTCCTCCGCGACGTGCTGCATCTACAACCGCCGAAGCGGCCGCGGGAGGTGCCGCAGGGGCAGCCGGCCCCGCACCTGCCGCTCCTCGCACCGCCGCACTGCAGCAGCCTGCGCGAATCCGCCGTCGCCCGTCCCACCCGAACGCCGCTCTGTGGACAGCCGGCGATCAGAAACGGGCGAATGACCCCACGACATCGCACCGGTCCACAGGAGGCCGGTCGACGGCCTCTCCGGCGACCGCCTAACCGGCTCCACCGGAGATCAGGTGCCGATGCGCCCGCAGCGTCCCTTCCGGCAGGTCGTCAGGACTGAACCACCGCGCCTCCAGGATCTCCTTGGGGTCGATCCTCATCGTGCCGCCGGCGAACTCGGCCTCGTACGCCACCTCGACCCGCAGCCGGTAACCGCTGTTGAGCTGCACGAGCTCGCCGACACGCACCTCCAGGCCGGTCTCTTCCCGCACCTCCCGGACGACCGTCTCCCGGAACGTCTCCCCCCTGACGGCGTAGCCGCCTGGCAGCCCCCACTGCCGGTCTTCCGGCCACAGCCGATGCCGCAGCAGCAGCACCCGCCCGTCTCCGTCGCGAACGATCCCCGTGACGCCGACCATGAACTTCGCCTGCGAAAGCCACACCAGCCGCCACTGAAACGAGCCACCGATGCCGCCGATACTCCGCCACAACCGGGCGACCAGATCGTTCACGGGGAATCCCTTTCGTCCACAGCGACTCCGGCAAAGAGAAGGACATCATCACAGGCTCGGCCACCGACGCCGCGCCACTTCCTGCCAGAGTGACGCCCACTGTCCGGCGGTCAGATCCTTGGGCAGCGCGTGCGGCGTCACCCGCGCCTCACGCGCCCAGGCGCGTACGGCCTGGCGGTCCAGGCGTCCCGTGCGTTCGAGGATCTCCGCCAGGCCACGTCCGCGCCCGGTGAAGACCCGGCGCACGAGGTCCTGGTACGGCCCCCGCTCGGCGACCAGGGGTACGGCCCTGCGCGTCATGGTGAGCAGGCCGCCGTCGACCGAGGGGGCGGGGCGGAACGAGCGGGCGGGCACCCGCGCATGCACCTCGAAGGCATACCACGGCCACCAGGCGGCGGTCAGCATGCTGGCACCGCCGACACCGGCCCGGCGCCGGGCGACCTCCCACTGGACCAGCAGCACCGCCGTCCTCCAGCCGGACGCCGCGAGGAGCCGCCGCATGATCGAGGTCGTGAGGTGGAACGGCAGGTTTCCGACAACCACGTGAGGATGCCGGGGAAACCGGAACCGCAGGATGTCGGCGTCGACGACGGTGACGTTCGCCGGCACGCGCCGGGTCAGCCGGCGTGCCCGCCCGGGATCAACCTCGACCGCCGTCAGCGGCCTGCCGTACCGGCTCAGGGGAAGCGTCAGCGCACCGTCCCCCGCGCCGACCTCCACGATCGGGCCGGCCGTTCCGGCGACGAGTTCCCCGATGTGCGCGATGATCGTACGGTCGACGAGGAAGTTCTGACCGAGCTCGTGCCGTCCGCCCTGATGAACCATGGATGTGCTCCGCGAGTACGCGATCGGAGCCGGGCAGCGCGAAGCACCGCACCGGCGAGGACACCAATGGCGGCGGAGCCGTACGAGAGGAAGGACCCGCCGCTACGAGCGGCGGATCCTCGTGAAGCATGCGAAGGCGCACATGGGCGTCACCCTAGCGAGCACGACGGGAGGAGCCGCAAGCCGTTTTCCGCGCGTGCCTTCCGCGCCACTCTCGCGGGAGCGCCCGCCCCGCGCCACTCTCGCGGGAGCGCCCGCCCTACCGCGACCCGCCCTCACTCCAGGTCATGTCGACGCGCTGCCCGATGAGCTCGTATCCGGCGCGGAGGAACGCCCGGGCCATCGGGACGTTCCCGACGTCGGTGGCGGCGCGGACGCGCGGAACGCCCTGCTCGGCGAGAATCCGCGTCCCCTCCGCCAGCAGATCGTCGACGTAGCCGTTGCCCCGGTGAGCGGGCACGACCCCGATGTACGCGATCATCGGGCTGTACTCGTTACGCGCCGGAATGACGAATCCCACGGGATCACCGGCCGGTGACGTGGCGATCCGCCACCATTCCCGCGGGCTCCGGTAGCGGGCGAGTTCGTCGTCGTAGTGCGCGGCAGCGACCCGCTCGGCGGGCATGCCGGCGAGGTCGGCACGGCTGTGGGCGTCGAGCGTGCCGTCGAGGACGAGGGTCATCAGGGCGACCAGCTCCTCCCGGCCGGCCACGGGCCTGAAGGTCAGCCGCCCACTCGGCGCGGCGGCGGAAGCGCCCGGGCGCCACTCCAACCGCAGCCGTTCCACGAGCAGCCGGGCACCGGTCCGCCGCAGCACGGCCATCCGGTCCTCGACGGCACGCCTCGCCGCCGCGTCGTCACGCCACCTCGGGGGGACGAACGCGTTGTATTCCGGCGGACGTCCCCCGAGCGGCAGCACCGCGGCGCTCGCGGTTTCGACCAACCGGACCCCGGCGTCGATGCTCGCCGGTCCGGGCACGGCGTCGTCGAGGTCGAGGATGTCCAGCAGCGCCGGCGGCTCGCCCGCGCGCGGGGCCCACCAGGACAGCCTGGCGACGAGACGGTCGCCGTACAGCGCCATCCACATCCACTCGGGCCGCCGGCGGCCGGAGGCGAGGTCGTCGTCCAGCTCGTCGTTCAGCACGTAGGGCAGGCGGCGGAAAAGGTCGAGTTCCTCGCGCCCCGAGATGGGGCGCATGATCATGTCGTTGGGGTTCACTGCACTTCCTCAGGTGAGGCGTGCCCGCTCGCTCCCAGGAGTCAGCGTCCGGCCGTACCCCGGGAAGGAACCGGCACGACGTTCTTCGCACACATCGGCCCGTCCCTCCTCTCGTCGTCGTGGGTCTGCGAGTGTTCTATCGGACGTGCCGCCCGGCCCGCCAATCCTTTTCGGCCGGACGGCCGGGCGGCCCCTGCGCCCCGGTCCCGCCGGGCCGTGACGACGTCGTTCCGGGTCAGCCGCAGTTGCCCCACGCGCCGCGACCGCCGCTGGCGATCTCCCCGTCGACCCGCGTGTCGGCGATCGTGCCCGAGTATTTGACGCACAGGTTCTCGGCGTAGAGCTTCACCGGACCGGCGTAGTACTTGTACTTCCGGCTGTCAGTCTTGCGTGCCGTACGCACCGGTTCGTCGCGATGGCGCCTGGTCTGCGTCTCCAGCGTCGCGGACGTCCGGGTGGCCGTGCCGACGTACGCCGACTTGATGGTGACCACGCAGTTCTGCTTCGTCGAGCGGTTGTAGAGCAGGTAGACGTGCCCGAAGACCCTCCCTGACGAGGTCTTCACCGCCCGGCTGCCGTCACTCACCCGGCCGAAGCCGGAGCCGCACACCCCCTCGGGGCTGTAGCCGGCCGAGATCGCGTATGCCGGGTTGGCGACGAGCCCTCCGACGGCCAGCGCCGCTGCGGCGACGACCGTACTCGCGGACCTGCGCATACGTTGTCCTTTCCCAACCGCCGCCCTCCGTCCGGGCGGCGTCCTGGCGATCATCCTTGCGGATCATCAACCAGAAGATGACCGAAACAGTCAAATTCGGCCAAGGCGAATCGCGCGCAGCCGCCACTCGGCCCGCGGCGGGAGGGGCCTGGCCGAGCATCGCCCAGCCGGCCGCTCGCAAGGTCCGGCCGCTGAAACGTTCAGCCCGCTCCGCCGTCGTCGGCCGCTGAAGAGGCAAACGGCAGGGGCCGTCCACCGGCGGCTTGACCGCGCCCATGACAAGCGTCGACCCTCCGGCTGGAGGCGCACGACCGACGGGATCATGCCGCTCCCGCTCAGGGGGCCGTACTGACGGAGGTCGTCGCGGCTGCTTCTGTTAGCGCAAACACAAGACGGAGGTCCGATGCGTGGCATGCGAAGCGGCCAACGCCAGGCGACACGGCGCGCGCAGCTCCATCGCACAAGCCCGGCGTACGGCTCGCGCACCCGCGCGGTCGTCGCGTGCTCCGTGGCGGCCCTGACCGGCGTGATCGGCACGGTGGCCCACCAGACGGCGGCCGGGGCGGCCGCCTCCGGTTGCCGCGTCGACTACTCCGTCACGTCGCAGTGGTCCGGCGGATTCACCGCCGCCGTCACCGTCACCAACCTCGGCGCCCCCGTCTCCGGCTGGACGCTGGCGTGGTCCTTCACCGGAGGTCAGACGGTCGCCCAGGCGTGGAACGCCACCGTCACCCAGAACGGGGCCCAGGTCACCGCGACCGACGCCGGATACAACGCGACCCTCGCCACCGGCGGCTCCGCCGCCTTCGGCTTCAACGGCTCCTGGAACGGCTCCGCCAACCCCGTGCCCACCACCTTCACGCTCAACGGCACCGCCTGCACGGGCTCGGCGACCTCCACGCCGAGCCCCTCCAGCAGCCCCTCCAGCAGCCCTTCCGCGAGCCGGACACCGAGCCCCTCGCCCACTCCGGCCCCGCGCGGCGGCGACGGCAGCCCGTCCGACCCCGACATCACCTACGTCGGGCGGTGGGACACCGCATCGAGCACCGGGTACGTGCCGAACTGGACGGGCGCCTATCTCGTGACGGCGTTCACCGGGACCACGGTGAAGATCAAACAGCGCGACGCCGTCAACATGTACGTCAGCATCGACGGGGGCGCCGACGTGTTCTACGCCGGCGTCAAGGGCACCGTGAACCTGACCCCGGCCCCGCTGCCCGCCGGCACGCACACGCTGCGCGTGTCCTACCGCTCGGGGGACACGGTCTTCCAAGGGCTGGTGCTCGACCCGGGGGCGACCACCGTGGACCCGCGCCCGTCCACCAAGCTCATCGAGTTCGTCGGCGACTCCATCACCGCCGGATATCTCGATTCGAAGCTCGCGCTGTCGGCGTACGGCTGGGTCCTGGGCGAGAAGCTGCACGTCCGGCACACCCAGATCGCGCGCGCCGGCTACTGCCTCGTCGCGCAGGAGGGGTGTGTCGGGCAGAGCACGCAGTATTTCAAGCTCGGCAGCACCGGCGCCGCGGACTGGGACTTCTCCCGCTACACCGCCGACGCCGTCGTGATCAACCTCGGCACCAACGACATCGGCCACCACGTCACCGGCTCCGCCTTCCAGTCGGCCTACACCGCCTTCCTGCGTGCCATCCGGGCGAAGTACCCGAATGCGGCCCTGTTCGCGATGGAGACGTTCAAGCAGCGCTACGTCGCCGAGACCAAGGCGGCGGTGGCGGCGCGCAACGCCGCCGGCGACGCCAACGTCTACTACATCGGCACCGAGGGCTGGCTGACTCCGGGCGCCGACTACGCCGACGGCGACGGGCATCCCAGCGACGCCGGACACATCAAGATCGCCAACCGCCTCGCCCCCGTCATCGCCCCCAAGATCGGCGTCCCCGTCCCCTAGGGAGTGTCCGTGCCCTACCCGACTAGAGGGGCTCTTCGCTCCTCGCTCGCCGCCACACTGGCCGCGGCCCTCGCCGCGGTCTCGATCACCCTGCCTCCCCGTGCACATGCCGCCACCGGCGACGGCTCGCCGACCGATTCCAACATCTCCTTCACCGGGCGGTGGGACACCACCGACCCCACCGCGTACACGCCGCACTGGGCCGGCGCCTACCTCACCACCGGCTTCACCGGCACCACCGTGAAGCTCAGGCAGCGCAACACCATCGACCTGTACGCCAGCATCGACGGAGGGCCCTACACCTACTACACGAACGTGAGCGGCACGGTGAACCTGACCCCGGCACCGCTGAGAGCCGGCACCCACACCCTGCGCGTGTCCTACCGGGTCGTGGCGGGCTCCTATCACGGTGACGCCGTCTTCCGGGGGCTCGTCCTCGATCCCGGCGCCGGTACGGTCGCCCCGCCGGTTCCGCGCACGCTCATCGAGTTCGTCGGCGACTCCATCACCGTGGGCACGACGACGTCGAAGAACGCGCTCACCGCGTACGGCTGGCTCATCGGAGAGCGGCTGGGCGCGCGGCACACCCAGATCGCCCAGGGAGGAGCCTGCCTGGTCGCCACCGCCGACGGCTGCGTCGGCCTGGAGAAGCAGTTCGTCAAGCTCGACCCCAACACGTCCACCCCCGGCTGGGACTTCTCCCGCTACACCGCCGACGCCGTGGTGATCAACCTGGGCACCAACGACTCCGGTCATGGGGTTCACACACCGGAATTCCAGACCTCCTACACCAACCTGCTCCGGCAGGTGCGGGCGAAATACCCCAAGGCTGCCATCTTCGCGCTCGAGACCTTCAGCAAGCGGTTCGCCGCCCAGACGCAGGCGGCGGTCAAGACCGTCAACGACTCCGGCGACGCCGACGTGTACTACGTCAACACCGAGGGCTGGCTGACCAGCGCGGACCTCAGCGACTCCGTGCATCCCAACGACGCCGGTCATCGAGCGATCGCCGACCGCCTGGCCCCGATCATCGCGGCCAAGCTCGCCGGGGCCCCTTCGCCGTCGCCCAGTCCGTCACCCAGCCCGTCGCCCAGTCCGTCGCCCAGTCCGTCGCCCACCCCCACGCCTGCCCGGAGCCCCACGCCGACACCGGCCACGACGGGAAGCTGCACGGTGACCTACAGCGTCACCAACCAGTGGCAGGGCGGTTTCCAGGGCGATGTGACGATCGCGAACACCGGCGGCGCGGCGGTCGACGGCTGGAGGCTGACCTGGTCCTTCCCCAACGGACAGCAGATCAGCCAGGCATGGAACGGCGCCTACAGTCAGAGCGGGAGCACCGTGACCGTGACCGACGCCGGCTGGAACGCCGCCATCCCGGCCGGCGGCACGGCGACGTTCGGCTTCATCGCCGGTCAGTCCGGCACGAACGGCGAGCCGACCGCCTTCGCCCTCAACGGCACGCCCTGCGCCGTACGCTGACCACGACCTGCCGGGCGAGAGCGACGCCCGGCCAGGGAGCCGGCACCGTCGACGGGGCCGGCATGGGGCTTGCGCTCGCGCCGATCATGGCCACCGTCCTGTCCCGGGTCGCCCCGCGGGACGCCGGCAGCGCCGCGGGCGCCCTCACCACCGCGCAGCAGGTCGGCGGCGCGCTGGGCATCGGCATCATCGGCATCGTCTTCTACAACGCCCTGTCCGGCGGCGTCGCCGTGGCGTTCCAGCACGGGCTCGTCTACCTCATCGTCGTCACCCTGGCCATCGCCGCTCTCGTCCGATGGCTCCCGCGTGCCAGGGCCGCCGCCTGACCGCCTCACGTCCTGGGCGCCGGACCCATCGGTGGCGCGTCAGGGGGAATCTCAGGGTGATCCCGGACGACACGGTGATCGATCTGGCTAGAGTTACGGAAGATTGATCGCGAAGGCAGACGATTCCAGCTCCGGCTTCCGGACCGGTGAACAGCCCGATCGCGCGGGGCGGAACAAGCGCGGAAGCCTTCGACGAGGACCGGCAGTACGCGGGCATCACAACGCACTTTCAGGAGCAAGGGTGGCCAGTTCAGAACGGAAATTCAGCCACTTCGCGAACACGCGGCACAGAAACTGGAGGATCATCGGAGTCGCCGATTCGGTGGACGACCCCGGGGTGCGGTCGGTCGAGATCTTCCAGGGCCCGGACGGCAACGAACCGCGGCTGGTGCTTGACCCCGAGGATGTGCCCCAATTCGTCGCGGGCCTCATCGCCACGGTCATGCCCGGCGACCTGACGGCGGAAGCGGACTGGGAAGACTGAGCGACGTCATCGGGATTACGGCCCACGTGGTGAACAGGGGCCGGTCACAGCCGGATTTCGCACCGGTCGCCCGAAAGGAATCCCGGCGAGTGACCGCCCCGTCGCCGGATCGCCCGTAGCATGGTTTCTGCGACGGAGCACTGACCGCCGGCGCGAGAATAAGCACCCTTTTCGACGGTGATCTGTCATGGTAATTCTCGTTGGTGCCGTCTGATATCGCAGGACCCTTACACGACACCCTTCAGCGTTTGTCGGACCGAAGCCGCGCCAGAAGCGAAGCGAATATCCAGGCAGACATACGGCAGCTTCTCCTCATCGGTGGTCTCGGTCTCGCCGAGGACGACCTGGATGTCCACCTTGAAACCCGTGCGGGGCGAGGCCGGATCGACATCGAGGTCGGCTACACGGTCATCGAGGTCAAGAAAACCCTGACCAGTGCGGCAGTGGTGCGGGACGCGGAAGCGCAGTTGGGCGGCTACGTGGCCGCCCGCAGCCGGGAGACCGGCCAGCGTTACGTCGGCGTCCTCACCGACGGCAGCGAGTGGCGGGCCTACCAACTGCGCGACTCGGTGCTCACCGAGGCGTCCCGGTACGTCCTCAAGGCAGGACGCCCCGATCTGACCGCACTGCTCGGCTGGCTCGAAGGAGTGCTGGCCACTCGGCACGACATAGCGCCTACACCGTACGAGATCCGGGAGCGCCTGGGCGCCGGAAGCGTCTCCTACGACCTGGACTACGCCGCGCTCACGGCCCTCTACGAGGTCCACGGCGAAACCCCGACCGTCCAGCTCAAGCGCCGGCTCTGGTCCGACCTGCTCCGAGGCGCCTTCGGCACCCAGTTCACCGGCGACACCCGGCTCTTCCTCGAACACACGCTGCTGGTCAACAGCGCCGAGATCATCGCTCACCTCGTCCTGGGCATCGATGTGCTCGACCTGCAACCGGCCACGCTGCTGAGCGGCGGCCAGTTCCGCGACGCCCGCATCTCGGGTGTGGTCGAGCAGGACTTCTTCGACTGGGTGCTGGAGGTCCCGGGCGGTGAGGTGTTCATCCGGACGCTCGCCCGCCGTCTGGCCCGGTTCGACTGGCGCAAGGTCGAACACGACGTGCTCAAGGTCCTTTACGAGTCCATCATCGACTCCGGGACACGAGCACGGCTCGGTGAGTACTACACACCCGACTGGCTGGCCGAGCAGATGGTGGAGCAGGTGGTGGCGGACCCGCTCGAACAGCGCCTTCTCGATCCGGCGTGCGGCTCTGGAACGTTCCTGTTCCACGCCGTACGACGATTCCTGAACACCGCTGAACGGGCAGGCGTGCCGCTGCCCGAAGCTCTGGAGGCCGTGACGCGAAACGTCTGCGGGGTCGACCTCCATCCGGTGGCCGTCACGCTCGCCCGCGTCACTTACCTGCTCGCGATCGGCAAGGAACGTCTCCTCGCCGACAACCGCGGCAGCATCCACGTGCCCGTCTACCTCGGCGACAGCATCCAGTGGAGGCGGGAAGAGACGAACCTGTTCACCGATGGTGAGGTCATCATCCCCACGACGCCGCAGGCAGCCCAGATAGACGGCGACCGATTGCGGTTCCCCGAGGCCCTCCTCCACGACACGGCGAGCTTCGACAACCTCATCGAGGAGCTCGCCACGCTCGCGGCATCGCCACGCCGCCGTGGCAGGACACCTTCGCTCACGGCCCTTTTCAACCGCAGAGCCATTCCCGCGGAGCATCACGAGATCATCAGGGAGAGCTTCGGGCAACTGTGCCGGCTGCACGACGAGGGGCGTGACCACATCTGGAGCTACTACGTACGCAACCTGACTCGGCCCCGCTGGCTGACGCGGCCGGAGAATCGCGTCGACGTACTCATCGGCAACCCTCCGTGGCTGGCGTACCGGCGGATGCCGCCGGACATGCAGAAGAGGTTCCGCGAGCTGTGCGAGGGGCGCGGCCTGTGGCACGGCAAAGAGGTCGCCACGCACCAGGACCTGTCCGGTCTGTTCGTATCCCGGACGATCCAGCAGTTCCTCAAGGTCGGCGGGGTCTTCGCCTTCGTCCTGCCCAACGCGGCTCTCGACCGGGGTTACTTCGCCGGCTTCCGGTCCGGCCTCTATCCGGACGACTCCGAACTGACCGTCGTCGCCTTCACCCACTCCTGGGACCTGCGCAGGCTCCGGCCGCACTTCTTTCCGCGCGGCGCGGCCGTCGTCTTCGGCCGGCGTACGAAACCGGTGGACGGCGCGCGGCCCCTGCCCACCTCGACCCTCCGATGGAGGGGGAGGCTGCCGAAGCAGGGGCACACCTGGGAGGCCGTAGCTCCGTATCTGGCCTTCGAACCCGCCGACCTCGTTTCGAATGATCCGGCTGTGTTGGAGTCGCCCTACGAGCCCCGCTTCTTCCAGGGCGCGAGCATCGTCCCCCGGGTCCTCTTCCTGGTCGGGCGGAAGCCGACCGGCCCCCTCGGCCTGCCGTCCGGGCGGCGTGCTGTCAGGTCCGAGCGCAGCAGCAAGGAGAAGCCCCCGTGGAAGAACCTGCCGTCGCTGGACGGCGTGGTGGAAAGCGAGTTCGTCCGGTCTGTTCTCCTGGGGGAAAGCGTCCTGCCATACCGGCTGCTCCGGCCGCGAGAGGCCGTCCTCCCGCTCGATCACAATCAGCTGCTCGACGGCGAGCACCCGCGCATCGACCTCTACCCCGATCTCGCCCGCTGGTGGCGCCGAGCCGAAGCGGCCTGGCAGGAGCACCGATCGAGTGATCGGCTGAGCCTCGTCGAGCAGCTCGACTTCCGCCGGAAGCTCACCCAGCAACTCCCCGCCGCACCGCTTCGGCTCGTCTATGCCAAGGCGGGCATGCACGTCGCCGCCGCACTGGTCGACGACCCAAGGACGATCATCGATCACAAGCTGTACTGGGGAACGGTGACGAGCCCCGCTGAGGGCCACTATCTGTGCGCCATCCTCAACAGCCCGGCGTTGACCGCATTGGTCCGGCCTCTCATGTCGTACGGCAAGGACGAACGCGACATCGACAAGCACGTGTGGAAGCTGCCGATCCCGATCTACGATTCGGCGAACCAGGTTCACGTCCGGCTCTCCGAACTCGGGCGTCACGAGTCCGAAGCGGTGGCGGACCTGGACCTGGACGAGGGCGCCGACTTCGTCTCGCTCCGACGCCTCACCCGCAAAGCACTCGCGGCCGGACCGTACGCGGACGAGATCGAGGAACTGGTCCTCGGCCTGCTCGCTCAGTGATCGCCTCGGCTCGTCGAGGACGAACCTCCATACGCTCCGCACGACACCGGTGCGAGTACGAATCACCCCGAGGACCTGACCACCGTCGGGAGCCGAGGTGCCCGGGCGCTGGTCCGGCGACTGGTTCGGTAGCGGCCCGGGGTGGTTCCGATGATGCCGGTGAACGCCGCGATGAAGCCGCTGGGGTTGGCCCATCCGCATGCGTGGGCGGTCCGAGTGATGTCGTGGCCGTCGGCGAGGAGCACGAGCGCGTGGTAGATGCGTAGCTGCGTGCGCCATTCGTAGAAGGTCAAGCCCAGTTCGTCGCGGAACAGCCGGCTGAGGGTGCGTGTGCTGGCTCCGACCGTCTTCCCGAGCTCGGCCAGCGAGGAGTTGTCCGCCGGATTCTCGTGCAGCGTCCGGGCAATTGCTCGCAGTCGATCGTCCCGTGGCTCCGGCAGGTGCAGTGGCTGTTCGTGTGCTTCGCGTAGTTCATCGACGAGCACTCGAAGGAGGCGAGAGCGCGCGGAGCGGCTGTAGCCGGGCGCGGCGTCGTCGTAGTTGCGGGGGCCGGTCAGGGCGAGCAGGACCTCGCGGGCGAGCCCGGAGGCCAGGAACACGGCGGGATGGTCTGGGATGAGCCGGGCGACGGACGGCGCGAGAAAGACGATCCGCATATCGGTGTCGCCGTGGGCGCGGTGGTAGTGCGTGAACCCGGCGGGGGTCCAGGCGACCCGGTTGGCGGGCACGATCGACGTGCCGCGCTCGGTGTGAACCGCCAAGACGCCACTGGCTGCGTAAACCAGGTGTCCCCGTGCGTGCGACTGCACTGCGCTTGTTTCGCCGGATGGCCAGAGGTGGCGCCCGCCAGACGGCCACACATGTGACGTCTCACCGGTGATCCGGCGATGTTGGCGGCGAACAGGCATCAGTCGGCATTCTATCGGTGGCCGGCCTCACCTCGATCTTGTGACACTGCCTCCATGCGGAGTGGTCTTCAGCCGCGCAGAGCGCTCAGTCGAACCACATGTCGCCGGGGCGGCGTGCCTCGGCACCGCGGAGTGAAAGAGGAGGAGAAACGCATGGCGACGTTCGTCCTCGTGCCCGGCGGTTGGCACGGCTCCTGGTCGTTCGAGGCGGTGGTTCCGCTCTTGGAGCGTGCGGGTCATGCCGTTCACGCCTTGACACTTACAGGGCTGCGGTCGGACGACGACAACGCGACGGTCGCGACCGCCAACCTCGACACGCACGCCGACGATGTGTTGCGGCTCCTCGATCGCGCCCGCATCACCAGCGCGACGCTGGTCGGCCACAGCTACGGCGGGATGGTGATCGCCGCCGCCGCCGATCGCGCCGGCGGCCGGGTCTCACGGCTGGTGCATCTCGACGCCTACGTACCGCGCGATGGCGAGTCGTGCTGGTCGTCGACGACCGAGCGCTACCGGGAGGCGTTCGCCGCCGGCGCCGCGGCCACCGGCTACGCCGTCCGGCCGCCGGACGGCGGCGATCCCCGCCGCCGTCCTCATCCCCTCGCCTCGTTCCTGCAAACGATCCGGCTCACGGGCACGCTCGCCCAGGTCCCCCGCCGGGAGTTCGTCTACTGCTCGGGGTGGGAAGACCGGACGCCGTTCGCCGAGCTCCGCACCCGGCTCCACGCCGATCCCGAGTGGCAGGTCCACGACCTCCCGACCGGCCACGACGCGATGCACGAGGCCCCGGAGGCGGTCGCCGCACTACTGCTCGGAGCGTGACATCCTCCGGTTGACTCGTGGTGATGCCGTACCCCTGGCGGTGGAGCGTCAGTCTTTCCCGGGGACGGGGATCTCACAGCGTTCTTTGAAGCCCTGACTGGTGAGTCCGAGGGCGGCGTTGAGACGCGCTCGCTGGTTCTCCACCGCGACAATCGCGGTGAGCTCCACGACCTGGGGTTCGGTGAGGTCCCGGAGCAGGCCGCAGACCATCTCGTCGGTGACGGCCGGCGGGGTCTCGGTCATGGCCTCCGCGTAGGCGAGCACGCGGCGTTCGAGCTCGGTGAACAGATCGCTGTCCCGCCAGGCCGAGATCGCCTCGACCTTCTCTGCCGGGATTCCGTGGCTGACGCTCGCCCAATAGCCGTAGTCGATGCACCACGAGCACCCGATGCCGAAAGCGGCGGCCATGACGGCCAGTTCTTTCAGCTCCTGATCGACGGCGTTCCACCCGGCCGCGTTCTTCTCCAACTCGACGATGGTCGCCAGCACCTGCGGCTGGTGGGCCATCGCCCGCATCGGCTCGAGAGCGGCGCCCAGTCTCCGCTGGAAATGCCGCTCAATCCTTTCGAGGAGTTCCGTGGAAGGCGGGGTGAGGGAGATGCGCGCTGTCATTGTCGCTCCGCTCGTGCTGGGTTCCGGTATCGAAATGACTATCAGGCCAGACCGTCAGCTATCGACTGTATTGTTTCCCCATGACTGGGCTGGATTCCCAGGCAGACCTTCACATTCACCTGCAGGACGGGTATATGAGAAAACCCCGCAACGTCACACGTTCATCGTGAGCTATGGGGCGACCTGCACGGCCGGGGCCTCGCGATCGTCCAGGCGTTTCTCGCACCAGTGGGGCTGGGCCCTCACTCCGTACGGCAAGTCCGTCTGGTTCCAGCTCCGCGCCTGGCTCTGAGCGCGCTGTCTCACCAGGTCAGGGGTAGCCGCTCGAGACCGTGGAATGCCGTGCCGCTCCGCACCGGGACCTCGTCGGCCGCCACGGCGAGCCGCAGGCGCGGCAGGCGCGTCAGCAGCGCGGGCAGTGCCACGATCATCTCCAGGCGGGCGAGCTGCTGCCCCAGGCACTGGTGCGGCCCATAACCGAAGCTGAGCTGCCCGCCGGCATCGCGCCTGATGTCGAGCGCGCCGGGCGCGGGAAACCGGGCCGGGTCACGGTTGGCCGCGGCCAGGGACAGCGTCACCGACTGGCCTGCCCTGATCAGCCGGCCGTCGAGCTCCACATCCGCGCACGCCGCCCGCACCGGACCGATGCGCACAACGCTCAGGTAGCGCAGCAGCTCCTCGGTGGCGCCGGCGGCGAGAGACAGGTCCGCACGCAACGCGGCGAGCTGATCAGGGTGCCTCAGCAGCGCGAACGTTCCCAGAGCCAGCATGTCGGCCGTGGTCTCGTGCCCCGCCACGAGCAGGAACATGGCGATCGCGGCCGCCTCCTCGACGGTGAGGCGGTCCCGTTCGCCGCCGCCCGCGAGGACGCTGACGATGTCGTCGGCCGGATCGTCCCGCCGTCGAATCACCAGGTCGCGGGTGTAGTCGAGCAGGTCACGCATCGCCTCGCGCACCTGCTCCGGCGTGGAGTCGAGGCCGAGCAGCACAGTGGCGCACCGCTCAAATCGGGAGTGATCGTGGTACGGCACCCCGAGCAGCTCGCACAGCACCAGCGCGGGGACGGGCACGGCGAACTCACGCACGATGTCAGCCGGCGGTCCGAGGCGTTGCAGCGCGTCCAGCCGTTCGGTGGTGATCTGCCTGATCCTGGGCTCCAACCGCCTCATCCTGCGCAAGGTCAGCGGACCGGCCAGCCGTCGCCGGAACCGGGCATGCCCGGGTGGCTGGGCGATCGTGAGCAACCCCGGGATGTCCGCCAGGATCTCCTCGATGCCGCGCTCGTCCGCCGGCGGATGCAGCAGCGTCGGATCACCGCTGAACCTCGCGTCGGCGAGGACGGTGCGGGCGGCGGCGTATCCCGTCACCAGCCACCCCACGTGGCCGTCGGCGTACCGCAGCGGCCTGACCCGGTCCCCGTCCTCCCATCGCAGATGGTCGGCGGGCGGATCGAAGGCGTTCTCGCGGCCCAGCCGGATGGTCGCGGGGCTCGGCGCGGTATCGGTCATCGTGACTCCTCTCGCCGCGCAGGCGGGACACCGCCGGAACGCCGGCCGGCGATGCCGCTGAGACGACGCCGCCCGCCCGCGTTCCTTGGCCTCGGCGAAGGTGAAGGAACCGTCTCAATCGGTGGAGAACGCGCGGTGAAAGCCTGTGGTCACGCGGTCTCCCGGGGCGTACGCATTCGTACGTCGGCCTTCACCGTTTCTCCCATTCTGTCCGGCGGAGGCAGGCGTGAACCAATCCATGGCACGAGGGCCGCGAGGGCGGGCGATTCACGCCCGGAACGCCGGCCGTCCGCCCGCGCCTACGTCGCCGTGGTCAGCGAGGGTGCGTGGACAACCGGGCATGTAGCGCACCTCCGCCTCGGAGTCGGCGGAGGACAACCACAGACGGAACTCACCGTCGTCGACCTCGCCGTAGGCCCTGTTGACGCCGGGCAGCATGCTGCCGAGAGCGGTATCCGCGTCCCGGCCCGAACGCACGACCCGGCGCGGGTCGAGGTCCGTCCCCGATTCCCGGTGTTCCCCTTCCGCTTGGCCGCCGGAGTCGCGCTGGGATCGCAGGAGCATGAAGCCGCAGGGCTGATGGAATCGGCCCACGGCGGTGCCGTCGCGCGCGACCGTCAACCTGATCAGATGGCCGCCCCAGCCGGTCATCCAGGGCAGCACGATCGCTCCGCCCGGCCGGGTCCGCGCCACCCACGCGTGCGGCACCCTCCGCACGCCACACGTCACATGGACCCGGTCGTACGGCCCGCCCTCCGGCCACCCCTCCGCGCCGTCGCCCAGGACGAGCCGCAGCGAGTGGCCCGCACCCTTGAGGTTCCCGGCCGCCGCCTCGTGCAGGGCCGGGTCGATCTCGATGCTCATCGGCCATCTTTTTCTCATGTTTCCCACCGTCCGGATTAGGCCCGATTGGTGTCGCCCGATCACCGTCCGGCGTCTGCCATCGGCAGCCGTGATGGAGAGAACCGCTTTCGCCACGGCAAGGGTATGCGCGAAGCGGGACCCAACCAGCTATCGGAAACAGCCACTTCCCCGTGACGGAGGAATAGCCACCGGGCAAAAGGCTTACCCGGTCGCCTCGGCCTCTCCGGCCATCAGACCGTCCACCAGCAGGCTCAGGTATCGATCGACCAGCTCGGCCGGCCCGGCCGTCTGCCTGGCCGCCCACGCGACCGCGTTGGTGGTGGCCGGCAGCTCGCCCGCATTCAGATCCCGGCGCACCTGGCCGGACCGCTGTGCGCGCGCCAGCAGGTCGGCCGCGGCGGCACGAAGCCCCTCGCAGGAGGCATGCAGACGCGAGTCCGGATCGCGCAACGCCTCCATGACCGACGCGGGGAGCCCCTCGTACCGGGTCGAGGCGATCGCCAGCCGCCGCAGCCAGGAGACGAGCGCGCCGGCCGGGTCCGGCGCGTCAAGGGACTGCAGAGCCTGGGCACGCAGCGTGTCGAAGCCCTGGCCGAGCAGCGCTTCGAGCAATGCCTCGCGGCTGGGAAAGTGCCGGTACAGCGTGCCGATCCCCACACCGGCGCGGCGTGCCACCTCCCGCAGTGAAGCGTCCGTGCCCTGTTCGGCGAAGGTGGCCCGGGCGGCGGCCCGGCGGCTCACGCACGCCATCGTGCAGCGTCCATGGAAGCGCCGCCTGGTCGAGGATCTCGCCTTCGGTGTCGCCCACGAGATGTTCGGCATCTCCGCCGATCGGCTCCGGAGCTGACGCGGGACACGAGGCGGCATCGTCCTCACGAAGTCAGCGGGGGCGCCTTTCTGGCGGAGCCGCGATAGGTCTCGGCGTCATACCTGCGCTCGTTCTCGTCCAGCTTGGCGTTCGCGGCCTCGGCGAGGTCGACGCCCAGCGTGTCGGCCAGCCTGACCAGATACAACGTCACGTCCCCGAGCTCGGCGCGAACCCTGCGCAGGGCGTCCTCGTCGAGGTTCCGCGACTCCTCGGCCGTCAGCCACTGGAACTCCGCGACCAGTTCCCCCGCCTCGCCGGCGAGGGCCATCGCCAGGTTCTTGGGCGTGTGGAATCTCTCCCAGTCCCGGACGCGGACGAACTCACGCAACCGGGCGGCCAGATGCTCCAGTTCACCGCTCACGGCACCCGACCCTACTCACCCGGCCGTACCGCACCGTGGGTGAGGCCGTCGGCCACCAGTTGGGCCAGGTCCTCGCCGAGCGCCGCCGCTTCGCGCAGGGCCGACCGGAACTCCGCCAGGCGGCGGAACGCCTCGCCGTACCGGCGCTGCTCCTCCATCGGCAGCAGCGGCACCTCCGCACGCCGTACGTCCACCCGGTAGCGCGAGGACATGGAGGTGTAATGACGCATATTGACGGCCGCGCAGAGGAAACCGGCGAGGAAGTCGGGGTCGAGCACCTCGGGGTCCGGCCGTAGCAACGACAGGTAGGGGCCGAGCAGCGCGTCGCCCTTCGTCAGGACCCGCGCGACCGGGGCGGTCACGATCTGTGGCACCACGACGTCGCCGGGCCGCGTGAGGATCGGCTTCACCCCGGCGTGCTCCGGGGTGCCCGTGGCGGGGCGGCCGTCGAGCACGTCCTCGACCGTGAGCACAGGCGCCCCCCGCGAGGGCTCCTCTCCCGGCCGGGGCGGCGCCTGCTGCTCCAGGACGAGCATCCCGCGCCGCACCAGTTCCGGCAGCGGGACCAGGACGAGCTCCTCCGGCGGCGGTCCCCCCACCACGGGGATCAGCCCGGCGATGGTCCCGAACAGCTCGGCGAGCCGGGAGCGGGCCCCGGCGATGCGCTCCGGCGACAGGTCGTCGCCCGCGGTGGACAGATAACGGGCGGGGGTGAGGTCCACGTCCTCGTCGAGCAGGTCGACGAGCGGGACCGACCTGCTCACGCCCGGCTCGTCCAGCTCGCGCCCCTCGCCGAAGTCCCGCCACGCCTCGACGGCCACCCGGGCGTAGTCGTCCGGCCTGCCGGAGGTGTCGACCATCAGTACGTGACCCGGCGTGCCGCCGTCGGCCGCCTGGCACAGGATCCACAGCGTCAGGCCGACCGCCACGTTGGGCACGGTGCCCTGCGGGAGCGCGATGACCGCGCGCAACGCGCCGCGCCGCAGCAGCTGGGACCTGATCCGCCGCCCCGACCTGCGGGCGGCGACGGCCGGGGGCATGAGGAGCACGGCCACTCCGCCCGGGGCCAGGTGCGCGAGCGCGTGCTGCACCCAGGCCAGCTCGGGCTCCACGCGCGGCGGCAGGCCGTACTCCCACCGGGGATCGGCCGTCAGCTCCTCGTATCCCCAGTTGCGGTCGTTGAACGGCGGGTTGCACACCACCGCGTCCACCAGCTCGCAGGGGAAGGCGTCCGCGCGCAGGGAGTCGCCCGCTCTGACCCGCGCGTTGTCGCTGCGCAGCGCGAGCCGTACGGCGGTGAGCCGGGCGGCCACGGGATCGATGTCCTGGCCGAGCAGCCGGGCTCCCGGCGACCGCTCGAGGGCTCGGCCGAGGATGCTGCCGGAGCCGCAGGCCGGGTCGAGCACGGAGCCGAACCCGTCGCCCACGAGGTCGAGCGCGAGCGCGACGATCTCGGCGGGCGTGGAGTAGACGCGTCGGGTGTGCACCTCCAGGTAGCGCTCGCGCAGGAATTCGAAGGTGCCGCGGGCGCCGCGTCCGGCGGCCAGCCTGGCGATGGACCGGACCAGCGGCACCCGGGCCACCGGAACGGTCTCGGGAAACGCCTGCGTGCTGACGGTCTTCGCACACGTCGCACGCACCCGGGCCGGAAGTTCCCGCGCGAGAGTCTCGTCGTCGCGGGCCGAGAGCCCGTCCCAGTCGTCCGCCTCGTGCTGGACGTACACGAGGAAGGCCCCGAGGTCGGCGATCAGGTCGGCGAGGTCGTCGTCGTCGACGGTCGTGCGCAGATCCTGCCAGAGCCACTCGTCCGGGGGGAGTTCCCTGCCCTCCGCGTGGCCGCGCAACCACTCCCGGATCTCCGCCAGTGAGAACGCCGGGCTGGTGGACGTGCCTCCCACCGGCTCGGGAAAGTCGTCGTGCCGGCGCCGCCAGTTGCTGACCGCCGCACGTCCGACGCCGGCCAGACGGGCGATGTCCGCCGCGGTGACGTGTACGTCTCGCCGCACGCCGGTCCGCCTTCCGCCAGTTCTGTGATTCGACCGGACCATATCCGATGCCCCCGACACAGGCAACGTCCCGGCAAGGTCTGGTTGATTGCGTCAACACATGCTCTAATGGACGCCAAGAGCCGTCATGGAAGGGAGCCAGGATCGTGAGCACCCCTATCACGCGCCTCAGGTCGCTGCGCCGCGGACGCGCGATCCATCTCCTCGACGTGGAGAACCTGACCGGGACCGCCCTCCCGACGACCCATGACGTACGACAGGTGATGGGCGCCTACCAGCGCACGGTGCCGGTCGGGCCGCTGGACCAGTTCATCGTGGCGGTCAACCACAACGCCCTCGTCCCCGTGGGGATCGCGCTTCGCGGGGTGCAGCTGCTGGCCCGCTCGGGCCCGGACGGCGCCGACCGCGCCCTCGACGAGGCGGCCCGAACGGCGCGGGTGGACCTGCGGTTCGAGCGGGCGGTGATCGGGTCGGGCGACGGCTACTTCACCGACCTGGCCCTCTGGCTGGCGGGCCGCGGCCTGCACGTCACCGTCGTCTCCCAGCGCGCCTGCCTGAGCTGGCGGCTCTACACCGCGGTCCCCGACACTGTCACCTTCGAGTTGCCCGTCGCCCAGGCCGCCTGATCACGGCCCGAGCATCCGAAGGGGTATCTCGACCGGTTCTCCAGCGACTAGGGCGAAGTGGTCCCGCTCCGTGAGCTGTCCAGCCCGGGTGGCGGCCGCGTCACCTCCTACCGCAAGCAGGCCCGTGACGGGATCCTGCCGCCGGTCCTGCTGAGGTGGCCTGACCGCCTGCGTCATCGTGGACGGCCACGACCGGCTGGTCGCCGCCCTCGCCGAGGGCGCGGAGCCTCCGCTCCTGGCGCTGCTCCGTACCCACGACCGCCGGACGCATCCGTGGCTCTGACACGCACGCCCGGCATCCGCGGGTCGGCTCACACCTCCGCGATGGCCAGGGAGCGTCCCGGCAGGTCGAGAACGTCATCGGCCAGGCGGGCGGACTCGTCGGAGGCGAGCAGGAGCCGCGACGCGGCCAGCCGTACGGGAACCGCGCCGTCGGCGAAGTTGGCGGCGATCCGCAGCGAGCCCCGCTCGATCACCACGACGCGCCGGTCCTCGTCCACCTCCACCCGCACCCGGTCGAGCCGGGGATCGGTGAGGTCGGGGTGGGACCTGCGCAGCGCGATCAGGTCGCGGTACCAGCCCAGCAGCGAGGCGTGCTCGTCCTTCGACAGCTCCTCCCAGTCCAGCTTGGAGCGCAGGAACGTCTCCTCCTCGCCCGGCTCGGGGGCCTTCCAGTCATAGCCGAAGCCCTCGAACTCCTTCCTGCGCCGCTCGCCCTCGCCCTCCGCAAGGTGCGGCTCGAAGTGGTCGGTGAAGAAGTAGAACGGCGTGGTCGCCCCCCACTCCTCGCCCATGAACAGCATCGGCGTGAACGGCGAGGTCAGCAGCAGGCCGGAGGCGAGGCGGAGCTGGTCGGGCCGCATGCGGTCGCCCTCGGGCCGGTTGCCGATCTGGTCGTGGTTCTGCGCGCAGCAGACGAAGCGGTGGCCGGGAATCCCGGTCGCCGGCCTGCCGTGGGAACGGCCCCGGAACGACGAGTAGGTGCCGTCGTGGAAGTAGCCCGAGGTGAACACCTTGGCCAGGGACGACAGCGTGGCGAAGTCGCCGTAGTAGGCGTTGGTCTCCCCCGTGACGTTCGCGTGGATGGCGTGATGGACGTCGTCGTTCCAGCTCGCGTGCATGCCGAGGCCGCCGGCCTCGCGCGGGGTGACCATGCGGGGGTCGTTGAGATCGGACTCGGCGATGAGCGTCAGCGGGCGGCCCACGGCGGCGGACAGCGCGTCGACCTCGGCCGACAGCTCCTCCAGGAAGTGGACGGCGCGCTTGTCGTGCAGGGCGTGCACGGCGTCGAGGCGCAGCCCGTCGACGTGGTAGTCGCGCAGCCACTGCAGGGCGTTCTCGATGAAGTAACGCCGCACCTCGTCGGAGCCGGGCCCGTCGAGATTGACCGCGTCGCCCCAGTAGGACCCCTTCGCGTCGTGGAAGTAGGGCCCGAACTTGGCGAGGTAGTTGCCCGAAGGACCGAGGTGGTTGTAGACGACGTCGAGGATCACGCCGAGACCGGCCCGGTGGCAGGCGTTCACCAGGCTCTTCAGCCCGTCCGGCCCGCCGTACTCCTCGAAGACCGCGTAGAGCTCGACGCCGTCGTACCCCCAGTTGCGCTTCCCCGGCACGGGCGGCACCGGCATGATCTCGACGAAGTCGACGCCGAGGTCCACCAGGTGCTCCAGCCGATCGGCCACCCCCTGGAAGGTGCCCTCGGGCGAGAACGTCCCGACATGCAGCTCGTAGATCACCCCGCCGCGCAGGTCACGGCCGTGCCAGTCCTGGTCCGTCCAGGCGAACCTGTCGTGGTGGTAGACGCGGCTCGGGCCGTTCACCCCGTACGGCTGCCGCCGCGTCCGGGGATCGGGGAACGGCCCTTCGCCGTCCACGAAGAAGGCGTAGTCGAGGTCGTGCTCGTCGCCGGGGGCGGTCCACCGGCCGCCGTCGCCCCGCGACAGGTCGTGCCGGGCACCCCCGTATTCGACCTCGACCCGCGCCGCCTCGGGCGCCCACACCTCGAACATGCGCATCTCCCCCTATCGGACGAAGCCGTCAGCCTTCGAGAATCGCGACCGGATACGCGGACAGCAGGCCGGCCATCCGCACCTCACCGGTGTGCTCCGCGCCGGTGAGCAGGTCGCGCCAGCGCCCCGGCGGCAGCGTGATCGTCTCGCTGCCCCAGCCGCCCCTGCGCTCCAGCCCGACCGGCAGCCGGGTGGCGACCACGACGGCCGCCGTCCCCTGCCCGGGGACACCCCGCGTGAACGCGATCGCGTGCTCCCCCGCCTCGATCGGCGCGTACGGCGCCTCGGGGTCGAGCCGCTGCCGCAGGCCGAGCGCGGCGGCGGTGACACGGATCTTCTGGCCGTCCCAGCTGTCGTCGGGCTCGGCCAGCAGACGGCGGCGCCGCTCGAAGTCCACCGGCCGCCGGTTGTCCGGGTCGACCAGGGAGAAGTCGGTGATCTCGTTGCCCTGGTAGACGTCAGGGATACCCGGCATGAGGAGCTGGACGGCCTTCTGCCCCAGGGAGTTGACCCGGGCGTACCGGTCCACGACCTCGGTGAAGGAGGCGACGGAGTAGCCGCAGGCGTCGATGGCCCGCAGGGCGAAGTCCCTGATCCCGTCCTCGTACGCCGGGTCGGGGTTCAGCCAGGAGATGGACGTCTTGGCCTCACGCGCCGCCTTGAGGAGGTAGTCGGTGAAGCGGTCGACGGAGATCGGCCAGGCCGCCATCAGCGACTGCCAGGCCAGATAATCGAGCTTGGGGTCGAACGACACGGCCGCCGTCCAGGAGTCGACGGCCATCGCCCACTCCTCGGGCATCTCCGACAGCACGGCCAGCCGCGCGCGCACGTCCTCCGACCGTTTGGTGTCGTGGGTGGACAGCGTCGTCATCGTGCGCGGCGACAGGCCCGCGCAGAATTCGTGGAACTCGGCCGGCGACACCCCGAACCTGTCGGGCTCCCCGCCCACCTCGTTGAGGCAGGCCAGCGGATACCACCGGTAGAGCGCGGTGTCCTCCACGCCCTTGGCCATCACCGGCCCGCAGGTCTGCTGGAAGCGGACGACCGCCTCCGGCGGGCCGTACAGGACGAGGTCGGCCACCTTGGCCACCGCTGCGGGATCGGTCCTGGTGGCCGCCAGCCCGGCCGCCTCCCGGATGATCGCCTCCGCGTCGGCGGGCGGCTGCTCGCCCGGGTTCACGTACGCCCGGTAGACGGGCATCGCGGCCAGCAGCTCCACGACGGCCTCGCGCAGCGCGGGGTCGCCGAGGTCCTCGGTCAGCCGGTCGACCTCTCCCGCGAAGAACAGGTCGATGACGTGCTTCTTGGCGTCGTGCCGCACGGTCTCGTAGTCGTCGCGCACGCCGGTGTGCCGGCCGAACGTCTCGATGAGCGCGTCGCGGCCCGCCGGGTCGGCGAACAGCCGGGTGACCATGTTGAGCGCGTCGTACCCGGTGGTGCCGTCGCACGGCCAGTCGGAGGGCAGCCGTTCGCCGTCGATGAGGATCTTCTCCACCCACAGCGGCCCGGGCACGTGCGGGCGCAGCCGCCGCAGGTAGCCGCGGGGATCGGCCAGGCCGTCCGGGTGGTCGACGCGCAGCCCGTGGATCACCCCCTCCTCGATGAGGCGGAAGGTGACGGCGTGGGTGGCCTCGAAGACCTCAGGGTCCTCCACGCGCAGGCCCATCAGCGACGACACGTCGAAGAACCGCCGATAGCCGGGGCTCTCCCGCCAGTGGGCCAGCCGGTAGTGCTGGGCCTCCAGCAGCTCCGGCAGCGGCAGGTGCCCGGTGCCCGGCCTGATCGGGAACGCGTGGTCGTGGTAGCGCAGCACCTGACCGTCCACGCGCAGCGCCTCGTCGGCGTCGTCCCCGAGCAGCGGCAGCGTGACCGGCCACCGGAAGTCGAACCACCGGGAGGCCGGCGACCCGGGGCCGTCCCGCAGCGCCGCCCACAGCTGGGCGTTGTCCGACTCCGGCACCGGCACCGTCATGTGGTTGGGCACGATGTCGGACACCAGCGGCATGCCCTCGGCCGCCAGCGTCCGAAGGCCCTCCTCACCGCCGAACTCGTCGCGTACGCGGCCGTGGTCGGTCACGTCGTACCCGTGCTGGGAGTTCGGGCAGGCCTGGAGGATCGGCGACAGGTAGAGGTGGCCTGCCCCCAGCTCGCGGAGGTATCCGACGAGGCTCGCGGCCTGGGCGAACCCGAAGTCAGGCGTCAGCTGCACCCGATAGGTAGAAGTCACCGAACCGCCTTTCGCAGCGCGTTCCCGAGTGTTCATAGTGCACGGCACGAATGCGCCCCTGCCAGCACCGTGAGGGCCGGCAGGGGCGCCGGGCTGGAACCCCTCTTGCCCGGTGCCCGGCGGGCTAACACCCGAAGAGCACTTTATTGCGGCATAACCGCTGGTCAGCCCAACTGTTGGCCCACGGGGCCGGCGTACGGCTCACACGCGCCGCAGCACCCGCACCGAGCGCCCGTTCACGGGAACGGCCTCGCCGGCCCGGCACACGCGTGACTCGCTCAGCACCGGCATCGCCGTGTCCAGCTCGGTCGCCCACAACTCGCCGTAGTCGTCGGGGATCGTGAACTTGATGACCTCGTGGTGGGCGTTGAACAGCAGCAGGAACGAGTCGTCGCTGATCCGCCGGCCGCGCCGGTCGGGCTCGGTGATGGCGTCGCCGTTCAGGAACACCGCGAGCGCCTTGGCGTAGCCGTTCGTCCAGTCGGCGTCGGTCATCTCCGTGCCGGACGGCGTGAGCCAGGCGATGTCGCTCAGCTGGTCGTGCGATCCGCGTACGGGACGGCCGTAGAAGAAGCGGCGGCGGCGGAAGACAGGGTGGTCGCGGCGCAGCCGGGCGACGCGCCGGGTGAACTCGAGCAGCTGGCGCTTCTCCCGCGTCCCCGCGTCGTCCTTGGCACCGGAGTCCCTGGCGCCGGCCTCCAGGATCGCGCCCCAGTCGACCCAGCTGATCTCGTTGTCCTGGCAGTAGGAGTTGTTGTTGCCCTGCTGGGTGCGGCCGATCTCATCGCCGTGCGACAGCATCGGCACGCCCTGCGACAGGAACAGCGTGGCCAGGAAGTTGCGCTTCTGCCGCTCGCGGAGCTGGGCGACCGGCCCGGTGGCCGGGCCCTCCACCCCGCAGTTCCAGGAGCGGTTGTCGTCCGCGCCGTCGCGGTTGTCCTCGCCGTTGGCCTCGTTGTGCTTGCCGTTGTACGACACCAGGTCCTGCAGCGTGAAGCCGTCGTGGCAGGTGACGAAGTTGATCGACGCGGCGGGGCGGCGGCTGTCGTCCTGGTAGAGGTCGCTCGACCCGGTCAGGCGGCTGGCGAACTCCGGCAGCGCGGCGGGCTCGCCCCGCCACAGGTCGCGGATGGTGTCGCGGTATCGGCCGTTCCACTCGGTCCAGCGGGCCGGGAAGTTGCCGACCTGGTAGCCGCCGGGGCCGACGTCCCACGGCTCCGCGATGAGCTTGACCTGCGACAGCACCGGGTCCTGCTGGACGAGGTCGAAGAACGCGCTCAGCCGGTCGACCTCGTGCAGCTCACGGGCGAGCGAGGCCGCGAGGTCGAAGCGGAAGCCGTCCACGTGCATGTCGCGCACCCAGTAGCGCAGCGAGTCCATGATCAGCTGGAGTGCGTGCGGGCTGCGCATCAGCAGGCTGTTGCCGGTGCCGGTCGTGTCCATGTAGTACCGCCGGTCGTCCTCGACCAGCCGGTAGTAGTTGGCGTTGTCGATGCCCCGCATGGACAGCGTCGGGCCCAGGTGGTTGCCCTCCGAGGTGTGGTTGTAGACGACGTCGAGGATGACCTCGATGCCCGCCTCGTGCAGGGCCTTCACCATCGCCTTGAACTCCAGCACCTGCCCGCCGCGCTGCCCCGAGCTGGAGTAGGCGTTGTGCGGTGCGAAGAAGCCGATCGTGTTGTAGCCCCAGTAGTTGGACAGCCCCCGCTTCTCCAGCATGTGGTCGGTCACGAACTGGTGGACCGGCATGAGCTCGATCGCGGTGACGCCGAGCGAGAGCAGGTGATCGATGATCTCGGGGTGCCCCAGGGCGGCGTACGTGCCCCGGATCCGCTCGGGGATCTTCGGGTGGCTGATCGTCAGGCCGCGCACGTGGGCCTCGTAGATGACCGTGTCGTGGTACGGCGTGGCCGGCGGCCGGTCGTGCCCCCACCCGAAGAACGGGTTGACGACGATCGACCTCGGCACGTACGGCGCCGAGTCGCTGTCGTCCCGGCTGTCCGGCTCCCCGAAGCGGTAGCCGTACACCGCCTGGTCCCACTGCACCGAGCCCTCCACCGCCTTGGCGTACGGATCGAGCAGCAGCTTGTTGGGGTTGCAGCGCAGGCCCTCGGCGGGCGAGTAGGGCCCGTGGACGCGGTAGCCGTACCGCTGGCCCGGCCCCACCCCCGGCAGGTAGCAGTGCCAGACGAAGCCGTCCACCTCGGTCAGCGGGACGCGCTCCTCGTTGCCGTCGTCGTCGAACAGGCACAGCTCGACGCGCTCGGCCACCTCCGAGAAGAGCGCGAAGTTCGTGCCCGCGCCGTCGTACGTCGCTCCGAGCGGATAGGAATCCCCCGGCCAGATCTCCCTCATCGGACCTCCTCGCCCTCCGGCTCGGCGGTCATGCCGGGAAGGTCCCGGAGCCCACCGGCTCTATGGTCGCGCTCGCTCGCGGTCCGTCCCCTCGCGGAGACCCCGTCTGCGAGATCGTGGTATTGAGTGTCGTTCCCAGAGCGCGAAGCGTTCATCGACTTTGCTCCTTTCGCTGACCAAGAAAACGAAGGGACAGTAAAATCCGAACATGCGTACGGCCTACAAGATGCGGGTCTACCCCACCCCCGAACAAGCAACGGTGCTGAACCGCACGTTCGGCTGCGTACGCCTGGTCTGGAACACGGTCCTCGCATGGCGGCAGGCCCGCTACCCCACCTAGGGCGTGACAACCTCCTACGCCGAAACCGACCGGTACCTGACCAAGCTGAAACGCGGCGGCGAACACGACTTCCTGTACGAGGTGTCCTCGGTCCCGCTCCAGCAAGCTTTGCGGCACCAGTACACGGCGTTCGTGAGCTTCTTCGCCGGACGCACCAAATACCCGCGGTTCAAGTCCCGCCACGGCCGCCAGTCGGCCACCTACACGCGCAGCGCGTTCCGCTGGCGCGACCGGCAACTGTATCTGGCGAAGATGGACGCGCCGCTGAAACTCGTGTGGTCCTGGCCCCGCCTGGACCCGGCGACGATCAACCCTACGACCGTGACCATCACCCGTGACCCTGACGGCCGCTGGTACGCCTCCCTGGCTGTGGAGGAAGCCACCGAACCCGAGCCGCTTCCGGCAGGCGGGGCCTCGGTCGGCATCGACCTGGGCGTGAGCGACTTCGCCGTCCTGTCCACCGGGGAGAAGATCCCCAACCCGCGTCATCTGGACCGCAAGGCCAGGAACCTGGCCCGCTACCAGCGACGTACGGCCCGCAAGCAGCGCGGGTCGAACAACCGGGCCAAGGCCAGGGCGAAGGTCGCCCGCGCCCACGCCAAGGTCCGCGATGCCCGCGCCGACTTCCTGCACAAAACCAGCACCCGGCTGGTCCGCGACCACGACCTGCTCGTTATCGAAGACCTCAATGTCAAAGGCATGGTCCGCAACCGGCACCTCGCCCGGGCGATCTCCGATGCCGGGTGGGGCAAGTTCCGCCGCCAACTCGAATACAAGGCCGTCAAGCACGGCCGACTCCTGGTCGTGATCGACCGCTGGTACCCCTCGTCCAAGACGTGCAGCGCGTGCGGGCACCTGCTTGCCACCCTCAACCTTTCCACCCGGCACTGGATGTGCCCGGGCTGCGGCACCCGGCACGACCGGGACGTCAACGCCGCCAAGAACATTCTGGCCGCTGGTCGAGCGGTGTCCGCCTGTGGAGCTGACGTAAGTCCGCAAGGGTCCTCCCTTCGGCGGTCTGCAGTGAAGCAGGAAACCCAGCCCGTGAGGGGTGGAATCCCCTGCCATTAGGCGGAGGAGGAAGTCAAAAGACATCGTGCCTGCCCAGAAAAGGCTCCGACAGTCTCGCCACGTTAACTGCGTGTATGGCAACGGGGTGGACCGGCCATCGGCGGGCAAAGCACCCGTGACCTGGCCGGACTCGCCGGGCGCGGCCATGGGACGGCCTCCCGGCCGGATCGTGGCCGCGTCACCGTCCGTCATCGGCGCGCGTCACCGGCGAGGGTCATCGGCAGCGGTCACCGGCAAGGGGCCCCGGCGGGCGTCACCGGCGGGGCGGGCGGCGCCCCGGCGAGGCCGCGTACGGCGTCGATCACCCCGGCGACGCGGTCACCGGTCGCGGTGGGCCCGTGGGCCGAGGCGATCGCGATGATCTCCATGGCGGCGATCCGGTCGACGTGGCGGCCGAAAATCCGTGGGTCGAGCCAGTGGTGCCAGGGGCTGAGCGCGGCGGCGAAGGCGCGCACGGCCTCCAGGTGGTCGTCCGGGGGGAGCTCCCCGGCGTCCGCGGTCGCGGCCCGCGCCTCGGCGCCGAAGCAGTCGGCCGCCCAGTAGACGCCGCTGCGGTCGTCGTACAGCCCGCGGGTCGCCGGCGCGTCGTAGAACGGGGGCCGCACCGCGGTCAGCCGCCGGTCGCCCGCGTCGAACGACTCGTCGTCGGCGATCCATCGCGTACGGCCCGGCGGCGGCGCGAAGCCGCGACCCGGGCGCACGGGCGCCCCCGTGACCAGCGTCGCGGCCGGGCACATCTCCAGCGCGATCTCCAGGTTGCCCGCGTGGTCGGGGTCGTCGTGGCTCAGGAAGATCCACCGCACGTCCCGCGGCTCCACGACCGAGAAGACGTCCTCGACCCAGCGCTCGCGGTTCCCGGCGGCGCCGGTGTCCACGATCACCGGCTCGCGCCCGGTGATGACCATCGAGTTGGTGTGCGCGTAACCCGCCGCGGCGGGTTCGATCACCGGGACCAGCACCGCGTCGGGCGCGATCCGCCAGGGACCTGTCAGCTGTGTGTCCATGCCCCCAGGCTCGGCGGGCGGTCTTGTTCCGAACTTGGCGCGGGCTTGCCCGGGTCACCGTCGCGAGCGTCACCGTCCCGCGTGGTCACCGTCCCTCGTGGCGCTCCCGTGCGGCGACGACCTCGGGCATGCGCTCCTCCGTCCAGGCGAGGAGGGGAAGCAGGCGCTCGGCGGCCTCCCGGCCGAGGGGCGTGAGGCTGTATTCGACCCTGGGAGGGATCGTGTGCTCGGCCTCCCGCAGCACCATGCCGTCGCGTTCGAGTGCCTGAAGGGTCTGGGACAGCATCTTCTCGCTGACCCCGTCCACCCGGCGGCGCAGCGCGTTGAAGCGGTAGGGCCCCTCGTACAGGGCCGCCAGCGCCAGGATCGCCCACCGGCCGGTGATCGTCTCCAGCACCGTGCGCGAGGTGCACCTGCGCGAGAAGACGTCGGCGACGAGGTCCTCGAACTCCTCCATGGCCGTCAGCTTACGCTCCCGTAGTACTTTCTGATAGAAAGCACTAACTAAAGTAAAGCACTGCGGAGGAGAAACCATGATTGTCGTGACCGGAGCCACCGGGCACCTCGGCCGGCTGGTCGTCGAGGAGCTCGCCGCGCGCGTGCCCGCCTCGCGGATCGTCGCGGCGGTGCGCAGCCCGCAGAAGGCGGCCGACCTGGCCGAGCGGGGCATCGAGGTGCGCGAGGCCGACTACGACCGTCCCGCCACGCTGGGGCCGGCCTTCGAGGGAGCGACCAGGGTCCTGCTCATCTCCGGCAGCGAGCCGGGCCGGCGCGTCGACCAGCACAAGGCCGTGGTGGACGCGGCCCGGGCCGCGGGCGTCGAACTGCTCGCCTACACGAGCATCCCGCACGCCGAGACCACCCCGCTGGGCCTCGCGCCCGACCACAAGGCGACCGAGGAGCACATCCGCGCGAGCGGGCTGCCCTTCGCCTTCCTGCGCAACGGCTGGTATCACGAGAACTACGTCGCGGCGGCCCGGCAGGGCGCGCGGAGCGGTGTCATCGCGGGCAGCGTCCGCGACGGCCGCGTCGCCTCGGCGGCCCGCGCCGACTTCGCCGCCGCCGCGGCGGCGGTCCTGACCACCGAGGGACACCAGGGCGCGGTGTACGAGCTGACGGGCGACGTCGCCTGGACCATGCCCGAGTTGGCCGCCGTGGTCTCCGAGCTGGCCGGCACGCCGGTCGAGTATCGGGACCTGCCCGTCGCGGAGTACGCCAAGGCGCTGGAGGCGAGCGGCATGCCCGCACCGGTCGCGGCCCTGTTCGCGCAGGTCGACGCCGGTATCGCGGACGGCTGGCTCGGCGACACCCCCGGCGACCTGTCCCGTCTCATCGGCCGGCCGACCACGCCGCTGCGTGACACCCTCGCGGAAGCCCTGAAGAACGGCGAGTGACCGGCGGCGGCCGGGGACCCGCATGGCCCCGGTCGCCCACCGCCGTCGCCGTGCCGGGCAAGCGGTTCGCAAGTCATGTCGGCCCGCTGCAAGCGGCCGGTCGTACACCTGAGGCGTTCACCCCGTCCAGGAAAGGACCAGTCCGATGGGCCGCGCCTCCCGTTCCCCCCTCGGCCTCGCCACCGCTGTCGTCACCGCTGCCGGCGCCGCGGCCATCGCCTTCGCGGCCGGCGTCTCCCCCGCCGCCGCGGCCACCTGCGACCCCGCCCTCGTGGCCCCCTCCGGCAGCCTGGTCGGCGACCTGTGGCGGTCCAACGGCGGCGGGAACAGCGTGTACGGCTGCCCCATCACCAAGGAGTACGGCTTCGCCGGCAAGCGCGGTTCCTACCAGGAGTTCCGCAACGGCAAGATCGTTTGGTCGCCCGACCTCGGTGGAGGCGCCCTCGTCCGCGCCTACTCCGCGCAGGGCAAGGCCGTGTTCCGCTGGAGCGGCCTCGGCCGTGACTGGGACTTCTTCAACGTCCGCTGGAGCATGGACGGCGGTCCCGCCACCCAGGTGAAGGTCGGCAGGCTGACTCCGTGGAGCGGCGCCTACTCCATCGACCCCTACTGCGGGAACGGCGTCTGCAGCACCACCAACGGCCACGCGGTCGGCCGGATCGCCTTCGTCGTCCAGGGCTGCGATCGCGGCACCTTCGGCTCCGACTGCGGCCCGTGGAGCATCGCCACCTCCGTCAGGCTCGCCCACTGACCGTCACACGCGGGTCTGCAGGGCCAGGATCGGCTTCTCGTGCAGGGTGGCCCCCGAGTGGCGGACGAGGGCGAGCGCGTCCCGCAGGTGACGCCGCGCGGTCTCGCGGTCGTCGCGGGCGAGCGCCAGGCGGGCCAGGCACAGGTCGGTCACCGCCCAGCCGAGCAGGCGGCCCCGGTGTGGCAGGAGCAGCTCGCGCAGCGCGGACGCCGCGGCCGTGTCGCGCAACGCCAGGCATGCCTCGCTCAGCAGGTCGGGAATGAACCGGTAGGCGAAATCGCCCCGCACCCCGGCGAAGTCGTCGCGGGCCAGACCGGCGAAGACCTCCAGGGCCTCCTCCCTCCTGCCGAGGTCGAGCAGGGCCGCGCAGCGCAGCACCCGCCATCCCGGCTGGCCCGGCCGGCGCGCCAGCGCCTCCTCCGCCAGTGTCAGCGCCGCCGCCGCGTCACCCCGCATTCGCGCCGCGAGGCAGCGGAACACGCCGGCCCGGCTCTCGGCGTGGTCGCGGCCGAGCGCGCCCTCCGGATGGAGCCGGGCCGACTCCTCCGCCTCCTCCAGGGCGCGGCCGGGGTCACCGCGAAGGTAGGCGTGGATCGCCGACAGCCAGGCGCTGAGACTGAGCAGGGCGGGCTGCCGGATCCTGCGCGCGGTGTCCGACAGCCAGGTCAGCAGCCGGTACGCCCGCTCCAGCTCGCCCTGTTTGACCAGCTCGACGTGTTCGGCCTCGCGGGCCAGCCATTCGGCCACCAGGTCCCCGCTCCTGCGGGCCACCTCGGTCATCTCGTCGATGGCCGCCTGCCGCTCGGCGTGCCCGGCGACCCCGCGCGAGAGGATCTCGTACGCGCTCAGCGCGCGCAGCAGCGACCCGTCGTCGCCCCGCAGGCGGGCCTCCCGTACGGCCTCCGCCGCGAGCGCGACGCTCTCCTCTACCGGCCGGGTGAAACAGCCCGTGATGGCGAAGGCCGCCAGGAGCTGGGACCGCCACGGCGAGCCCTCCTCCTGGCTCCGCAGCGCCCGCTCGATCCGCCCGGTCAGCGCGCTGCCCGCGGCCCATTCCTCGTACATCGCCCACGACAGCGGATCGGAGAACCCGAGCGCGGCGCGGGCCAGCCGGTCGTCGTCCCCGAGAGCGTCGGCGATCTCGGCCGCCTCCTCCAGCGAGGCGTGGACCTGCGTGCTCATCCCGGCCGCCGACTGCGCCTCTGCGAGGCCGAGCAGCAGGTCGCATCGCAGCGCCCGGCTCCCGCTCGCGGCGGGCACCGGAAGCTGACCCGTGAGGGCGACGGCGTGCCGCAGGTGCTCGACGGCGTCCTCGTAGGCGAACTGGGCCATGGCGTGGGCGGCCGCCTGCCGGGCGTACTCGATCGCCTTGGCCGCCATGCCGGAGATGACCAGCCCCTCGCGGTAGTGGTGCGCCAGCTCCGCCAGGTGCGTGCCGCGCCGTTCGAGCACGGCCGCGATGGCGGCGTGCAGGCGGCGCCTGCGCAGCGGGGCGAGGCCGTCGCGCAGCACGTCGCGAACGATGTCGTGGGCGAACCGGTAGACGAGGTCGTGCTCGGTGAGCAGGCGCGCCCGGACGGCCGCGTCGAGCACGTCGAGCACCTCGTCGCGCGGCACGTCCATCACGTCGTGCACCACGTCGAGCAGGACGTCCAGCGGCGCGTCGCGGCCCAGCAGCGCCGCCGCCGACAGGACGCCGGGCGCGCCGGGAGGCATCGCCGCCATCCTGCCGCGCAGCACGTCGGCGACCGCGGCCGGCGCCTCGCCGCCGTCCAGGTGGACGAGTTCGCCGAGGAAGAAGGGGTTGCCGCCGGTCCGTCTCGCCACCTCCGCCGCCCGCGTGGCGTCCCCGCCCGCACGCCGCAGATACTCGGCGATGGCGTCCTCGCCGAGGCCGCCCAGTGTGATCCGCTCGACCTGCGGCAGCCGTACGAGCGTGGCGAGCGTTCGGGACAGCGGCCCGCCGACCTCCGTGTCGCGGTACGTCGCGATCACGGTCAGCCCGGGGCACGCCCGCGTGGTGGCGAGGAACTCCAGCAGGCGCAGGGACGAGGCGTCGGCCCACTGAAGGTCGTCGAGGACGACCAGCACTCTGCTCTGCGCCGCGGCGTGCTCCGCCACCAGGCGGGCGAACGCCTCATACAGCGCGAACTCCCCGGTCGCGCCGAGCACCTCGGCCAGTTCGCCGTGCCGTCCGGTCAGCTGCCGCGCGGCCTGGGCCCAGGGCCAGAACGGCGGCGCGCCCGTGCCGTCCCAGCAGCGGCCGAAGACCGCCACCGGCGCGTGCGCCGCGGCGTCCTCCGCCAGGCTGGTCTTGCCGATGCCCGGCTCGCCCGCCACGAGCACGATCCGCGTGCCGTCCGCGGCGACGGCGCGGCGCAGCACGTGTGATTCGGCGGACCGCCCGATGAGCGCGCCCTCCTGCCGTCCGGCGCCGCCCGTGTCCGTCCCGGCACCGGTGACGGAAGGCGCCGTCGCGGGGGCCGCGGCCGCGGAAGCCACGGTCATGGGGGCTGCGGTCTCGGGGGCCACGGTCTCGGGGGCCACGGTCTCGGGGGCGCGGGGAGCTGCGGGCGGGGGCCTCAGCGAGGGGTCCTGCTCCAGGATCCGCCGCTCCAGCTCCCGGGAGCCCGGGTCGGGGTCCAGGCCCAGCTCGCCGACGAGCAGCCGGCGGCCCTCGGCGAGCAGGGCGAGCGCGTCCGCCTGACGACCGGCCTGGTAGAGGGCGTGCGCGCCGAGCCGGCGCAGCCGCTCACGCAGGGGATGCGCCGTCACGAGCCTCGTCAGCTCGGGCACCAGCGCCCGCCCCGCCCCGAGCGCGAGCTCGGCCTGGGCCACGTCCTCGATGATCGAGAGCCTGAGCTCCGCGAGGTGGGCGATCTCGTCGCGCGCCCAGGGCTCGTCCTCGAACCCCGCCAGCGGCTCGCCCCGCCATTCGGCCAGGGCCAGGCGGAGCCGCTCGGCGGCTCCCGCGTGGTCGCCCGCCTCGAGCAGCCGCCTGCCCGCCGCGACGGCGGCCTCGGCGCGGCCCAGGTCCAAGCTTTCGGGTGGCAGCTCGAGCGCGTACCCGCCCGGCCTGCTCACCAGCACCGACGCCCTCGCCCTGCGCACCCGGCCGGGTTCGAGCACGCGCCGCAGCTTCGACACGTACGCCTGGACCGTGTTGACCGCCCCCGGCGGCGGCTCCTGCTCCCAGAGCGCGTCCACGATCCTGGCCATGCTCACCGGACGCGGCGCCGCCAGCACGCACAGAGCCAGGACCGCCCGTTGCTGGGACGGGCCGACGTCGAGCGGCGCCCCTCCGTCGTCGAGCACGACGACCGGGCCGAGCACGCGGAACTCCAACGCGATCTCCTCCGGTTGCGGTCCCCCGAATGTATCCCGCCCCGGTCGGTATTTTCGGACGATCTACGACAAAGGGTCAGTGACGGGAACCGCGGGCGCGGGCGCGCCTCAGCAGACCGCGACGCGGGCTCGCGGCCCGGCCGTCGGTACGCAGCCACACGTTGACGCCGGTCCCTCCGAGCGCCGACGGCTCGACGCGCACCCCGCCGCCCGTCGACTCGGCCAGGCGCCGGGCGATGTCGAGGCCGAGCCCGGTGGAGCCGGCCCCGCTGTTGCCCCGCCGCAGCGCCTTCTCCGGATCGGGGATGCCCGGGCCCGCGTCCGCGACGAGGATGCCCACCATGCCGCTCCCCCGGTGCAGGGTGACGCGGAAGGCCGTGCCCTGCGGCGTGTGACGGAAGACGTTGCCGAGCAGCGCGTCGACCGCCGCACCGAGATCGGCCGCGGCGACCGGCACCGGACTGGGCTCGTCCGCGCCGACGAGCTGCCACGGCCGCGCCTGGTCCTCGGCCAGCGCCGACCAGAAGGCGAGCCGTTCCCGCAGCACGAGCGCGGCGTCGCAGCGTGCCGGTGCGGGCCGGGACGGCCGACGGGCGGCCTCGATGATCTCGTCCACGGCCTGTTCGAGCCGGTCGATGGCGAGCCTGCGCTGCTCGGCCTCGGGACCGGTGCCGCCGAGGTTGAGCCGCAGCGCGGTCAGCGGGGTGCGCAGCCGGTGCGACAGGTCGGCGGCGAGTTCGCGCTCGGCCGCGAGCAGTGCCGCCACCTGGTCGGCCATCGTGTTGAACGCGCGTCCCGCGGCCACCAGCTCGGGCGGGCCGTCCGGGACGATGCGCACCGTCAGGTCTCCCGCCCCGAGTGCCGCCGCCGCCTGCCCGAGGCGGCGGGCCGCCCGGACCACCCGGGCCCCGAGCCGGTCGGCCACCACCACCGACCCCACCACGAGGGTGACCGCGACGCCGGTCAGCACGGCCCAGGAGGTGGACACGCCCTTCCTCGCGTCGGCCTCGGGCGCGTACACCTCGATGACGGCCCGCCGCCCGCCGCCCAGCGCGACCGGCCTGAGCAGCACGTATCCCTTGCCGACCGGCACGGTCCTGGCGCTCTCGGCCGCGCTCGCGACGTCGGCGGGCGCGACCCGGGACCGGCCCACCGTACGCCCGCCGGGAAAGTGGACGGCCAGGCGCGAGGCTCCCGCCGGGGTGCTGGCCAGCGCGCGCTCCAGCGCGGCCGCGTCGTCGGTCACCACGAGGGCGGGCACGATCGTGGCGGCCTGGCGTTCGGCGTCCGCGAGCGCGCGGCTCTCGGCGATCTCCTTAACCGCCACGGCCAGCGGGATGAGGAAGGCCAGCGCGACCATCGCCGTCACGGCCACCGCGACCAGGGCCAGGCTCCGTCTCACCGCCGCTCCCGTCCGGCCCGGGACTCAGTCCCCGGGAGGGGGACTGAGGCGTACGCCGACACCCCGCACGGTGTGCAGATATCGGGGGTGGGAGGCGCTCTCGCCGAGCTTGCGCCGCAGCCAGGACAGGTGGACGTCGATCGTCTGGTCGTCCCCGTACGACTGCCGCCACACCTCGGCCAGCAACTCCCTGCGGGAGATCACCCGATCGGGACGGGCGGCGAGGTAGGCCAGCAGGTCGAACTCCCTGCGGGTGAGATCGAGGGGCGCTCCGTCCAGGCGGGCCTCCCTGCGGTCGGCGTCGACGACCAGGCCGCCGACCCTCGCGACCGACGAGGGCGCCCCGGGCCTGGCCCGGCGCAGCACGGCCTCAAGGCGGGCGTTGAGGTGGTCGCCGGAGAAGGGCTTGACCAGATAGTCGTCCGCGCCGCCGCGCAGCAGGCGGACGATCTCCGCCTCGTCGTCCCGCGCGGTCGCCACGATGACCGGTACGTCGGAGATCGCCCGGAGCATCTTCAGCGCCTCCGCGCCGTCGAGATCGGGCAGCCCCAGGTCGAGGACGACCACGTCGGGAGCGGCGTGGGCGATCTCCCGCAGGGCGTCGAGCGCGCGGCCCGCGCTGCGGACCGCGTGGCTGCGCCCGGTCAGGTCACGGATGATCGCGGACCGGACGAACTCATCGTCCTCAACCACCAGAACGGTCGCCATGGGGAAGAAACGTACACTCCCTCCTGGTACGGCGTCCCGGGAAGAGCGACCCGAAACACGGGGATTCGCGGCGATTTAAGGCAGGCAAAAATCCATAAGAGGTGTCCGAAAAAGGACCGGGCGACCTTTACAGATCGCGAGATAGAGTGAGCGGCCCATGAGAAGGGCCGCAGGTTACTTGGTCGCCTGGTGCGGGGCCACCGCGCTCGCCGTCGGTGTGTCCTGGCTCGGCGTGCGCGACGTGCTGCGCAGCGCGATCCTGGACGAGGCGCCTCTCGCCCCGGTGGTCGCCGTCGCCGCGCCCCTGTCCACCTCCCCCGACGCCCCCGCCCCGCCGGCCACCCCGGACGGCGAGGCCTCCGGCGGCCCGTCCGGGAAGCCGTCCGGAAAACCGTCCCCCTCAGACGCGACGCCCGGCCATCCGTCGCCCTCCCGGGCCCGGGCCACCGTCACGCCGCCGCGGACCGCGCGGACCTTCCCGGAACCGCGCCCGCCCCGCTCCACTCGGCCGGCGGAATCGATGGAGCCCTCGCTCACCACCCGGCCGCGCGAGGCCGCGGGCGGGGAGAGCCTGCACACGTTCACGCTGAAGGGCGGCAGGGCGACGATCGCGGTGACCTCCGGGGACTGCCGAGTGGTGACGGCGACCCCGAACGACGGCTACGAGGTCAAGGTCTGGGAGACCGACCAGTGGCTGCGGGTCGCCTTCCTCCGGGACGCCCATGAGTCGTCCGCGTTCTGCACCTGGAACGCCCTGCCGCCCAGGCTCGACACGTACGAGAACTGAGCGGGCCGGGTCCGCAAACTCCGGTGGGCCCGCTCCGGGAGCGGCTCGGTCCGGGAGCGGCTCAGCTGAGGAGAGCTCGGCCCGGGAGCCGCTCGGTCCGGAAGCGGCAACGGCCCAGGAGTGGGCACAGCGCAGGAGCGCTAATCCAGGAGGGCGCGGTACTTCTTCAGCTCCTTGACCTCGGCGCTCAGGGAGGTGGCGGTGGCGACGGCCAGCGCCTTGGCTCCCGGGAACGCGCCTTCCGCCTGCTCGGTCCGGGCGAGCTTGATCGCGCCGTTGTCGTGCTCGATCATCAGCGTCACGTACTTCCGGTCGAAGCGCGGGCCGTTCAGCTTGGCGAGCGCCTCGATCTCGTCCCGGGTCTGCGTGCCCGGCATCGCGTGGTCGCGCGGCAGCGGCTCGGCGCCCCACAGGCCGAGCCAGCCCTGGAAGGTGCGTATGTCGGCGTCGCGGGCCGTGGCGACCTTCGCCGCGAGCTGACCGACCCACGGGTCACCCGCCCGCGTCTGCGCGAGCCTGGCCATCTCCAGCGCCTGGAGGTGGTGCGGGATCATCTGCCGGGCGAACGCCACGTCGGCGGCGTTGGCCCCGCCGGTCGGCTGCGCCGCGCCGGTCCCGCCCGGGGTGGGAGTGAGCGCGGCGTCCGGGGTCTGCCCGGCGTCGGGGGTCGTGGCGGCGCCGGGAGTGAGCGCCGCACCGGGGGTGGGCGCGGCCTCGATGGTGGTGGGGGGCGGGGCCTCGGCCGATACCGCGGGTGCGGGCGATGCGGCCTCGCCCGCCGGGTCCGGCGCGCCGCATCCGGCGAGCAGGGCCACCGCGAGCACGCCCGTTAACGCGCCCGTCACACGAGCCGTCACGACAGGGAGCCGGCGCATACTGGTCGTCACAGGAGGGCCTTTCCGGTTCTGGCTCGGGGACGGACTCGAGGGCCCGATGCCGGGCGCGATCGGATCCGTCCGGGATCCCTTCGCCGCAGGACCCTACCGCCGGGGAGCCGTTCCGGCCGCCCCCACATGGCATTTCGGCACATTTACGGTGATTATCGGACAAGCTGGGCATCTCATGTCAAAATCCCCATTCCCTTCCATCGACCACCCCCGTGCTCTAGCCTCCAACTGTGCCAAACGGGAGCGAAACTCTACGAAAGGTTTCACACCGAGGAAACCTCTGTTGACACGAGCGAAACAGTGATACTTTCGCTTGGGAGCGCTCCCAAGCCGTGTGAACCTTCGGGCCGAGGAGACCGGATGGCCGATCTTCCCACCCTCGCAGAGGTAGCCGCCGCAGCCGGCGTCTCCCCGGCAACAGCTTCCCGGGTCTTGACCGGCTCGGTACGCGTGACCACGTCGACCCGTCGACAGGTCCACGACGCCATGTCGCGTCTGGGCTATGTACGACGCCGCGCCCCCAGGGGATCCGCGGGCAGACGGGCCGAGCAGATCATCGCCGCGGTCGTCTGCGAGCACAGTCCACGCCTTTTCACCGAGCCGTTCTACGCCAGGCTCCTGTCCGCCTGCGAGGAGGTACTGACGACGCACGGGGTCCCGATGGTCGTGATGACCGCGACCCCTGCGACCGCCTCCATCGCCGCTCCCCCGCTGGTCGCGGGCGCCGTCGACGGTGTCCTTCTGATCGGCGCACGGGCGCGGCACCCCCTCGCGGTCACGCTGGCGGCCTCGGGCGTCCCGGTGCGCTGTGCCGGGCGGCCGCCAGACGGCATCGACCTCCCGTTCGTCGACATGGACAACCGTGACGGCGGACGGCAGGCGGCCGAGCACCTGCTGCTCAACAACCGCAAGCACATCGCCACGATCGCCGGGCCGCCGACCCTGCCGGCCGCCCGCGACCGGCTGGAGGGCTTCCGGCAGACGCTCCGCGACGCCGGCGTGCTCGACATGCCCGTGGCGTACGGCGACTTCACCCATGCGTCCGGCGCGCACGCCATGCAGTGGCTGCTGCAACGGGCGCCGCACCTCGACGCCGTGTTCGCGGCGTCGGACGTGATGGCGGCCGGGGCGATGCAGACACTGCGCCGAGCCGGGCGGAAGGTGCCGGACGACGTGGCCGTCATCGGATACGACGACGCGCCCGTGGCCAGGCACACCTCGCCGACGCTGACCACTGTCCGGCAGCCCGTCGAGGAAATGGCCACGCTCGCCGCACGACTGCTTCTCATGACACTCGGGGACGGGGACAATCCCAAGGGCAATCCGGTGCTGCCCACGGAACTGGTGGTTCGTGAATCGGCCTGAGCTTCAAGAAGGCGACGTCCTGACCCGTCGTTATCTGCTCCAGGAGCGCATAGCGACGGGCGGGATGTCGGTCATCTGGCGTGCCTTCGACCAGTCACTTCAGCGCATGGTCGCGATCAAGGTGCTGGACGGCTCGCTCGACGACGACAACCCCGGACGGGAACTCATGCGGCGGGAGGCGAGGGCCACCGCCCGGCTGATCCATCCCGACGCGATCGAGGTCTACGACTACGGCGAGACGGTCACGAACGGCGGCAGGCTGGCGTCCTTCGTGGTCATGCGCCTGCTTGAGGGCCGGTCGCTGGCCGACCGGATCATCGAGGGCCCCCTGCCCTGGGCCGAAGCGGTGGATATCGCCGCCGGGCTGGCGAAGGTGCTGGCCGCGGCGCACGATCGGGGCATCGTCCACCGGGACGTCACCCCGGAGAACGTGCTGCTCGCCGACGACGGGCCCAAGCTGCTCGATTTCGGGATCGCCGCGTTCATCGGCGAGGCCGACGACCAGCTGGTCGCCGACTTCGGCACACCGCCGTACGTCGCGCCGGAGCGGCTGAAAGGGACGACGGCCGACCCCGCCGTGGACGTCTACGCGCTCGGCGTGCTGCTGTTCGAGATGCTCACGGGCGCCCTGCCGTACCCGGAGAAGACCTGGGAGGGGATCGAGGCGGCACGGCGGGAAGGACCGCCGCCGGCCCCCGAAGGGGTGCCGGGCCTGCCGCAGGAGGTCGCCGACCTGTGCCGGCGCTGCCTGTGCCCCGACCCCGTGGACCGGCCGACCGCACGGGCGGTGGCCGCCGCCCTGATCGCGGTGAAGAAGCCGCCCGGCCCGCGCGGGGCGGGGTGGGGTGCCGCCGCCGTCGGGGCCGCCGCCCTCGGCGGCATTCTGTGGATCAGTCAGACGGGCGGCCCCGAGGTCGGAGCCGTCGCGGTCCTGCCCAGCCCGTCGGCCGCGTACGCGCAGGCCAGCGCCTCGCCACCGCCACGGGTCGAAGCCGTCACCGAGCCCGTCACCCGGCCCCGGCACACGGTCGCGCCCGTCGCGGACCCCGTACGCACAGCGCGGCACCGCCCCACAGCCACTCCCTCCCACAGCGTCAAGGTCGTCAAGAAGGACCGGCACGCGGAGGACACCGTCAGGCGGCCGAAGACCTCGGCCACCGGCAGATCCGACGTGGCGCCGCTCCCCCTGGCCGCCACGGCCGCGCCGCCTCCGCGGATCGACACCGCGGTCCGGCAGTTCAACCTGCTCGTGGACGGCTCCGAGGCCACCAACGACATCGACGACGACGTCGCCCTGGACCTCAAGCAGGTGCTGCGCAACGCCGTCGACAACGGCCAGGGGCTGTCCGCCATACGCACCAAGGTCGAAGTCCGGTACCGCGAGGGACGGCTGCCGCTCGTGTTGAAGGGGGAACTGCTGGCCGCGCTCGACCGGGTCGAAGCCGCCCTGGCCCAGGCCAGCGACACCTGAAGTGGGAGCGCTCCCAGAACAACCGTCTGTTGAGTTGGGTCAAGACCGAAAGTCCGGCCGCGGTCCGTTAAGCGGCCACATCGGGACCGAAATAATAGTCTAGTGCGGGGCCGGCCGACGATGCCCAGCCCCGGCAGCCCCACACCGGTCTCACCGCTGCTCTGTGCGCCGGCCGCCGGGTGAGGCGAATATCCCGTCCTGTGCCATTGATCGCTCCGGCTCCGGACCGGTTCCCTCCCCCACGCCCTTGCATAGGAGAGGCAAACCGGATAGCCGTTGCCCATGAGCGGATTCAAGAAGTTCCTCTTACGAGGCAACCTGGTGGAGCTCGCCGTCGCCGTCGTCGTGGGCGCGACGTTCAGCGGGCTCATCCAGGCCCTCGTACAGGACCTGATCACCCCCCTGATCGCGGCCATCACCGGCGGGAAGCAACCCGACTTCTCCAGCTACAAGTTCACCGTCAACGGCGCGGTGTTCAAGTACGGCGACTTCATCAACCACATGCTGACGTTCCTGATCGTCGCCGCCGTGGTCTACTGGCTGGTCGTCCTGCCGATGACCCGGTTCCTGAGCCTCTTCGACACCAAGAAGGAGGCCACCGAGAAGAAGTGTCCCGAGTGCCTGTCGGACATCCCCGTCGACGCCCGCCGCTGCGCCTTCTGCACAGTTGAGCTGTCCATCGTTCCCGCCGCCGAAAGGCCCCCTGCCTGAGACTTCTCACAGCAAGGACTCCCAGCCCCGGATGAGGCAGGGAGTCCAGTGGATCAATTGCAGCCGGGGGGCGTCACCATTGGGACGGGGCGGGCGGGGGGACGACCGGGGGGCGGTCGTCGCAGGTGATGGTGTTGGGCAGCATCCAGGGGACGAGCCAGCCGCCGTCGTTGCCGCCGAGGTCGGTCAGGGAGAACTCCGACCCGGAGGGCGGGAAGTTGAAGGCCCCGCAGTTGTTGACGCCCACCGCGCCGACGTTGCGGGCGTCCACGTTCTCGAAGGACGCCGAGCCCTTCACGCGGGCGCTGACCACGGAGGTGCCCGTGCCGTCGACCCGGATGTCCCTGAAGCGGACCTTCGGGATCGCGTACAGGTCCTTCACCGACCACTCGCTGACCAGCATGATCGCGTTGTAGGTGCTGTCCAGGTAGTGGTCGCCGCTGACCTCGATGTCCGCGTCGATGTCCTTCTCCAGGGCGTAGAACCAGATGGCCCCCAGGCCGATCTTCCAGTTCAGCTCGAACGTGCCGGCCCGTACGGTCGTGTTGCCGCTGATGCGGAGCCTGCCCGCGAACGGCTCGGCGCCGAACCGGGAGCCGACCTGGATGGCGCTGCCCTCCCTGATCGGGTCGGCGATCAGATTGTTCGCGACCGTGTTGTCCGTGCCGCCGTAGATCGCGATGCCGTTGGCCAGCACGGGTGTCTGCACGGTGTTGTGGTCGACCGTGTTGCCCGCGTCGGCGGTCTTGTCGGACCACAGGGCGATGGCGTCGTCACCGGTGTTGCGGAAGAAGTTGCCCGACACGACGGAGCCCGTCACGCCGGTGTGGAAGTTGAGCCCGTCGGCGATCTGGTCGGCGATGACATTATTGGTGATCTTGAGGTTGCGCATCGGGCCGTCGAACCACATGCCGACCTTGGTGTGGTGGATGTAGAGCCCGTCGATGGTCGAGTCGCTCATCGCGCCGCCGACGCCGTTGACCTGGTCGGTGTCGATCCGCTCGCGGACGTCGCCCTCGATGGCGAAGCCGGACAGGTGGACGCCCCGGCTGCCGCCCGCCGAGGCGTCCTTGCCGTAGAAGCCGACGCCGGTGTGCACCGAGCCGTCCGGTGCCGGGGTGTCCAGGTCGGCCTGGCGGCCCTTGATGATCGTGTACCAGCTGCCGGCACCCGTGATCGTCACGTCGTCCACGACGATGTGACGGTTCACCTGATAGGTGCCCGGCGGGATATAGACCTTCAAGTGTGTACGCTTCGCGAAGGCGACGGCCTTGTCGATCGCCCCGGCGGAGTCGCGCCTGCCGGTGGGGTCGGCGCCGAAGGCCAGCACGTTCGCCGCGAGGACCTCCACCCGCGGCGGGCCGACGAGGTGCGAGTCGAGCAGGTCGACGACGGTCCACGTGGCGTTGCTCCGGGCCGGGACCGTCAGCCGCACGGTGTCACCCGCCCGGTACGTCCGGCCGAGCAGGAGGCGCTGCTCGTCGTAGAAGTGGTTCGGGCGGAACGGCTTGGTGATCTCCGGGGCCGGCGTGGTGGCGTCCGGCACGCAGGAGCACTCGGTGATCCACCAGTCCGGGTGCAGCAGCCCCGCGTTCGGATCGTTCGAGAACGGATACTGGTTGTAGAGCCAGGCGTACTGCGACGTGAGGGTCATGGTGGCCCGCTTGTGGCCGTTGACCGCGACGTCGAGCGGCGCGGTGATGCCGCCGCCCCCGGGAGCGTCCGGGATGCTGTAGCGCACCGTGATCGCGTTGGCCGCCTTGGGCAGGGTGAACTCGACGTACTGCCCGGGGGCCAGCCTGACCGCCTTGCGGCCGGACGCCTCCGCGGGAAGCGTGTACGCGTCGCGGCCGGGGCCGATGACCGTGCCGTCGGTGGAGGCGTTCTCCGCCTCCTGCTCGGCGAAGTCGACGCCGGCCCCGCGCCCGGCGACGAGCGCCGGGTCGAGGGCGGCCCGCGTCACGACGGGAGCCTTCGCCGAGGCCGAGGCGGACGCGGGCGTCTGTAAGACCACGAGCCCGGTGACGGCCAGCGCCGCCGCCAGCAGGATCCTCATCGGTCCTCCATGATCCAGACGGCGGTGTCGGACGGGAGCAGATCGCCGTCGACCGGGCCGCTGGCCAGCACCACCGGACCCGTCTCAGGGAGCGCGACCGGCTCGGCGCCGAGGTTGACCAGGCAGACCAGGCCGGAGTCGCGGCGGAACGCGATCACCTCGTCCCCGTACGGCAGCCAGGTCAGCGTGCCGTCGCCGAGCAGCTCGCGCCGCAGACGCAGGGCCGAGCGGTAGAGGCAGAGCATCGAGCCCGGATCGGCCTCCTGGGCCTCCACCGTGAGGTCGCGCCAGCCGGCCGGTTGCGGCAGCCAGGGCTCGCCGGTGCTGTAGCCGAAGGGCGGCTCGGTGCCGGACCACGGCAGTGGCACCCGGCAGCCGTCGCGGCCGCGGACCGTGTGGCCGGAACGCTCCCACATCGGGTCGTCGAGGAGCTCCTCGGGGAGGTCCTCGACCTCGTTCAGGCCGAGCTCCTCCCCCTGGTAGACGTAGACGCTGCCGGGCAGGGCCATCGCCAGCAACGCCGCCGCCCTCGCCCGGCGTCGGCCGAGCTCCAGGTCGGACGGCATGCCGTCCCGGCGCTCGGCGTTGTCCCAGGACGTGACGGCCCGGCCGTACCGGGTGACGGGACGGGCGACGTCGTGATTGGACAACACCCAGGTCGCGGGCGCGCCGATCGGCACGTGGGTCGCGAGGGTCAGGTCGATGCTGCCGCGCAGCGCGGCCGGTTCCCACGCGCTCGACAGGAAGTCGAAGTTGAACGCGGTATGGAGCTCGTCGGGGCGCAGATAGTTGGCGAACCGCTCCTGGTCGGGCAGCCACACCTCCCCGATGAGGATGCGCCCGCCGTAGGAGTCGGACACCCGCCGCCACTCGCGGTAGATCTCGTGGACGCCGTCGTGGTCGGTGTACGACTCCTCCACACTGTCGAGGTCCTTGACGAGGACGGCCGCGGAGTCGATGCGGACGCCGTCCACGCCCCGGTCGAACCAGAACCGCAGCACGTCCAGGAACTCCTGACGCACGGCCGGGTTGTTCCAGTTGAAGTCGGGCTGCTCGGGGGCGAACAGGTGCAGGTACCACTCGCCGTCCGGTACCCGCGTCCACGCGGGACCGCCGAAGATCGACTGCCAGCCGTTCGGCGGGCCGTCGCCGACGCCGGGGCGGAACCAGAACCGCTCCCGGGCCTCCGAACCGGGACCGGCCTCCAGGGCCTCCTGGAACCAGGCGTGCTGGTCGGACGCGTGATTGGGGACGACGTCGACGATCGTACGGATGCCCAGGCCGTGGGCTTCCTCGATCAGCTTCTCCGCCTCGGCCAGGGTGCCGAAGACCGGCTCGATGCTGCGATAGTCGGCGACGTCGTAGCCCCCGTCGGCCATGGGAGAGGGATACCACGGGTTCAGCCAGATGGCGTCGACGCCGAGGTCGGCCAGGTACGGCAGGCGTGACCGCAGCCCCGCCAGGTCGCCCGTCCCGTCGCCGTTCCCGTCGGCGAAGCTGCGCAGGTAGACCTGGTAGATCGCGGCCCCGCGCCACCAATCGGGGGTCGAGGTGTTGCCGGGCATGCTGAATACAACTCCTTACGGGGTGATGGCGACAGAGGGTTTTCAGCCCTTGAGGCTGCCGGCCGTGAGACCGGCCATGATGTGCCGCTGGAAGAGGAAGAAGACGACGATGGTCGGGATACTCGCGATCACCAGGGAGGCGACCAGCACGTTCTGCGGCATCTGCGAGGAGAGCGAGGCGATGCCGATGCTCACCGACATCTTGTCGCTGTCCGGCAGGACCAGCAGGGGCCAGACGAAGTCGCGCCAGACGTTGACGACGGTGAGGATCGAGACCACCCCGAGGATGGGCCGGGAGATCGGGATCACCACCGACCACAGGATGCGGCCCGGCGACGCGCCGTCGATCTCGGCGGCTTCGAGCAGCTCCCTGGGGATGGAGTCGAAGAAGCGCTTGAGCAGGAAGACGTTGAAGCCGTTGGCCGCGGCCGGCAGCCAGATCGCCCACGGGGTGTTGAGCAGGTTCCACCCGAAGATCGGCACTTCCTTCACCGTGAGGTACGCCGGGAGCATGATGACCATGGGCGGGATCATCAGCGTCGACAGCATCAGGGCCAGCACGACCTTGCCGAGCACCGGACGGAGCTTCGACAGGGCGTACGCCGCCGAGACGTCCACCGCGAGTGTCAGCAGCCAGGCGCCGCCGGCGTACAGGGCCGTGTTGCCGAGCAGCGTGCCGAGGTCCAGCAGATCCCACGCCTCCAGGTAGCCGTCCAGGGAGAAGTGCGACGGCAGGAAGGTCGGCGGAATCGCGTTGAGTTCCTCGGTGGACTTCATCGCGCCCGTGACCATCCAGTAGAGCGGGAAGACGAACGCGGCGGTGAAGCTCACCACCACGATCACCAGCACGATCCAGTAGATGATCCGGCCGCGGGTCGTGTTGAGCTGGTGCGGCGAGACGGCGGTGCGGAACTGCGTGTCGAACGGCTTGCGGGGCCGCCGCCCGCCGCCGCCCCCGTGGCGGACGGGGACGGTGGGCGTCCCGGCAGAGCGGTCGGGCACGACAGTGGTGTTGGACATGATCGCTTCCCTCACACCGTGTTGTCGCGCGAGACGCGCAGGTAGATCGCGGAGAACACCATCAGCACGATCATGAGCATCAGGCCGAGCGCGTTGCCCGCGTTGAGATTGCCGAAGTTGAAGGCGTACTGGTACATGAGGTAGACGACGCTGACCGTGGCGTTCTCCGGTCCGCCGCCGGTGAGCAGGTAGGGCTCGATGAAGACCTGCATCGTCGCCACGATCTGCAAGAGGAGCATCACCAGCAGGATCAGCTTGGTCTGCGGGATGGTGACGTGCCAGATGCGCTTCAGCAGGCCGGCGCCGTCGAGCTCCGCGGCCTCGTACAGCTCGCTCGGGATGGTCTGCAGGGCCGCGAGGTAGATCAGCGTGCCGCTGCCCATGTTCGTCCAGGTGGAGACGATGACCAGCGAGATCAGCGCGGTGCTCGTCGAGTTGAGCCACTGCAGGCCCGGCAGGTGAACCAGGCCGAGGACCTGGTTGAACAGCCCGTAGTCGGGGTTGTAGAACCACTGGAACAGCAGCACGCTCACCGCGGGCGGCAGCATGACCGGCAGGTAGACGACGAAGCGCAGGTAGGCGCGCGCGTGCCGGAGCTCGTTGAGGACGATCGCGGTGACGAAGGGGATCCCGTAGCCGCACAGCAGGGCGAGCAGGGTGAACACCGCGGTGTTCATCCAGGCCGGCCCGAACGCGGGGTCGTTGATTACGGTACGGAAGTTCTCCAGCCCCACCCACTTCGGTGGGTCCACGAAGTTGGTCTTCTGGAAGCTGAGAATGACCTCCCGGATCATCGGATACCAGGAGAAGAACGCGAAACAAATCAGAGCGCCGCACAGGAAGCCGTAGGCGGTCACGTTGCGCCGCACGGCGCGCCGCAGTCTCGTCGGCTGCCGCCGCCTGCCGCCCGCTGCCGGGATGCTCGCTGTGGTCATCGTTGTGAATCCGATCTCGACGTGTGTGGCCCGGAACGCGCCCCGGACGCGATCCGCCGGGGCGCCGGCCGCGCGCGGATCACACCCGCGGGCGACGCCCCGGACCAGTGCCGGATTATCAGGGCCGTCAGCCCTTCGAGGCCAGCAGGGAGTTGACCTTCGACTCGGCGTCGGACAGGAGCTGATCGATGTTCGCGTCCTTGCGGGTCAGCACGGCCGACATCGGAGTGTCGAGGATCTTGTAGATCTCCTGGGCGTACGGCCCCGGCTCGGCCTTCGGCGGGATGCCCTTGGAGCCCTCCACCCATCCGGCGAACTGCCCGGCGTCGATGTTGGCGTTCGCCTTGCGCAGGTCGTTCACGGCCTGACCGGACGGCGTGTCCGCGCCGTACAGGTCGGGGTACGGCTGGCCGACGGTCAGGTTCGCGCCCTTGGCCCGCACGTAGTCGAACTGACCCTTGCCGGGGGTGAGGAACTTGTACTCGATCCACTTGAGGCCGGCCTTGATCTGCTCCGGCGTGGCCTTCGGGTTGATCATGTAGCCGGCGCCGCCATTGAACAGCGCCTTGGCCTCGGGCTGGGCCGTGATGGCGTAGTTCTCGAACTTGCCGCCGAAGTCGTTGCGCAGCGAGATGAGCACATCGGGCGCACCCAGCATCATGCCCATCTTGCCGCCGGCCATGGCCTTCATCAGGGCCGGCCAGTCGATGTACAGCTGGGAGCCCATGCTGTTGTCGGCCCACCGCATCTGGTGGAGGTTCTCCAGCACGGCCTTGCCCTCGGGGGTGTTGAAGGCGGCCTTCTTGCCGTCGTCGGTGATGACCGATCCGCCGCGGCCGTAGATGGATGCGGTGAAGTGCCAGCCGCCGACGTTGTTCCCGCTGTACTCGCCGTACCCGACATAGCCGGGCCCGAGTGCGGCGATCTTCTTCGCGGCGGCCTGCACCTCTGCCCACGTCTTGGGCGGACTGTTCGGGTCGAGCCCGGCCTTGGTGAAGACCTCTTTGTTGTAGACGAGGCCCATGCCGTAGCCGTCGGTCGGCAGACCGTAGACCTTGCCGTCCTTCTTGAAGAGGTCGATCGAGCTGTTGTAGTCCTGGAACGTCTTGATCTCGTTGACGTACGGCGTGATGTCGGCGGCCTGGCCGCTCTCGATCAGGCGGCCGACGTTGGGAAAGTTGACGTAGAACACCGTCTCGAGCTCGCCGCTGGCCAGCTTGGGCTCGAAGGTGCGCGGGTCGTAGCAGGGGAAGGCGTCGGTGACCTTCGACACCTTGATGGTGGGGTTCAGCTTCTGAAAGGCCGCAAGGTCTTCCTCGAAGGTCGCGCGCTCCGCCTTGTTCGTCTTCGGCGGCTCGCAGTTGACCGAGATCGACACCGGCCCCGCGCCGCCGGGCGCCGCACTGGCCTTGTCGCCGCCGTTGCCGCTGTCGTCGGTGCCGCACGCCGCGGCCGTTGCAATGGCAAGTCCCGAGACCAGCAGTATCGAGAGCTTGTGGGATTTCATCCTCGTTCCCTTCTGGAACCGCGCACCACGACCCGTCGAAGCACACGGCTCGGGGGCCGGCTGGAGCGCCCCGATCCGCTCGGTTGCGAGAAACATACAGAGGCATGCAGGACTGAGCAATAGTCCATCATTAACTCTGCAAAAAAGTGACAGTGACCGGTCTATCGCGGGCATGGGGCTGGTACCGCATGGGCGGGAGTACCGTGACGCGCTCAAGGGCGGGCGGGTGCTCCGGCCGGCCGTGATAGTGGCGGTCAGGTGAGCCGCGCGGGCGCGGCCATCGCGGGCGCGGTGGTACATGGCACGGTCTTACGCCGGCCTCCGCACCCGCCCGCCCCCGGCGCT
>NZ_JBFBIP010000016.1:0-214913 GCF_040685655.1 Microbispora sp. NPDC088329
TCGGCGGAGCAAGGGCCGGCGACAGGGCTGGGTCCGGGGGCGAAAACATGGCCGGGGGCGTTGCTGGGCAGGGCGCCGGGGCTGCTGCTGGCCACGGGGCAGGTGCTGCCGGTCTCCGGCGTGCACCGCCTGGCCCGTACCTCCACCCTGGTACGCCTGGTCATGAACGCCGACGGACAGGTCCTCGACATGGGCCGAAAAGTCAGGCTGGCCACCCCGGCCCAGCGGCGGGCGGTCTTCGCCCGCTACGCCACCTGCTGGATCGACGGCTGCCCCCTGCCCGCCACCATGTGCCAGATCGACCACGCCGACAACTGGAGCACCGGCGGACTGACCGACCTGAAGCTGCTCGGCCCGGCCTGCCAGTTCCACAACCGCGACCGCTACCAGCACCCCGAGCGCTACACCCGCCACACAACCGGCAAAGACCGCTGGGCCTTCACCTACCACCACCCCACCCGAGCCCCGAGGCGGCGAGACTGAACGCGACTGCGGAACGGCACGCGTTACGGCGCGAGTTACGGCTCCCGATGACCGTGCCCGAGCAACCGGCCCACTGGCCGCATGCCGGGCACTGGCCTACACGCCGGCTGCTGGCGCACGCGGGGCACCGGCCGGACATCGGCCTGCTCAGGCGTCGAGGCGGTGGTCGCTGATGACGATGCCGTCCTCGTCGCTGTAGAGCCATTCTCCCGGGGCGAAGGTCACGTCCCCGAAGGTCACCGCAACGTCGACCTTCCCCAGGCCCGTCTTGGCGCTCTTGCGGGGGTTGGCGCCGAGCGCCTTGATGCCGAGGTCGAGCCCGGCCAGCGCCGCCGTGTCCCGCACGGCGCCGTTGATCACTACGCCCGCCCAGCCGTTCCGCACGGCCGAGGTCGCGATCAGGTCGCCGAGCAGAGCCGCGCGCAGTGATCCGCCGCCGTCGACCACCAGTACGCGTCGCTTGCCCGGCGTCGCGAGCACCTGCTTGACGAGCGCGTTGTCCTCCAGGCACCGGATCGTTGAAATCCGTCCGGAGAATCTCGTGCGAGCGCCGTACGAGCGAAACTGGGTGACGCAACTGCGCAGCGCGTCGCCATGAGTGTCGTAGAGATCAGCGGTCGCGAAGCTCATGCCCGCATTGTGGCAGGGTCGTCCGGGCCGCTGCCGCCGCCCGAAAACGTGCCATTCGCCAATCAGTAATGTATGTAAATGTCTTATGTATGTGGGCAGGACTCGCACGGTAGAAGATGACAGCCGTGAAGAATGCCTCACGCTTTCGTCCGCTTCCGCCCGCCGGAGCCGCCGCGTTCGCCGCGACCGCCGTGTTCGCCGCTACCGGGCTCAGCGGGTGCCAGACGAGCGCCACCGCCGCCACCATCCCCACAACCGCGACCCTTCCCACAACCGCCACCGCCGCCGCGTCGCCCGCGCCGTCCGGCGGGCAGACGGCCGACGACGCGGTACGCAGGGTCGAGAAGGCGGTGTTCCCTCTGGACGCCTTCGGACCGACTCCCGAGCAGCAGGCCCGGCTCACCAATGCCGTGCGTCATTCGATGGCCCTGTGCGCGAGGAGGTTCGGCATCCAGGGTTACGACGACACGCCGTTGCCGCCGCTGCGCGACCCGGCGCCGAGGACGCGACGATACCTGTTCGTCGATCCTGCCCTCGCCGCCCGCTACGGCTACTACCGCGTGCCCCTGCCATCGGACAAAAGCGCGTCAAAGGGGAGGCCGGAGAGGATGGACACCGGTCTGACGCCGCTCGAGGAGCAGGCCGTCCTGGGCGGAGGGAATGGACCGAAGACGGTGCGGGGCGTCCGCGTGCCGGAGGGTGGCTGCCTCGGTGAGGCCAACCGGCGCGTGATGAAGGGAGTCCCGCCCGAGAGCGAGTGGCTGGTCGTCCGGCTGCAGTCACAGGCGTACGACAGGGCGCTCAGGGATCCTCGGGTGAAGGCGGTGAACGCGGAGTGGAGCGCCTGCATGAAGAGGGCCGGCCACACCTACCCGACGCCCGTCGAGGCGTGGGAGGACCCGCGCTGGCGCGGCCCCGTCGACGCCCGGCAGCGGGCCACCGCCGCGGCGGACATGCGCTGCAAGCTTCGGGTGGACTACCTGACCGTACGGGTGACGACGGAGATCACGGCCCAGCGGGCGATCGTCAAGGCTCACCGCCCGGAGCTGCGGACCTTCCGCAAGCAGCTGCGCACCCGGCTGGCCAACGCCGCGTCGATGCTCGGAGAACGGCCGTAGCGCCGGGCGACGACGCCCGATCAGGGCAGCGTACGGCTCTCGCCGACGGCGAGGTCCCACAGGTCGGCGGGGTCGAGGCCGCGGGACTCCCACACGGCCCGGGCCTCGCGTACCGGCTCCAGCAGCGGTTCGCCCGACAGCACGAACGTGCCCCAGTGCATGGTGGCCATCCGCCGCGCGCCCACGTCGAGGCAGCCCTGCACGGCCTGGGCGGGGTCGACGTGCGAGACCTTCATGAACCAGCGCGGCTCGTAGGCGCCGACCGGCATCAGGGCGAGGTCGATGCCCGGGTAACGCTCGCCGATCTGGGCGAACCGCTCCCCGTAGGCCGTGTCGCCGGCGAAGTAGACCCGGTGCTCGGGGGAGGTGAGCACCCAGCCGCCCCACAGGGTGCGGCAGGTGTCCCACAGCGTACGGCGGCTCCAGTGGTGGGCCGGCACGAAGTCGAACGTCACATCGCCGAGACGGGCCGACTCCCACCAGTCCAGCTCGGTCACGTGGCGGAAGCCGCGCCGCCGGAACCACCCCGCGAGTTTGGCCGGCACGAAGACGGCGGTGTCCCTCGGCAGGCGGCGGATCGTCGGCGCGTCAAGGTGGTCGTAGTGGTTGTGGCTGATCACGATCGCGTCGATCTCCGGCAGGTCGGACCAGGCGACGCCGGGAGGGGTCAGCCGCTGGCGCACGCCGGGGATCTTGCGAGACCACACCGGATCGGTCAGCACGGTGAGCCCGCCGATCTGGAGGACGAACGTCGCGTGGCCGACCCAGGTCACCACGGTCTCGGTCGCGGCGGCGCGGGGCAGGCCGACCCGATGGACCGGAATCTGGTCGCTGTCACCGATGTCGGGCCGTAGCTGCCCGTGCCACATGACGCTCGTGACCTCGCGGAAGTCCGGGAGGGGGGCGGTCAGCCTGTCGGCGAAGCTGGACGGCCATCGGCGGGGTTCGGCCGGACGCACGGCCGGCGCACTCGGCACATTCGGAACGGGAGAAACGGGGATTTCTGGGGCCTCAGGGCTTTCCGGATGAATCGTCTGCGACATGGGGAACTCCCTTCCGCTTCCCATGATCCCCACAGAGCCGAAAATATTCCTCCTGCGACCGGTCGATTCCGCGCACGTTCACTCCGTCTTCAGGTGGAACGCGACCTCCTCCACGTTCTCCTCCACCAAGGACGCACCCGGGGATAGCCGCCGTCGTCGAGACCGGCCATCCGCTCGAAAAGGTTCCATGAGGCCGGATGGCCGCAGACGGCGTACGAGAAGGCCGAGGCGAGCACGTACAGCAGGAGCATGGGCAGGCCGACGCAGAACGCGTACTGAGTGGCGTGGCGGGATTCATGGTCGAGCAGGCAGCCGGTGAGATAGCCCTCCCCGTGTTTGGTCAGGATGACGTTGCCCACGGTGAACGCACCGGCGACGGGAAAGGGAATGCGATAGCCGTGCGCGTAGACGAGGCCGCGCTCCCCTGCGCGGGTGCGCGCTCCGCCGATTCGCGCGATCAGCAGCCCGAGGGGTGTGGAGAGGTTGACGTAGTTGATTATCTGCCGGAACCGGTGCGACCGCCGCATGCCCCCAGGATCCGCGACCGCTCCCGCACAGACAAGCTCACGCGCGGCCGTACGACCTGAGCATCCACGAGCTGGTGGAACGGGTGGCGACCACGGCCGCCGCGACGGCGACGGCGCCGCCATAGAGGTACCAGTAGCCGGCTGAGTTGCCCGCGATGGCGAGGTCGCCGGCCCGCTGCGGCGTGGACAACAGGAACGACACGAGGAGCCAGCCGACGCCGGGGACGAGCGCGCCCAGCTTGCCGCCCATCAGCCTGCCCATGCCGTACGGCACGGCGAACAGCACCGCCAGCCAGGCGATCGCGGCGACCGGCACCTGCCCGGCGTACCACGCGTGCTGGAAGCCCCCGACGACGCCGAGCACCAGGCCAAGCAGGAAGAGCACGCCGTACGCCGCGCCGGTCACGGCCCCGGCCAACGGGCTGGGGGCGTCCTCGGTCGTTTCGACGCCGATATGCGTCTCCTGCGTCATGTCGACCAACTTAGTCGATGCCGGCGAACAGGTCGGCCTCGCGGTTGTACGGCTCGCCCAGGCCGCCGACCTCGGGCGGAGCGCCGATGCCGGGCCGGCCGGGCACCCCCGCGCGCAGGATGAAGTGCTCGACCCCGAGGGCCTGCTGACCGACGTTGTTCGAGAGCGCGAACCACGGCGCGTCCACGGCGATCTGCGTCGCGTGCGCCCGCATCGCGTCGAGCTTGGCCTCCACGTACGGCCGGGCGTCGATCTCCGTCGTCACGTCCTCGTCCGCGCATCCCGGCATGTCGTCGATCGACTCCGGCACCCAGAACTCGACGTCGGCCTCGCGCATGGTCTCCATGGTCCGCCGCAGCACCGACTTCGGCATGGCGGTGAGGTAGAACTTGGCGACCCGCCACGGCTCACCGCCGGGGAACGCGGGGTCGGCGGCCAGTTCGAAGGCCCGCCAGGAGACGCGGTGCGCCTGGATGTGGTCGGGATGGCCGTAGAAGCCGTTCTCGTCGTAGGTGACGAGAACCTGGGGCCTGACCTCGCGGATCACTTTCACCAGCTCGCCCGCGGCCTCGTCGAGGCCGGCCTGCCAGAAGCAGCCGGGACGGTCGTTGGTCGCCGCGCCCATCATGCCCGAGTCGCGCCAGCGGCCGGCCCCGCCGAGGAACCGGTGATCGGTGACTCCGAGCGCCTTACAGGCGGCGGCCAGCTCGCCGATGCGGTACTGACCAAGGGTGTCGTCCCTGTCGGCCGCGTGGTGGGCGAGTTCCGGGGGGATGACCTCGCCCTCCTCCCCCAGGGTGCAGGTCACGAGCGTCACGTGCGCGCCCTCGGCGGCGTACTTGGCCATGGTCGCGCCGGTGCCGATCGTCTCGTCGTCGGGGTGGGCGTGCACGAGCAGCAAGCGGCGGTCGGTCATGTCTCCGAGGGTAGTGCCCCCATGCTGGCAGTATGAGGAGCTATGACGGAGAGCTTCCCACGGTTGCATGCCAGGACCCGGCGGTTCACCCTCGGGGTGCCGCGCAACTTCACGATCTCCCCTGACGGCGGTCGCGTGACCTTCCTCAGGACGAGATCCGGCACCGATCCGGTGACCTGCCTGTGGGAGCTGGACGTCGCGTCCGGAACCGAGCGGCTCGTCGTCGACCCCCTCGCCCTGGGCGCCGCCGACGAGGACCTGCCGCCGGAGGAGCGCGCCCGCCGCGAGCGGTCGCGGGAGTCGGCGGGCGGCGTGGTGGCCTACGCCACCGACCGGGAGGTCCGGCGGGCCGTGTTCGCGCTGTCGGGCGAGCTCTACCTGGCCGACCTCGCCTCGGGCGAGGCCGGCGAGGTAGAGGTGCGGCGGCTCCCGGCGGCCGGTCCGGTCATCGATCCCCGGCTCGACCCCGCCGGCGCGCGGGTCGCGTACGTCACGGGCGGCGCCCTGCACGTGCTGGAGGTCGCTACCGGAGCCGACACCCTGCTCGCCGAGCCGGAAGGCGACCTGGTCGCCTACGGCCTCGCGGAGTTCGTCGCGGCCGAGGAGATGGAGCGGATGCGCGGCTACTGGTGGTCGCCCACCGGCGACCGCCTGCTGGTGTCCCGCGTGGACGAGTCGCCGGTGACCCTGTGGCACATCGCCGACCCGGCCAACCCCGGCCGTCAGCCGGTCCCGCAGCGCTACCCCGCCGCCGGCACGGCCAACGCCGAGGTCACGCTGCACGTCATCGGGCTGGACGGCGCGCGTACGGCGGTGCCGTTCGAGCAGGAGTACCTGGTGACGGCGGCCTGGGACGCCCACGGCCTCGCGATCGTCACGTTGTCGCGGGACCAGCGGACCATGCGCCTGCTGTCCGTCGACCCGGACACGGGCGGGACGACGCTCCTGCGCGAGGACACCGACCCCGCCTGGGTGGACATCGTCGCCGGCGTCCCGGCCCGCCTGTCGGACGGCACCCTGGTCTGGGTGGCCGACGCCGACGGCGGCCACCGCCTCGTGGTCGGCGACGAGCCGGTGACGCCGCCGTCGCTGCAGGTCCGCGCGGTGCTCGACGTCGACGGCGACACCGTGCTCTTCTCCGCGAGCGGCGAGCCCACCGAGATCCACCTGTGGACGTACTCGGCGGGCACCATCAGCCCGGTGACCACCGAGCCGGGCGTCCACTCCGGCCGCCGCGCGGGCGGCGTGACGCTCGTCGCCCGGCAGAGCCTCGACACCGAGGGAACGGCCGTGTCGATAGGGGGAGTATCGATCGCGTCCCTCGCCGAGCGGCCCGGCCTGGAACCGCGCGTGTCGCTCGTCCGGGCGGGCGCGCGCGAACTGTCCACGGCCGTCCTGCTGCCCTCGTGGCACGTGCCCGGCTCGGGCCCGCTGCCCGTCCTCATGGACCCGTACGGCGGGCCGCACGCCCAGCGGGTGTTGTCTGCCCGGCGGATGTTCCTGGAGTCCCAGTGGTGGGCCGAGCAGGGCTTCGCGGTGATCGTGGCCGACGGGCGGGGCACGCCGGGGCGCGGCCCTGCCTTCGAGCGCGAGATGCTGCACGACTTCACGATCTCGCTGCAGGACCAGGTGGACGCCCTGCGGGGCGTGGCGGCCCTGCACCCCGATGACCTCGACCTGTCGCGGGTGGCGATCCGGGGCTGGTCGTTCGGCGGCTACCTCGCGGCGCTCGCGGTGCTGCGCCGCCCGGACGTGTTCCACGCCGCCGTCGCGGGGGCCCCGGTCACCGACTGGCGGCTGTACGACACCTGTTACACCGAGCGCTACCTCGGCCACCCCGACGAGGGCCACTATGAAAGGTCATCGCTGCTGGGAGACGCCGAGAAGGGAGACGCAGAGAAGCTGGAGCGGCCCCTGCTGCTGATCCACGGCCTGGCCGACGACAACGTGGTCGCCGCGCACACGCTGCGGCTGTCGTCGGCCCTGCTCGCGGCGGGCCGCCCCCACACCGTGCTCCCGTTGTCGGGCGTCACCCACATGACCCCGCAGGAGGTCGTGGCCGAGAACCTGCTGCTCCTGCAGCTCGACTTCCTCAAGAAGTCGCTGACCACGAGCTGACGCTCAGCGGGCGGTGCCGTGCCAGCTGTCCCACAGCGCGGCATAGGCGCCGCCCGCCGCCACCAGCTCGTCGTGCGAGCCCAGCTCGCTGATCCGGCCGTCCTCCACCACGGCCACCCGGTCGGCGTCGTGCGCGGTGTACAGCCGGTGCGCGATGGCGATCACCGTACGGCCCTCGAGCACGGCCGCGAGCGACCGCTCCAGGTCGCGGGCGGCCCGCGGGTCGATCAGCGAGGTGGCCTCGTCCAGCACGAGCGTGTGCGGGTCGGCCAGCACCAGCCGGGCGAGCGCCAGCTGCTGCGCCCGGGCCGGCGAGACCGCCGCGCCGCCGGAGCCGACCGCGGTGTCCAGCTCCTCGTCCAGAGTCGCCACCCACTCCCAGGCGTCCACGGCCTCCAGCGCGCGGCGCACGTCGGCGTCCGAGGCGTCGGGCCTGGCGATCAGCAGGTTGTCGCGCAGCGTCCCCCGGAACACGTGGTGCTCCTGGGTGACCAGGGCGACGTGCCCGCGCAGCTCGTCGAGCGGCAGCTCGACCAGCGGCACCCCGCCGACCGTGACCGACCCGCTCCCCGGCGCGTGCACCCCGGCGATGAGGCGGCCCAGCGTCGACTTGCCCGCCCCCGAGGGCCCGACCATGGCCAGCCGCTCCCCCGGGCGTACGTCGAGGTCGATGCCGTGCAGCACGTCGCGGCCCTCGCGGTAGGCGTACCGCACGCCGCTGACCTTCAGCTCCTCCCCCACCGGCCGGGCCTCGCCCGCGATCCGGTCGTCGGGCACGTTGGCGACCCCCAGCAGCCGGGCCATCGAGGCCCCGCCGACCTGGAGCTCGTCCACCCACGACAGTAGCCGGTCGAGCGGGTCGATGAGCTGCTGGACGTAGAGCGTGGCGGTCGTCACCTGGGCCACCGTCACCCAGCCCTCGATGGACAGCAGCCCGCCGATGAGCAGGGTCGCCACGACCGGGATCACGTAGCCGAACTCGACGGCGGGGAACCACACCATGCGCAGGCCCAGGGTGTACCGCTCCGCCGCGAACGACCGGGCGATGTCCCGGTCGGTACGGTCGCGACGGCGCCTGTCCAGCCCCAGCGCCTCGATCGTGCGCGCGCCCTCGACGGTCTCGGCAAGTCCTTCGGTCATGTCGGCGTACGCCGCGTTCTCCCGCAGGTAGCCGTCCCTGGCCCGGTTGAGGTACCACCGGGTGGCGCCCCACAGCAGCGGCACGGCGACCAGCGACGGCACGGCCATCACCGGGCCGACGAGGATCACCGCGCCGACGACGAAGATCCCGGTCACGACCGCGATCAGCGTCTCGGGCACGGCGTGCCGTACGGACCGGGACAGCGCGTCCACGTCCCTGGAGGTCCGGGTGATGAGGTCGCCGGAACCGGCCCGCTCGACCGTCGAGAGCGGCAGCGCGAGCACCCGGCCGACGAAGTCCTCCCTCAGCTCGGCCAGCACCTTCTCGCCCAGTCGCGACGACGCGTACACCGCGAACCTGACCAGCACCGCCTGCGCGGCCACGAAGGCGGCGATGGCCAGGGCGACGGCGTCCACGCGCAGGTCGGCCCGGCCCTCGGCCAGGCCCTCCACCAGGTCGCCGAGCATGCGGGGCGCGACCAGGCCCGCGACCGCGGCCAGGGCGTGCAGGGCCAGCGCCAGGCCGAGTTCGCGCGGATACTTCAGTGTCAGCCGCCGGGCGTAGGCGCGCACCTGCGCCCGGTCGGCGACCGGCAGGATCTCGCGGGCCATGCTCAGCCTTCCCCTCGCGTCAGTTCACGTGTGACGGTCGCCCGATATCCCGGCTCGCTGTCCAGCAGCGCCCGGTGGGTGCCCTGGGCCCGCACCGCTCCGTCCTCGACGTACAGCACGTGGTCGGCCCGGTCGAGCACGAGCGGGCTGCTCGTGCAGACGAGGGTCGCGCGGCCCGCCCGCGCCTTGCCCAGCCGTTCGGCGACGCGCGCCTCCGTGTGCGCGTCGACGGCGCTGGTGGGCTCGACCAGGATGAGGATCTCCGGATCGGCGAGCAGCGCGCGGGCCAGCCGCAGCCGCTGCTGCTGACCGCCGGAGAACTCGCGGCCCGACTCGGCCACGTGCGCGTCGAGGCCCTCGGGCAGCGCCGCCACGATGTCCTCGGCGCACGAGGCGTACAGCGCCTCGCGGACGTCCTCGTCGCCGGCCGTGCCCCGCACGTCCAGCTCGTCGCGCAGCCGTCCGGTGAACAGCCGCGCGCCGTTGTCGGCCAGCAGGATGTGCCGCCTGACCTCGGCGAGCGGCAGTTCCGCCAGCGGCGCGCCGCCGAGCGTGACGTCGCCGGGGGCGAACCCGCCCAGGCGGTCGGCGACGGCGACGGCGTCCTCCGGCGCGGCCGCCGCGACCGCCGTGAGCCGGCCGGGCCGGACCTCGACACCCGACTCGCCGTCGCGGAGCGCGCCCGCCCGGGCCGGGAATCGGCCGTCGCCGCCCGTGATCTCGGGTTCCAGGGACAGGATGCGGCAGACGCGGCGCGCCGCCACGTGCCCCTTGGTGAGCTTGTCGGCGGCCTCGGTCAGCGTGCGCAGGGGCGCGATCAGGAAGACCGCGTAGCCGTAGAACGCAACGAGCTGACCGGGAGTGATGCGGCCCTCGAGCGCGAAGTGCGCGCCGAGCCAGGTCACGCACGCGATCAGCACGCCGGGCAGCAGGATCTGGGCGCCTTCGAGCAGGGACTCCACCGAGGCCACCCGCACCCCCGCCCGCCGTACGCGTTGCGACTCCTCGCGGTAGCGCGCGGCGAAGACCTGCTCGCCGCCGACGCCGCGCAGCACCCGCAGGCCGGCGACGATGTCGGCGGCCCGGGTGGCGAGGTCGCCCTGCAGGTCGCGCTGCTCGTGCTGGCGCCGGTGCAGCGGCTTGAGCAGAGGCCCCACCGCGGCCGCCATCAGCGGCACTCCGATCAGCACGACCAGGCCCAGCGGGACAGAGGTGGCGATGAGGATCACGGTCACCGCGACGACGGCGACGGCCGCGCCGGTGCCGCGCAGGAGGATGTCCATGGCGTTGCCGATGTGCGCGATGTCCGAGTTGCCGACGCTGACGACCTCGCCTGTCGACAGGCGTTTCGGCAGCGTCGCCCCGAGCCTGGCCGCCTGCCGTACGGTCACCTGGACGGTGCGGTAGGCCGCCGACAGCCATGCGAAGGTCGCGAACCGGTGACGCGTGACGCCCGCGACCGCCTGGACCACGCCGAGGCCGAGCACCACCAGCGACCACTTGATCAGCGTGCCGGCGTCCCGCGCGGCCATCGCGTCGATCGCCTTGCCCAGGGCCGCCGGCACGAGCGCCTGCCCCAGCCACCACAGCACCGCCAGGCCGGCTCCGGCCAGCATCGGGCCGGCCTGGCCGCGCGCCACCCACCACAGGTAACGCAGCGGCCCGCGGGCGTCGGGAGTGCCGGGATCGGCCACAGGAAGAGCGCGCATAGTCGTTCCAGGCTCGCAAAGACGCAGGTGGGCGGGCAAATCGTTTTCTCGCGTCAACCAGGGTTGACACGCATGGGATTGTCAACCTATGTTGACAGGCATGAGCGATACGGCACAGCTGGCGAGCGACGCCGGCAGCCGCGATCCGGCCGTCGGCCTACGGGCCGTACGGGCGCTGCGGCTCCTGGTGGACCGGCTCGAAGCGCTGCAGGTGGAGAACGCACGCACCGCGGGATGGTCGTGGCAGGACATCGCGCTCCTGCTCGGGGTGTCCCGGCAGGCGGTGCACAAGAAGTACGCGGGCGGGCGAGGACTGCTGAGACGGGAGAAGTAGATGCTGGAGAGGTTCACCGACGACGCGCGGCAGGTCGTCATACACGCCAACGAGCAGGCCAGGGAACTCCGGCACGGGCAGGTGGGCACCGAGCACATCCTGCTCGGCCTGCTGAGCCGCCCGGAGACGACGTCCGCCCGGCTCCTCACCGCCCGCGGGGTCACTCATGAGCGGGTGCGGGCCGAGGTCGTCCGGATCCTCGGCGACGCCACCGGCGGGGACATCGACGCCGAGGCCCTGGAGACGATCGGCATCGACCTGTCGGCCGTCCGGGAGAGGGTCGAGGAGGTCTTCGGCGTCGGGGCCCTCGACCGGGAGCCGCGCCGCGACCGTCGGGGGGCGCTCCTCAGCGGGCGCCGGGCCCCGTTCGGCCCGCGGGCCAGGAAGACGCTCGAACTCGCGCTCCGCGAGGCCGTCGCGCTCAAGAGCAAGGACATCCGCGACGGTCACATCCTCCTCGGTGTCATCCGGGAGGGCGAGGGCCTGGGCGTCCGCATCCTGACCGACGCCGGAGTCGACCTGGCGGAACTACGGACGGACGTCAGGAGCGCCCTGACCCCTTAGTCATTCAGGGCCGCCAGGGCGTCCGCGGGGGTGTCGTAGATGGGGAACGCCGCGTGCAGCCCGGTCACCGTGAGGATCCTCCGGAAGACGCCCTTGACGCCGGCGAGTTTCATGAACCCGCCCGCCTCCACGGCGCGATCATGCGCCTCCAGCAGCAGCCGCAGGCCCATGGAGTCGCAGAAGGTCAGCTCGGATGTGTCCACGACCAGCCGGGTGCCGCCCTCGTCCGACAACTTGCCGAACACGGTGCGCAGCCGCTCGCCGGAGATCACGTCCAGTTCGCCGATCAGGGTGACGAGCGTGTGCGTCGGCTCATGGCTCACCGTGACGCCAAGTCTCGTCGTCATCCCTGTCCTCATCCCGAGATCTCAAAGATCTACAGAGAAGTTACACCTCTAGATACCCCGGCAGGCGGGGGGAGGCAAGGCTACCAATTCACCCGCGTGGAGGAGCGGGACAGGACGGGCGGGCTCAGCGGTCGCCGGCGGTCTCGTACAGCCCGCCCGAGCCGGCGTCCGAGTCGCCGCCGGGCCGGGACTGACGCGGCCCGGCGTCCGCCGCCTGCGCGAGCGCTTCCGAGGCCGTCGCGGACTGTTCGAACACGTTGCGCAGGCCGGTGATCGTCAGAACGCGGCGCAGCACGCCCTGCACGCCGCTGAGAATCAACCGGACGTTCAGGGCCTGACCACGCTGCAACGCGGAGATCAGCTCGCTCAGCCCCCGCGAGTCGCAGAACATGAGCCCGGCGACGTCGAGCACGAGGACGGACGTCCCCGGCGACTCCCATATCCGGTGCAACTCGTCGTGGAGCAGGTGAACGGTGCCGGCGTCGAGATCGCCTTCCACGCGCACGACGACAGCGGCGCCATGGACCGCGGACGCGACCTTCAAAGTGGAACGTGGACCGGTCACGGACATGCTCTCTCCCTCGCCTGCGGGATCACGGCAGGCGTGTTACGCCGACACAGAGCACACGTTACCCGGGAGGCGGGTCGATTATGTTACGGCCGACCGGCCCACGTCACTCGTCCGCTACTTGGAAGCGGCCTTCAGGTAGTCGGCGTTCATCTGAGCGATCGTGTCGAACGGGATGCCCTTCGGGCACACCGCCGTGCACTCGCCGGTGTTGGTGCAGCCGCCGAAGCCCTCGGCGTCCATCTGCTCGACCATCGCCCGGGCGCGGGACTCGCGCTCCGGCTGGCCCTGCGGCAGCAGGCTCAGATGAGTGATCTTCGCCGCGGTGAACAGCGAGGCCGAACCGTTCGGGCAGGCGGCGACGCACGCGCCGCACCCGATGCAGGTGGCGGCGTCGAAAGCGGCGTCGGCATCGGCCTTCGGCACCGGGACGGAGTGCGCCTCCGGGGCGGACCCGGCGGGAACGGTGATGAAGCCGCCCGCCTGGATGATCCGGTCGAACGCCGACCTGTCCACGACGAGGTCCTTGACCACCGGGAACGCCGCGGCACGCCACGGCTCGATGGTGATGACGTCGCCGTCCTTGAAGTGCCGCATGTGCAGCTGACAGGTCGTGGTGAGCTTCTGCTCGCCGTGCGCCACGCCGTTGATGACCATGCCGCACATGCCGCAGATGCCCTCACGGCAGTCGTGGTCGAAGGCGACCGGGTCGTCGCCCTCGAGAATCAGCCGCTCGTTGAGGACGTCGAGCATTTCCAGGAACGACATGTCCGGAGAGACGTCTTCGACCCGGTAGGTCACCATCCGTCCCTTGTCCGACGAGCCGTTCTGCCGCCAGATCTTGAGGGTCAGGTTCACTTGTAGCTCCGCTGGGTCATCTTGACGTACTCGTAGTTGAGCTCTTCCTTGTGCAGGACCGGGCCGTCCGGGGTCCACTCCCACGCGGCGACGTACGCGAAGTTCTCGTCGTCGCGCAGCGCCTCGCCGTCCGCGTCCTGCGACTCGGCCCGGAAGTGGCCGCCGCACGACTCCGTACGGTGCAGGGCGTCGACGCACATCAGCTCGGCGAGCTCGAAGAAGTCGGCGACGCGGCCGGCCCGCTCGAGCGCCTGGTTGAGCCCCTCGGAGTCGCCCGGCACCTTGACGTTGTTCCAGAACTCCTCGCGCAGCTCGGGAATGCGCTCCAGCGCCTTGCGCAGCGACTCCTCGGTGCGCTCCATGCCGCAGTACTCCCACATGATGCGGCCGAGCTCGCGGTGGTAGGAGTCGGCGGTGCGGTCGCCGTTCACGGACAGGAGCTTGTCGATCTTGTCCTGGACGGCCTTCCTGGCCTCCGCGACGTCCCCCTCCTCGACCGGCCCGAACGCGCCGGCCCCGGCGAGGTAGTCGCCGATCGTCGTCGGCAGCACGAAGTAGCCGTCCGCCAGGCCCTGCATCAGCGCCGAGGCGCCCAGGCGGTTGGCGCCGTGGTCGGAGAAGTTGGCCTCGCCGATCACGAACAGCCCGGGGATCGTGGACTGCAGGTCGTAGTCCACCCACAGCCCGCCCATCGTGTAGTGGACGGCCGGGTAGATGCGCATCGGCACGTCGTACGGGTTCTCGCCGGTGATGCGCTCGTACATCTCGAAGAGGTTGCCGTACTTCTTCTCGACGGCCTCCCGGCCCATCCGCCTGATGGCGTCGGCGAAGTCGAGGTAGACGCCGAGCCCGCCGGGGCCGACGCCGCGGCCCTCGTCGCAGACGTTCTTGGCGGCCCGGCTGGCGATGTCACGGGGCACGAGGTTGCCGAACGCCGGGTAGATGCGCTCCAGGTAGTAGTCGCGCTCGTCCTCGGGGATGTCGCCCGGCGCGCGGTTGTCGCCCTTGCGCTTGGGCACCCAGACGCGGCCGTCGTTGCGCAGCGACTCCGACATCAGCGTCAGCTTCGACTGGTGGTCGCCGCTCTGCGGGATGCAGGTCGGGTGGATCTGCGTGTAGCAGGGGTTGCCGAAGTAGGCGCCCTTCTTGTGCGCCCGCCAGATCGCCGTGGTGTTGCAGCCCTTGGCGTTGGTGGACAGGTAGAACACGTTGCCGTAGCCGCCGCTGGCGAGCACGACGGCGTCGGCGAGGTGGGTCTCGATCTCGCCGGTGACCATGTCGCGGACCACGATGCCCCGGGCCCGGCCGCCGCTGACGATCAGCTCCAGCATCTCGTGGCGGGTGTGGACCTCCACGTTCCCCGCCGCGACCTGCCGCTCCAGGGCCTGGTAGGCGCCGAGCAGGAGCTGCTGGCCCGTCTGGCCCCGGGCGTAGAAGGTGCGCGACACCTGGGTGCCGCCGAAGGAGCGGGTGTCGAGCAGACCGCCGTACTCGCGGGCGAACGGCACGCCCTGCGCCACCGCCTGGTCGATGATGTTCACGCTGACCTGGGCGAGGCGGTACACGTTCGACTCGCGGGCGCGGTAGTCGCCGCCCTTGACCGTGTCGTAGAACAGCCGGTAGACGCTGTCGCCGTCGCCGCGGTAGTTCTTGGCGGCGTTGATGCCGCCCTGCGCGGCGATCGAGTGGGCCCGCCGGGGCGAGTCCTGGTAGCAGAACGACTTGACCTTGTAGCCCAGCTCGCCGAGCGTGGCCGCGGCGGAGCCGCCGGCCAGGCCCGTGCCGACCACGATGACGGTCAGCTTGCGCTTGTTGACCGGGTTGACCAGCTTGGCCTGGAAACGGCGCGTGTCCCAGCGGTCCTCGATGGGACCCTCCGGCGCCTTGGTGTCCCGGATGGGCTCACCGACCCGGTACTGCCCGACGATGCCCGGCGCCGTGTCCAGGGTCTCCTGCTGCTGTGCGTCCTGCTGCTGAACGTCCTGCTGTACGTCCTGCTGGGCGCGGCGGCGGAACTTCACTTGACCACTCCGATCATGATGCAGATGGGCGCGGCGACGAATCCGAGCACCAGCACCGCGGAGACCACGGCGGCGCCCGTCTGCAGCGCGCTGCGGACGCGGGGGCGGCGGGTCAGGCCGAGCGACTGGAACGCGCTCCACATGCCGTGGCGCAGGTGGAGGCCGACCAGCACCATGGCGACCAGGTAGAACAACGTCACCCACCAGCGCTCGGGCTGGAAGCCGGCGACCATCCGGTCGTACGGCGTGGCGTCGCCGCCCTTGGGGTTCACCGTGCCGAAGGTCATGTCCAGCAGATGCCAGATCACGAACAGCAGGATGATCACGCCGCCGTACCGCATGGTGTGCGTCGCGTACCCGTTGGCCTGCGACTTCCGCTTGGCCGCGTACTTGACGGGCCGCGCCTTCGACGCGCGCCGGGCGAGCGACACGGCCGCCCACATGTGCAGCAGGACGCAGAGCCCCAGCACGATCTCGGCGATCGTCAACAGGGTCCGGTTCGGCAGCGCGGGCGAGCCCACGGTGCGCAACCATTCGGCATAGTGGTTGAAAGATTCGCCACTGATGAAAATCTTGAGATTGCCCAGCATGTGGGCGATCAGGAAGAGCACGAGAACGGCGCCCGTGACGGCCATCACGGCCTTCCTCCCCGCGGAGGTGCCGAGCAGGCCGCGACGGGCGGGCGTACGCGGCGCGGGCCCGGCGGGCTTGGGAGGTGCGTTGTGCGTGGGAACCGGAGCGGTCGCCGAGCCCCGATCCACGGAAGCGGAGTCCACAGAGTGGTCAACAGTGGCAGTCACGAATGCTCACGCTAGGTTCGCGCTTTTCAGACGTCCAAGTCATGACAGGTCTGGTTTCGATAGCCCTCGGCTATGCGCTCTGACCCATACGGCTTCCCAGGGCCGAAAGCCCCGGATGGGTGCGACGAAACTCACACGGTTTCGCGGCACGGGGGGCGCATCGAGCCGGCTTCGGCGATAGCCCTAGGCTATTGAGTGTGCAGCTCCAGCAACTGGCCTACTTCATGGCCGTGGCCGAGACGCGGCACTTCACGCAGGCCGCGGAGCGGATGCGGGTCGCGCAGCCGTCGCTGAGCAAGCAGATCAAGAGCCTGGAGACCGAGCTGGGAGCCCCGCTGTTCAGCCGGGCCAGGGGCAACGTCACCCTCACCCCGGCGGGTGAGGCGCTCCTGCCGCTCGCCCGCCGCATGCTCGCCGACGCCGAGACGGCCCGGCGCGAGGTCGCCGAGCTCGCCGGGCTACGGCGGGGGCGGGTGCGGCTCGGCGCGACCCCGTCGCTGTGCGCCGGGCTGCTGGCCGACGCGCTGGCCCGCTTCCACCGCGACTACCCCGGGGTGGAGCTGCAGGTCGAGGAGGGCGGGTCCCGCGACCTCGTCCGCGACCTCGCCAGGGGTCAGCTCGACCTGGCGCTGATCATCCTGCCGCTGCAGAGCAGCGATCCGTCGCTGGTGACCCAGGAGATCCTGAGCGAGAACCTCGTCGTGGCCTCCACGTCGGCCCGGGGGCGCAGGTCGTACATACGGATCGAGGACCTGCGCGGCCGGCCCCTCGTGATGTTCCGCCGGGGGTACGACGTGCGGGAGGCGACGCTGGCGGCGTGCCGGCAGGCGGGTTTCGAACCGCGCTTCGCGGTGGAGGGCGGGGAGATGGACGCGGTGCTGCGGTTCGTCGAGGCGGGGCTGGGCATCGCCGTGGTGCCCTCGATGGTGCTGGAGAACCGCCCGAGGCTGACGGGCACCCCACTGCTGCCGGGGCTGCGCCGTACGGTCGCCCTCGCCCACCGCAAAGACGTGGAGCCGACTCGGGCGGCGCAGGCCTTCCGTGGGACGCTGTTGTCGTTCCTCGGCGACGCCGCACGTGACGGGACGCTTCCTCCGGGAATAGAGACACTCGTTGACGTGTGATCCCCTACCGAGCAGTTCCCAGACGATAAGTTTGTGCACACGATGCTGCACGACGATGATGCCGACGCTGACGAGAGGCGTTCGTGACCCCGGTCTCCCCTGATCTGCCCGATCCGCTCACCCTCCTGCTGATCGAGGACGACGCCGGCGACGCGTTTCTCGTCGAGGAGTTGCTGGCGGGCGCCGAGAGGCCGCCGAAGATCACCTGGGCGCGGACGCTCGCCGAGGGACGCGCGCGGCTCACCGACGACGTGCAGTGCGTGCTCGTCGACCTGTCCCTTCCCGACGCCTCCGGGCTGGAAGCGCTGCAGCAGGTCATCGCCATGGCCCCGGACACGGCGGTGCTCGTCCTCACCGGGCTCGGGGACGCCCACGTCGGCATCGAGGCGGTCGCCGCCGGAGCACAGGACTTCCTGGTCAAGCAGGACGTCGACGCCCGGCTGCTGATCCGGGCCATCCGATACGCCATCGAGCGCAAGCGCGCCGATCTCGCCATGCGCGAGCTCCTGCAGGAACGCATCATCAGCAAGGAGAACTCCCGCCTCGAACGCGGCCTGCTGCCCGTCCCCCTGCTCGACCCCACGCTCCTGCACCACCAGGCCCGTTACCTTCCCGGACGTACGGGCGGGCTGCTGGCCGGCGACTTCTGGGACACGGTGCAGACGCCCGACGGCGCGGTGCACGTGCTGATCGGCGACGTGTGCGGGCACGGGCCCGACGAGGCCGCGCTCGGCACGGCGCTGCGCATCGCCTGGCGCACCCTGGTGCTGGCCGGGCAGACCGGCAACGACGTGCTGCGCACCCTCGACACGCTGCTGCGGCACGAGCGCAAGTCGCCGGAGATCTTCACCACGATGTGCACCGCCGCCATCACTCCCGACCTGACCACCGCCCGCCTGCACGTGATCGGTCACCCGCCCCCGCTGCTGCTGCGCGACGGCGTGCTCGGAGTGGTCACCGAGACGCCGTCGGGCCCGCCGCTGGGGATCTTCCCGGACATCGAGTGGACGCCCATCGACGTCACCTTGGGCGAGCGATGGTCGCTGCTGCTCTACACCGACGGCCTGATCGAGGCCACGGTCGGCGAGAACCGGGACCTGCTCGGCACCGAGGGGCTCGCGAACCTGATCCGCGCCCAGGCGGGGATCGACCTCGACCGCATCATCGCCAGTCTCGACGGCGCCATGCACGACGACGTCGCGGCCGTCCTCGTCGCGCGCGGTCACGCCGAGCAGAGCGTCCGGGAGGACATTCGGGAGGCGATCGCGTGAGCACGGCGTACCCCGCACAGGGGCAGGTCGAGACGGCCCCGGCCCCGCTGCCCCCGCTCACCCCGTCCGCGCGGGGCTCCCGCATGCCGGTCGGCCGGTGGTTCCTGCTCGCCGGGGCCGGCGTCCTGCTCATCTTCGTGATCGCGGTCAGCGCCATTCTCCTGGCGCTGACCTCGACGTACGAGGCCCGGCAGACCCTCGTCGACGCGGTCGATCCCGCCGCCCTGCAGACGCTGCGCGTCGCCAGGGCGGTGCAGGCGCAGGAGGGCGCGATCCGCGGATACGGGCTCACCGGAGAGCAGCAGTACCTCGACACCTATCGCCAGGGCGTCTCGGAGGAGCAGTCGGCCAAGGACGCGATCGCCAAACTCGTCCCCCGGCTTCCGGAGGGCTACGGCGTGCGCCGCCAGATCCGCGAGCTCACCGACGCCACGGACGCCTGGCGGCGCGACTACGCCGAGCCCGTGGTCGCCAGAACCCTCAAGAGCGGTCCCGGCTCGCTCACCGACCTGGCCAGGAACAACCTGCAGCGCTTCTCGGCGGTCAAGGCCTCCCTCGACGAGCAGCAGGCCCTGCTGGGGCGGCTGCACGACGTGGCCAGGGCCCGGCTCTACTCCGGCTGGGACACCATCTATGTGGCGGTCGCCGCGCTGGTCGGCGCGATGGTGCTGGCGATCGTCTTCTGCGCGCTGATCGTGCGCCGCGCCGTCGGCGGCCCGATCGCCCGGCTGACCCGCCAGGTCAGGGCGGTGGCCGCGGGCGACTTCGACCACGAGATCCGGGTCGAGCGGCCGGCCGAGCTGTGGGAGCTGTCGGGCCACGTCGACGGGATGCGCCGCCGGATCATGACCGAGTGGCAGGCGTCCGTCGAGGCCCGTCAGCAGCTCGCCGAGCAGGCCGAGGAGCTCAAGCGCTCCAACCGGGAGCTGGAGCAGTTCGCCTACGTGGCCAGCCACGACCTGCAGGAGCCGCTGCGCAAGGTGGCGAGCTTCACCCAGATGCTGGAGCAGCGCTACGCCGATCGCCTGGACGACCGCGCCCGGCAGTACATCGGCTTCGCGGTCGACGGCGCCCGCCGCATGCAGCTGCTCATCAACGACCTGCTCGACTTCTCCCGGGTGGGCCGCGTCGGCGGCGAGCGAGAGGAGATGGACACCGGTGACGCGCTGGCCGGCGCCCTGCGCAACCTCGACTCCCGGCTGACGGAGACCGGCGCGACGGTCACCCACGACGACATGCCCAAGGTCGTCGGCAACCGCACGCTGCTGACCCAGCTCTTCCAGAACCTCGTCAGCAACGCGCTCAAGTTCCGTTCGGAGGAGCCTCCCCGCGTCCACATCGGCGTACGCCAGGACGGCGACGTGTGGGAGTTCAGCTGCTCGGACAACGGAATCGGCGTCGAGTCCAAGTACGCCGACCGCATCTTCCTGATTTTCCAGCGCCTGCACCCGAGGGACGTCTACCCGGGGACGGGCATCGGACTGGCCCTGTGCCGGAAAATCGTCGAATATCATGGCGGCCGGATCTGGCTCGACACGAACGAGGACGCCGGAGCCACGTTCCGCTGGACGCTGCCGGCCTTGGGAGATCCCGATGACTGAATTCCGCCCGATCGAGGTCCTCCTGGTCGAGGACGACCCGGGCGACGTCCTGCTCTGCCAGGAGGCGTTCTCCTACAACAAGGTCGGCAACAACCTGCACGTGGTCAACGACGGCGAGCAGGCGCTGGCCTTCCTGCGCGCCGAGGGGCAGTACTCCGACGCGCGCCGGCCCGACCTGGTGCTGCTCGACCTCAACCTGCCCCGCGTGAACGGCTTCGAGGTGCTGGAGGAGGTCAAGAGGGACCCCTCCCTGCGGACCATCCCCGTTGTGATCCTCACCACATCGGAGGCCGAGCAGGATATCCTGCGTGGATACAACCTGCACGCCAACGCGTACATCACCAAGCCGGTGGATTTCGACCAGTTCACGCGGGTAGTACGGCAGATCGACGAATTCTTCGTGACCGTCGTCAAACTGCCTGGGAAGTGACCGAGATCACAGCGAGGAGGAGTGACCCTCCTCACACTTCGTGATGTGCTCGTCGTAATGTGTGCCCCACCAATAACGCGCACGGCCTGAGCAGTACGGCGCGGTCGCTCCGGCGTGCGCGGAGTCAGTGAGGGTGGAAGGTCTCCGATGACCCAGACAACGGCCGAGAGCACGGCTAGGAAACAACGCGCGCAAATCAGGGTGCGCACGCTTCGCACCGACCGATGGTGGCTGGCTCCGGCGTTCACCGCCGCCGGGCTCCTGTTGTTCTTGATTTACGGATTTTGGGCGATCTTCGACAAGAGCTACTTCGTCGACCCGTACATCGCGCCCTTCTCGTCGCCGTGCCTGGCGACGTCGTGTCCCGAGGGGGCCCGGTTGTTCGGGCTCGCCCCGTTCGGTGACTGGTACACGCTGCCGCCCGGGATTTTGATCCTCGGACTGCCCGGCGGGTTCCGGCTCACCTGCTACTACTACCGCAAGGCCTACTACCGGTCGTTCTGGATGTCGCCGCCGGCGTGCGCCGTGGCCGAGCCGCATGGGAAGTACACCGGTGAGACGCGTCTGCCGCTGATCCTGCAGAACATCCACCGCTACTTCTTCTACTTCGCCATCCTCATCGGCCTGATCCTGACGTACGACGCGGTGCTCGCGCTGGTGCACAAGCCCGCCGGGCTGGGCTCCTGGATCCTGCTCGCCAACGCGGCGCTCATTCTCTGCTACACGTTCGGCTGCCACTCGTGCCGCCACATCACCGCCGGGCGCCTGAACCACTTCTCCAAGCACCCGCTGCGTTACAAGGCGTGGACCCTGGTCTCGAAGCTCAACGCCAGGCACCAGCAGTTCGCCTGGGCCTCGCTGTTCTCGGTCATGATCGCCGACCTGTACGTCCGGCTCGTCGCCAAGGGCGTCATCAACTTCCCGTTCGCATAAGGATCTCAAGTGGAGCGTCACGAATACGACGTCGTCGTCATCGGAGCCGGTGGAGCGGGGCTCCGCGCGGCGATCGAGGCGCGGCAGCAGGGCAAGCGGACGGCGATCGTCTGCAAGTCGTTGTTCGGCAAGGCCCACACGGTCATGGCCGAGGGCGGCGCCGCGGCCGCGATGGGCAACGTCAATCCGAGCGACAACTGGATGGTGCACTTCCGCGACACCATGCGCGGAGGCAAGTTCCTCAACAACTGGCGCATGGCGGAACTCCACGCCAAGGAGGCCCCGGACCGCGTCTGGGAGCTGGAGGCCTGGGGCGCGCTGTTCGACCGCACCAAGGACGGCAAGATCAGCCAGCGCAACTTCGGCGGCCACGAGTACCCGCGCCTCGCCCACGTGGGCGACCGTACCGGCCTGGAGCTGATCCGCACCCTCCAGCAGCGCGTCGTCGCCCTCCAGCAGGAGGACGAGAGGCTGCACGGCGACCCCGAGGCGTACATCAAGGTCTTCGCCGAATGCACGATCACCCAGTTGCTGAAGGACGCCGGCTCCGGGCACGGGGAAAACGGTGCCATCTCCGGGGCCTTCGGCTACTGGCGCGAGACCGGCGACTTCATCGTCTTCGACGCCCCCGCCGTGGTGCTGGCCACCGGCGGCATCGGCAAGTCGTACGTCGTCACGTCGAACTCCTGGGAGTACACCGGTGACGGTCACGCGCTGGCCCTGCTCGCCGGAGCGAAGCTCATCAACATGGAGTTCATCCAGTTCCACCCGACGGGCATGGTCTGGCCCCCGTCGGTGCGCGGCATCCTGGTGACCGAGTCGGTGCGCGGCGACGGCGGCGTCCTGCGCAACTCCGAGGGCCGCCGGTTCATGTTCGACTACATCCCGGACGTGTTCAAGGACAAGTACGCCACGACTGAGGAGGAGGCGGACCGCTGGTACGACGACCAGGCCAACAACCGCCGCCCGCCGGAGCTGCTGCCGCGTGACGAGGTGGCCAGGGCGATCAACGCCGAGGTGAAGGCCGGGCGCGGCTCACCGCAGGGCGGCGTGTTCCTCGACGTGTCCACCCGCCTGCCGGCCGCTGAGATCGTCAGGCGGCTGCCGTCGATGCACCACCAGTTCAAGGAGCTGGCGGACGTCGACATCACCAAGGAGCCCATGCAGGTCGGCCCGACCTGCCACTACATCATGGGCGGCGTCGAGGTGGACGCCGACACCGGCGCGGCGTCGGTCCCCGGCCTGTTCGCGGCCGGTGAGGTCTCCGGCGGCATGCACGGGTCCAACCGCCTCGGCGGCAACTCGCTGTCGGACCTGCTGGTGTTCGGCCGCAGGGCCGGCGCTGGAGCCGCGGCGTACGTGGACGGGCTGGCCAGGCGGCCGGTCGTGACCGGCGTCGAGGAGGCCAAGGCCGAGGCCCTGACCCCGCTGGAGCGGACCGGCGGGGAGAACCCGTACGAGGTCCACCACGAGCTGCAGCGCACGATGAACGACCTGGTCGGCATCATCCGCAAGTCCGAGGAGATCAGCGAGGCCCTCCAGGTCATCGAGAAGCTCAAGGAGCGGGCCGGGAACACCGCCTCCGCGGGCAGCCGGATCTACAACCCGGGCTGGCACCTCGCTCTCGACCTGCGGAACATGCTGCTGGTGAGCGAGTGCGTGGCGAAGGCCGCGCTGTTGCGGGAGGAGAGCCGCGGCGGCCACACCCGCGACGACTTCCCCGGCATGTCGGCCGCGTGGCGGCGCAGGCTGCTGGTCTGCTCCGCCTCCCCGGACGGCACGTCCATCACGGTCGAGGAGAAGATCCAGCCGTCCATGCGGGGCGACCTCATCGGTCTGTTCGAGCGCTCCGAGCTGGAGAAGTACCTCACCGAGGAAGAGCTGGCGGAATACGACGCCGCGGTCAAGGAGTCGTGATGGGATACAAGGCGAAGTTCCGCATCTGGCGCGGCGAGGGCGGCGAGGGCCGCCTGGAGGACTTCACCGTCGAGGTGAACGAGGGCGAGGTCGTCCTCGACGTCATCCACCGGCTCCAAGCCACGCAGGCCCCCGACCTCGCGGTCCGCTGGAACTGCAAGGCCGGCAAGTGCGGCTCGTGCTCGATGGAGATCAATGGCAAGCCCCGGCTGGGCTGCATGACCCGGATGTCCACCTTCGAGGAGAGCGAGACCATCACGGTCACGCCGCTGCGGACGTTCCCGGTCATCAAGGACCTGGTGACGGACGTGTCGTTCAACTACCAGAAGGCCCGCGAGATCCCGTCGTTCACGCCGCCGGCCGACGTCAAGCCGGGCGAGTACCGCATGCAGCAGGTCGACGTCGAGCGCTCGCAGGAGTTCCGCAAGTGCATCGAGTGCTTCATGTGCCAGAACGTCTGTCACGTGATCCGCGACCATGAGGAGAACAAGCCGAACTTCGCCGGCCCGCGCTACCTCATGCGGATCGCCGAGCTCGACATGCACCCGTACGACGTGGCGGAGCGCAAGGATTCGGCGCAGGAGGAGCACGGCCTCGGCTACTGCAACATCACCAAGTGCTGCACCGAGGTCTGCCCCGAGCACATCAAGATCACTGACAACGCGCTGATCCCGATGAAGGAGCGCGTGGTCGACCGGAAGTACGACCCGCTGGTCTGGCTGGGCTCGAAGATCTTCAAGCGCCAGCGCTGAGCCCGCGGAAGAAGCGCCGATCGGCCGGCCCGATCGGCGCTTCTCGTCGTTTCAGCGGCGGGTGCCCGGGTCCTCGCCGGGACCGGTGGCCTCGGCCCAGGGGTCGGCCGGGGCCGGGTACTGCTGGCCCTGCGCCGCCTGCTGCTGGGCCTGCTGCTGGGCCTGCTGCTGGGCCTGCATCTGGGCGGGGTCCGCCACCGGATACCCGTACGGCGACTGGGCGTAGCCGTACGGCACCGGGTAGCCGTAGGGCTGCGGCTGCTGCGGATATCCCATGGCGTAGGACTGGACGGGCACGAAGCCGACCATCGGGGCGTAGCCGGGCGTGGCCGCCGGATAGGCCGCCGCCGCCTCGGCGGGAGCCGGCGTCCGCGCCGCGACCGGGCCACCCCGCCGTACGGCGGCCGCGTGCGCCATCCTCCGCAGCCGGCCCTCGAAGATCAGCCAGGCGATGAGCGCGATGCCGACGAGAACTCCGGCGGGGATGGCGAGCCGGTGGGCCAGCGTCGGCTTGTCGTACTCGGGGGACGCGTTGCGGATCTCGATCGGCACCGTCTCGGGATCGGGCTGCTCGAACGACACGCCCGCGCTGGGGGTCTGCTGCGCCACGTCCGGCGACGGCTCGACCGGCGCGGTGGGCAGGACCACCTGCCCCTCGTCCTGCGGGCTCGGGCTGGGACTCGGGACGGGGGCGTCGGTCAGCGCGGGGAGCGTCTGCGTGGTCTGCGACGGCGCTTCCTGCTCCGTGGTGGACGCGGGAGGAGCGGTGGTCGTCTTGACCGGCTTGGGCGTCGCGGTCTTGGTCTGCTTCGGCGTCGGCGTGATGGTGACGGTCTTGGTCACCACGGGATCGGCGGTGGGGCTCGCCTCCGCCGGACTGGCCGGCGGCGTCTGCGTGACGGTGACCGTGACGACCGCGCACTGGGGATCCTGAGTGGGGTCACACGGCTCCACCGGCTCGGCCTTGACGCCGATCACCGGGGCCAGCGCCAGGGTCGCCACCGTGGCGAGAGCCACCGACGCGACAGCCGTGGACGCGGCCCTCATGTACGCGCGTCCGATCACCGATCGCCTCCTGTCGGGCCGCTCCGAAACCAACACCGATTGTAGTTCGGTAAAAGCAGGAGCAAAGCCGGATCTTGCGAACGATTCGGCGACTACAGCAGCTTCTCGATCGCGGCGACGACCGGCAGGTCCGCCGCGAGCCAGGCGACGTCGTACAAGTCGTGCGGCTCCAGCCAGCGCAGCGCGAGGTGTTCCAGCGGGCGGGGCACGCCCTCGACGACGGTGGCGAGCCACACGTGCATCACAGAACCGCCGGGCAGCGGCCAGTCCCCGCCGACGCGGCTCCCGAGTACGACCTCGACGCCGAGCTCCTCGGCGCACTCGCGCACCAGCGCCGCGCGCTCGTCCTCCCCCGGGTCGACCTTCCCGCCGGGGAACTCCCAGCCGCCGCGCAGCTCGGGAGGGCCGGACCTCTGGGCGGCCAGGAGGCGGCCGTCCCCGACGATCGCGGCGCCGACGACGAGACGCGTCATGTCTGGGCCCGCTTGAGCTGCGCGATGACGGCCTCGTTCTCCAGCGGGCGGGTGAAGCCCACGATGTTCGGCCGGTCGCGGTACGTCGTGACCTTGATGGGCCCACAGAGCGTGCACCGCGCCTCGATCATCTTGCCGGGCGACACGATCATCCCCACATGGCCGGGACTGTCCTTGGACGTGCCCGGCCCGGCGTTGAAGAAGACGAGGTCGCCGGGCTGCTCCTCGCCCTCCTCGATCTTGGCACCGAAGGGCCACTGGCCGAAGGTCGTGCGGGGAATGGTCAGACCCGCGTTGCGGTAGGCCATGTAGATGATCCCCGAGCAGTCGAAGGCGTCCGGGCCTGTGCCACCCCACCGGTACGGCTTGCCCCGCTGCGCCAGAGCGTACTCGAGGATCTCGCGTACGACGTCGTCGGGGGCGCTGTCGACGTAGCCGGAGTCGCAGGCCGGGTCGGCCTCCGGCGGCACGCCGATGTCCCCGGTCGCCGCGTAGCGCTTGGCGATCTCCAGCACCTGGTCGACGTACCAGGTGGCCCGGTTGTAGACGAAGATCGCTCTTCTGAGGTCGTCGGGGGCGCCGTTGCGCTTGAGCATCTTGGCGGCGCCGAGGATGGCGTCCGCCGGGTTGTAGACGTCGCCGTAGCCGTCCCCGTCGCCGTCGGAGGCGTAGCCGTTGATGCCCGGCTCGATCTTCATCTTGGCCTGGCCGCCCCAGGTGCTGATGAGGAACTGCATCGGGCCGGCGGCCCCCGCGTAGTTGGTGCCGCTGCCCACTCCCGGCAACGTCGAGCGGCCGTGGTTCGTCTCCCGCTTGCCGATTGCGGCCAGGACGTTCCACTGCACGCCGATCTGCTTGCCGAACTTCTTGTAGAGCTCCAGGTAGTCGGCCGGGATGTCGCCCTGCGCCGTCTGGGAGACGTCGGCGGCGTCCCCGGTGGACCCGGTGGCCGCCTCCGCGCAGTTCTCGGCCGCGCCGCCGCCGAGGAGGATCGACGGGCTGGGGGTCATCAGGATGATCGAGCCGAGCAGCGTGGCCGGGACGATCACGACGAGGGCCACGGCGATCGTCCGCCAGTCCCGCCCCGCCGAGGTGAGCCCGCGTAGGACGCGTGCCGAGACGGTCATGACGAGGTGTCCCCGTCCTGACCCGCGTCGGCCAGTTGCAGGTCGTACACCCGCCAGTCGGTCCCCGCCTTGACCACGGTCACGGCGAACCGCTCGGGCACGTCCTTCTGGCCGTTCTTGTCCGTCACGTGACGGACCGAGTCGACGACGAACACCACCTGGTTCGCCGTCATGTCGCGGATCGTCGCCACTTTCGCCGACGCCTTCGAGGTCACCTGGTCGGCCTTGTTCTGTTCCACCACGGCGGGGTCGGTGACGGTCCTGGTGAGCTGGCCGGCGAACTCCTCGGTCGCGAACCGCGTCAGCCGTTCGGCGCGCGCCGCCGGCTCCTCACCGGGCGAGAAGCCGCCGTACGCCTCGGTGAAGCGGCGGGCGAGGTCGGCCGCCGCACCGATCTCCTGTCTCGACAGCGGCAGGTACGCGTACACGTCGAAGGCGCCGGGAGTCGTGGCCACCGGGCTGGGCTCCCTGACCGCGGTCGTCACCCGCGGGGTGACCACGACAGACTGCTCCCTCGTCTGCTCGCCGCCCTCGGAGGAGGAACCCGACGGCGGGCTCATCGTGAGGTAGACGCCGACGGCGGCGAGCACCACGACGGCCGCCGCGAAGGCGAGGCCCTTCCCCCGGTCGCTGTTTCGGTTTCTCATCAGTCTGAGTCGTGGTCGGCGGGCGTGGCCCAGAACGGGGTCGGTGCGTCGCTGTCACGGCGTGTCCCCGCTCCCCTGGTCGGCAGCCAGAGCGGAGGCGGCTCGGCGGCACGGGAACGGCTGGAGGACGAGCCGGCCGACGAACCGGAGTCACGCGGCGGGGCGGGCCGGGAACGGCCGCCGTCGCCCCGCCGGGACGACCCGCCGAACAGGCCTCCAGACGACGAACCACTGGACGAACCACCGGACGACCTGCTCGAGGACCTGCCGGAGGAGCCGCCGAAGAACCCGCCCGAGCCGCTCGACCTGCTCGAACCGCTCGACGAACCGCGTGAGCCGCCGAAGAACCCGCCCGAGCCGCCGCCGGACGATCGCGTCGAGGACGGCCGGGAGGCCCAGCCGCCCGACCTGCCGCTGAACCAGCCGCCGCCGGACCCGGTGCCGGACCCACCGCCGGACCCGCCGCCGGACCCTCCTCGGGACGGCGCGGCGGACGGGGCCGGCGCGGCGGAGGCGCCGGTGACCCGCTGCGACGGCGCGGCCTGGGGCGCGGAGGGCGAGGCCGGGCCGGACGGCCCGGACGCCCGTACGGACCCGCCGGGCCGCACCCCCGACAGGTTGAGCGGCGGGGCCGTTCCCGGACGCGAGGCGGTGACCCCGGCCTTGCGGCGACCTGCTCCCTGCGCGTCGGCGTCGAGCGGTGCGGGTTGCGCCCCCGCACGCGCTCCGGCCTGGGCGGCGACGTTGCCCGCGCCCTCCTCGCCGCGCACGCGGCCCTGCGCCACGCCCGCAGCGGCGGCCGCCGCCGTGCCCGCGCCGGTCGCCATCACGGCCGCGCCGATGACCGGCTCGGCCTTGCGCAGGCCCCATCGGCCCGCCCGGGCGGCGGCGACCGGCGGCAGCGCGTTGGCCGCCCGCGACAGGGTCGGCGCGGTGGTGGCCTCGCCGAGCATCCGGGTGGTGAGCGTGTGCCCGTCCATCGAGGCGAACAGGTGCTGGAACGGCCGCCTGTAGAAGAAGACCGCGATCGTCATCAGCGCCATGAACAGGATCTGCATGCCCCAGGGCAGGTTGGTCGAGATGATCAGGGCGTAGCCGTACACGAGGACGCCGAGCACCAGGGCCAGCACCGCCTGGCGGAGCAGCGTGCCGACCAGCATCTCCACCCAGCGCATGGCGATGATGCGGCCCGAGCCAGGATGCACGCCGATCAGCAGGAAGATCGGCCCGAGCATCAGCAGCAGCAGGAAGCCGACCTTCAAAACGAGCAGCGACACCGCGACGAGGAAGATGAGCAGACCGGCGACCATCGCCGCGATGAACGCGCCGATCGCGATGCCGAGGCGGCTGGTCCAGTCCTTGCCCTGGAAGAGGAAGTACATCGGGGTGCCCTGCAAGGGCTTGGCGACCTCCTCCTCGAACCGCTTCTGGTGCTCGTCGGTGCTGGGGATCTGGCCGGCCGCCTGTTCCTTGGCGTCGAGCGCCTGGAGGTTCAGAGTCTTCGCGCCCAGGCCCTTCACCACGCCGGCGTCGGGGTCGGCCGTGCCGAACTCGCCCATCAGCCAGGGCTTGCACACCAGCACCGACCACAGCGCGTCGGCGTTCTGGGCCACCCCGGGCGTGCCCTGGCGGCCGTAGCCCCCGGGCGTGGGCTCGCTCGGCGTCTGCCCCGGCTCGGTCTCCTTCATGGGCAGGCAGGACGCGCCGCCCGCTCCCGGCAGGCCGGAGAACGCCGAGTTGACGATCTCGCCGGTCTTGTCGGTCACGGTCTTGCCGAGGCTGGTGAAGTCGCCGGGACGGCTGAAGAACCAGATCGCCACCGTGACGGCGAGGACCATCCAGATGACGCCCTCGGTGGTCGTCGTGGCGCGTTTGCGGATCAGGCCGTACCACGCCAGCCAGATCGCGCCGAGGATGACGATCGGCCGCAGGTAGGGCCAGTACATCGCGTTGGCGAGATTGGTGACGATCTCGTCGGCGACTTCCTTGATGGGCTGCAGCGGTCCCTCGGTCGCCGCCGCCTGGTAGGTGCTGATCGTCAGCCGGTCGACGGCCTTGGCCCACGAGAAGATCGTGTTGGCCCAGGCATTGCCGAGCACGGCCGTGACGTCGGAGCACCCCAGGTCATAGGTGTGCCAGAACTGGCCGGCCATGCCGTACCGCTCGTAGTTGGTCTGCGGCTCCTTCGGCGCCTGGGTGGGCTGGCCGGCACCGGCCGTCGTCTCTTCTGTCGACGGCGGCTGCACCAGCCCGTCGACGCCGCCGCCCACGATCTCCGGAGCCAGGGCGGGTGACAGGTCACAGGGCCCGACCGCGCTCGCCGTGCCGCTGGGGAAGACCAGCGGCAGCGTCACGAACGCCGCGAACGCGACGAACAACAGAGCAAGGCTCCGCCGAATCCGTCTGCCGCGTCTGCCTCCCTCTCTGGTGCGACCTCTGGGACCGTTCCTGCGCACGCTCACGATCGCACCTCCTGCGCGACCCCCGACCGACCGGAGCCCCCGTCAAGAAGATCATGCACGTTCTCGCCGGGTTTGTCGTGTGTCGGATTGGTGTCAAGCCAGCGCAGGAGTTCCTCCGAGATCAGGTCCACCCCGATACGGCCCGCACGGCCGTCCAGATCTCGGAAGACGCACTCCCCGTTGCCGAGGGAGCGCAGCACCCCCTTGTGCTCCTCCGACGGGTCCACCCCGAGGAGCTCCATCACGTGCTCGACCTCCACACGCTCGGTGGAACGGAACGCGAAGACCGACGACAGACAGTTGGTCACCTGCTCGTTGAGCAGGTCACCGGCGTTCTGCGAGACGAGGACGAGCGCGGTGTTGCGCGAACGGCCCATCCGGGAGACCTCCGGCACGAGCTTGGCGCCCTCCGGGGTGGACGTGATCGCCCACGCCTCGTCGAGGAAGATCGCCTTCGGTGTGCGCCGGTCGAGCCCGTTCATCAGCCGCCGCGCGAACTGCGACACCAGGTAGAGCAGCGCGACCGACAGCCGCTGCTCGTAGGAGTAGTCGTCCCTTGCCGTCATCACGTCCGGCAGCGTGAGGCCGCCGAGCGTGAACACGGTCGTCCAGCCCTCGGTGTCGATCTGCTCGCCCCCCGACGCGTCGAAGCACAGCCGTGCCAGATGCATCTCCGACATCGACCGCAGCACGGCGCCGAGGTTCTTGGACGCCGGGTCGGTGGACTGCTCCAGGTGGTCGACCACCTTGCCGAGCGACGGATCGGGCTCGTTGGAGACCGCGGCGACCGCCTGGATCATCGCGGACTCGCGCTCCTCCGACATCCTCGGCAGCAGCAGCCGCAGGGTCTCGGTCGCCATCGTCTTCTTGGTCGCGATGTCGTCGCCGAACGAGAACGGGTCGAGCAGGCCCGGCGCCGCCGACCCCAGCGGGATCACCCTGGCCTTGCGGCCCCGGTCGCGCAGCAGCCGTACGAGCGACTCGGCGTCGCCCTTGGGGTCGATGACGGCGATCGTGACGCCGCGCAGCGCCATCTGGTAGATCAGCAGCAACGCGAGCGTCGTCTTGCCGCCGCCCGGTTCGCCGGTGATCGCGATGGCGGTCGGGCGGTTGCGCGCCGCCGCGACGAGCGGGTCGAAGTGGACGATGCTGCGCGCCCGGCCCAGCGTCTCCCCGATGTAGGGCCCGGTCCATCCGGCGTTCGACTCGTCCACCCGGTCGCCGATCTCGACGGTCGCGGTGGCCATGCCGCCCGCGATCGTGCGCAGCGGCTGCCGCTGGGCGTACGCGTTGACCCGCAGGCGCTCCCCCGGCAGGGCCTCGCAGAACAGCGAGAACTGGTCGCCGGTGGAGTTGACGACGTCGATGCCGAGGTCGCGGTAGTGCTCCACGACGGCCTCGACCCGCTGGACGCACATCTCCTCGGTCGGCGCGCTGACGCTCAGCCGGTGCCAGCCGTACACGAACGGCAGGCGTTCCTTGGTGATGCCGTGCTCCAGCATGCGGGCGGCGTCGATCTGCTCGGCCAGCGCGAGCGGCGCCTCGGCGCCCGCCTCGCGGATGTGGATGTCCATGTCGCGGGCGTGGGCCAGCTTGCGCGCGACGTCCTTGCTCGCCCTGACCGGGGGGATCAGCCGCATCCGGCTGGAGACCTCCACCGGGAACGGCAACTGGTCGGCGAAGTGGAGCCACGGCTCGCCGTCGGGGAACGGCATGAGGTCGGGGAACCGGGCGAACGACAAATGCGCGGTGTAGGAGTCTCCGGCCGGCTGCTCGATCCGCAGCAGCGACCTGCCGTTGTGGATCTGGCCCTCGACCAGCGACTCGATCTCGCCCTTGCCCCATCTGCGACGCGGCGTGGCCGACGGCAGCGGCTCGCCGAGGCCGCCCGCCGCCGCGTGCTGGAACAGCCAGGCGATCTCGGTGGAGGTGGCGTGGCGCGCGTACAACGCGCTGGAGGCCAGGGCCCGGCCGAGCCGTTCCGCCGCCTCGGTCCACCGGTTGATCTCCTTGTCCGGCACGTGGTCGTCCTCGATGCCGAGCGCCCTCTCGCTGCGCTGGTAGAAGCCGAAGAGCTGGCCGAACACGCCGGTGCCGAGCTGCGCGCCACGCGGCCCGAGCCGTACGCCGAGGTAGACCTCCTTGCTCCAGAAGTCCTTGGCCCAGACGTGGCGATACATCTCCTCCAGGTACTCCCGCCAGCCCGGGCCCTCGTCGGAGGTCGAGTTGAGCGCCATCGCCCACTCCGCCGCCGGATAGGCCCGGTGCGCGATCCGCAGGTGCACCTCGGCGTCGGACATTCTGATCGCGGCCAGCGCGATCGTGATGTTCGTGGCCAGCGCCTCGCGCTCCTCGGGGGTGAGGAACTCGTAACTCACCGTCGGCAGCCGGAAGTAGGCCCAGGCCGCCGAGTCGGTGAGGAGAACGCGATCGTCGAAGTACCGTACCGCGAGGCGACTGCGCGCCCTGCTCATCGACCTATCACCAGCTTCCTCGCTCGCCCCTCATCTGGCCACCTCCTGCTTGGCCTGGACAGCCGCCAGGCCGCTCACGATCACACCCGCAAGCGCAACGTACGCCCTGCGGCCGCCCATGCGGAGGTGATTGACGTCGACCGGTCCCGGCCGTCCGGGAGCCAGCTCGTCCTCCCAGGGCACCCGGACGATGGCCCGGCAGCGGCCGCTGGCGACCGCCTCCGCCTGCTCCACGTCGGGGAGGCTGCGGCGGCTCACGCCGTTGATCACCATGACGGCGCGGCGCCGCAGGTCGGAGCAGCCATGCCCGTCGAGCCACTCGTAGGTCATCGCCACCGCCTCGGAGGCGTCCTCGCTCGCGGGGGCGACCAGCACGAGTTGGTCGGCGTACGGCAGGAGCCGGGCCGCCAGCGCGGCCGCGGGGTCGATCACGGTGAGCCGGTAGTGCCGGTCGAGCGCGGCGAGCGTCCTGCGCCAGTCGGCCAGGAACGCGCGTTCCGCCAGGCGCTGCGTCACCCGGTCGTCGGTGTCCGCCCCGACGACCTCCAGCCCCGATTCGCAGCGCGTCGTGTACGCCCGCATGCCGAGGTAGCCGGTCACCTCTTCCGAGCCCTCGATGAGCGAGCTCAGCGTCTCGGGGGACTCGGCGGCGATCCTCGTCGTGAGCGTGTCCTCTCCGGTGTTCGCGTCGAGCGCGAGCACGCGGTCCTCGCGGTAGCGGGCCAGCGTGTGGCCCAGCATTAACGCCGTGGTCGTCTGCCCGGCGCCGCCGGTGCAGCCGAGCACCATGATCCGCCTGCTCGTGGTGAGCGGGATGCGGGTCCGGGCCTCGTCGACCTCCATGCCGTCCGTACGGCTGCCGCCCACCACGACCTGTGCCAGCCGCCGCCAGCCGCCCGAGGTGTCACGCCCGACGACGGCCTCGACACGGCGCAGCCGCGGCGGCTCCTCGTGCGCCGGCCTGCCGGGCGTGGTCCTGCCCGCGGCGGGCAGGGACGGGCGGGCGGGACCGGCGGGGCCGGCCGCGCGGGGTCCCGCGGGCACGGCCCGGATCGACACCCCCGCCGGGCCCGCCGGAGGCGGCGTCACGCTTCCCTTACCGGTGGGCACGCCCGGCTCGGGGAGGACGGCCGGCATCGCGGGCGCGGCCTCCTCGCCGCCGGTGTCACTTCTGCTGTGGGCACCGGATCCACGGAATCCGCCGCGGGACTCGCCCCCGGCGCTCTCGTACGGCCGCGAGCCCGGCGCATGCGTCCCCTCCCGGGCGGTGTGCGTCCCAGAACCGGTGTCGTCGAGGGTCTCTCTCGGCCCGGCCTCCTGAGCGGCGTGCAGCCGGGTCGTGGAGGTGGACATGTGCGGCGTTTCCTCCGTCGCGGCGTCGGCCGCCGGTGCAGGGCCCGTCGTGGCGTCCCCAGGATGCCGATCGACGGCCTCCGCGTGTTCCCCGGTCTCGGCCGTTTCGCCCGCCGCCGAGGGCACCTGCTCCGGCTCCGGCTCCGGCTCCGGAGAGGAAATCCGGGAGGTCCCGCTCCAGGCGCCACCCGGCACCCGGGGCCGCACGAGCCTAGGCGGACGGCCCTTGCGATGCTGTTCAAGGGCCTCGGCGTCCCGCTGCGCGGTGTTTTCCGGCGCCGTGTCTTCCGGCGCCGTGTCTTCCGGCGCCGTGTCTTCCGGCGCCGTGTCTTCCGGCGCCGTGTCCTCTTGCGCCGTGTCCTCTTGCGCCGTGTCCTGCGGGGCGGCCTGGTCGCCGTCCGCGGGATCGGCCGCGTCGTCGGCGGGCTCCACGGACGGCGCGGACGCCGGAGCCTCCTCCGTCACCGCCTGCTCGTCGTGGGCCGGTTCCTCGTTTGCGGACTCGCCCGTGGCCGGCTCGGGCCCGCTCGGCTCACTTCGCGCGGAGGAATCCTGGGCGGGCTCACCCGGTGTCGTGAAGGACGTCACAGCGGACGGCGACACGGCGCGGGGTTCGGCCGAAGCGGCGAGCCTGCGCAGACGGCGCAGCGTCTCGGTGCCGATGGGGGGAACGGCGGGCGCGTCCGACGCCTCGGCGGGAGCCGCGTGAGATTCCGGCTCGGCAGAGCCCGGCTCATGGCCCTCCTGGACGTCGTGTCCCGCATGCCCGTGTCCCGCATGCCCGTGACTCTCATCCGGGTCGTGTCCGTGATCCGGGCCGGTGACATGGCCTCCCGGCCGCTCCTCGCGTACGGCGTCATGGCCGGCTCGCGGCTCCGCCGGGCTCGCGGGGGGCGCGGACGGTTCCGGAAGGTAGAAGACGCGCTCACCGGCGGCGCCGGTCCTGGCGGCCGTACCGCTGCGGGAAGGGGCGGGGGTGCCGGTGACCGGCACGGCTGCGGCCGCGGCGGCCGCCACGGCCGGGCGCACGACGCGCGACGGGTCCACCTCGTGCGCGGCCGCTCGCGCCGCGACTCCCGGGGCCGCCCGTACGCCCGTCCGGGGGATCTTCGGAACGGGCACCTTGACCGAGACCGCGCGGCGGGCCCTCCGGGCCGCCCTGCCGCGCACCGCCACGGCCGGCGGCGAGGTCCGCCAGACACGCGCTGTCAGGGCGACCTCGTCCGGCTCGTCGAACGGGGCCATGCGGCACCAGATCCGGGGCTCGCTCACGTAGCGGAGCTGCGACTGGAGCAGCTCGGTGAGGCGCTTGCCCTCGATGACGGGACGGGTGGACAGCCAGGTGAGCACGCCGGGAGGGACCAGGTATATGACGTGCCAGGGAGCCTCGAACGGCAGCCCGATCAGGTAGAGGAAGACCCACCACGGCACGGAGACACCCACGAACACACCGATCCAGACGACCGGAAGCGGCATCGGCAGCCGTAGGTCGTACAGCTTGTACAGCCGCTTCTCAATACGCCAGATATTGGTATATGTGGGCAGATCCACCCCGAACCTCCTCTCCGCCCGATCACTTGATGCCAAGCGCGCCCGCGATCGCCTTCGCCGTCACCTCGATGATGTTGGGAACGTAGAAGATCACGCCGATCGCGATCGCCAGGATGATGAACTGGACAAACCTGGTGATCTCGCGGGTGAAGAGGAAGAAGAGTGCCACGACCGAGACGACCGCGAGGAAGAGCGGAGCGAAGAACCTCCGGAGGAATTCGGCGAGACCTTCGGTGTTGATGCCCGTCGTTGGCGCCGGTGACGGCGCGGCCAGATCAAGGACGTGGTCCGCGATGGTCTTCAGTATCAACTCTCGCCCTCCCGGGGGTATGGATCAGCGATGTCTTTGCCGGGCATGCGCTACCCCACGGATCGGCTCGCACCCTGGATGTCCCTGACGAACCACTTGCCGCCCTGCTTTTCGATCGTCAACTGGTATGCCTGCTCGAGACCGGCGGGCTGCGCCTCCGGGTCCTGCGACGGGCTGGCCACCGCCGCCGACTCTCCGGACGCCACCGCCCACACGACCACCGCCGTGACCTTCCTGCTGTCGGCGCCGCCCGGCGGGACCACGACGTCCTTCAGCTCGGCGAGGGTGAACTCGCCGTCGAACCCGTTGACGGTCGCCCCACTCGCGACGTAACGCTGCAGATCGTTCTGGTTGCCCGCGGCGTACGCCTTGAAGAAGCCTTCGAGCTGGGGACGCAGTTCGGCCTCGGTGGCGGAGTCGCGGTCGGGGTCCGGCAGCTGCGGCAGGCCCGCCGGACCAGGTTCGGGCAGCAGAGCCGGCTGGGCCGAGACCACGAACCTGCCGTTGTCGTAGTAGATCGGCACGGACAGCAGGCCGCGGCTGGCTCCGGACTGGTACGTCACGGTCACCCGGGCGTTGTGGTCGTCGACCACATCGATCCCGGCGAACTGGAATGCTCCGGCCGACATGCGCCCGTAGCCGTTCCAGCCGAACTGATCGTCGGCGCCCTCCGGCAGGAACGACTTGAGCCGTTCCGCGCGCTGCTGGGGGTTGGCCGCGTCGTAGTTCAGGTAAACCGCCGCGAACTGGTTGGCGAACGCCGTCGCCTGCGTCACCGGGAATCCGGACGTGGCCGTGCCGGTGGGAGTCACGGTGGCCGGGTCGTCCCCCGCCAGCCGTTCCAACGGGGCACGTATGCCGTTGACCACGATGACGACGATCAGCGCCCAGAGGATGACCCGCCCGGTCCACACGAGCCAGCGGCCTCCACCGCCGCTCCAGCCTCTGCGGCGGGGGGCCGTGCCGTTCGCGGCGCCGGCCGGCTCGAAGCCTTCCAGTGGGTATGGGTCAGGGTCGCCAGCGATCCGCGGATCCTGCTGGACGTCTGACCTGCGAGCCATCACGCCTCCGCTCGCGCCGATCCCTCCGGCTGGCGCGGTTTCCTCTTGCTCTCGATCCGGTTAACCGCATTGAAGTATTCACCCTAGCGGTCTCACCAATTCTTCCAGGTAAGCCACGCCCATGGTGCAAGCATCGCCGCGACCGAGCAAACCAGGTCCACATCCCGTTGAGACGCCCCACACCTATCCACTCTGCGGAAAAGCACGTTACGCCTGGCCAGCGGGGGCAGCGATTACCTAACCGCCACCTATTGCTGTCTTCGCAGCTCGCAGGCATAACGAAACCGAGCGCCTCGCCCCGGACGGCGGACGGCCCCGCCCGAAGCGGGGCCGTCGTGCCGCGGGCCGGTGCCCGCGCCCTTACTGACACGCCTCCGAGGAGTACGAGGAGGACGACTCGCCCAAGGTCGGCGGGATGGCCGCCGGCGGACCGCTCTCCGGCGCGTTTCCCAAGGCGCTCTCGGGCAGCGAGGAGCTCTGCGACTGGGACAGCGACGGGGACTGGGACTGCGCCTCCGACAACTGCTGCTGGGCGCGCTGGGACATCTGCTCGATGCGCTGCTGCGCGTTCGTCGCCTGCTGCATGATCTGCTGCTTGGCGCTGCTCGCCTCGTCCCTGATGCTCTGCCTGGCCTCCTCCGCCGTCTGCTCCATCGACATGCCCCTGGCAGGGAACGCCTCACTGCGCAGGCTCGAACCGCTGTGGTGCCGGGCGGACCACTGCGCCGGGAACTCCTGGCCTACCATGACCGAGACGGTCTGCGGCAGCTCCGCGACGGACATCCGCGGCATGGAGACGGTGAGCTGCGGCGCCTGGATCGGCAGGCTCTCCGTGATCACCGGTGCGGTGATCAGCGGAGCCGACAGCATCCTGGCCCCGGGTACGGACTCGGTCACCAGCAGCGGCTCGCTGATGGTGGTGGTGTACGACGTCGCCCGCACCGAACCGCCGGGCTCGCCCGCCTGCGACGCCCAGGCCGAGCCCGGGACGCCGGTGGCCGCGGAGGCGGTGCCGCCGAGCAGCGCGACCGCGCCGGCCGCGAACGTCGAGGCGGCAATCGCCGCGAGAGCCGGCTGTCTGGATTTCCGATGCATGGTTGCCTCCTTGGGCCCGATCGGGCCTCGGCAGGTCGGGCCACCTGGGCTTTTCCCGGTGCCCGAATTCGGCCGTCTCCCCTTCCGCATGCCGGATTACGGCAGACGAGAAGATTTGTCGCGAAAAGGGAGAATTCGATGTGGCGACTTCACGCCGAACGGCCTCATCTCGATGCTTCAACGAGCCTCCCGAATGCGTCTAGGGCACTTGGCTCAAGCGTTTCCGCTGGCCATGGAGGATCTGACCGGAGGGAGGGATGCGGCGGGTGATGCCGGTAGGGCGATTGCGGCTTCTTGTACGGCCGGGCAGTCTGGGCTTGTCCTTCCGCGATCGTCGCGAGATGCGGGCACCGTGAGCACGGCGAGCCCGTCGCCCGCCCCCGATGACGAGCCCTCACCGCCATGACCGCCGCTTTGCGCGACCGGGCCGTCTCAGGGTCCTTCGAGGTTGTAGGTGACGTCCGCCACGCGGACCGTGCGGACCAGCGGATCCTCGATGATCTCCCGTAGTTGCCCGATCCTCGCCCACGAGTCCACGTAGGCGTAGGCCAGGCTGTCGTTCGCGGCCTTGCGCAGCCGGGCCAGGCTCAGATCGAAGTCGTGCAGGTTGTCGTCGTCGTAGTCCTCGAGGATGCCGACCCAGCGGCGGAAGTTCCTGAGGTCCAGCTTGTTCCCGTCAACGGGCTCGATCGCATGCTCCTCCCCGGGCTCTCCCGGCATCGGCGCCCTGTCCCACGTCGTCGTGCCTCCCCAGGTGATGGGCATGGATCCGGGACGCCGCTCGAGAACCACCTTCTCGGCATGCGACTTGTGTCTGGCGGTGAAGGCGACCAGTTCGTCGGCGGTGAGCGGCCTCGCGAACTCGACCACCGCCAGCGCGCTGAGCCCCTCCGGGATCCCGGCCAGCACCTTGCGGCTGTCCTCCTTGCGCTGGAGGGTCGTCCCCACGTTCATCAACGCCCTGCTCAGCGAGGTGCCGGCGAAGTTGCCGAGCGGCAGCCTGCCCACATGGCCGAAGAAGTCCTGGGTGACGACATGCTCGACGCCGTACCCTTCGGTGAAGCCCCCGAAGGCCCGCATGGGCCGGGCGGCCACGGTGAACGACATCGACAGCGGTGTGGTGGCACCCCTGCTTCGGATATCGATGTCGTAGGCGGGGTTGTAAATCTTGAAGGCGGTGCCCAGCACGTCGGTCATGCGCTGTTCCCGGTCGCCGCGCCGCTGGATCAGGCCGGAGCCCACCGTCGCCGCCAGGACGAGGACCAGCAGTGCCGCCAGCACCGTGATCGCGGTGCGGGCGACACCCCGCCGTACGGCCCGGCGGGTCGCCTTGGGATCGAAGTCGGGCATGGGCGGCAGCAGATCGTCGTCAGTCATGAGGACCCCCGTAGAGATCGGCGAAGGCCGCTCTGGCCCGCCACACGGCCGTCTTGACAGTGGTGTGCTTCCTGCCGGTCATCGCGGCCACCTCGACCAGTGAGAAGCCCTCGAAATAGACCAGGGTGAGCAGCCTGCGATGCTCCTCGGGCAGCCGGTCCAGGACGTCGCGCACGGCCAGCGACTCGATGTGCAGCGGGGGCACGCCGAGCTCGTCCGGGTGGGGCAGGTCCAGCTCTCGGTGGTGGCGCCGAAAGTGGTCGACCAGGACGTTGCGGGCGATGGCGAGCAGCCACGCGGCCGGGTTCTCACCGCGCCAGCCGAGCAGCGCCCTGGTCGCCTTGACGAACGTCTCCTGAGCCAGGTCCTCGGCGAGGTGGGGGTCGCGGGTGCGGCGCAACAGGAACCCGCACACGAGCGCCCAGTGCTCGCGGTACAGCTCCTCGATGATGATGCCCCCCGCGTCTTCGTGTCTGTCACAACAGACCAGACGCGGCCGGGGTGGGAATGGTCACGCGCCTCTTCCCCGGATGTTCGAAAATATCTTGCGCTCCGCCGGGCAGGGCAGGAAGGTTCCAGAGGTGGCCATACCTCAGCAAGAGCACCTGGTACGGCAGGCGACGACGTCCGACGCCGCTGTCGTCGCCGAGTTGCTGGACGCCTTCAACCGCGAGTTCGACGCACCGTCACCGGGAACGGACGTGCTCACGGCACGCCTCCGCCGGCTGATCGCCGGGGACCAACTCGTCGCCCTTCTCACCGGCGAACCGGCCGCCGGCGTCGCGGTTCTGTCTTTCCGGCCCAACGTGTGGCAGGAGGGTCCGGCCGCGATCCTGGACGAGCTGTATGTGCGGCCCGACCTGCGCGGGCAGCAGTTCGGGCACGCCCTGCTGGAAGAGGCGTGCCGTCTGGTGCGGGAACGCGGCGCGGAGACGCTCGAAACAAACGTCGACGGTGAGGACACCGACACCCGCCGCTTCTACGAGGCGCACGGCTTCGCCAACAGCGAGCCCGGGGCGACCGAGCCGATGTACTACTACTACCGCGACCTCGCCTGACAGCCGCCCGCGCTCGTCCGTCCCGCCTGCCGCCACCCCTCGGGCCGAAGGCATGAGGTGTGGCGGACAGCGCCGGTTCAGACGTTGAAGCGGAGCGAGCGTGCGATGGTCGGGCGCAGCGAGGAAGCCGGCTCAGTCTGCCCAGGGGTCGAGCAGTTCGACTCCGGTCTGCACGAAGTCCTTGGTGTTCCGGGTCGCGCACGCGGCCTTGTGAGACCGGCAGATCGCGGCGATCTGGGCATCGGCCGTGCTGATCGGCAGCCCTGCCCGCTCACGCGCGACGAGCACCTTGGCGTAGTGGTCTGCCGCCTCGTCGTCGAAGGCCAGCACGGCCTTGGTCTCCCGGTAGGGCTGCAACGCGCTCTCGATCACCGCGCTCAGCGCCGACCTGCGGCGACCATCCGGGAGACGGCGCACGCCGGCCAGAAGCTCGGCGAGCGTGATGGAGGTGATGGCCACATCACCGGCGAGAGACTCCAACCATGCCACGACGCGGGCATCGGGCTTCGGTCGGAAGATCTCCGAGATGACGTTCGTGTCGAGGACGATCATTCGAAGTCCACGGCTCGTGCGACGTCGCCGCGCTCAGGGACGACGAGATCGTCGATCCCGCCGACCTCCTGCGCCGCCCGCATGAGCGCCAGGCCGATGTGGGGCCGACGCGCGGCCTTCGTGAGGATGTCGCGGACCTCGGCTTCCATGGAGCGGCCGTGCTCCTTCGCCTGAGCGGCGAGCTGCTTCTTCACGGACTCATCGAGCCCGCGGATGACGATGGCTGACATCAGAGCCACCTCCTCAACTGATATCAGCCATGATAGCGCTCGGGTCGTATCAGCGAACAGCGAATCGGCCGACCGCCGCGCGGGCCCCTCTCAGTGGCGAGCGAGCGGACTCAGGAACCGGCTCCGCGCGCGAAGCGGTGGTCACGCCCACAACGACGATCCCCTCTGTGATCGAATGACTGGGAGTTCGCCCTTCGTGGCCAGGTCGTTCCGGCTCGAGCCGTCCGCCTGGCCCCACCGGTCCACGTCAGGGACGAGCAAGGACATCGCCTCCGAGTCGCGCCGGTTCAGACGTTGAAGCGGAACTCTGACCGCCATCCTGTCGACCTGGGTCAGGATGCTTGCTGCGCTGGTCGGGCGGTCTTCTGGTCTCACGTCGGTGGTCTTTGGTTGCCGACGTTTCACGGTGGCTTGTGCCCCTTACGTGCCCCAGTGGGAGGGACACGAGCGTCCCGCGTGGCGCGCGCTACAACGTTCCGCCGGCCGTAGACGGGCCTGCTGCCTTAGATCAAAGTGCTTAGCGTTGTTCTGGGCCGGAAACTACCGGCACCCTGGATCCGCTGAGATGGCTTTCAGCGGGGTGGCAGTGGTGCGACCGGGCGAACCGCCGTGAACTCCGCGTGCTCGTATCGGGTGGCGGAGAGCAACAGCAGCCACTCGTCGCAGCCCTGCCACGGGTATACGTCGACGGCTCCGCCACGTACGGTCCGAGGCCCGTCGCCGGTCCGTGGCTGTGCGTCTGCCGGCGCGCCCGCGAATCCGGGGATCCACACGTCGGCACAGAGCTCGTTCGCCGACCCCATTGCCGCCAGCCCGAACGAGTTCTCCGCCGCGGCCACCCGCGTCTCGTCGCCGAAGTCGTCGAGCAGTTGGTCCTCGCCGGGTTTCCCGTCACCGCGGAAGGTCAGCGTGGTAGTGCCGGCCCGCGCCGCGTATTCCCACTGCGCCTCGCTGGGCAGCTGGAACGGCAACAGCTTGAGCAGGTCGTCCAGGTCGCCTTCGAGCCGGGCCGTGCCGGTGCCCGCCTCGGCGTACGGGTCCTCGTATTCGGGCAGCCAGTGCCGGACCTGCGCGACCGTCAGCGGGTGCCGCGCGATCAGGAACGGCTCGACCCGCACCTCGCGTACCGGCTGTGCGTCCCCGGCGCCCGCGAGGAACGGCTCGATGGTGTCCTCGACCCCGCCGCTGCGCTCGATGGCGCGTACCGCGTCCAGCTCCGCGTCGGACAAGCCCATCCGGAACGTGCCGCCCGGAACCTTCCGGAACACCACGCCCGACGGGGCATGCCGCCATGCCGGTCGCCCGGCCACGATCTCCTCGGTCCACATGGCGCCGAACGCTAGCAGCCCGATCACCGGCTGTTCTTTTCCGACGCTGCTAGGGCGGAACATGCAGGTAGACGGCTTGCGGGCCTAGTACATCGAGATCTGATCCATCCTTGATCGTGACCTGGCGAAACATCCGAACCGCCGTGATGACCTGGCCCTGGTTGTCTCGGCGGTTCTCGGCATTTCTCAGCTGATCATGGTGTCATGTGCCCTCGTTGTGCCCTCATGGATCGCGAGGACGAGCGCCGGGCCCGCCAATGGCGGTGCGTAAGTTCGTCCTTGTGCTCCCTCTTGACCCCCAGGACGTTGGAGTCCGCGTTTTTATAGCTCGGCGGCCTTCAGATGGAGATGGACGACGCGTTCGCCCGTACGCATGTTGTGTGGTCCCCAGATGGTCCCCTGGGCAGCGCCGTCCCCTGGGCAGTGCCGCGCTTAGGCCGTCCCGACTTCCTGTTTACTGCTTCCGTGTGAAGCAACCGGAACACGCATCTGATCAGGGGACATAGCGCTCCGGGGCGGGGTGGCTCGTCTAGGTTCCGGCCAGCAGTATCGTTCTCGATCCGCGTTATCAGCTTGAGCATAGGTTACGATCATGCCGCGCGGGACACGCGGAACGCGGCCGACGTTGTGCGACGCCTTGAGAGAATTGACCCATGGTGAATCTGCTCGCCAGTATGGTGGAGATGATCAGCCTCACCCCTGGCGATCCTTTCGTCATCACCGAGGTGACGGACGGGAAAATCACCGGTGACCCCGGTCCCGGGGGTGGGGCTCCCCTAGTCGGTCCCGGCATCCACGCGGGCCGGAGCGGCCTTGTTCTGACCAGCCAACTCCCTTTTCAGACCAGTCGGATGGTTGAAGAGAACGACCACTTCGTCCGGTATGAGCTGTGGGACGGCCCCCCGGAGCCGCTGGAGTCCTGGGCGGAGCTATGGACTGGCGAACTGCGGATCGATTCGGGGACGATCGCCCTCTCGGAGTACGTCTCTGAACATGAGCCGAAAGAATTCGAGCCGTTCGACCTCGGGGAGACTGGCCTTTCCTGGTCGGTTCGCGTGCTGACCAAAGTCATGACCAATACCGAGGAGCCGGACTTCCCGCGCGACGTTTACCAAGTCCAGCTCTACCGCCTCCAACTATGGCGGCCCGGCCTGACGCCCTGACCACTTCCCCAATCAGAGCCTTCGGGGACAATCGCGGACGCGCGTGCTGGCCATCCCGTCTGCCGTCGACCCCACCGCGGAGCGGCAGCGGGCCGGTGCCAGAGGCGCAAGCCCGGCTTGACGTGTCCCTCCGCCTGGGCACGTTCCACGGTGATTGGACGCCAACGGTCACAGCCGGGCTTGCGGCGGAGGAGGCGGGCTGCTGGGCTTGCCTGGGGTCGATCGCGGGCGGGATGGCTCCCACACCAGCCACCCCACAACCCTCACGTGTGTTCGAGGCCATCCCGGAGCCGGAGCGCCCCCCGCCGGAGGCGCTACCACGCACCGCGCCGTACTTGCGGCCGTTCCAGCTCAGCCCACCGCCCGTGACCAGACCTGTACTGTCGCGCGGTGGCCCGCCTCGACTCGTCCGCGCCAGCCGTCCGGCGGTGCTTTTAGCCGGCCGCCGGGAGCGCCAGCGGGAGGCGGCGGCGTTGCCGTGACGGCGGCGCGTGCGGCCCGGCTTCGGGCCGCCTTGAGGTCGTGTGCCCCAGATGTGCCCCAGAACGAGTCCCCGAAGGCATGAGCAGGGCGGACAGTGCCGATTCAGACGTTGAAGCGGAACTCCACGACGTCGCCGTCGCGCATCACGTAGTCCTTGCCCTCGATGCGGGCCTTGCCCGCCGCCCTGGCCGCGGTCATCGAACCCGCCTCCACCAGGTCGTCGAACGAGATGACCTCGGCCTTGATGAAACCGCGCTGGAAGTCGGTGTGGATGACCCCGGCGGCCTCGGGAGCGGTCGCGCCCTTGCGGATCGTCCAGGCCCGGGCCTCCTTCGGCCCGGCCGTGAGGTAGGTCTGCAGGCCCAGCGTCTCGAACCCGACCCGGGCGAGCTGGGACAGGCCCGACTCCTCCTGGCCGACCGACTGCAGCAGCTCAAGCGCCTCGTCGTCGGGCAGCTCCACCAGCTCCGACTCGATCTTCGCGTCGAGGAACACGGCCTCGGCCGGCGCCACGAGCGCCGAGAGCTTGGCCCGCAGGTCGGCGTCGGTCAGCTCGTCGGCGTCGAGGTTGAAGACGTACAGGAACGGCTTGGCCGTGAGGAGGTGGAGCTCGCGCAGGTCGGCGAGGTCGATCCCGGCCGCCTTGCCCCCGGCGTACAGGGTCGTGCCGGTGTCGAGCAGCTTCGCCGCGGCCTCGGCGGCCTCCAGGAGGACCTTGCGGTCCTTGTTGGTGCGCGCCTCCTTCTGCAGACGGGGCACCGCCTTCTCGATCGTCTGCAGGTCGGCGAGGATCAGCTCGGTGTTGATCGTCTCGATGTCGCGCTCCGGCGCCACCTCGCCGTCCACGTGCGTGACGTCGGGGTCGGAGAAGACCCGGATGACCTGGCAGATCGCGTCGGTCTCGCGGATGTTGGCGAGGAACTGGTTGCCCCGGCCCTGCCCCTCCGAGGCACCCTTCACCAGGCCCGCGATGTCGACGAACTCGACCTTGGCCGGGAGGATGCGCGCGGAGCCGAAGATCTCCGCCAGCGTGTCCAGACGGGAGTCCGGCACGCCGACGATGCCCACGTTGGGCTCGATCGTGGCGAACGGGTAGTTGGCCGCCAGGGCGTTCCCGCTCTTGGTCAGGGCGTTGAAAAGCGTGGACTTGCCGACGTTGGGCAGGCCGACGATGCCGATGCTCAGGCTCACGTACCCCGAGTTTAGGGGTCTCGGTGGGTGCGCCGGACATCGACGGCCGCGTCGTCCGGCTCGGCCCGCTCCAGGCGCGCCTCCCTGTTTGGCACGCCAATGCCTGAAATCATCCAGACCGTGGATGTCGTGGCTCTCGCACTGGGACTGGTGATCGGCGTGGTGGTCGGCGCGGCGCTCGCCGGGATGCGGACCGCGGGCCGTGCCGCCCGGGACGCCGCCAGGGTGGCCGAGGCCGAGGCGAGGACGCGGGCGGCCGAGGACAAGGTGGCCTACATGGAAAACCAGCTCACCGAGCGGTTCCAGGCCATCTCCGCGCACGCCCTCGACGTGGCCAACCTGCGCTTCCTCGAACTCGCCGAGAACCGGCTGAACACCACCAGGGCCGAGGCGGCCGGGGACCTCGACCAGCGCAGGCAGGCGGTCGAGAACCTGATCGCGCCGCTGCGTGAGACGCTCGCCAAGGTGGAGAGCCAGCTGAGGGAGAGCGAGTCGGGCGCGCGCGCCGCCCGCGCCGAGCTGAGCAAGCAGATGGACTTCGTCCGGGAGAGCTCCGATCGGCTCAAGGCCCAGACCGACGCGCTGGTGCGGGCGCTCCAGCGGCCGGAGGCCCGGGGACGCTGGGGAGAGCTGCAGCTGCGCCGGGTGGCGGAGATCGCCGGGATGGCCCGCTTCTGCGACTTCGACGAGCAGGTGAGCGCCGCCACCCGCGACGGCGTGGTCCGGCCCGACATGGTCGTACGGCTCAGCGGCGGCAAGAACGTGATCGTCGACGCGAAGGTCTCGCTCGCGGCCTATCTGGAGGCGGCCGAGGCCGCCGATCCCGCGTTCGCCTCGGCCCGGCTGGACGCCCACGCGCGGCACGTGCGCGAGCACGTGGACCGGTTAGCCGCCAAGTCCTACTGGCAGGCGTTCAGCCCGTCGCCCGAGTTCGTGGTCCTGTTCATCCCCGGCGAGGCGTTCCTCGCGCCCGCGCTGGAGCGCGATCCCGGGCTGCTGGAGTACGCGATGCGCAGGCGCGTCCACATCGCCACTCCCACGACGCTCGTCACGATGCTCCGCACCGCGCAGTACGCCTGGCAGCAGGCCGCGGTCAGCGAGAACGCCAAGGCGGTCTTCGATCTGGGCAAGGAGCTGTACGAGCGGCTCGGCTCCCTCGGACGCCACGTCGACAACCTGGGCAAGGCGCTCACCAGAGCGGTCACCGCGTACAACCAGACGGTCGGCTCGCTGGAGAGCCGGGTCCTGGTCAGCGCGCGGAGGATGAACGACCTCGGGCTGGTGGACTACTCGCTTGACGCTCCGGCGGCGGTGGAGGAGGTCCCCCGGCCGGTCGCCATCCCCGAACTCGAAGGTGAAGAGCGGGTAAGCCCCCCTCCCCCGCAACATCAGAACGGTAAATTGACGCGAGACTTGTCGTAAGGGGGCCCGATGACAGGCACCGGTCGAGCGGGGCTGCGGCTGACCGCTCGGGGGGCGATCGTCATGCTCTTCGTGATCAGCCTGGTGGGCATGCCGTTCCTGCCCGGGCCCGCGTTCGTGGCCGGTTGCCTCGCGGCGGTCCTGCTGGTGCGCCCCCGCGACCTGCTGCCACTGGTGGTGACGCCCCCACTGGTCTTCTTCGGCGCGGCCCTGCTGGTGGAACTCGTGCGAGCGGTCGGGTCCGCTTCGCTGCTCCAGACGTTCGGGCTCGGCATGTTCACCTCGCTGTCGTCCGGCGCGCCGTGGCTGTTCCTCGGCTCCGCGCTGACGCTGGGGGTCGCGTGGGTGCGTGGACTGCCCGGCAACCTGAGGGAGTTGCGCGGCGCGCCGGCACCCACGCCCACGCCCGCCGCACGCGCCCGCCGTCGCCGCGCCGGTGCGTTCGATCCCGAGCCGGAGGGCTACTTCGAGCCCCGCGTGTACGGCAGGGCGGCCGACGAGTAGCCCCGGTATCGGTCAGACCGCGCGGAGGTCCTTGCGGAGTTCGTGGGGGAGGGCGAAACGCATGCTCTCCTGCACCGACTCGACCTCCTCGACATCGGTGAAGCCGTGGCCGGCCAGCTTGGCGAGCACTCCCTGCACCAGTTCCTCGGGTACGGAGGCGCCGCTCGTCAGGCCGACCGTGCGCACGCCCTCCAGCCACTCGTCCCGTACGAACGAGGCGTCGTCGACGAGGTAGGAGGCGGCGGCGCCGTAGTCCTTGGCGACCTCGACCAGCCGCTTGGAGTTGGAGGAGTTGGCCGAGCCGACGACGATGACCAGGTCCGACTCGGCGGCGATCTGCTTGACGGCGGTCTGCCTGTTGGAGGTGGCGTAGCAGATGTCGTCGCTCGGCGGGTCGATGAGGTTCGGGAAGCGCGTCCGCAGCCGTGCGACGGTCTCGGTGGTCTCGTCCACCGACAGGGTCGTCTGGGAGAGCCAGACGACCTTCTCCGGGTCTCGTACGGACACCGCGTCGACGCCGTCGAGCCCGTCCACCAACCGGATGTGCTCGGGCGCCTCACCGGAGGTGCCCTCGACCTCCTCGTGTCCCTCATGTCCGATGAGGAGGATGTCGTAGTCCTTGGCCGCGAACCTCTTGGCCTCGTTGTGCACCTTGGTCACCAGCGGGCACGTCGCGTCGATGGTCCGCAGACGGCGGCTCTCGGCCTCCTCGTGCACGGCGGGCGCGACGCCGTGAGCGGAGAAGACGACGATGGCGCCCTCGGGGACCTCCTCGGTCTCCTCCACGAAGACGGCGCCGCGCTCCTCCAGCGTCTTCACGACGTGGGTGTTGTGCACGATCTGCTTGCGTACGTAGATGGGCGCGCCGTACTGCTCCAGCGCCCGCTCGACCGCCTGCACCGCGCGGTCGACTCCCGCGCAGTAGCCGCGGGGCTTGGCGATCAGGACACGGCGGGTCGCTGAGGTCTGCACGTCCATGTTCCTATGCTATGTGGAACGCGAGCCGCTTCTTGACCCTGGTCTTGCAAGACTGGGTGTACCAGATACACATCTCCCCGGGAGCCGAAATGTCCGTCCTTAGAGCAATAACTACAGTCCTTCAGACCGCTCTGAACGGGGTCGGACAGGCGCTGCTGGTCGGCGACAAGATCAAGACCACCGTCAAGGAACGCTTCGCCGGTGGCGAGGCGCAGGACGGCGGGCGTCCGGAGGCCACCCAGGCGCCGCGGGACGCGCAGACCGCCGAGGAGCGCACCGAGCCCCGCAAGCCCGTCATCTACGCTCCCCGTCCGAGCAAGGCCGAACAGGCCGAGCAGGCCGGCGCGGTGACGCCCGAGACGCCCGCGGAGGCGGCGCCCGCGGAGGCCGAGCCTCAGGCCGTAGCCGAGCCGACGGCCGAGGCCGCCCCGAAGCCCGAGGCCGCTCCCGTCGCAGAACCCGTCGAGGCAGAACCAGTCAAGGCCGAGCCCCAGGCCGTAGCCGAGCCGACGGCCGAGGCCGCCCAGAAGCCCGAGGCCGCTCCCGTCAAGGCCGAGCCCCAGGCCGTCGCCGAGGTGCCGGTCGAGGCCGCTGCGCCCGCCGAAGCGCCCGAGAAGCCGCAGAAGCCGCGCACCCGCAAGGCCGCCGCCAAGCCCGTGGAGACGGCCGAGACCGCGGAGAGTGCCGGGACCGCCGAGGCCGCAGCGCCCGCCGAAGCGCCCGCCGAGGCGCCCAAGAAGCCACGCACCCGCCGCAAGGCCACCCCCGAGACGGCCGAGAGCCCCGAGGGCGCCGAGGCCATCGGGACCGCGGAGACCACGGAAACCGCCGCGCCGAAGGCCCCCAGGACCCGCAGGAAGACCACCACCGCCGCACAGGCGCAGCAGAGCCCTGCCGAGGCGACGGCGGAACAGCCGTCGGAGCAGCCCGCGGAGCAGCCCGCGGAGCAGCCCGCGGTGAAGGAGACGACGGCGGAGACGGCTGAGTCCGCCGAGCCGATGCCGAACTACGCGAACCTCTCCGTGGCGTCGCTGCGGGCCCGGATGCGCGGCAAGTCGGCCGAGCAGGTGCACGCGCTGCTGGACTACGAGCAGGCGCACCTTAACCGCCCCGAGGTGGTCCGGATGTTCCAGAACCGGCTGTCCAAGCTGCAGTCCGAGTCCTGATCCCGCGCCGCGCCCGCCCGCGCCCGCCCTCGGGACGTCCCGGGCGGGCCGGGGCGCGCCGTCACCCGCCTGCTCGCCTGTGGATTGTCGGGGAGTACGGCTAGCCTGCAGGGACGAGCGGGTCAGGCGAGGAGGGCACTTGAGCGCGAAGACGTCCCCGGAGGCGCCCCTGCCGATCAGGTCGGTGCTGCAGATGGTCGCCCAGTGGATCGGCAAGCTGGGCACCGTCTGGGTCGAAGGGCAGATCACCGAGCTGACGGCCCGGGGCGGCACCGTCTTCCTGACGCTGCGCGATCCCGTGGCCAACGTCTCGGCGCGCATCACCTGCGCGCGCGGGGTGTACGAGGCGAGTGTGCCGCGTCCCGTGGACGGCGCGCGTGTCGTGATGCACGTCAAGCCAGACTTCTGGGTCAACAGGGGCTCCTTCGCGTTCACGGCCCTGGAGATCCGCCCCGTCGGCATCGGCGAACTGCTGGCCCGGCTCGAGCGGCTCCGTCAGGTGCTGGCGGGCGAGGGCCTGTTCAACGTCGACAGGAAGAGACGGCTGCCGTTCCTTCCTGGCACGGTGGGACTCATCTGCGGGCGGGACTCCGCCGCCGAGCGTGACGTGCTGGAGAACTCCCGCCGCCGCTGGCCCGCCGTCCGCTTCACAGTGGAGCAGGTCGCCGTCCAGGGGCCGTACGCCGTGGGCGAGGTGACCGAGGCGCTGCGGAAGCTCGACGCCGACCCCGAGGTCGACGTGATCGTCATCGCCAGGGGTGGCGGCTCGCTCGAGGATCTGCTGCCGTTCTCCGACGAGTCGCTGGTGCGGGCCGTGGCGGCCTGCCGTACGCCGGTGGTGAGCGCGATCGGCCACGAGCAGGACAGCCCGCTGCTGGATCTGGTGGCCGACGTGCGTGCCTCGACCCCGACTGACGCGGCCAAGAAGGTCGTGCCCGACGTGGGCGAGCAGCTCACACTGATCCATCAGCTCAGGGACCGGGGCCGCCGGGTGCTGCGCGGCTGGGTCGAGCGCGAGATGTCCTGGCTCGAGTCGGTTCGCTCCCGGCCGTCGCTCGCCGATCCTGTGCGCGAGCTCGACCGGCGGGCCGAGCAGGTCGACGCGCTGCGCGAGCGGTCGAGGCGCTGCCTGTCGGCGTCGCTGGACCGCTCGGCGGATTCGCTGGAACACCTCAGGGCGAGGCTCGTCGCCCTCTCCCCCGCCGCCACCCTGGAGCGCGGTTACGCCATCGCGCAGCGTCCTTCGGGCGAGGTCGTCCGCCTGGCCGAGGACGTCAAGCCCGGTGACGAGCTCACGATCCGCTTCTCCGACGACCGGGTGACGGTCACCGCCACCCTCGACGAGGACGACCCACGCCCGTGATCTTGCTCCATAGAGCCGCAAGATCACGGACGGTAGATGACCAGGTCCTCCTGGTACGGGTGCGACCAACTACAAGATCACGTTCGAGGGTGGGTCAGACCGCGAGGCTGACGTCGTAGGCGCCGAGCCAGGCGTTCATCTGCAGGATGCCCTCCAGCGACGTCCGGGCGCCCTGGAGGCTCACCGCACCCAGGGGCTGGTCGAGCATCGTGCGCACCTTGCCCGCATCGACCAGGCAGCCGATGGCCGGGTCCCCGTCGAGCACCCGGGTCACCTCGGCGCGCAGCGCGCGCTCGTACGCCGGGTCCTGCGTCGAGGGGTACGGCACCTTGCGGCGCTCGACCACCGACCGGGGCAGCACGTCCGCCGTGGCGGCGCGCAGCAGGCTCTTCTCGTGCCCGTCGAAAGTCTTCATGGCCCAGGGGGCGTTGAAGACGTACTCGACCAGGCGGTGGTCGCAGAACGGCACCCGGACCTCGAGGCCCACGGCCATGCTCATGCGGTCCTTCCGGTCGAGCAGGATCTGCACGAACCGGGTCAGGTGCAGGTAGCTGATCTCCCGCATCCGCTTCTGCAGCCCGGTCTCCCCCGGCACGCGGGGCACCTCGGCCAGCGCCCGCTGGTAGCTGTCGGCGCGGTACGCGGGGATGTCGAGCTTGCGCAGCAGTTCCTCGTTCAGGAACTCGCCCCGGCTGGACAGTCCCGTCTGGCCCTGTATGGCGAGCCACGGGAAGGTGCCCGAGTTGACGGCCTCGGGGTCGTGGAACCACCGGTAGCCGCCGAACACCTCGTCGGCGGACTCCCCCGACAGCGCCACCGTCGAGTGCCCTCTGATCGCCTTGAAAAGCAGGTAGAGCGAGGTGTCCATGTCGCCGATGCCGAGGGGGAGGTCCCTCGCCCGCAGGACGGCCGCGCGGACGGCGGGATCCATGAGGTCGCCCGAGTCCAGCACGATGTCCGTGTGGTCGGAGCCGACGTGCCGCACGACGTCGTGGACGTACGGCGTGTCCGGCGTGTCGCGCATGTCGTCGGCCTGGAAGTTCTCGCTGTAGCCGGTGAAGTCGACGGAGAACGACCGCACCGCGCCCTGGCCGGCGAGCGCACGGGCGGCCAGCGCGGTGACCGCGCTGGAGTCGAGACCGCCGGACAGCAGCGTGCACAGCGGCACGTCGGAGATGAGCTGCCGCTCGATGATGTCGTAGAGCAGCTCCCGCACGGTCCGGATGGTGGCCTGCAGGTCGTCGGTGTGCTCGCGGGCCTCCAACCGCCAGTAGCGGCGCTTGCTCAGGCCCTCGCGCCGCACCTTCACGACCTGGCCGGGCCGCACCTCGTACATCCCGCGGAAGACGGCGCACTCCGGCGTCTTGACGAACGCCAGGATCTCGCGGAGGCCGTCGGCGTCGATCACCCGCTCGGCGAGCGGGTTGGCCAGGATGGCCTTGGGCTCCGAGCCGAACAGGACCCCGTTGGACGTCGGGTAGTAGTACAGGGGCTTGATCCCCATACGGTCGCGTACGAGCAGCAGTTCCTCGCGGCGGGCGTCCCAGATGGCGAAGGCGTACATGCCGTTGAGGCGGGAGACGAAGCCCTCGCCCCATTCGAGGTACGCCTCCAGGACGACCTCGGTGTCGCTCTGCGTCCGGAACCGGTGCCCGCGCTGTTCGAGCTCGGCACGCAGCTCCCTGAAGTTGTAGACCTCGCCGCTGTAGGTGAGCGCGGCCACGACCTCGCCCTCGGCCTCGGCGGTCATGGGCTGGCGCCCGCCCTCGATGTCGATGATGGCCAGCCGCCGGTGGCCGAACGCGACATGCGCAGCGAGCCACGCCCCCTCGGCGTCGGGCCCCCGGCACGCCATCGTGTCCGTCATGGCCTGCAGGGTCTCCCGTTCGCGACGAAGGTCGCGTCCGTAGTCCACCCAGCCGCTGATTCCACACATGAAGATGACCCCCCGATCATCGCCCCCGAAGATGGTTAGTACACCTAAATAACGGACTAATCACCACATTTATGCCCATAGCGGACAGCTTGAAGAGGCGCCCGGAGTGTCGGTCCCCGCCTCTAAGGTGGGGACGTGGCTGAGGACAAGCAGACCCCGTCGGACAAGCAGACGCCGTCGTATGAGAAGGCCCGCGAGGAGCTGACCGAGGTGGTGCGCCGGCTGGAGACCGGCGGGCTCACGCTGGAGCAGTCGATTGAGCTGTGGGAGCGGGGAGAGAGGCTGGCCGCGATCTGCGAGGAGTGGCTCCAGGGCGCCCGCGCGAAGCTGGCCGCCGCGATGGCCCAGCGCCAGGAGCCCCAGCCGAACGGCCCCGAAGAGGCCCCCTTCTGACCAGCCCTTCCCAGGCGTGCCAGAGAGCGGCGAACTGCCGGGCCGTCAGAAGCCGGGCCGCCGCGCGTCGACCTCGATCTCGATCTTCATGCGGGGATCGGCCAGGCCGCACTGCATCATCGTGGCCGCCGGCCGTACGTCGCCGAAGCGACGGCGCAGGACCGGCCAGCACGGCTCGAAGTCGGCCCGCTCGGGCAGCAGGTAGCGCACCCGCACCACGTCGGCGAACGTGCACCCCGCCTCCGACAGCGCCGCCTCGATGGTGCGCAGGCACTGCTCGGCCTGCTCCACCACGTCCTCCGAGATCGTCATGGTGGTGTAGTCGAAACCGGTCGTGCCGGACACGTGCACCCGGTCGCCGTCCACCACGGCACGGGCGTAGCCGATCTGCTCCTCGAACGTCGAACCGCCGAGGATCGCGCGTCGCTCTGTCATGCGCCGAACGCTAGGCCGACGCATGCCGATACGTCTAATACGTCTTCGGACGGCTCCTGATATCTGTAAGCGTATGGAGCGTCCCGAACTCCCCCTGGCGCAGTTGCACGCCTTCGCCGTGCTCGCCGAGGAACTGCACTTCGGCCATGCGGCGGCCCGCCTGGGAATCGCCCAGCCACCGCTCAGCCAGCAGATCCGCCGCCTGGAGGACAAGGTGGGCCACCCTCTGTTCACGCGGGAACCGGGTCGTGTCGCCCTCACCGCGGCGGGTCGCGAACTGCTGCCGGCCGCCCGGCGCGCCCTCGCCGATCTCGCCGACGGGCTGGCCGCCGCCCGGGCCGCCGGCAGCGGCCGGACCGGCCGCCTACGGATCGGCTTCGCCGCCTCCGCCGCCCTGACCGTCCTGCCCGGTCTGCTGCGCGCGTTCCGGGAGCGCTACCCCGACGTCCGGCTGGACATCCGCGAGATGACCACCGCTCCGCAGATCGCCGCTCTGCGCGACAAAGTCATCGACGTCGGCCTGCTGCGCGAACCCCCTGCCGACCACGCCGCCGACCACGCCGCCGACGACGCTGCCGCCAGGGCTGGGCTCGCCTTCAGGACGGTGCTCACCGAGCCCTTCGTGGCCGTGCTGCCGTCCGCCCACCCGCTGGCCGCCCCGCGGACCGTACGGCTCGCGCGACTGGCGGACTCGCCCTTCGTGCTCCTGCCCCGCGCGGCCGGGCCGGGACTCCACGACCAGATCGTCGGCCTGTGCGAGGCGGCGGGCTTCACCCCCCGGGTCGTGCAGCGCGCGGTGGAGTGGCAGACCGTGTGCGCCCTCGTGGAGACCGGCCTGGGCGTCTCCCTTGCCCCGGCGAGCATCCGGCGCATCCGGCTGAAGGGCGTCGCCTTCCGCCCGGTCGAGCCCAACGCGCGCACCCGGGTCGCCGTCGGCTGGCGCGAGGACGACCGGAGCCCCCTGGTCGCGCATCTGCTGGAGGCCTTCGGGCGGGATCCGGAATCAGCCGGCTGACGGAACGGGAGAGGGTGTGGCCTGGGGGGCGAGGGTCCGGGCGAGGGCGGTCAGCTCGTCCCAGTCGGCCGATCCGGTGACGACCACCGCGTGATCCGGGAAGACGCGGACCAGCGTGCGCTGGTTCTTGTCCTGGCGGAACCGCTCCTCCCAGGTCACACCGTCGATCTGACGGCTTCCGCCGGGCTTGTCGGTGTTGGCCATGCGGTTGACGAATGCAGCGGCCGGTTTCTCGTCGCTCTGAGCGAGCATGGCGTGCTGCCTCTTGGCGGTCGCGAACCCCAGCCGCCACGTCACAACGCCGTTCTTCTGGCTCAGCGACGAGCTGTTGGGCACCCAGTTGGGCAGCACCTGGTTCGGGGCGACGACCTCGTACGGCGCCGTGCGCGCCGCGTTGACCTGGTCGATGGAGAAGTCCACCCGCGGGATGTGCTCGGTGCGACTCTGCGGCGTGATGAGCAGGAACACTCCGACGGCGGCGAGGCAGACGAAGAGCGCGAACGCGTAGCCGTACAGACCCTGGGTGAATCGTCCCACGTAATGCGAGATTAGTCGGTGGGGCGGGCGGTGGCCGTACCGGCCGTCAGGGATGCCGAATATCGCCGATGATGCGAAGAGCGTCCTCGGCCATGCGGTGCGCCGTCTCCGGGTCGTCGGACAGCGTCACCTCCTGTACGACGGCCGCCAGGGCGCCGGTGACGACGACGACCAGGGCGTCCTCGTGCTCGAACAACGCCGCGGTGCGCCTGGCCCACTGCCGGAGGCGGTCACGCATGATGACCTCAAACCCGGGCGGGGCGTCGCCGCGCAGGAAGAGCGCCGCGAGTTCGCGCTCGGCGAGGCAGCCTTCCAGGTAGGCCCGCGCGGCGGCGAGGAACTGGGGCATCGGGTCGGTCTCCCCTGCCGCCCGCGCCTCCTGCACCGCCTGCCGGGTGCGCTGGGTCTGCCGCTTCTGGAACTCCTCGAACAGCGTCAGGTAGAGGTCGGCCTTGCCGGAGAAGTGGTGGTACAGGCTGCCGACGCTGGCGCCGGCCCTGGCCACGACGTCGGTGACGCCCGCTTCGGCGAAGCCGCTCGTGATGAACGTCTCCTTCGCGGCCTCCAGGAGGGCTCCCCGTGTCGCCGCGCCGCGCTCCGACGTGCGCATCGTCACTGGTCGTTCGGTGTCGCTGCTCATGCGGCGACGATATCCCCGACTCGTCCGCTCCGGGGGTGGCACGCCCGCAAATGGCCTCCTACCTGGCCCGACAGGTTCAGACCAATCGGACAGGAACGGCTTGGCGAACTACGATCGCTGGAACGGCACCTGCCCGGAAGGGGATCGATGGCTGATCACGTACCGGCCGCTCTGGCGACGGGAGAACGCGCACCCGACCGCAACCTGGCTCTGGAACTGGTCAGGGTGACCGAGGCGGCGGCGATGGCGGCCGCGCGCTGGGTGGGGCGCGGCGACAAGAACGGGGCGGACGGCGCCGCCGTGAACGCCATGCGCCAACTCATCAACACGGTCTCGATGAAGGGCGTCGTGGTGATCGGCGAGGGCGAGAAGGACAACGCCCCGATGCTCTACAACGGCGAGGAGGTCGGCGACGGGACCGGCCCCGGGTGCGACGTCGCCGTGGACCCGATCGACGGCACCCGGCTGTGCGCGCTCGGCATGAACAACGCGATCTCCGTGATCGCGGTCGGCGAGCGCGGCTCGATGTACGACCCCTCCGCGGTGTTCTACATGGAGAAGCTGGTCACCGGTCAGCAGGCGGCCGAGCACGTGGACATCGACGCACCGGTGGCCGACAACATCCGCGCCGTGGCGCGGGCCAAGGGCGCCAAGCCGTCCGACGTCACCGTGGTGATCCTCGACCGGCCCCGGCACGAGCGGATCGTCAAGGAGATCCGGGAGACCGGCGCCCGGATCCGTTTCATCACCGACGGCGACGTGGCCGGCGCGATCATGGCGGCGCGCAACGGCACCGGTGTCGACCTGATGCTCGGCATCGGCGGCACCCCCGAGGGCATCGTCGCCGCCTGCGCGCTCAAGTGCATGGGCGGCGTCATCCAGGGCAAGCTGTGGCCGCGCGACGAGGAGGAGCGCCGCAAGGCCCTCGACGCCGGGCTCGACCTCGGCCAGGTGCTCACCACCGACGACCTCGTACGCTCCGACGACGTGTTCTTCGCCGCGACCGGCATCACCGACGGCGAGCTGATGCACGGCGTGCGGTTCCAGGGCGGCGCGGCGGTCACGCACTCCCTCGTCATGCGCGGGCGGTCCGGCACGATCCGGAAGATCGAGAGCGAGCACCAGCTCTGGAAGCTCGGCGCCTACAGCGCGATCAACTTCGACACGGCCGTCTAGCGGCCGAACAGGCGGCGGCGGGGGCGCTTCGGCGAGCGGGCGACGACCTTTCCGCCGAAGACGAACCCGGCGAGCTCGATCACGGGTGCGTCCGGCGCGAAATCGGTCACGCCCGGCGGGAGCCGTACCTCGTTCCTGAGCGACCGGACGCGGGCGTCCGGGGCGGTCACGATCCGCACGCCCTCGGGAACCGTCAGGTTGACCGTGCCGGCCATGACGGCGAGTTGCACCACCACGTGCCGCGACTGGAGCAGCGCCTCGCACAGGTCCATCGAGACGGTGCCGCCCAGGGAGGTCACCGGCACCTGGGAGGGCACGACCCACCGGCCGCCCCGGGTCTCCGTACGGAAGAAGGCGGTGACGGGGCGGCTGTCCATGCGGAACGGCTGGCTCTCCGGCGGTAGCAGGTCCACGGTCAGCTCGGCCAGCTCGCCGAGGGTCCGCGCGGCCCAGACGCGCTCCACCCGCTCCTCGTGCTCCAGCGGCGTGAGCCGCCCGTCGGTGACGGCGTCCACGAGCACCTCGACGATCCGCTCCCGGTCCGCGTCGGAGGCCCGCATCAGGGAGGGGTCGGGCGTGTCCGGGGTGCGTGGCGAGAGGAAGGCGGAGATCCACTTCACGGCTGAGGACTCGCTGCTGCTCACACCATCGAGAGTAAGCGGTCCTCGCGCGGCGGTCACCACTCGACGCGGCACCCGGTGCCGGGCCCCCGCGTTGACCGGGCACTTCGTGGCCGCTTAGCGTGAGGAGGTGGTCGCGGGGGCGGTGACACGGCAGGTCGGCAACCTTCCGGCCGACCTGACCAGCTTCGTCGGCCGTAGGCGCGAGCTGGCCGAGATCAGGCGGCTGCTCGCCGCGTCGCGCCTGGTGACCCTGACGGGGGTGGGCGGCGTCGGCAAGACCCGGCTGGCCCTGCGGGCGGCCGCCGAGCAGCGCCGCGCGTTCGACAGCGTCTGGCTGGTGGACCTGAGCACGGTCACCGATCCCGGGCTCGTCACGGAGACGGTGGCGGCCACCATGGGCGTGCGGGACGAGGCGTCGGCCTGCCCCGCGGACTCGCTGGAGCAGGTGCTGTCCTCGCAGCGGACCCTGCTCATACTGGACAACTGCGAGCATCTGCGTGACGCGTGCGCCGTGCTCGCCGACCGGCTCCTGCGCGCGGCCCCCGAGCTGCGCATCCTCACGACGAGCCGGCAGTCGCTCGGCATCACCGGCGAACACCAGATGAAGATCCCGCCGTTGCCCGTCCCCGAGCCGGACCGGCCGCTGAACCGCAGGTCGCTGGAGTTGTACGACGGGGTCAGCCTGCTGACGGAACGGGCGGCGGCGGTGCTGCCCGGCTTCGCCGTGACCGAGGACAACCAGGCGGCCGTCGCCGAGCTGTGCCGCCAGCTCGACGGCATCCCCCTGGCCATCGAGCTCGCCGCGGTGCGGCTGCGGACCCTGTCGGTGAACGCGCTCGTCGAGCGCCTTCGCGATCGCTACCGCCTGCTCACCGGAGGCAGCAGTACGGCCGTGCCACGACAGCAGACACTGCACGCGCTGGTCGACTGGAGCTTCCAGCTGCTGCCCGGTGCCGAGCGGACGTTGTGGACCCGGCTGTCCATCTTCCCCTCGCATTTCGACCTGGACGCCGTCGAGGCGGTCTGCACCGGTGACGGGATCGAACGGGACGACGTGCTCGATCTGCTCGACGCGTTGCTGGACAAGTCGCTGCTGCTGCGCGAGGAGCACGCCGGCGCGGTCCGCTACCGCATGCTCGACACGCTGCGCGAGTTCGGCCGCAAGCGGCTCGGGGGGCCGGCGGAGCGCCGGTCGCTCCAGCGGAGGCACCGGGATCACTACCTCCTGCTGACGCGGCAGGCCGCCGACGAGTGGTTCGGCCCCGACCAGTTCTCCTGGTCCAGGCGGCTCAACCTGGAGCAGGCGAACCTCCGCGCCGCGATGGACTTCTGCCTGCAGGAGCCCTGCGAGGCGGAGACCGGGCTGCGCCTGGCGACCCTGCTCATCGAGCCCTACTGGACAACCAACGCCTTCTACAACGAGGGTCGCCACTGGCTCGACCGCATGCTGGCGGCGACGCCGGAACGCACCCAGCTGCGCGCCTGCGCTCTGCTCTTCGACGCCTTCCTGGCGCTCACGCAGGGGGACACCGCGGCGGGCCTCCCGCTTCTCGACGAGGGCCGGGCGCTGGCCGAGGAACTGGGCGATCCGGAGATCCTGGCGTACGTGTCCCTGATCGCCGGGCTGGCGGCGCACTACAAGGGCGACTACACGAGCTGCGCCGAACTGCTGAACCTGGCCCTCGTCGAACAGGAGGCCGCGGGTCACAAGAACGGGATACTGACGTCGCTGACCACGCTGGCGGCGACATTGGGCCAGCTCGGCGACCACGAGCGCGCGACGGAGCTGTTCGAGCGGAGCATCGAGCTGACCAGCAGACACGGGGAGAAAGTCGGCCGGGCCTGGGCTCTGACGTTCTTCGCGATCTACCTGTGGCAGTACGGCGACGACGAGCGGGCGACCGCACTGGCGCGCGAGGGGCTGGCTCTGGGCCGCGACTTCGGCGACCGGCTGAACGCCGCGACGAACCTGCAGACGCTCGCCTGGATCCTCACGAGGAAAGGCCGTCACGCGGACGCCGCGCGGCTCTTGGGAGCCGTCGAGGAGATCGGACGCACGATGGGCCTGACCGCGACCAGGGTCAAGCGGCTCGCCGAGTTCCACGAGAGCTGCCTGGCCACGCTCCGGAGCAGGATGGGAGACAAGGCCCTCGGCCTGGAGTTGCGCCGGGGCCGCCGGATGACGCCGGACGAGGCGATCGAGGAGGCGCTCGGCGACCGGATCGAGGCCGGGCGCACGCGCGCGGACGAGACGCTCGTGGAGGCCGAGCCCACGCGGCCACGACGCCCCCCGGCGGCGGACTCGACGGCCGAGCCGTCCCCGCTCACCCGGCGCGAGCGGGAGATCGCCGAGCTGATCGCGCAGGGACGAAGCAACAAGGAGATCGCCTCCGCCCTCGTCATCTCGCAGCGCACGGTCGAGGGCCACGTCGAGCACATCCTGGACAAGCTCGGCTTCGCCTCCCGCGCCCAGGTCGCCGCCTGGATGGCCGCACGGGAGGCAGGGGGCAGGCCCTGACCGGCGGCGCCGACCGGTGGCACGGGCCGGTCGCTCGGGCCGATCACACGGGCCGATCACACGGGCCGATCACACGGGCCGGTCGCACGGGCCGGTCGCACGGGCCGGCGCACCCCATTGACCGGGCGGGTGACGGCTCCTACGCTGGCCAAAACTTGAACCCCCCTCATGTTCGCGGAGGCCCACGGTGCCACTTATGGACACGGTGCCCACTCCTCGCGATCGGCAGGCGCGGCTCGCCACGTTCGCGGTGTTCTTCGTGCAGGGCCTCACCTTCGCCACACTGCTCACCCAGGTGGCGGCGCTGCAGAAGAAGCACGGCCTGACGGACGGCGAGCTGACGATCCTGCTTCTCGTCGTCCCGGTCATCGCGGGGGCCGGGAGCGTGCTCGCGGGCGCCGCCGCGTCCCGGTGGGGCAGCCGCCTGATCCTGCGCGTGGTGCAGCCGCTCGCCTGCGCCGCCGTCGTGCTCGCGGGCCTCGCCCCGAACGTCCCCATGCTGGTGGCGGCCAACGTCCTGTTCGGCCTCGGCCTGGGCGGGGTGGACGCGGGCATGAACATGCAGGGCGTCGCGGTCGAACGGGAGTACGGCAGGGCGGTGCTCACCGGGTTTCACGCGCTGTGGAGCGTCGCGGCGGTCATCGGGTCGTTGTGGGCCTCGGTGGCGGCCACGCTCGGCCTCGGCCTGCCCGTCACGTTCGCGATCGCCCTTGTTCCGGCCGCCGCGGTCGCCGTCGCCTCCTCGCTCCGGCTCTACCGGCCCGAGGAGGAACACCACGCGTCCGCGGACCGGGACGAGGACCCGGCCGCCGGCACGCCGACCGGGGTGGCGTGGCGCCCGATCATCCCCCTCTGCCTCGCGATGGCGTTCCTCTACGTCGGCGACTCGTCGGTCTCCAACTTCGGCACCGTCTTCATGGACAAGGTCCTGCACGCCTCGGCGACCGTGATCCCGCTGGCCCTGGGTGCCTACCAGCTCACCACGTTCCTGGTGCGCGTCGGCGGCGACCTCGCGGTGCGCAGGTGGGGCCCCGCGGCCATCGTGCGGGCCGGAGGCTCCGTCGCGGCGCTGGGCTTCGTCGCGATCGTGGCGGCGCCGACGGTGCCGCTGGCGATCGCGGGCTTCGCCCTCACCGGGATCGGCCTGTCCGTCGTCGCCCCGCAGTCGTTCTCCGCGGCCGGCCGGCTCGACCCCGAGGGCACGGGCGTGGCGATCGCCAGGGTCAACATGTTCAACTACGTGGGGTTCATCGTCGGGGCCGCGGTCGTCGGGGGTGTCGCCGACGCCTCCGGTTTCCGCGTCGCCTTCGCCGCACCGCTCGTCCTCGCCGCCGCGATCATCCTGCTCGCACGCGGTTTCCAGCCGCGTGCGGCCGGCCCGGCCCCCGCGGCCCCCGCCGTCACCTCCTGACGTCTCCCGCGAGGGCGCGTACGGCCTCGGTCACGCGGTGGGCCGGGAGGCGGGCGAAGCCGATCACCAGCCCCCGCGGGCCGTGGGCCGGCGTCACGGCCTCCGCGGACAGGCCGGCGGCGCGGGCGGCCCGCACCAGGCCGTCCACGTCACGCCCTCCGCCCGTCTCGGCGTACAGGTGCAGTCCCGCCGAGATCCCGTGCACGGTGATCCAGGGCAGATGCTCGGCCAGGGCGCCGGCGAGAGCGTCCCTGCGCCGCCGGTACTCCCGGCGCATCCGGCGCAGGTGCCGGTCGTACGCGCCGGCGTCGATGAAGTGGGCGAGCGCGTACTGGTCGAGGACCGGCGAGCCGAGGTCGAGCTCTCCGCGCGCGAGCCGTACGGCACGGGCGACGCGCGGGGGCGCCGCGATCCAGCCGAGCCGCAGCCCCGGGGCGAGGGCCTTGCTCACGCTGCCGGCGAGCACGACCCGGTCGGGCGCGAGGCCCTGCAGGCACCCGACCGGGTCGCGGTCGAAGCGGAACTCCGCGTCGTAGTCGTCCTCAAGCACGAGGGCGCCCGTGCGGGCCGCCCAGCCGATCAGCGCGGCGCGGCGGGCCGGGGACAGGACGACGCCGGTGGGGTACTGGTGTGCGGGGGTGACCACCACGGCGTCGGCGTCGCCCGGCAGGGCTTCGACGACGATCCCCTCGCGGTCGACGGGCACGGGGACGATGTCCGCCCCGGCCCGCCGGAGCAGCGGTATCTGGCGCGCACTCGTCGGGTCCTCCACAGCCAGGACGATCCCGCGGCCCCGGTCCCGCACCAGGGTCTGCACGACGAGGCTGAGCCCCTGCGCCACCCCGGTCACGACCACGACGTCGTCCGGTGACGCGTCGGCCGCGCGCACCCTGCCGAGGTAGGCGGCGAGTTCGCGGCGCAGAGCCGGCACACCGCCGGGGTCTCCATAGTCGAGCGCGTCGTTGGGCAGCGTGGCCAGCACATGACGGACGGCGGCGAGCCACGCCTGCCGGGGAAAGAGGCCGAGGTCCGGCGACGTGGGCCGATGGCCGTAGTGGGGCCGGCCCTCCCGATCGGCCGGGCTCTGCTCGACGGCCTGCCGCCCGGCCCCCGCCGCGACCCGGGTGCCCGCGCCCGTTCTGGAGTCGAGCACTCCCTCGGCCACCAGTTGCTCGTACGCCTCGACCACGACGCCGCGCGACAGGCCGAGATCGCGGGCGAGATCGCGGGTGGCGGGCAGGCGCGTGCCCGGGACGAGCCGCCCGGACCGGACGGCCTCCCGCACCTCACGGGCGATCTGCCCGGCGAGCCCGCCCGCGGCCCGGTCGACCACGAGATGAAGATCGGCCATTGGTCCACTCTAATGGCCTCCGATTGGACCATGAACCAGGACCAAGCCGTCCCTAGCATCACCTGACATGAACACTCATGTGACCGGAGCGGCGGGCGCGATGTTCCTCGTGGGGACCTTGGCGGCGGTCTCCGGCGTCATCGCGGACTACCCGGTCTACGGGGGTCAGGCGCTCCGCTACGCCCTCGCCGCCGTGATCCTGCTCGTCGTCGCCCGGGCACGCGGCCTCGGGCTCGTACGACTCCGGCCGCGCCAATGGGCGCTGCTCGCCGCGCTGTCGCTGACGGGACTCGTGCTGTTCAACGTCTGCGTGGTCGAGGCGACCCGCGCGGCCGGGCCGGCGCTGCCCGGCATCGTCCTCGGCACCGTGCCGCTGGCGCTCGCCCTCGTGGGCCCGATCGCCACCGGGGCCCGGCCGTCCCCACGCGTGGTGGCCGCGGGGCTGGTGGTGGTCGCCGGAGCATCGCTGGCGACCGGCGCAGGCAGCGGCAACATCGCCGGACTGCTGTGGTCGCTGGGCGCCCTGGTCTGCGAACTGTGCTTCTCGTTGCTGGCCCTGCCGCTCCTGCCGCTGATCGGCTCCCTCAGGCTGTCGGCCTGGACGTCCGCGCTGGCGGTGCCGTTCCTGCTGGTCGCCGGCGTCGCCCTGGACGGCCGTCACGTGCTGCGCGTGCCGACGGCCGCGGAGGCGGGCGGCCTCGCCTACCTCGCCCTGGTGGTGACGACCGTGGCGTTCTTCCTGTGGTACCGCTCGCTGCCCCGCCTGGGCGCGGACCGGGCCGGGCTGTTCGCCGGGATGATCCCCGTCGGCGCGCTCGCCACGGCCGCCCTTCTGGGGGTCGCCGTCCCCTCCGCCGCCGACCTGGCGGGAGCGGTCCTCGTGATCAGCGGGATCGCCCTCGGCCTCCGCTCGCCCTCGCCTCGTCTGCCGGTTCGGGTTGCGGCTGGCGAGATGCCCTGACCTGGTCCGCAGCCTCGCTCGGCGGCGGCCACTCACCGGAGGGCCGCCCCGCGCCGGGAGGGGTCCACCAGAGGATGTCGCCGTCCTTGACCTGCCGCAACACGATCGTCAGCAGCGACACCGCAAGGGCCACGAGAATGCCGATCGCGAAGACGACCATGACCCACAGTCCGCCGTCCATGGCCCCTCCCCTCTTTGTCCTCTGTCTCAATTATCCCGCTTTAAGGCCGAATGTTCAGTATGAAGTTATTCAAAACCTACTCATAGCCCGGACATCATGACCGCGGCTCGCGCGCCGTACGCTGTGCAAAGACCATGGGCGGCCCGGTCGGCGGGCGCGCCCGACCAGGCAGACCACGAGGAACCGAGGACGATGCCGGAGTTCGACTACACCGACCTGCTCCCGCTTGGACCGGACGAGACGGAGTACCGCCTGATCACCAGCGAGGGGGTGCGGGTCACCGAGGCCGCCGGGCGCAGGTTCCTGGAGGTCGAGCCGGAGGCCCTGAGGCTGCTCACCGAGACCGCGATCCACGACATCTCGCACTATCTGCGGGCGTCCCACCTGGCCCAGCTCCGCAAGATCGTCGACGACCCCGAGTCGAGCGGCAACGACCGCTTCGTCGCCCTCGACCTGCTCAAGAACGCGAGCATCTCGGCCGGCGGCGTGCTGCCGATGTGCCAGGACACCGGGACCGCGATCGTCATGGGCAAGCGCGGCCGGCACGTGCTGACCGACGGCCGCGACGCCGAGCACCTCAGCCGCGGCGTGTACGACGCCTACACCAGGCTCAACCTGCGCTACTCCCAGATGGCGCCGCTGACCATGTGGGACGAGAAGAACACCGGCTCCAACCTGCCCGCCCAGATCGAACTGTACGCCGAGGACCCGAACGGCCACCCGGACGAGTACAAGTTCCTGTTCATGGCCAAGGGCGGCGGCTCGGCCAACAAGTCGTTCCTCTACCAGGAGACCAAGGCGGTGCTCAACGAGAAGCGGATGCTCGCCTTCCTCGAGGAGAAGATCCGCTCGCTCGGCACCGCCGCCTGCCCGCCGTACCATCTGGCGATCGTCGTGGGCGGCACCAGCGCGGAGTACGCCCTGAAGACCGCGAAGTACGCCTCGGCCCGCTACCTCGACTCGATCCCCACCGAGGGCTCGGCGAGCGGGCACGGCTTCCGCGACCTGGAGATGGAGAAGAAGGTCTTCGAGCTGACCCAGAAGCTGGGCATCGGGGCGCAGTTCGGCGGCAAGTACTTCTGCCACGACGTGCGGGTCATCCGCCTGCCGAGGCACGGCGCGTCCTGCCCGGTCGCGATCGCGGTGAGCTGCAGCGCGGACCGGCAGGCGCTGGCGAAGATCACGCCGGAGGGCGTCTTCCTCGAACAGCTGGAGACCGATCCCGCCCGGTTCCTTCCGGACACGACCGACGAGCACCTCGGCGGCGACGTGGTGAGCATCGACCTCAACCGCCCGATGCCGGAGATCCTGGCCGAGCTGAGCAGGTATCCGGTCAGGACCCGCCTGTCGCTCACCGGCCCGCTCGTCGTGGCCCGCGACATCGCCCACGCCAAGATCGCCGAACGGCTCGACGCCGGCGAGGACATGCCGCAGTACATGAAGGACCACGCGGTCTACTACGCCGGCCCCGCCAAGACCCCCGAGGGATACGCGTCCGGCTCCTTCGGGCCCACCACGGCCGGACGGATGGACTCCTACGTGGAGCGCTTCCAGGCGGCGGGCGGCTCGATGGTCATGCTGGCCAAGGGCAACCGGTCCAAGCAGGTCACCGAGGCGTGCCAGAAATACGGCGGCTTCTACCTCGGATCGATCGGCGGCCCGGCGGCCCGGCTGGCCCAGGACTGCATCAAGAAGGTCGAGGTCCTGGAATATCCGGAGCTGGGCATGGAGGCGGTGTGGAAGATCGAGGTCGTGGACTTCCCCGCTTTCATCGTCGTCGACGACAAGGGAGACGACTTCTTCGCCGACACGACCGGTCCCGTCCTTACCATCGGACGCCGCTGAATCTGCAGGGGTGTTGTCAGGATCTTTGACAGAAGATCTCAACAATTTCCCGGCATGGTCTCTACAGGTCGCAGTGTACAAATCGGTAAGCTGCCACCCATGCGTGCGCCGTCCGGATACCTGTTAGCCGCGCGCTATCGGCTGATCGAGCCGGTCGGGCGCGGCGGGATGGGCACTGTGTGGCGCGCGCGTGACGAGCTGCTCGACCGCGAGGTGGCCGTCAAGGAGGTGCGCCTCCCGCTGGTCCTGGACGAGGACCTGCGTGCGGAGCTGTGCGCGCGCACCGAACGCGAGGGCAGGGCGACCGCCATGGTCGCCCACCCCGCGGTGATCACGGTCTTCGACGTCATCACCGAGGACGACCGCCCGTGGATCGTGATGGAGCTGCTCAGGGCGCGGTCTCTGGAGGAGCTCATCCGCCAGGAGGGCCCGCTGCCGCCGCGCCGGGTGGCCGACATCGGACGGCAGGTGCTCGGCGCGCTGCGGGCCGTCCACGGCAAGGGCATCCTGCACCGGGACGTGAAGCCCAGCAACGTGCTGGTGACCGACGACGACCGGGCGGTGCTGACCGACTTCGGGCTGGCCGCCCTGGAGGGCGACGCCTCCATCACCCAGGCCGGGATCGTGCTGGGCTCCGCCGGGTACATCGCCCCTGAACGCATCCTCGGCGACAAGGCGAGCCCGGCGGCCGACCTGTGGTCGCTGGGCGCGACCCTCTACACCGCCGTCGAGGGCCGCGGCCTGCACGGGCGCCGTACGGCGGCGGCCGCGCTCGCGGCGCTGACCAGCGGCGCCCCGATTCCCATGGAGAAGGCGGGCCCGCTCGCCCCGGTCCTTCGCGGCCTGCTCCAGATCGACCCCGCAGCCAGGCTCGACAGCGTCCGCGCCGCCCACGCGCTGTCCAGGATCGCCGCCGGAGGCATGGCCGAGGACCCGTTCGCCTCCCCGTTCCGGGCCGGTCGGCCCACGCCGCCGCCGACCGCCCCGCAGCCCACGGCCCCGGACACCCGCAAGCCGCCGCAGCGCGGCCAGCGAGGGCAGCACCGGGCCGAGTCGCGGCCCACGCCCAAGGTGACCCCGCGCGACCGCGACTCGGGGGCCCACCGGCAGTCGGGCCCGTACGGCCAGCTGTACCGGCCCGGCGACTACGGCCAGCCGTATCCGCAGAGCGGGCAGCCGAGGGGGCCGCAGACACCCAACACGTACGGCCCGCACGGGCAGTCCGGACACTACGGACAGTTCGGCCAGAGCGGTCACCTGCGGCACAGCGGGCCGTACAGCGGCTCACACAGTGGTCCACACAGTGGGCTACACAGCGGCCCGCAGCCGCAGTACGGAGGACAGTACGGGCAGTACGGAGGACAGTACGGGCAGTCCGGTCCCCACCACGGCACCTCGCGCGACTTCCGGGACTCCCGGGAGATGCCGGCCGTGCCGTCCCAGCGGCGGCGGCCGAGTGAGGGCCTGCACCGGAAGCCGCCGGAGCCCACTCTCTACCACGTCGTGCGCATCCCCATGATGCGGCACGTGGCAAAGATGATCAAGATTCTGCTCCCACGCCGGTATTGGCCCAGAATCTTCATCAAGTAACCGGAAAGCGATTTACAAGACGGGATCGCTATCTTTCTAGATATGCCGGAACAGCACCCGCCGCTGCTCGCCGACCGCTACGAGCTGCGCACCCGCATCGGCCGGGGAACCATGGGCACCGTCTGGCGGGCGTACGACCAGTCGCTCGGCCGGGAGGTCGCGGTCAAGGAGATCCGTCAGGACTCCTCGCTCAGCTCTCGGCAACAGCAGGAGCTGCGCGAACGCATGATGCGCGAGGGCCGCATGGCGGCGCGTGTCAGCCATCCCTCCGTCGCCACCATCCACGACGTGATCGTCCACGACGGCATCCCGTGGATCATCATGGAGCTCGTCGAGGGGCGTTCCCTGGAACAGGTGATCGACCAGGAGGGGCCGCTGCCGCCGCGTCTGGTGGCGGAGATCGGCTACGACCTGCTCGGCGCGCTGCGCGCGGCCCACGCCCAGGACATCCTGCACCGGGATGTCAAGCCGGCCAACGTGCTGCTGACCGAGACCGGCAGGGTGGTCCTGACCGACTTCGGCATCGCCAAGGCGCTGGGCGACAACGCGCTCACCCAGACCGGCATGGTGATCGGCTCGCCGGGCTACACCGCCCCGGAGCGGGCCAGGGGCGACCACACCGGTCCCGAGTCCGACCTGTGGTCGCTCGGCGCGACGCTGTACTTCGCCGTCGAGGGACGCCCGGCGTACGAACGGGCGACCGTGGGCGAGACGCTGGCCGCGCTGATGACGGAGAGGGCCGACCCGCCCACGCAGGCCGGACCGCTGCGGCCGGTCCTCGACGGGCTGCTGGAGAAGGACCACACCGCGCGCATCACGCCCGAACGGGCCGCCGCGATGCTGCGCGTGATCGCCGACACCCCCACGGGCTCCATTCCCGCCGTGCCCGCGGCGGGGCCGGGCGACATGGGCGATATGAAGGCGCGCCCCGGCGGGTACGGCTCCGCCGCCCCACCCCACGCCTCCCCGTCCCCCGCCGGCCCACCCCACGGCGGCCCACCCCACGGCGGCCCGTCTCGCGGCGGCGCCCCGGCCACCGGAGCGGCCGGAGCCCGAGCCGCCGGGGGCAGCGCGACCCGGGACGACGAGGACGACGCCAACCGCACGCTGGTCGTCCCCCGCCCGCAGAGCGGCCCGCGCCTGCCTCCCCCGCCCGCCCGGCCGGGAGAACAGCCCGCACCACGAGCGCCCGGTCCGCGTGGCGGTGCCGCCCAGCCTCCGCCGGCGGGCGGAGCGCCGGGCCGCGGCCCCGCGGCCGCACCGGGCGGCCCTCACGCCGGCGACCGCCCCGCGCCCGCCACGCCGGCGCCTTCCGCCGGAATACCCGGCGGCCCGCACACCGCGCCCCCCGGTGCTCCGCACACCGCGCCTCCCGGTGCTCCGCACCCTGGCGGCCGGAACCCCGCGCCGCCCGGGCCGTACCCCCCGGCGGGTCCCGGCCCGTACGCCCCGGGAGGTCCCGGCGGTGGCGCCCCACGTCCGCCCAGCCTGGGCACGGACCTGTTCGCGATGCGCGGCCCCGACGGTCCGGACGCCAAGACGCAGGCCCGGGTGCTCGTGACGATGGGGATCGTGCTCGTCGCCGTCCTCGCGCTGATCCTCCTGGGCGTCTTCATCTTCGCCAGGTGACGGTGCGCCGGGCGCCTGCCGCCGCTTCAGCCCGGCGCGAGCCCCCGGCCGCCTGATCCTGTCCGCATGGCGCCGAGAACCAGGCGGATCATCGACCGGGCGAGCGCTTCCGGATCGCCGTCGGCGCTTTCCGGCAGGGCGCCGCTCAGCCACAGGCTGGTGAAGCCGTGGACCAGCGACCAAGCCGCCATCGTGGTCATCCGGTCGTGTTCCGGGCCGGGCGACAGCCAGCGGGTGCTGGTGACGAGCATCCCGGCGGCGCGCTCGCGCCCGGTCCGGACGCTCGGATCGTCGGTGCGGTAGAGCTCGGGCCGGAACATCACTTCGAAGTAGGGCCGATGGTCGATGCCGAAGCGGATGTAGGCGACGCCGACCTCCCATACGTCGTCGGCGGCGGCCTCCAGAGCGTCGGCGAACATGGCGAAGCCCTCGGCGGCCACGGCCGTCAGCAGGCCTTGCTTGTCGCCGAAGTGGTGGGCGGGGGCGGCGTGTGAGACGCCCGCGCGGCGGGCCAGCTCGCGCAGGCTCCATCCGGCCGGGCCGGATTCGGCGATGGCCTGGAGGGCGGCGTCGACGATGGCCCGCCTCAGGTTGCCGTGGTGATAGGACGGCTGGCTGATCTGCCTCACCTCCGCGTTCCGGTGCCGCTGTGCCGATCTCACCCTATCTTGACATTGACAAGATGGCGGCGTTCCTTCAATCTTTCCATTGACAAGATTGGAGGACGGGATGGCTCCGTTCATCGCCCTCACGGGCGGCTTCGTCGTCCTGCGGCTCATCGGCCTGGTCGGGCTCGACGCCCTGGACGCCTGGCAACCGGCTCTGCGGGGGGCTCTCGCCCTGATGTTCGTCGTCACCGGCGTGCCGCATTTCCTGCCCTCGTGGCGCCGCGACTTCGTCGCGATGATCCCGCGGGCGTTCCCGCACCCGGCCCTGCTGGTCACCGTCACCGGAGTCCTGGAACTGGCCGGCGCCGCCGGGCTGCTGTCGCCGCCGGTCGCGCCGTACGCGGCGATCGGGCTGGCCCTGCTCATGATCGCCATGTTCCCGGCCAACGTCTCGGCGGCCCGCCGCGGTCTCACCCTGGCCGGGAAACCGGTGACCCCGTTGCCCGCCCGCACGGCCCTTCAAGTGCTCTTCGTCGCCGCCGCCGTGGCGGCGGCCGTGTGACGCGGGGGCCGGCACGTCCGAAGATCCTCGTTCAGGGGGCGCGCATCCGGGCAGGAACGAGCCGTAGGAAGACCCGAAGGACTGAGGCATGGACGAATTCCGCATCGAGCACGACTCCATGGGCGAGGTCCGGGTGCCCTCCCGGGCCAAGTGGCGGGCCCAGACGCAGCGCGCGGTGGAGAACTTCCCGGTCTCGGGCCGGGGGCTCGAGCCCGCGCACATCGCGGCGCTCGCCCGGATCAAGGCCGCCTGCGCCAAGGTCAACGCCGAGTACGGCGTGATCGACAAGGACATGGCGCAGGCGATCCAGGAGGCCGCGAGCGAGGTCGCCGAGGGGAAATGGGACGACCAGTTCCCGGTGGACGTCTTCCAGACCGGGTCGGGCACCTCGTCCAACATGAACATGAACGAGGTGGTCGCCACGCTCGCACAGGAGCGGCTCGGCCGGCCCGTCCACCCGAACGACCACGTCAACGCCGCCCAGTCGTCCAACGACGTCTTCCCGTCCTCCATCCACGTCGCGGCGACGTACGCGGTGGTGCACGAGCTGACGCCCGCGCTGGAGCACCTGGCGACCACGCTGGAGGAGAAGGCCACCGAGTTCGCCGACGTGGTGAAGTCGGGCCGCACCCACCTCATGGACGCGACGCCGGTCACACTCGGGCAGGAGTTCGGCGGCTACTCCACGCAGATCGAGCTGGCGCTCGAACGGCTGCAGGCCTCGCTGCCGCGTCTGGCCGAGCTGCCGCTGGGCGGCACGGCCGTGGGCACCGGGGTGAACGTGCCCGCCCCCGGCTGGGCGCAGTCCGTGATCGCCGAGCTGAGCCGCGTCACGGGCCTGCCGTTCACCGAGGCCAGGGACCACTTCGAGGCGCAGGGCGCGCGCGACGGGCTGGTCGAGCTGTCGGGCATGCTCAAGGTGATCGCCGTCTCGCTCAACAAGATCGCCAACGACCTGCGGTGGATGGGGTCGGGCCCGCGCGCCGGGCTGGGTGAGATCAACCTCCCGGACCTCCAGCCCGGTTCGTCGATCATGCCGGGCAAGGTCAACCCCGTGATCCCCGAGGCCGTGACCATGGTGGCCGCCCAGGTCGTGGGCAACGACGCCACGGTCACGATGGCCGGGGCCTCCGGCGCGTTCGAGCTCAACGTGATGCTGCCGGTGATGGCCCGCAACGTGCTGGAGTCGATCCGGCTGCTGGCCGGCGTGTCGCGGCTGCTCGCCGACCGGTGCGTCGGCGGGATCACGGCGAACGTGGAGCGCCTGCGCGAGTACGCCGAGTCGTCGCCGTCGATCGTCACCCCGCTCAACCGATATGTGGGGTACGAGGAGGCCGCGAAGATCGCCAAACAGGCGCTGAAGGAGCGCAAGACGATCCGGGAGGTCGTCATCGAGCGCGGTCACGTGGCGAACGGCACGCTGACCGAGGAGCAACTCGACCGGGCGCTGGACGTGCTGTCCATGACCCGCCCCACATAGGAAGGCGGGCATCTATGTCGCCGGTCGCCATGTGCCCGGAAGGGCTCGGTTCCTATCGTGAGACAGCATGAGCCTTGAAGGGCGTACCGCACTCGTCACCGGCGCGGGGAGCGGCATCGGCCGGGCGTGCGCCCGGCGGCTTGCCGCCGAGGGCGCGCACGTCGTCGTCGCCGACGTCAACGCCGAGGCCGCGGGCAAGGTGGCCGCCGAGATCGGCGGCACGCCGGTGGCCGTCGACCTGTCCGATCCGGAGTTCCTGGTGGCCTGGCGCGGCCAGCTCCCGCCCTCGCCGGACACCCGCCTGCAGGCCGACATCGTGGTGAACAACGCGGGCTTCCAGCACGTGGCCCCGATCGAGGAGTTCCCGCCCGAGATCTTCAGCGCGATCATGCGGGTGATGGTCGAGGCACCGTTCCTGCTCGTGCGGGCCGTGCTGCCCGGCATGTACGAGCGCGGCTGGGGCCGGATCGTCAACATCTCCTCGGTGCACGGCCTGCGCGCCTCGCCGTTCAAGTCGGCCTACGTGACGGCGAAGCACGCGCTGGAAGGCCTGTCGAAGGTGATCGCCCTCGAAGGGGCGCCGCACGGGGTCACCTCCAACTGCGTCAACCCGGCGTACGTGCGCACGCCGCTGGTGGAGAACCAGATCGCCGACCAGGCGCGGACGCACGGCATCAGCGAGGACGAGGTCGTCGAGCAGATCATGCTCGCCCCCGCGGCGATCAAGCGGCTGATCGAGCCGGACGAGGTGGCCGAGATGGTCGCCTACCTGTGCGGGCCCCAGGGATCGTTCGTCACCGGCGCCTCGATCCCCGTCGACGGAGGATGGAGCGCGCGCTGACCCCGACCGCTCCGGACCAGAACAGCGCGTACGCCTACCTCGACCTGCTCGCCCGTGAGGCGTCGGCGGTCGAGTTCGAGGGCCCGATCCTGCAGGCCAGGGCGGCGGGAGCCGACGCCGCGACCCTGGAGGAGCTGGAGCGGGCCAAGGTCGCCGCGCTGCGGGTGCGGGCCGTGCTGCGCCGGCGGGCCAGGCGGGAGGCGGAGCTGTCGGCGCTGTTCGACACCGCGAGCGACCTGGCCGGGCTGCGCGACCTCGACGCGGTGCTGGAGGCCATCGTGCGCCGGGCCAGGCAGCTGCTCGCGACCGACATCGCGTACATGACGCTGAACGACCCCGAGCGCGGCGACACCTACATGCGGGTGACCGACGGGTCGATCTCGGCCAGCTTCCGGCGGCTGCGGCTGCCGATGGGCGCCGGGCTCGGCGGGCTGGTCGCGCAGAGCGGCACGCCGTACAACACGGCGGACTACTTCGCCGACCCGAGGTTCCGGCACACGAACACGATCGACGTGGCCGTCCACGAGGAGGGCCTGGTGGCGATCCTCGGGGTGCCGCTGCGGCTCGGCACGCAGGTCATCGGCGTGCTGTTCGCGGCCAACCGCGGCGCCAGGCCGTTCGCGCAGGAGGAGGTGGCGCTGCTGTGCTCGCTGGCGGCGCACGCCGCGGTCGCCATCGACACCGCCCGGCTGCTGCAGGAGACCCGGGCGGCGCTGGCCGAGCTGAGCGAGGCCAACACGCTGATCAGGGCGCACAGCGAGTCGATCGAGCGGGCCGCGGACGCGCACGACCGGATGACCGGCCTCGTGCTGCGCGGAGGCGGGGTGGAGGACGTCGCGGCGGTCGTCACCGAGGTGCTGGGCGGCCGCCTGACCGTGCTCGACGACGAGGGCCGCCCCCTCGTGGGCGAGTCCGGCGACCTGGAGGCGGGCGTGTTCGACGCCGCCCGGTCCTCGCGGGCCCTCGGCCGCACGGTCAAGCGGGGCGACGCGTACGTCGCGTCGGTGGACGTCGGGGCGGCGCCGCTGTGCACGCTGGTCCTGCGGACCGACCGCCCGGTGTCCGACACCGACCAGCGGATCCTGGAGCGGGCCGCGATCGTCACCGCGCTGCTGCTGCTGTTTCGCCGCAGCGTCGCCGAGGCGGAGGGGCGGGTGCGCGGCGAGCTGCTCGACGACCTGGTCTCCCGCCCGGAGCTGCGCGGGCTGCACGACCGGGCCCGCCGTCTCGGGGTCGACCTCGACGCGCCGCACGTGCTGGTCGTGGCACGGCACGACGGGCAGCGGGAGCGGGCCGCCTTCTGGGCCTCGTCGCAGGCGACGCTGGCGCACGGCCTGGCCACCGCCCGGGGCGACGAGGTCGTGCTGCTGCTGCCCGGCGAGCGGCCCGGCGCGCTGGCCCGCCGCGTCGCGGCCGAGCTGAGCGCCTCGCTGGGCCGCCCGGCGACGGCCGGGGCCGCGCCGGCCTCGGGGCCGGTGACGGCGGTCGCCGCGGCCTACGCCGAGGCCCGGCGTTGCGCCGGGGCGCTGGTCGCGCTCGGCCGTACGGGCGATGGCGCGAGCGCCGAGGAACTGGGCTTCGTCGGCCTGCTGGTGGGTGAGCGGCGCGAGGTGTCCGGCTTCCTGTCCGGCGCGCTCGGGCCGGTGCTCGACTACGACGCGCGCCGGGGAACGGCCCTGGTCAAGACGCTGCACGCCTATTTCGGCACGGGCGGCTCGCTGTCGCGTACGGCCGAGGCCCTGCACATCCACGTCAACACGGTGACCCAGCGACTCGACCGGGTGGGGCAGCTGCTCGGCGCGGACTGGCAGGAGCCCGAGCGCGCCCTGGAGATCCAGCTCGCCCTGCGGCTGCACCGGCTGCGCACCCACATGCCGGACGCCTGAGGTGTGTGGCGACGCCCCATAGGAGTGACCTCGGTCACTGCATACCGTGGCGGAACCCCCCATCGGAGGAGTTCCCATGGCAAACACCCCACCTGCCCGGATCGGCAAGGTCGTCGGGGCCAGCCTGATCGGCACCACGATCGAGTGGTACGACTTCTTCCTGTACGGCTCGGCCGCCGCCCTGGTCTTCAACAAGCTGTTCTTCCCCACCGAGGACGAGCTGACCGGCACCCTGCTGGCGTTCCTCACCTACGCCGTCGGCTTCGTCGCCCGGCCCCTCGGCGGGCTGATCTTCGGCCACTACGGCGACCGGCTCGGCCGCAAACGACTGCTCGTGATCAGCCTGCTCATGATGGGCGGATCGACGTTCCTGATCGGCCTCCTGCCGACGTACGCCGCCCTCGGCGCCGGCGCGCCCCTGCTGCTGACCGCGCTCCGCCTGGTGCAGGGCTTCGCGCTCGGCGGCGAGTGGGGTGGCGCGGTGCTGCTGGTCTCCGAGCACGGCGACCCCCGCAACCGCGGGTTCTGGGCGTCCTGGCCGCAGGCCGGCGCTCCCGGTGGCAACCTGATCGCCACCGGTGTGCTGGCGCTGCTGGCCGCGGTGCAGCCCGACGACGCGTTCCTCGCCTGGGGCTGGCGGATCGCGTTCCTGCTGTCCGGCGTGCTCGTGCTGATCGGCCTGTGGATCAGGCTGACGGTCGCCGAGTCGCCGGTGTTCCAGGAGGCGCTGGAGCGGCGGGAGCCCGCGCCGAAGACCCCCATCGTGGGCGTCCTGCGCCACCACTGGCGCGATGTCCTGGTGGCGATGGGCGCCCGGATGGGCGAGAACGTCTCCTACTACGTGATCACCGCGTTCGTCCTCGTGTACGGCACGACGGCCGCGGGTCTGCCCAAGGGCACCGTGCTCAACGCCGTGCTGATCGGCTCGGCGGTCCACTTCGTCACGATCCCGCTGTGGGGCGCGCTGTCGGACCGGCTCGGCCGCAGGCCGGTCTACCTTCTCGGCGCGGCGGGCGTCGGCCTGTGGGCCTTCGCGTTCTTCCCGCTGATCGACACCAGGAACTTCGCCCTGGTCACCGTGGCCGTGACGGTCGGCCTGCTGCTGCACGGCGCGATGTACGGCCCGCAGGCGGCGTTCTTCTCCGAGCTGTTCGCCACTCGCATGCGTTACTCGGGCGTGTCGATCGGCTACCAGCTCGCCTCGATCGCGGCCGGCGGCGTCGCCCCGCTGATCGCGGTCGCCCTGCTCGACGCGTACGGCTCGAGCGTGCCGGTCTCCGTCTACGTGGTGGCGGCGGCGATCCTCACGATGATCGCGGTGATCGCCTCCAGGGAGACCCGCGACCGCGACCTGTCCGCCGTCGAACCGGCCCCGGGCGCCGCCCGCACCGCCGCGATCGTGAAGGAGGCCTGATGCGCAGGCGTTTCGGTGTCCTGGCCGCCCTGGCGGTGGCCCTCCCCCTGGCCGCGGCGCTCCCCGCCCAGGCCGCCGCCTGCCCGCAGGTGCGAGTCCCGGGAGCGGAGAAGCAGGTGATCGCCTGCCTCGGCGACCTCACCACGAAGGGCACGTCGGCCTCCGGGCACACCGACCAGTCGGACTGGTCGGGTCTCAGCTCCCCCGGCGCCGTCAACCCGAGCGGCGTGCCGGGCGTGCAGATCGACGGCTACTTCCCCGACACCTCCACCGGCGACACCAACCACGGCTGGAACCACGACTCCCAGTTCGTCATCCGCCTGCCCGAACGGTGGAACGGCGGCCTCGTCGTCGCCGGGTCGCCCGGCAACCGGGAGACGTACGCCAACGACTTCACGATCTCCGACTGGGCGCTGGCCAAGGGCTACGCGTACGCCGCGACCGACAAGGGCAACACCGGCGTCGACTTCTACCGGGACGGCGTACGTCCCGGGGACGCGGTGGCCGAGTGGAACCACCGGGTGAGCGAGCTCGCGGCCGCCGCCAAGGCCGTCGTCCGGCAGCGGTACGGCAGGCCGGCCCGCACGACGATCGCGGCCGGCCAGTCGAACGGCGGCTACCTGGTCCGCTGGCAGCTCGAGAACCGCCCCGACCTGTTCGACGGCGGCGTCGACTGGGAGGGCACGCTGTTCACCGCCGAAGGACCCAACCTGCTGACGTTCCTGCCGAAGGCGCTGCGCGCGTACGCGAAGGGCGACGCGGCCGGGGTCGCGGCGGCGGGCTTCGCCCCCGAGTCCGACTTCCTGTGGCCGTTCCACTACCAGTACTACTGGGACTTCACCCAGCGCGTCTTCCGTGAGGAGTTCGACCCGGCCTACGATGGCGACACCGAGGCGGGCACGCCGTTCTGCGCCTCCGGCACGCCCGGCTGCGACACCGATTACGACTACGCCTCCAGGCCCGCCTCCGTGAAGCAGGCGATGGCGCGGGTGAGCCTCACCGGGAAGATCAAGCGGCCACTGGTCATCGTGCACGGCACTCTGGACGCGTTGCTGCCGATCCGCGAGGATTCCGACGTATACGCCAGGATGATCGCCGACCGGCACCGCGACCGGCTGCTGCGCTACTACCGCGTCGAGGACGGCACCCACGTCGACAGCCTCTACCCGGCCTTCCCCGACCGCCTGCGGCCCTTGCTGCCCTGCTTCCGCAGCGCGTTCACCGCGCTGGAGACGTGGCTCGGCAGGGGCACGCCACCGCCTCCGAGCGCCACCCTGCCTCGCCCGGCCACGGGCGACCTCGAAAACACCTGCACACTGGGAGCGACACCATGACCCTGCCCATATCGGCCGAGCGCGTCGGCACGCCCCGCCTGACCCTCAACGTCCTGTCGGTGCCCGGCTCGTCGGGTGATCCGGTGCTGTTCGTGCACGGCAACGTCTCCTCCAGCGCGTTCTGGCGCCCGACGATGACCGCGGTCGCCGCGGCGGGCTTCCGGCCGTACGCCGTCGACCTGCGCGGCTTCGGCGACTCCGACCCCGAACCGGTGGACGCGAGCCGGGGTGTGCGCGACTACTCCGACGACGTGCTGGCCCTGCTCGACGTGCTGGGCCCGGCGCACCTGGTGGGCTGGAGCCTCGGCGGCGGGGTGGTCATGCAGGCCATGCGCGACAGGCCCACGGCGGTCCTGACCGCGACGCTGGTCAACCCCGTCTCGCCGTACGGCTTCGGCGGCACCGTCGGCCCGGACGGGGTGCTCACGAGCCCCGACGGCGTCGGCTCCGGCGGCGGCGCGGCCAACCCCGACTTCGTGGCGGCTCTGCGGGCGGGCGACCGGTCGGCCGACTCGCCCGTCTCGCCCCGGAACGTGCTGCGCGCCACGTACGTCGCCCCCGGCACGGACCTGGGCGAGGAGGAGGACGCGTACGTGGAGTCGATGCTGTCCACCCGGATCGGCGACGACCACTACCCGGGCGACTCCCTTCCCTCGGACGCCTGGCCGAACATCGCCCCGGGCAAGCGCGGCGTGCTCAACACGATCGCGCCGACCAACTTCAGGATCGACGACCTGCACGAGATCGACCCGAAGCCGCCCATCCTGTGGATCAGGGGCGACCAGGACGTGATCGTCTCGGACGGCTCGCTGTTCGACCTCGCTCACCTGGGTGCGATCGGCGCCGTACCCGGCTGGGACGGCACCCCCGCCCAGCCCATGGTGACCCAGACGCGGGCCGCCCTAGAGCGCTACGGCGCCTACCGTGAGGTGGTCATCGAGGGCGCAGGCCACGGGCCGCAGATCGACAGGCCCGAGGAGTTCCGCGCCGCCCTGCTCGCCCACCTCCCCACCCCCGCCGCGTGATCCTGTCGTTTACATGATCACGGCGTGAGCGAGGAGTGGCGGGGGGTGAGCGTCCCCCGCAGCCGGACGGCGATGCGCCGCAGCAGTGAGGGGGCCTGCGGCGAAACCGCGGCGGGCAGGACGGACACCTGCCCGCCGCGGCGCACCGCCAGCCCGAACAGCAGATCCACGTCCTTCTGCTCGACGCGCAGCGCGGGCCGCCAGGCCCCCGGACCGAGGCAGTCGTCCCCGCCGATCCGGCTCACCGGCACCCGCGCGACGAGCTGCCCGGCCACCCGGCCGGGGATGCCCGGCTCGACCAGCGCGGGCACGACCATGCTGCGCCCGCGTCCGTCCTGCTCGCGCAGCACCAGCTCGGTGGGCGGCCCGCCGCTCGGCGGCACGTACGGCACGGGCACGACGACGAAGACGTGCCCCTCCTGCCTGGCCACCGTGGCCCGGGACGAGACCAGCGCGATCGACTCGGGGAACGACTTCGGCTCCACGCAGACGCCCAGCTCGCCCCGCTCCGACCAGCACGGCACGACGAGCCGCCTCGGCTCACCGGCGAGCGCGCCCGCGCAGCTCATCGGCAGGGCGGGACGGGCCACCCGGGTGCGGCCCGCCTGCACGCCCCGCATGCGCACGTGGATCTCCCACAGCCCGGCGGGCAGCGGCCGCCCGAGAGCCGCCGCACCGGCGTCGAGCCGGGCCTGCCCCGTCACCCAGACGCGTACCTGGTCTCCGAGGCCGGCCCGCCCGACCGAGCAGGTGACCGGCAGGGAGTGGACCACTCCGGTCTCCGCATGGCGCACGCAGACCTCCACGCGGGCCCGGCGCACCGCGTCGGTCACGTCGGCGCCCTCGTCGTCGAGCAGGCCGTCGAGCAGGCCGTCGACCCCGGGCGGCGGGGTCCACAGGAGCCGGTCGTCCCGCTGCCGCAGCCACAGCGGGCCGCCGCCCGCCCGCAGGATCTCCACGCTCAGATCGAGCGACAGCACGCCCTGGTCCCAGCGCAGCTCGCGCAGCTCGGCGCTGAGCCTGGTGCCCCGTGACGCCTCGGCGAGGGCGATCAGCGCGTCGAGCCGGTCCTGGCGCAGCAGTGCCGTACGGGCGCGCAGATGCGCGGGCAGGTGGACGTCGAGCGCGGCGGGAAAGCGGTCGAGAGTGAAGCGGCGCAGGAAGGAGAACAGGACCATCCGCTCGTCCGGCCCGGCCGCGAGGAACCGCGCGCCCGACAGGCGACGCAGCCCGAGCGTCCGATACCAGTGGGCGTGGATGCGTTCCCGCTGCGGACCCGGCTCGGTGTGGGCGTCCACCACGTCGAAGATCGCGTTGAGGCCGTCGAAGAGCGCCTCCGCGTCCGGCACCTCCTCCTCGGCCGTCCCCCGCGGTGCCGGGCCCAGGTGGCAGCAGATCTGGTCGGCCAGTACGGCGATCACCTTCGCGGCCAGGTACGCCCTGGTCACGAAGACCTGCTCGGACAACGGCCGGTCGGCGAAGCGGAGCTGACAGGTCTCCAGGAAGTCGCGGCTGAACAGCTTGTGCGCCGTCGGCAGCGCGAGGAGGTGATCGCGCAGCACGTCGGCCCGGTCACGGTCACGGGCGAAGGCGGCCGGCGGCGGATTCCTGTCGGCGAGCCTGCCGACCAGCACGTCGGCGTCGGTCTCCACCGCCCTGTCGTACATGCGCTCCAGGGCGTACGGCTCCAGCCTGTCGTACTGGCCGAGGAGGTAGACGTACTCGCCGCGCGCGACCGACAGGCCGACGTTGCGCCCGCGGGCGGGCGAGCCGCTGTGGTCGAGGTGCAGGACCCGCACGTTGTCGCGCTGCCCGGCGATCGCGTCGAGCCGCCTGCGGGTCCCGTCCGTCGACCCGTCGTCCGCGAAGACGACCTCGTACTCTTCCGGCGGCAGCGACTGCTCCAGCACCGAGCGCACACACGCGCCGAAGGCGTCGTCCGACAGCCCGGGGTTGGACACGGGCATAACCACGCTGACCTTCACACCCATGAGGCCAAGGGTGCAGTGCGACCCCCGCCGTACGCGCGGGCTTGCCGAAAGGTCGAGAAACCCTGACCAGAGTTTCGCGGACCGGTTCGCGGACGGGGAGACTCAGTACCAGCCGGTGGCCTGGGAGTGCGCCCAGGCGCCGCAGGGGGTCTTGTAGCGGCCGGCGATGTAGCCGAGACCCCACTTGATCTGCGTGGCGGGGTTGGTCTGCCAGTCGGAGCCCGCGCTCGCCATCTTGCTGCCGGGCAGCGACTGGGGAATCCCGTAGGCGCCGCTGTAGCGGTTCATGGCCCGCTCGTTCCAGTGGCTCTCCTTGTCCCAGAGCTTCTCCAGGCAGCCCCACTCGCCGCCCCAGCCGCGTGCCTCGGCCAGCTGCTTGCCGAGCGCCTTGTTGCTGCCGGGGTCGGGGCTGGAGCCAGGCGGGAAGTTGGCCTCGGGGAAGCCGCCGTCGGCGGGAGCCTTCTCCACGATCTCGACCGGGTCGAGAACCCTCTTCCGGTCGCGGGCCTTCTCAAGCCTGTCCTTGCGCAGCGCCTGGACGGCGTTCTCCTTGAGGATGTCGGCCTCGGGGTCGGGCGCGTCCGGGTCGAGGGCGAGGAAGCTGTCCGGCGCCAGCTCCTTCTTGGGCGCGCTGTTGTTCTCGATCGAGGTGCGGACCAGCCAGGTCCCCCCGCCCGCGACCACGGCAACGGTGACGGCGAGGACGGCGATGCGCTTGGGGCTCAGCCAGCCTGAACCGGACCGGCCGTCTCCTCCCCGCCGGGACCGGGGGGCGCGGGGGCGATCCTTCAACTGCTGACCAGAGCTCACGGCTTATGAGCTTGCCCTGTGTTGGGGGGTGCTCCGCAACCGAATCGTGGTACCTGTTTGGTGACGTCTTGACCCCACCGCCGATCACATGGACTTTCCCGCGCGATGTGATTTTCGTCACACTTGACGGCCCTGCGGACGGGCCGCGGCTCCCGCAACCAGCGTGCTCCCACTTCTTGACAACGGGATGCGCGCCAGGTCACAGGACTGTGACAAATAGGGGAATTGGGTGGTCCGCACCATAATGACCGGGTGGCAGGCATCCTCCTGGTCGAAGACGACCCCTCGGTCCGTGCCGGACTCGAGCTCGCGCTCACCCGGCAGGGCCACTCGGTGACCGCGTACGCCACGGGCGAGGAGGCCCTCGAACACGTGCGCTCCCGGCGCCCGGAGATCGCGATCCTCGACGTCATGCTGCCGGGCATCGACGGAGTGGAGGTGTGCCGCCGCATCCGCAGGCTCGACCCGCTGCCGATCATCCTGCTCACCGCCAGGGGCGACGACCTCGACGTGGTGGTGGGGCTGGAGGCCGGCGCGGACGACTACGTCGTCAAGCCGGTCGAGCCGCGGGTGCTCGACGCCCGAATCCGCGCCATCCTTCGCCGCCTGGAGTCGGCCTCGCCCGACCGGCTCACCTTCGGCGACCTCGTGATCGACCGCGGCGCCCTCAAGGTGAGCCTCGCGGGCAAGGAGATCCACCTCACCCCGACCGAGCTGCGCCTGCTGCTCGAACTGGTCCGCCACCCCGGCCAGGTGCTCAACCGCCGCTACCTCCTGCGCGCCGTCTGGGACCACACGCATGTGGCCGACTCCCGGTTGGTCGACGCGTGCGTGCAGCGCATCCGCGCCAAGATCGAGCCGGTGCCCGCCGACCCCGTCTACATCCACACCGTCCGCGGCTTCGGGTACCGCTTCAGCCCGCCATGACCTGGGTGCCCACCGGGTTGCGGGCACGGCTGGTGATCACCTTCCTGCTGGTGGCGGTCACCGCGTCCGCCATGGTCGCGGGCCTGGGATACCAGATCATCCGCCGGGGGCTCCTGGAGCGCGCGGAGCGGGGGGCGATCGCCGACGTGCGCGAGACGCTTTCCAGGATCACGCTGCCGATCGGCGCGGGCGACGTCGTCTGGCCGAGCGACGCCACCATCACCGAGGAGGACCTCGGCGGCGTGGTGCAGGCGCTGGAGGCGCCGGAGCGGACCGTCATCGTGACCTACGGCGACCGGCGGCGCTCCAGCGCCGGGGCCAGGTTCACCATGACCGACGTGCCCGACCAGCTCCGCTGGCAGGCGGCCCGGCGGCTGGTCCACCAGACGGTGCTGCTCAGGGACCATCCGTGGCTGATCGTCGCCACGCAGATCCAGCGGGCCACCCGCGACGGCGTGCTGCGCCCGACGGGCCTGACGACCTACGTCTTCGTGCCGCTGTCGGGGGAGGACGCCGTGCTGTCCCGCCTCAAGGCCGCCCTCGCGCAGGCCGGGGGCATCACGCTCGTCCTGGCGCTGACCCTGGCCCTGCTGTCGGCCCGGAGGGTGCTGCTGCCCGTACGGCGGCTCGGCGCGGCCGCCCGCGCCCTCGGCGCCGGCGAGCTGCAGGTCCGCCTCCCCGTACGGGGCAGGGACGAGCTGGCGGAGCTGACCGCGACCTTCAACGAGACGGCGGCCGCGCTGGAGGGCACGGTCTCCGAACTGCGAACCCTGGAGTCGATGTCGCGGAGGTTCGTCGCGGACGTCTCCCACGAGCTGCGCACGCCGCTGACCGCGATGACCGCGGTGACGGACATGCTGTCGGAGGACGCCGACGACCTGCCGGACGACGCCGGGGAGGCCGTGCGGATCGTCGTTCGCGAGATCAACAGGCTGCGGGTGCTGGTCGAGCACCTCATCGAGATCAGCAGGTTCGACGCGGGAGCCGCCACGCTCCGCCGGGAGACGGTCGACGTGGGCGACGCGCTGGCCGACTGCCTGGAGGTGCGGGGCTGGGCCGACCGGGTGAAGCTCACCGTGCCCGTCGGGCTCACGTTCTCCCTGGACGTCCGGAGGTTCGACGTGATCGTGGCCAACCTCGTGGGCAACGCGCTCAACCACGGCGCGCCTCCCGTCCTGGTGGGCGCGCGGGTGGCCGTCGGCGGCGAGAGGCACGGAGGGCTCGAGGTGACGGTGCGCGACCACGGCGGCGGCATCCCCGACGACGTCCTCCCCCACGTCTTCGACCGCTTCTACAAGGTGGGCACCGACCGCGCCAGGAGCGCGGGCAGCGGCCTCGGCCTGGCCATCGCCAAGGCCAACGCCGAACTGCACGGCGGCTCGATCACGGCCGAGCGGCGCGAGCCCGGCACCCTCTTCTGTGTGTGGATCCCGAAACCGTGAGCAGGGAACGGATCAAGCGCGCGGTCGCGGCCCTGCTCGCGGTGCTGCTCGCGGGGCTGCTCACGACGACGGCCTGCGGGGTCGCGCCGACCGGGGTGGTCGACGCCGGTCCCGCGCCGGTCATCAGCGGCACCCCCACCCTCGTCACGATCTATCTGCTGCGGAACGGCCGGCTGCAGCCCACCCGGGTCGCGGCGCGCTCGCCGCACGTCAACGACGCGCTGGACGCCCTGTTCGCGGCCAGCGGGCGGTCGTCGAACCGGCTGTCCACCGCGCTGACCGGGCTCACGCTGGCCCAGGTGCAGCTCGTCAGGTACACCCCGGACGCGGGCAGCCGCAACGACCCCGACAACACCCTCAGCCTGCGCGTACGGCTGTTCGTGAGTGGTTGGAAGATCACCAGGACCGCGATGGCCCAGATCACCTGTACGGCGCGGCTGCGCCCGGAGATCTGGGCCGTGGAGATCGCTCACGCGACTCCCGACAGGAACGGCCCCCTGAAGGTCCACACCTGCCGGGAGTTCTGGGATCTGGCCCCCAAGGACGGCCATCTCCCTCCGTAACCGTCAGAGCGTGATGTTCTCCAGCATCTCGGTCACCAGGGCGGCGATCGGCGACCGCTCGGACCTGGTCAGCGTGATGTGGGCGAACAGCGGGTGGCCCTTGAGCTTCTCCACCACGGCGACGACGCCGTCGTGCCGGCCCACCCGCAGGTTGTCGCGCTGGGCGATGTCGTGGGTGAGCACCACCCGCGAGTTGGCCCCGATGCGCGACAGCACCGTCAGCAGCACGCCGCGCTCCAGCGACTGCGCCTCATCCACGATCACGAACGCGTCGTGCAGGGACCGGCCGCGGATGTGGGTCAGCGGCAGGACCTCCAGCATGCCCCGGTCGATGACCTCCTCGATGACCTCGGGGGAGGTCACCGCGCCGAGCGTGTCGTAGACCGCCTGGGCCCACGGGCCCATCTTGTCGTTCTCGGTGCCGGGCAGATAACCGAGCTCCTGGCCGCCCACGGCGTACAGCGGGCGGAAAACGATGATCTTGCGGTGCTGGCGGCGCTCCAGCACCGCCTCCAGCCCCGCGCACAGCGCGAGCGCGGACTTGCCGGTGCCCGCGCGGCCGCCCATGGAGACGATGCCGACGTCGGGGTCCATCAGCAGGTCGAGCGCGATGCGCTGCTCGGCGGAACGGCCGTGCAGCCCGAAGACCTCCCGATCGCCCCTGACCAGCCGCACCGACTTGTCCGGCAGGACGCGGCCGAGCGCCGAGCCGCGGCTGGAAAGCAGCCGCAGGCCCGTGTGGCACGGCAGGTCGCGTGCCTCGTCGATGTCGGCCGTGCCGGACTCGAAGAGCGCGCCCATCTCCTCCGTGGTGACCTGGAGCTCCGCCATCCCGGTCCAGCCGGACTCGACCACCATGCCGGCGCGGTACTCCTCCGCGCTGAGGCCGATGGACGCCGCCTTGACCCGCATCGGAAGGTCCTTCGACACCAGCACCACGTCCTTGCCCTCCGCCGCCAGGTTCTGCGCGACGGTGAGGATGCGGGTGTCGTTGTCGCCCAGCCGGAAGCCGGCCGGGAGGCAGGACGGATCACTATGGTTCAGCTCGACCCGGATGGTCCCGTCGCCGATCGGCATGGGCTCATCCAGCCGTCCGTACCGCACTCTGAGGTCATCGAGGAAGCGCAGGGCCTCCCGGGCGAAGTAGCCGAGCTCGGGGTGGTGGCGCTTGGCCTCCAGTTCCGTGATGACGACGATCGGGACGACGACCTCGTGCTCGGCGAAGCGGCTCAGCGCCGCCGGGTCGGCGAGCAGGACGGACGTGTCCAGAACGTAGGTGCGGGATGTGGACGGGTTGCTCGAGGACACTGCCACGCGTTCTCCCCCGGGCGCCTGAGGTGGGCGCCCTGCCTTGACTGGTGGTGAACGGACCGGGCCCGTGACCTCCTGCGAAGGCCGACCGGGGCTCCGGCCCTCCTCGCATGGTGGTCGCGCAAGGACGGGCCCTCTCCCGAGGTGGTGGCCGCCGATCTCCTCGACGGCCGCTCAGCTACCACGTTACGTAACGAATCTCCCCAGCCCAATAGGTTTACGCTGGCTAAAAGATGCTGGTCACGTACCGTCTCAGGAGCCGTACCGACGGTGTCGTGCGGCGTACGAGCGGAGCGCCCGCAGGAAGTCGACTCTGCGGAAGTCGGGCCAGTAGGCCTCGCAGAAGTAGAACTCGGAGTGGGCGCTCTGCCAGAGCAGGAATCCGGAGAGTCGCTGCTCTCCCGAGGTCCGGATGACGAGATCCGGATCGGGCAGGCCGCGCGTGTAGAGATGCTCCGCGATGTGCTCGACGTCGAGGACCTCGACGAGGTCCTCGATGCTCGCGCCCTTGCTGGCATGCTCCTGGAGGAGGGAGCGCACCGCATCAGCGATCTCACGCCTTCCTCCATACCCAACGGCAACGTTCACAATCAGGCCCGGACGATGCGATGTGGTTTCTTTTGCGTGTTTGAGGACACGTGCCGTGTGATCGGGCAGAAGGTCGAGCGAGCCCATGGGGTTCATGTGCCATCCCTGGTCCACGAGATCCTGCACGAGGTTCTCGATCACCTGGAGCAGCGGCTCGAGCTCGGCCTTGTCCCTGGCGAGGTTGTCGGTGGAAAGCAGCCACAGCGTGACGTACTCGACCCCGGCCTCGCGGCACCACACCAGCAGCTCGGAGATCTTGTCGGCGCCCTTCTGGTGGCCCCGGCTGACGTCCCGCAGCCCCATGGCCCGGGCCCACCTGCGGTTGCCGTCAACGATGACGCCGACGTGGCGGGGAATCTGGTCGGCGGACAGCTTCCGTTCGAGCCTGCGCTCATACAGCTTGTACACGAGATCGCGCATGCTCATGCCACCTCCCCGCCCGAGGAGTCCGGCCGGGCCGGGCACGCGCGGGCCGGCACTTCGCGCGACGCGCCGTGTTCGTCGAATCGCTCGCTGCGCTCGCTCATGCGACCCTCTTCCTCGCTGCGGTGGGGCTCGATCATCAATTATCGCGGGCGCAACGGCATGCCCTGCCCTTCTTCTGGTTCCCCGGGGGCCGGTCCGGGACACGATCCGGGGCACGGCCGGGCACCCCCCACCGGCGACGGCCCGCGCCCCGTGGTTTCGTCCGCGGCGAGCGGGCGCGGGCCGTACGCGTGGATCAGCCGAGCCGCCGGACGAGGGCGCGGTACTCGTCCCACAGCTCCTCCGGCATGTGGTCGCCGAAGGTCTCGAAGTGGGGCGGGATCAGCGCCGCCTCCTCACGCCACACCTCGGGGTCGACGCTGAGCAGCAACTCCAGGTCCTCGGGCGTGATGTCGAGGCCCTCGGTGTCGAGCGTGGCCGGCAGGTTCCCGATCGCCGTCGGCACGGCGTCGGCCACGCCGTTCAGCCGGTCGACGATCCACTTGAGCACCCGGCTGTTCTCGCCGAAGCCCGGCCACACGAAGCGGCCGTTCGCGTCCTTGCGGAACCAGTTCACGTAGTAGATCTTCGGCAGCTTCTCCGGGTCGGTCATCGTGCCGATCTCGATCCAGTGCGCGAAGTAGTCGCCCATGTTGTAGCCGCAGAACGGCAGCATCGCGAACGGGTCGCGGCGCAGCTCGCCGACCTTGCCCTCGGCGGCCGCGGTCTTCTCCGAGGCCACGTTGGCGCCCAGGAAGACGCCGTGCTGCCAGCTCAGCGACTCGGTCACCAGCGGTACGGCGGTCGCCCTGCGCCCGCCGAACAGGATGGCCGAGATCGGCACCCCGGCCGGGTCCTGCCACTCGGGGGCGATCGTCGGGCACTGCTCGGCCGGAGTGGTGAACCGGGCGTTCGGATGGGCGGCGGGCTCGCCGGACTCCGGCGTCCAGTCGCGGCCCTTCCAGTCGGTGAGGTGCGCGGGCGGCTCGTCGGTGAGGCCCTCCCACCACACGTCCCCGTCGTCGGTCAGCGCGACGTTGGTGAAGATGCTGTTGCCCCACAGCGTCTCGATCGCGTTGGCGTTCGTGGTCTGGCCGGTCCCTGGCGCCACCCCGAAGAAGCCGGCCTCCGGGTTGATCGCGTACAGCCGGCCGTCCGGGCCGAAGCGCATCCAGGCGATGTCGTCGCCGATCGTCTCGACCTTCCAGCCCGGGATCGTGGGCCGGAGCATGGCGAGGTTGGTCTTGCCGCACGCCGACGGGAAGGCCGCGGCGATGTAGCGCGCCTCGCCCTGCGGCGGCGTCAGCTTGAGGATCAGCATGTGCTCGGCCAGCCAGCCCTCGTCGCGGGCCATCGCGCCGGCGATCCTCAGCGCGTAGCACTTCTTGCCCAGCAGCGCGTTGCCGCCGTAGCCCGAGCCGTACGACCAGATCTCGCGGGTCTCGGGGAAGTGGCTGATGTACTTGGTCCGGTTGCACGGCCACGGCACGTCGGCCTGGCCGGGCTCCAGCGGCGCCCCCACCGAATGCACCGCTTTGACGAAGTCGTTGCGCTCCTCGATCAGGCGCAGCGCCTGATCGCCCATCCTGGTCATGATCCGCATGGAGACCACGACGTACGGCGAGTCGGTGATCTCGACGCCGAGCTGCGAGATGTTCCCGCCCAGGGGGCCCATGCAGAACGGCACGACGTACATCGTCCGGCCGCGCATGCAGCCCTTGAACAAGGTGGCGAACGTCCGGCGCATCTCGTCGGGCGCGATCCAGTTGTTGGTGGGCCCGGCGTCCTCCTCGCGCTCGGAGCAGATGAACGTGCGGTCCTCCACGCGGGCGACGTCGCTCGGGTCCGAGGCCGCGTAGAAGCTGTTGGGACGCTTGACGAGCCGCTTGAAAGTGCCCTGCTCGACCAGAAGGTTCGTCAGGCGCGTCCATTCGGCCTCGGAGCCGTCGCACCATTCGATCCGGTCCGGCTGGGTCAGCTCCGCGATCCGGCTCACCCAGTCCGCCAGATCGCTGTGAGTGGTGGGAGTCGGTACCTCTACTGAAATGGACACGGGGGCGGCTCCTTAATCTCTCAGGGCCAGAGCATCATCGGCGGAGAATGGCCTCCGAAGCCAATTGGAGTAGACCACCGAGTTTCCACTCCGCTAAATCGGCGCCATTCTCAACATCACGACCCCCGACGACATCAGCGCAGGCAGTGGTCGTGATGTCGTGGGACCTTACCCAGTCCAGCCCTGTTGGAAAAACGTCCTTATCCCCCTTACCCACCTCGCCCGTGTTACACATTGGTTTAGGCCAGTTCGAATGGTCCAGACCATTCCGCGAATTGGTTCAGTCCAATCCGCCGGGCCCTTCCGCCCTGACCCGGTCCACGTGCTGGAGGGCATCGCGCAGGTCAGCGAGCCAACTGTCGGTGTGTTTGCCGACGAGCCGGACGCACCAGGCCAGCGCGTCGCTGCGGCTGCGCGCGACACCCGCGGCCACCAGGGTGTCGAGGACCTGTCGTTCCGGCTGACGCAACCGGGTCATGACCGGAACGGAAAGAGTGGTGAACATCACGGCCTCGCCGCCCACGACGACGCCCCAGGAGACCTTGCGGCGGAAGCGGTGCTCGGCCTCCCTGGCGATGTCGATCCTGCGCTCGCGGGTCTCCTCGCGGAACCGCTCGACGTACCCCTCGATCGCCGCCGCGCGCTCCAGCTCGGGGAGCCCTTCGGCCGCCGAAAGCGACGGCAGCGTGCCGAGCACGGTGATCTCTTCGCGGTCCACGACGACCTTGGGGGTTTCGGCGAACCAGTTCTCCGGCAGCCGCCCGGCGAACCAGGCACTCAACTGTTCGTCTGCATTCATGTAATCAACATTACAGCGCACGGCGCGTCGGTGGTCGCGACGTACGCGGGCGGCATCGGCGCCCTGATCACGACCCGCGGAGCCGTGTCGGTGCCGGCCGCCGTCCTGGTGGGGGCCTTCCTACCGGGGAGTACGGCCAGGGGCGGAAAGACGGCAGAATCGGGGCATGAGCTCACCACAGCGCGCTGACCGGACCTCGTACCCCTCCGACCGCGCTGTCACGAGCCTGCGCGAGCGCAAGAAGGCCAAGACCCGCAGGACCATCCAGGAGGAGGCCATGCGGTTGTTCGCCGAGCAGGGGTACGACGCCACGACGGTCGAGCAGATCGCGGAGGCGGCCGAGGTCTCCCCCAGCACGTTCTTCCGCTACTTCCCCACAAAAGAGGACGTGGTCACCCAGGACGACTACGACCCGATCCTCCTGGAGGCGATCAAGGCCCAGCCGGCGGATCTGCCCCCGCTGACCGCGCTGCGCGCCGCGTTCCGCTCCGCTCTCGAGTCGATGGGGGCCGAGGAGCTCGACCGGATGCTGGCGAGGACCAAGCTGTCCGCCTCCGTGCCCGCCCTGCGGGCGCGGACCGTGGAGGGGCTGTACGCCACGATCGACGTGCTCGCGGGCGCGGTGGCCGAGCGGGCGGGCCGCGACCCCCGCAGTCCCGCCGTACGGACGCTCGTCGGCGCGGTGATGGGGATCATGCTCCCGGCACTGTTCACCTGGGTGGAGCAGGACGGCAGGACGCCGCTGCCCGTGCTGCTCGACGAGGCCCTCGGCTACCTGGAGGCCGGGCTGCCGATCTGACGGCGTCCGGCCACCCGGGTCAGCGGACGCGGGCGGAGATCTGCGGACTGACCCGGACGACCCCGGCGAGGTTCTTGGTGTAGACGTTGGCGATCTTCACGACGTCGCCGGTGTGCGGGGCGTGCAGCATCTTCCCGTTGCCCCAGTAGATGGCGACGTGCGAGATGTATCCGGGGTTGGTCGGATCGTTGCGCCAGAACAGCAGGTCGCCCGGCTGCGCCTGGGACAGCGGCACCTGCGGACCGGTGACCCACTGCTGGTACGTCACGCGCGGCATCTTCACACCCGCCTGCGCGTACGCCCACTGCACGAGCCCGGAGCAGTCGAAGCTGTCCGGCCCCTCGGCGCCCCACACGTACGGCCGGCCGAGCTTGCCGACGGCCGCCGTGAGCGCGACCTTGAGCTGCTCCGCGGACATGAACGCGGTCTGCGGCCACACCGTGCGTCCCTTGGGCGTCACGACCACCGGGTTGATCGTGGCGACCTGGCTGCCCTTGGGCAGGATCTTCAGCAGTCTGAGGCGGAGCTTGCGGGAGTCGACCTTCGGGGCGCTCACGACCAGGGCGTTGCCCTCCGGGATGCCGAGCGCCGCCGCCGTCCCCTTCGAGACGATCGCCGCGATCGAGCCCATGCCCACGGTGGCGTACGCGCCGATGCGCAGCTGCCTGCCACCGCTCTTGACCTGCGAACCGAGCTGGACGCCGCCGTCGTGGCCGAGCTCGAACGACACCGCCATGTCGCCGGCGGCGATGTTGTGCCACAACCCGTCCGAGGAGGCGGTCACCTTCGGTGTGTACGAACGGAAGGTGGACGGGTCGACACCCATCGTCGGCACCCGTTTGCCGTCCACGACCACATCGGCCGCGCCGGTCACCTCGGCCGCCGTCACGCCCTTCTCCCGGCGCACCTTCTCCACCACCTCCGGCGGGAGGGGGCGGTTGGCCACCACGAACAGGTGCGGGCGGATCAGCCGCTCCAGCGGGGCCACCGGCTGCTGCGTCACGGTCTGGGCGGCCGGGGCCTGGCGCCCCGGCGTCGGGGACGGGCCGTCGCGGAACTGCCGTGCCGCCGCCACGTAGCCGTTGCCCACGCGCCGCTCGGACAGGGCCGTGACCACGCCCGAAGTGGCGGATTGCGACCTGAGCTCGCCGAGCACGAACACGTCGATCGTCAGCACGGCGACGAGCGCCGCGGCGATGAGGGGAACGGTCCTGCGCAGGCGCCCCGGACGGGGCAGGCGGGGCCGGTAGGCGAGATCCTGGCGAGCCTCGGACACGGCTCTCGCGAGCCTTCCGCCGGAACCGGTGGATGGCCGCGCTCGGCGTTCGAGCACGATCTCACCCCTCCCGCGGCGATGTGGTCCGGTCCACGACGAGATTGCCGCACAGCCGGGAATACCGCAAACGACTGCGGAATTCCCGGCCGGGGCGAAAAGGGACTAGTTGCCGACGTACGGCACGGCTTCGAGGATCTCGACGGCGTTCTGCCTGCCGTTCGGCAGGGTGTACGTCGCCTTCTCCCCGACCTTCTTGCCGTTGATCGCGGACCCGAGGGGAGACTTCGGCGAGTAGACGTCGATGGGCGCGCCGCTCTCCTCACGGGAGGCCAGCAGGAAGGTGACCTCCTCGTCGTCGCCGTCGAAGCGGACCGTCACGGTCATGCCGGGACCCACGACGCCCTCGGCGCGGGGAGCCTCGCCGACCCTGGCGTTGTCCAGGATCTGCCGGAGGTGGAAGATGCGGGCCTCCATCTTGCCCTGCTCGTCCTTGGCGGCGTGGTAGCCGCCGTTCTCCCTGAGGTCACCCTCTTCCCGGGCGGCTTCGATTTTCTTGGCGATGTCCGTGCGACCCGGGCCCGAAAGGTACTCGTACTCCTCCTTGAGGCGGTCGTACGCCTCTTGCGTCAGCCAGGTGACGTTGTCGTTCTGGGAGACGGCCACGGGCTCTCCTTGTTTCCGTAAGTGACTCGGAAGGCTGTCAAGATAACGCCTTCGAACGCTTCCCCAAAGATTCCACTATACGAGATCGCAGTAGTCGACATGCACCGCTGTGGCCTGGGCGCTCGTCCTCAGCCGTTCGGTGAACTCCAGGTCCGACCGCCCCCTGGGAATGTCGACCTCGCGGCTGCCGACCTCGAGGTGCTTGGTGTCGAGCGCCTGGATCCGGCACATCGCCGCCCGGTCGGCCGGCTTGTGCACGGTGAAGGTGATCTGGGCGGAGTCCGCGGCGCTCGCGTCGAAGGTGATCACGTCCGCGCTCACGGACGGATTGCCGTTGGCCCGGAGCATGACGTAGCCCCATCCACCCGCGATCACCGCCACGATCAGCGCCATCACGATGTACGGCACCAGCCTGGCGGGCCGTGCGGTGCGGGGCGCGAAGTCGTCCGGCGTGCCGAGCACCGGGCGTGTCCCCCGGCCGCCGGCCTCATCGGTGGGCATCGCGGAATCTCCCTGAGGATTGTCGGTGTTGTGCGAGACGATCGTTCCGCACAGATTCGACCGTGGCCGCGACGCGGGCCATACCGGGTTCGGAACACACGGTCATTAAGAAGCTAACCTCTTTTCGTAGCCAGAGGACACCGTGAGGAGAGCCGTGAGTGCACCGTTGAGGCTGATGGCCGTGCACGCGCACCCAGACGACGAGTCGAGCAAGGGTGCCGCCACGATGGCCCGCTACGTCGCGGAGGGCGCGGAGGTGCTCGTCGTCACATGTACGGGCGGTGAACGCGGCTCGATCCTCAACCCGAAGATGGACCGGCCCGACATCCTGGAGAACATCGGGGAGGTGCGCCGCCAGGAGATGGAGAAGGCGCGCGAGATCCTCGGCGTCCAGCAGCGGTTCCTCGGCTTCGTCGACTCCGGGCTGCCGGAGGACGAGAACGAGCCGCTGCCCGAGGGCTGCTTCGCGCTGCAGCCGCTCGAGGTGGCCTCGGCGCCGCTCGTCGCCGCCGTCCGGGAGTTCCGTCCGCACGTGATCCTCACGTACGACGACAACGGCGGCTATCCGCACCCGGACCACATCATGACCAACCGGGTGTCGATCGAGGCGTTCGAGGCGGCGGGCGACCCCGACCGCTACCCCGGGACGGGCGAGCCGTGGCAGCCGTTGAAGCTCTACTACCACATGGGTTTCACGCGGGAGCGGTTCGAGGCGCTGCACAACGTGATGACCGAGCGCGGCATGGGCTCGCCGTACGCCGACTGGATCGCGCGGTGGGAGGACCGGCCGCAGAAGTGGGAGGTCACCACCAAGGTCCCGTGCGCGGACTACTTCGAGGTCCGCGACCTCGCCCTGCTCGCGCACGCCACCCAGGTGGACCCCGACGGGTTCTGGTTCGTCTGCCCGCGTGAGCTCCAGGAGGAGATCTGGCCGACCGAGGACTACCACCTCGCTCGGTCGCTCGTGGACACCACGCTGCCGGAGGACGACCTGTTCGCGGGGATCCACGCCGAGGTCACCCCTGCCTGCTCGTAAGCTGGGGGCGTGGATGCAAGCAGCTATGGGCCCGGCCTCCTGGGCTTCCTCGTCGTCGCCGCGATCGGGCTGGCTCTGTTCTTCCTGCTGAAGAACATGAACAAGCAGATCAAGAAGATCCAGGTGCCGCACGACGGCCGCGAGGACGAACGGCGCGGCAACGGGCCCGAGGCGTGAACACGGCCGTCCAGGTCGACGACAACGCCGCCGCTTCGCGTTACGAGATCACGCTCGACGGCGTGGTCGTCGGGTTCGCGCAGTACCGGCTGCGGGGCGGCGCCATGGTCTTCACGCACACCGAGGTGCGCGACGAGTTCGAGGGCCGGGGCCTGGGCAGCAGGCTGGTGCGAGCGGCCCTCGACGGCGCGCGGGCTGCGGGCCTGCGGATCGTCCCGCTGTGTTCGTTCGTGGCCTGGTATGTGCAGAAGCATCCCGAATACCGCGACCTGGTCGACGACGACTACCGCGACCTGACCGACACCGCCGGGTGAGACCCGTTCAGTCGGGCAGCGCGGGGCCGGACGACCAGGCTCGCTCCAGCGCCTTGGGCAGCCCCCACCAGCCCAGCGGGGTCAGCACCTCGGCCCGGTCCACGATGCCGAGGTGCGCCCACAGCGGCGTGACCGCCGTGAACAGCATCTCCGTCGCCTCCAGGTCCTCAGGCTCGTCCGGGTCCACGTCGATGTCCTCGGAGTCGGCGATGAACCGGGCGATCCGCTCGGGCGAGGCGAGCACCCCGGGGCCGTACCGGACCAGAGCGATCACCGACGCGAGCCAGTCGGCGTGGTGGATGGCGCACAACGAGGCCAGTATCGAGTCCTCGTGGCTGAGCTCGCCCTCCATGTCGAAGAACCGGGCGGCGTCCTCCTCGTCGGGAAGGTCGGAGATCGGCGCGACGATCCCGGCGGCGACGGTGAGCCACAGGTCCTCGTCGCCTTCGGGCAGCTCGCCGTGCTCCAGCCCGGCGCAGGCGCGCAGCACGTTGCCCGGGTAGCCGGGACGGGTCAGCGTCACACGCAGCCGCCGGGCCGCCGAGCGGAGATCGGCCGCCGGAAAAGGCGGCTCGGGCAGGTCGTCGAGCAGCCGCCGCAGCTCACCCAGCGCGTACGCCTCCTCCTCGTCCCAGGCGGCGTACAGCTCCTGGTCCTGCTCGTCGTTGACCACGACGTTGGGCACCCGGCCGTCCGGCAACGGGGTGCCGAGCCAGCGCTCCTGGAGCTCCTCGTAGGCGTGCCGGGCGTCGGGGTCCCCTGCGGCCAGCGCGTCCGCGTCGATCTCCCCGGCCGCCAGCCGCTCCTCCAGGAACTCGACCAGCCGCTCGTACATCTCGGTGGCCACCGGGCCGCGCTCGCTCTCCTCCGGCCACAGGAAGTAGCTCCGGGTGAGCATGATCGGCTCGGTCCCGCTCGACTCCAGCCAGCGCTGCACGTCGCCGACCGTCGCGACGCCCGACTCGATGCTCATCAGCACGGCCTTGGCCGACTCCCAGAACGCGGGCGACAGCGGGTTGCCCGCCGCGAGCAGCTGCCGCCGCAGGTCGGGAAGGGCGACCAGGGCCTGCCCGGACGGAACGGCCAGCAGCACCCGTGCGACGTCGCGCCGCGTCATGGCGGCCGCGGGACGTCCCGAGTGCCTGACAGCGAAGTCCAGATTCAAGCCCACGTCCTGTGAGCCTACGCCGGGACGCGCCGGAACACATCCCCGCCGTCCCCCGCGCGCCCCTCCCCACGCCGGCCGGGGCGGCTGCGCCGGGGGTCCTTACCCGCATCGTCCTTTTCTGACGGTGTGAGAGGCTGGTTTCATGAACCGGCTGGGCGGCGAGACCTCTCCCTACCTCCTGCAACACGCGGACAACCCGGTGGACTGGTTCCCCTGGGGCGAGGACGCGTTCGCGGAGGCGCGCAGGCGTGACGTCCCCCTGCTGATCAGCGTGGGGTATTCGGCATGCCACTGGTGTCATGTCATGGCACACGAGTCGTTCGAGGACGAGGCCACCGCGAAGCTGATGAACGAACTGTTCGTCAACGTCAAGGTGGACCGCGAGGAACGGCCCGACGTGGACGCCGTCTACATGGGCGCGGTCCAGGCGATGACCGGGCAGGGCGGCTGGCCGATGACCGTCTTCGCCACGCCGGGCGGAGATCCGTTCTACGCCGGCACCTACTTCCCCCGGCCGCACTTCCAGCGGTTGCTGCACGCCGTCTCGCAGGCCTGGCGACAGGACCGGGAGGGCGTCCTGGCCCAGGGAGAGAAGGTGGTGGAGGCGCTCGCGGAGCGCACCGGGGCGCCGTCGGGCCCGTTGCCCACCGCCGAGACCCTCGACCTTGCCGTACGGAACCTCGCGGAGAGCTTCGACGAGCGGCGGGGCGGGTTCGGCGGGGCCCCGAAGTTCCCCCCGTCCATGGCTCTGGAGTTCCTGCTGCGGCACGGCACCCGGGAGGCCGTCGCCATGGCGGAGACGACCATGGAGGCGATGGCCAGGGGCGGCATGTACGACCAGCTCGGCGGGGGTTTCGCCCGCTACTCGGTCGACGCCGACTGGATCGTGCCGCACTTCGAGAAGATGCTCTACGACAACGCGCTGCTGCTGCGGGTCTACGCCCACTGGTGGCGCGCGTCCGGCTCGGTCCTGGCCAGGCGCGTGGTCCTGGAGACCGCCGAATGGCTGCTGCGGGAGATGCGCACGCCCGAGGGCGCCTTCGCCTCGGCCCTCGACGCCGACAGCGAGGGGCCGGACGGCACCCACGGTGAGGGCCTGTTCTACGTCTGGACCCCGGAACAGCTGCGCGAGGTCCTCGGAGAGGACGACGCCGCCTGGGCCACCTCGGTGTTCGAGGTGACCGGCACGTTCGAGCACGGCATGTCGGTGCTGCAGCTTCTCGCCGACCCCGACGATCCGGCCCGGTTCGATCGGGTCCGTACGGCCCTGCGCGCCGCGCGGGAGCAGCGGCCACGGCCCGGGCGGGACGACAAGATCGTGGCCTCCTGGAACGGGCTCGCGATCGCCGCCCTGGCCGAGGTGGGCGCGCTGTTCGACCGGCCCGATTTGATCGACGCCGCACGCGAGACGGCCGTGCTGCTCGACGACCTGCACACGGTGAGCCGCGGCCCGGCCCGGCTGCTGCGCACCTCCCGCGACGGCCGGGCGGGGGCCAACGCCGGCATGTTGGAGGACTACGCCAACACCGCCGAGGGCTTCCTCGCCCTCTACGGCGTCACCGGCGAGAGCCGGTGGTTCCACCGCGCCGCAGACCTGCTGGAGACCGTGCTGACCCGCTTCCCCGACGGATCGGGGGGCTTCTACGACGCCCCCGACGACGGCGAGAGGCTGTTCCAGCGGCCCCAGGACCCGACCGACAACGCGACGCCGTCGGGTCAGTTCACGGCGGCGGGAGCGTTGCTGTCGTACGCCGCGCTCACCGGTTCGGCCCGGCACCGGGAGGCGGCCGAGGCGGCGCTGGGCACGGTCTCCGCGCTGGCGGGGCGGTACGCCCGGTTCGCCGGATGGGGCCTCGCGGTGGCGGAGGCGGCGCTGCGCGGCCCGGCCGAGGTGGCGATCGTCGGCCCGGCCGACGACGCCCGCACGCGCGCGCTGCATCGTGCGGCCCTCATGTCCGGCACGCCGGGGCTGGTCGTCGCGCTGGGCACGGGACGATCCGGCACCGTCCCGGCGGACGTGCCGCTGCTGGAGGGGCGGGGCATGGTCGACGGTTCGCCGGCCGCCTACGTGTGCCGGAGGTTCACCTGCCGGGCGCCGGTCACCACCCCCGCCGAGCTTCGCGCCGAGCTCGCCCGGTAGCGGCGGCGGGCCGTCCTCAGGTGCGGCCGCCGACCAGATCGCTCGCGGCCCGGACGAAATCGCGGACGCGTGCGGTGCGGTTGTCCGTTCGCCACAGCGGGCCCCAACGCAGCGGCGGGGCGTCGCTGAACGGGATGTAGGCGACGTCGGGACGGGCGTAATAGCGCTTGGCCTGCGCGCCGACAGGGAAGACTCCTCGGCCGGCGCCGATGAGGGTGAGCATCTCGTTGAACGTGGCGGCCGAGGGGCCCGGTTCGATCACCCGGCCGGAGGGCGTGGTGCGCGGGGTCCGATCGCCTCGCAGGGAATCGGGGAGCGTGCCGGGGAGCTGGAGCAGGGGCACCCTGGCCAGGTCCTCCAGGGAGACCGACTCCCGGCGGGCGAACGGATGCCCGGACGGCACCGCGAGCATGCGCGCCTCCGACGCCAGGACCGGCCCGGTGGCGATGCCGGGCTCCTCGATGGGGAAGGTGCCCAGCGCGACGTCGACCTCGCCGGCGCGCAGCCAGGGCATGAGATCGACCATCTGCGCCTCCCGGAGCTGAACGTCGCAACCGGGCTCGCGCCGCCGCAGGAGTTCGGCCGCCCCGACGAGCAGTTGCCCGGCCGCGGCGCCGACGAAGGCGACGCGCAGGGTGCCGACGATGCCGCGGCCCTCGGCGACGGCCTGCTCGAACGCCGAGGTGATCCGGCGCCAGGCGGGCCGCACCTCCTCGTGCAGCCTGCGTCCCAGCGGGGTCAGCTCCACGCGGCGGCTGGTGCGGGCGAACAGCGGGACGCCGACGCGGCGTTCCAGCTTGGCGATTGTCTGGCTGATCCGGGCTGTGGACACCCGCAGGCGTTCGGCGGTGCGGCCGAAGTGCAGCTCCTCGGCGAGGGTGAGGAACGCCTCCAGCTCGTGCCGTTCCAGCATGACACCCCAATCGTTAACTCAGGCTTCACGATCATTGCACAGGACCGCGTTGATCGGCTTTCCGCTCCGCCCGAGAGTGGGACACGTTCCGCAATCTCTCTCATCTGCGACGGGATCAGCCGATGCCGCATGCGCATCCACAACGCCTGGTACACGGGCGATCAGACGGCCTTCTTCGGCCCCGCGGAAGCCTGCTGACCTGCCTCACAGAAAGAAAATGATCATGAATGCTTTGGACACCCTGCGCTCCGTCGTACGCGGCCGGGTCTGGCTGGCCGGCGATCCCGGCTTCGACGCCTCCCGCCGTCCGTGGAACCTGGCCGTCGAACAACCGGTCGCGGCCGTGGTGGAGGCCGCCGACGCCGACGACGTCGCCGCGCTGGTCCGGCACGCCCGCGCCGCCGGGTTGACCGTCGCCACTCAGCCGAACGGGCACGGCGCGACCGGCCGCACCGACGGCTCCGTCCTGTTGCGGACCCGGCCGCTGGACTCCGTGGAGATCGATCCGGCCGCCCGGCGCGCCCGCGTCGGAGCCGGCGTCTCCTCGGGCCGGCTGCAGGCCGCCGCCGCGCCGTACGGCCTGACCGGCCTGCCGGGCAGCTCTCCGGTCGTCAGCGTCACCGGCGTCGCCCTCGGTGGCGGGCTCAGCTGGTTCGGCCGCAAACACGGCTGGGTCGCCGACAACGTCACGGCCTTCGACATCGTCGACGCCGAGGGACGACGGCGGCGCGTCACCCCCGGCGCCGACCCCGACCTGTTTTGGGCCCTGCGCGGCGGAGGCGGCGACTTCGCGATCGTCACCGCCCTGGAGCTGTCCCTCCACCCCGCCCCACGACTGTACGGCGGGCGGGTGCTGTGGCCGGCCGGGCACGCGCCCGACGTGATGGACGCCTACCGGCGGATCACCGCCACCGCCCCCGCGGAGTTGACGCTCTGGCTGGACCTGCTGCACTTCCCGGGCGCCGACCCCATGGTCGCCGTCGACGTCACCTACCTCGGCGAGACGTCCGAGGCTCGCGACCTGCTGGCTCCCCTGGACCGCCTTCCCCGGCCGCTGTCGGACACCCGGCGGATCATGCCGGTCTCCGAGATCGGCGGCATCACCGCCGAGCCCACCGATCCCGGCGCCGGCCTCTCACGCGCCGAACTGCTGACCGGACTGGACGACACGACGGCCAAGACCCTGCTCGCCGATCCGATCGCTCCGCTGATGAGCGTGCAGATCCGCCATCTGGGCGGCGCGTTCACCCGCCCGTCCGACAGCCCGCACGGACCGCTGGCCGAGCCGTATGCGCTCTACCTGTTCGGCGTCCCGGCCGACCCGGCGACGGCCGAGGCGATCACGGTCAGGCAGCGCGCGCTCACCGAGGCCCTCCCCGTCAGCGGGCGTAAACCCTTCACCTTCCTCAACCCCCGCGAGAGCGTGGCCGACGCCTTCACCCCCGCCGTGCTGGATCGCCTCCGTGACGTCAAGCGCCGCCACGACCCCCACGGCGTCTTCCGCGGCAACTTCCCGGTCCTCGCCTGAACGTCACGCTCGCGTGTGAGGCGTCCGCCTGTCAGCGGGCGGGGATCTGGGCGACCGGGAGCTGAGGCCCGGGAATCTGCGCGGCCGGGCCGGGCTGATCACCCTGACCGTCCTGGCCGGTCCGCCTGGCGCCCGGCTCTGTCTGACCGGCCCGCCTGGCGCCCGGCTCTGTCTGACCAGGCCGTCTCGCGCCCGTGCCGGTGGTGTTCGCGTCGGATCTGGCGTTCCCCGTCTCGGTGGCGGCGCCACGGGCGGGATCCTGGGCACCCGTGTCGCCGGCGCGGCCCGTGCTCGCCGGGCCTGTCAGGCCTGTCACGCCGCCGGTTCCGTCCGGGCCCGCGATGCCGTTCGCGCCGCCTCTCGGACCGGGCTCGCCGACCTGGCCGGCCGGGTTCTGCTGCTCCTCGTCCGCGCCTGTGGACCCGCCGGGAACGCCGGGCACGTCGGTGCCGGGCACCGTGGTCCCGTCACCCCGCCCGTACGGGATGGGCGATCCGGCGGGCCCCGACGGATAGGCCGTGGGCCCTCCGTCCTGCTGGGGCAGGGCCACGCCGTAGGTGTCCCAGTAGTAAGGGTTCCAGGTGACCGGGTCGGGGAACTCCCGGACCGGCTTGCCCTCCATGGCGGTGCTCATGAAGGTCTTCCAGATCTCGGCCGGCAGCGTGCCGCCGTACAGCTCGCCGTACCCGGGGACGGTCACCGGCTTGTTGTCGTCGCGGAACATGTCGACCGCGACGGCCAGCTGGGGGACGTAGCCGGAGAACCAGACCGCCGCCGACTCGTCGGTGGTGCCGGTCTTGCCCGCCACCGGGCGGTCCCACAGCTGCGCGGCCGTGCCGGTGCCGCCGCGCACCACCTGCTCCAGCGCGTACGTGGTGTCGGCGGCGGTGTTCTCGCTGAAGGCCCGGGTGCCGGCTGGGGCGAACTTACGGGTGAGTCCCGTGCCGTCGGTGACCGCACGGATCACGTGGGCCTCGTGGTGGATGCCTCCGGCTGCGAACGTGGCGAACCCGGAGGCCTGCTGCACGGCGCTCACCGACGCCACACCGAGGGGCAGCGTGGCGGCGCTCTGGTGCGGGGCGAGTTGCGCCGCGGGGATCCCGGCGGCCCGCGCCGCCCCCACGACCTTGTCGAGGCCGATGCGCTGCGCGAGGTCCACGAAGGCGGTGTTGACCGAATACTGCGTCGCCTGGAGCAGGGTGATCGCCTGCCCGTACGACTTGCCGCCGGAGTTGGGGATGTCGGCGGAGCCGATATGGATGGGGGAGTTGCCGTAGACCAGTGTGTCGAGGCCGTATCCGGCCTCGAGCGCCGCGGCCAGCGTGTAGGGCTTGAAGGTCGAGCCGGCCTGGACCTTGGCGGAGAAGGCGTTGTCGTACTGGTTGGTCTCGTAACGCCCGCCGTAGAAGGCGACGACCTCGCCGGTCGCCGGATCGACGGCCGCCAGGCCGGTGCGGACCTTCTTCGGGGTGTCGTCCGGCAGGACCGACTTGACCGCCTGCTGGGCCTGCGCCATCAGTTTCTTGTCGAACGTCGTGGTGACCTTCAGGCCGCCGTGGTTGATGTCCTCGTCGGTGTAGCCGAGCCGGTTCAGCTCGGCGCGCACCTGCGCCAGCATGTAGCCGTTCTGGCCGCCGAGGGACAGCGGCGCCCGCTGCTTGGCGAGGGTGGGGAACACCTGCGCGCCGGCCTCTTCGCGGGTGATCGCGCCGATCTCGCGCATCCCCTGGATCACCGACGCCCACCTGGCCTTCACCGCGTCGAGCGCGGCGCCGGTGGGGTTGGCGAACCGGGTGGGCTGCTGGATCACGGCGGCGAGGTAGGCGCCCTCGGCCGCCGTGAGGTTCTGCACGTCCTTGTCGAAGTAGGCCCGCGCGGCGGCCTGGATGCCGTACGCCCCGCGGCCGAAGTAGATGGTGTTGAGGTAACGCTCCAGCACCCAGTCTTTCGACTTGGAACGATCCACCTTCAGCGCGATCATGATCTCCTTGAGCTTGCGCCCGATGGAGCGTTCCTGACCGAGACCGCTGTAGTAGTTGCGGACCATCTGCTGGGTGATCGTCGAGCCGCCCTGAAGCTGGCGTCCGGTCACCGTCGACCACAGAGCGCGGGCCGTACCGGACAGGGAGACACCCTGATCCTGGTAGAACGTCCGGTTCTCCGCTGCGATCACCGCGCTTCTGACGACCTGCGGGACCTGCGTGAGCGGCACGTTCTTTCGGTTGACGCCCTCATTGGCGAGGACCGTCCTGCCGTCCCGGTAGTAGATCACCGAGCCCTGGGCCGTCGCCAGTTCCTGGGTGCTGTCCGGGATGGGGGTCAGCGCCCACACCACGGCGAGGAACACGACGAGCCCGGCGATCCCGGCGGACAGGCCCACGAGCAGGACGCGCGGCAGCCGTCTTCGCCGGCGAGGCTGCGGCGCGCGGCCGTCCCCGCCGCCTTCTCCCCCGTTCGGGCCGCCGAGCGGCGCCCGCGGATCCACGGCGCCCTCCTCGATCGGGCCCTCCTCGGCGCTGTCCACGCTGTGACCCCCGATAAGTCCGATACCCCCGATACGCCCATTTGTGCCCCCTGAGCTGGGCGGATGAGACCACGGTAAACGATGGCCATCGGTGGTCCGGCACTTCCCGCGACGTCTGTGGAAAAGCCTCACCCACGGAAGGACCCTGTGGAAAACGTGCGTCAGCCCCCGGCCGCGCGGACCAGCGGGAGAGTCCGGTACGGCACCGGCGTGTCGAGCGCGATCACCGACTCCGTCCGTACGACGCCCTGCACGTCCACGATCAGGTCGATCACGCGCTGGAGATCGGCGTTGCTGCGGGCGACCACGCGACAGAGCAGGTCTCCCCCGCCGGTGATCGTGTGGACCTCCAGGACCTCGGGGATGAGCGCGAGCTGGTCGGCCACCGGCACGTGCCCCGCGACCTGCCGGATGTGCAACGTCACGAACGCCGTCACGTCGAATCCGAGCGCGGCCGGGTCGATGTCCGGGCCGTAGCCGGTGATGACCCCCTTCGCGGCCATCCGGTCGAGCCGGGCCTGCACCGTCCCCCGGGCGACGTTCAGCCTGCGGGAGCACTCGAGCACGCCAATCCTGGGCTCGGCGGCCAGCAGGGCGACGAGCCGGGCATCGAGGTGGTCAATCGTCATAACGATTTCCTCTTACGTGAAGCGATCACTGAGCATATTGTCCACTGAATCAGGTCACTGTTGCACAAATTGGCCACACCAACGGACAGTTGAGGGCATGAACGATGTCTTTCCGGTTCACGGCATGGACGCGGTGGTCTTCGCGGTCGGCAACGCGAAGCAGGCCGCCCACTACTACTCGACCGCCTTCGGGATGCGCCTGGTGGCCTATCGGGGGCCGGAGACGGGCAGCCGCGACGAGGTGGCGTACGTCCTCGTGTCGGGCTCGGCCCGGTTCGAGCTGCGCGGAGCCGTACGCGCGGGCACGCCGCTCGCCCGGCACGTGGCCGAGCACGGCGACGGCGTCGTCGACCTCGCGCTCGACGTGCCGGACGTGGAGACGGCCTACCGCCACGCGCTGGAGCGCGGCGCGCGGGGGCTGGAGGAGCCCCACGTGGTCGAGGACGAGCACGGCAAGGTCGTGGTCGCGGCCATCGCGACCTACGGCGAGACCCGGCACACGCTGGTCGACCGCGCCAACTACACCGGCCCGTACCTCCCCGGATACGTCTCGGCCGAGCCTCTCGTCGCGCCGCCCGCCGTGAAGAACGGCCGGCTCTTCCAGGCGATCGACCACTGTGTGGGCAACGTCGAGCGCATGGAGGAGTGGGTGGAGTTCTATGAGAAGGTCATGGGCTTCACCAAGATGGCGGAGTTCATCGGCGACGACATCGCCACCGAATATTCGGCGCTGATGTCCAAGGTCGTCGCGGACGGCACCCGGAAGGTCAAGTTCCCGCTGAACGAGCCCGCCGAGGGCAAGAAGAAGTCCCAGATCGAGGAGTTCCTGGAGTTCTACGGCGGCCCGGGCGTGCAGCACATCGCGCTCGCCACCAACGACATCGTCACGACGGTGGACACGATGCGCGAGGCGGGCATCGAGTTCCTCGACACGCCCGACTCCTACTACGACGACCCGGAGCTGCGCGGCCGCATCGGCGAGGTCCGGGTGCCGGTCGAGGAGCTGAAGAAGCGGCGCATCCTCGTCGATCGCGACGAGGACGGCTACCTTCTGCAGATCTTCACCAAGCCGGTGGGCGACCGCCCGACCGTCTTCTACGAGCTCATCGAGCGCCATGGGTCCCTCGGCTTCGGCAAGGGCAACTTCAAGGCGCTCTTCGAGGCCATCGAGCGCGAGCAGGAACGCCGGGGCACGCTCTGACCCGGCTCGGTGTCCGGCGGATCAGGCCCCGCGGCGTCCGGGACGGCGCCTGTCCGCGCTCCGCCGCCTGGGGGACGCGACGGGCAGCATTTGACGGACACTCCCCAGCCTTTGCGCGCGCCCGGCTTTGACCGAAGGCCGGCGGGGTGACCATTCAGCCATGGGAACACCGCCGCCTCCGGGAAACCCGTACGAGGAACCGAGGATTCCCTGGACGCCCCCGCCCTTCGGGCAGACGGCGCCGCGGCTCGCCGGCCGCTGGCGCCGCCTGTTCGCCGGGATCGTGGACGCCGTGCTCGTCGGGCTCGTCACCTCGCTCCTCACCTGGGACAGTTGGAGGGTCGTGTACGACGGCACGACGGGGGCGGCGACGAGAATCCCGGTCGGCAGCGGCCTCCTCGCCGGGATCGTCGGATTCCTCTACTACTGGCTGCTCCAGTCGTTCTGGAACGGCCAGACGGTGGGCAAACGGCTGTTCGGCATGCGCGTCGTACGCGACACCGGGGCGCCTGCCGGTCCCGGGCCGATCGCGGTGCGGCAGGCGGTGGAGATCGTGCTGGGCTGGCTGTTCTGCCTCGGAGTGGTGAACCTCGCGTGGATCCTGTTCGACCGCAGGAAGCAGGCCCTGCACGACAAGGCGGCCCGGACGCTCGTGGTGGACGCGTGAGTTCCGCGCGCCCGCGGACCCCCTGCACCCCCCTGCGACCCCCGCGAACAGGGAAAACATCCGGAGTCACTACCCGGACCACGCCACCGCCTCGCGTACAGTTGCCAGACATATGTCCATGCATCGTCTTCCTTCGTTCCCCTCGCCGATCACGACGCCGACCGGCGCCCGGGGCAGAACGATCTCTGCGCTGATCTGTGCCGTGGCCGTCGGGACCGCCACGGCCTGCACTCCGTCCCAGGGCGCGGTCGCGCCGGCATCGGCGGACGCGGGCACGTCGAGGGCCACCCCCGGCGCCGACGGCACCACGAACACCGCAGGCGCCATGAACACCGCAGCCACCACGGGCGCTCCGGGAATCGGCGACCCCGACTTCCCCAGCGACGGCAACGGCGGCTACGACGTCCAGCACTACGGCCTCCGCCTGTCGTACGACCCGCCGACCAGGAAGCTCGCGGGCAGCGCCACGATCCGTGCGAAGGCCGTACAGGACCTGACGTCGTTCGACCTGGACCTGCACGGGCTCACGGTGAGCCGGGTGACGGTGGACGGCGCGGCGGCCTCGTTCAGCCGCAGCCGGGACGAGCTCGTGATCGAGCCTGCCCGGCGGGTTTCCGACGGCGACACGTTCGAGGTCACGGTCGACTACTCCGGTGTGCCGGAACCGATGCGCGACTCCGCCAACCTCGGCCGATACGGCTTCATCTCCACTCCGGACGGCGCGTTCGTCACGTGTGAGCCGAACGGCGCGAAGACGTGGTTCCCGTCGAACGACCATCCTTCGGACAAGGCGACCTACGACTTCCAGATCACCGTTCCCGAAGGGCTGACCGCGATCGCCAACGGCGAGATGGACGGGACGCCGCAGACGAAGGCGGGCAAGACGACCTTCGTTTGGCGGGAGAAGCACCCCATGGCGAGCTACCTCGCCACGATGACGACCGGGAAGTTCCAGGTCCGCACCGGCACGAGCGGCAAGGGCCTGCCGATCTACGCCGCCGTCGCCGACTCCTTCCGCGGCTCGCTCGACAAGCTCTTCGCCGAGACGGGAAAGATCACCGACTACTGGTCGAGCGTGTTCGGGCCGTACCCCTTCTCCTCGACGGGCGGCGTGATCGACGACTACGCGGCGGGGTACGCGCTGGAGAACCAGACCAAGCCCATCTACGGCGGTTTCTCCCCCGAGCCCGCGATCATCGCGCACGAGCTCGCGCATCAGTGGTTCGGCGACAGCGTGAGCATCGCGCGCTGGCGGGACCTGTGGCTGAACGAGGGCTTCGCGACGTACGCCGAATGGCTGTGGGCGGAGCACACCGGCCGGTACACGGCCGAATCGGCCTTCCAGCGCTACTACGCGAACGCGGCCGACCCGATGTGGGCCTATCCCCCGGGCACGGCCCGCGCCGACGACCTGTTCAGCGCCGCCGTCTACAACCGCGGCGCGATGACGCTGCACGCCCTGCGCAAGGAGATCGGCGACCAGAAGTTCTTCCCGCTGATCAGGGCGTGGACCGACGCCCACAGATACGGCAACGTCACGACGCAGGAGTTCATCGCGCTGGCCGAGCGCGTCTCGGGCAAGAACCTCAAGGAGCTGTTCGACGCCTGGCTGTTCCAGCCGAAGCGTCCCGCTCCGGTCACCTGAGCGGCCGGTGGCGGCGGAATCAGGAGAACAGCAGCTTGTAGCCGTCCCGCCGCAGCGCGCTCAGCACCTCGTCGCAGTGCGCGGGGCCGCGGGTCTCCAGTTGCAGCAGCACCTCGGCCTCCTCCAGGTGCAGGCGGGAGCCGAAGCGCTCGTGCACCACGTCGAGCACGTTGGCCCCGAGGTCGGCCAGCCGGGCCAACAGCGCGGCCAGCGCCCCGGGACGGTCGGTCAGCCGGATGCGGAAGGCGAGGTAGCGGCCCGCCGCCGCCAGGCCGTGCCGCAGCACCCTGGCCAGCAGCAGCGGGTCGATGTTGCCGCCCGACAGCACGACGACCACCGGCGGCTCGAACGCGTGCGGCTGGTCGAGCAGCGCCGCCACCCCCGCCACTCCGGCCGGCTCCACCAGCAGCTTCGAGCGTTCGAGGCACAGCAGCAGGGCGCGCGACAGCGACTCCTCCGAGACCGTCACGACGCTGTCCACGAGATAGTGGATCAGCTCGAACGGCAGGTCGCCCGGCCGCCCGACCGCGATGCCGTCCGCCATCGTGGGCGTGGGCTCGACCATGACAGGACGGCCCGCGGCCAGCGAGTCGGGGTAGGCCGCGGCCCTTTCGGCCTGCACGCCCACCACCTTGATCCCCGGACGCTGGGACTTCACCGCCAGCGCGACCCCCGCCGCGAGGCCGCCGCCGCCGATGGGCAGCACGATCGTCGCCGTGCCGGGAAGCTGCTCCAGGATCTCCAGGCCGACGGTACCCTGCCCGGCGACCACGTCAGGGTGGTCGAACGGGTGGATGAACACCGCCCCGGTCCGGTCCGCGTGCTCCCTGGCCGCCCGCAGCGCCTCGTCCACGGTGTGCCCCGCGAAGACCACGTCCGCGCCGTACGCGCGGGTGGCCTCGACCTTCGGCAGCGGCGCGCCCTCGGGCATGTAGACCGTCGACTTGGCCCCGACCAGCGACGAGCCCAGCGCCACGCCCTGCGCGTGGTTGCCCGCGCTGGCCGCGACCACCCCCCTGGCCCGCTCGTCCTCGCTCAGGCGCGCGATCCGCACGTACGCCCCGCGAACCTTGAACGACCCGGCCCGCTGGAGGTTCTCGCATTTCAGGTGGACCGGGCCGCCCACGATCTCCGACAGCACCCGTGAATGCAGGACGGGTGTCAGCGCCGCCACGTCGGACAGCGCCTCGCGCGCGGCGACGACGTCCTCGTACGTCACCTGTGGGACAGCCATGTGCCCATCATCACAGGTTCCGGCGCTCTCAGCGCTCCGGCGACCAGTACCTGCCGCCGGCCGCCACGAGGGCGGCGGCGCCGACGAGACCGGCGTCCTGGCCCAGCGCGGCGGGCACGACCCGCACCCGCCCGGCGAACCCCATCCGCGTGTGCTCCCGCAGCGCCTCCTCCAGGGGTGCGAACAACAGGTCGCCCGCCTGGCTGAGCCCGCCGCCGACGGTCACGAGGTCGAGGTCGCACAGGTTGACGGCCGAGGCGATCGCGATCCCCAGAGCCCGCCCCGCCCGGGCCATCGCGGTCCGCGCGATCGGGTCGCCCGCCGCGGCGTCGGCGGCCAGCCGGCGCGCGGTGGCCGTGCCCTCCTCCTGGTAAAGGTCCCCTTCGACGACGGCCTCGCCCCAGGCGCCGGCGGACGGGGACCAGCCCTGGGTGAGCGCCCAGGCGGCGAGACCGGGGCCGCGGGCGATCGCCTCCAGACAGCCGTTGCCGCCGCAACCGCAGGCCGGGCCCTCGGGGTCGACCACCACATGGCCGATGTGACCCGCGTTGCCCGTCCCGCCGTCGATGAGCCGGCCGCCGAGGATCAGCCCGCCGCCGACGCCGGTCGACACGACCATCCCCAGCATGGCCGCGCTTCCCCGTCCGGCACCGCGCCAGTGCTCGGCGACGGCCAGGCAGATCGCGTCGTTGTGGATGCGCACCGGGACGCCGGGGAAGCGCGCGGCCAGCCTCGCGCGCAGCGGGAAGCCTCGCCAGCCGCCCATGTTGAGCGGCGACACCTCCCCCTCCGGCCAGGTCATCGGGCCGCCGCAGCCGACGCCCACCCCGGCGAGGGCGGCCGGCGCGTCCAGCCGGTCGAGCAGGGTGGTCAGCGTCCGCCAGAGCGCCTCCGCGTCGGCGCCCTGCGGGGTGGCTGCCCGCTCGGCGGCCACGACCCGGCCGTCCGGCTCCACCAGGCCCACCGCGAATTTCGTGCCCCCGATGTCGACGGCCAGGGTGAGGTCGCTCACGCGTCCACTCCCCCGCCGCCCGGGAAACCCGTACCACCGGGGAAACCCGTGTCGCCCGGGAAACCAGTGTCGCCCGGGAAACCTCTGCCCCCCGAGAATCCCGTGCCGCCCGGGAAACCGGTGCCGCTGGAGAAGACGAGCAGCGACGCGGTGAAGCCGTGAACGTGGTTGTGCCCGCTGACCGGCCCGACCTCGCCCGCGGCGAAGAACCCCGCCACCCCGATGGGCCCCAGCGTCTCGCGCACGGCGAGCGCGTCGTGGTCGGCCGAGCCGAACATGCCCGAGCCCCGGCCGTTGCAGGAGAACAGCAGGGCCCCCTCGACCCGGCCGGAGTGTTGCTGCATGTGGGCGTCGAGCAGTTCGTAGAGGTCCTCGTCGGCGGCCTCGGCATCCCTGACCTGGAAGCGCACGGTCCTGCCGATCTCGATCACGTCGCCGACGGCCACCGCCTCGCGTTCGGGGTCGATGCCGATGACCCCCCGGATCAGGAAGTCACCGCGCTCGTGGCGCTCGGCGTACTCGTCCATCGCGATGCCGATCTGTAAGCCGGCGGCGACCAGGTCGCGGTCCTCCTCGTCGAGGGCGCTGACGATGTCCTCCAGGCGGGCCAGGGCGGGCTGGCCCGCGAGTTCCAGCAGCACGTTGTCCTCGGCCCGGGTGACGACCATGGACGGCCCGATCGGCCGGCAGCCCTGGCTGACGACGGTGCCGATGTTCACCGAGCCACCGATGATCACTCCGATCGCGCCGGAGTCGTGGACCTCTCCGTTGGCGAACAGCCGTACGGAACCACGGCCCTGGAGCCCGTTGGCCAGGCCGCCGACGATCGGCAGGCTGCCCAGCACCTCGTGCGAGTGCTCGATGAAGGCGTCGGTGGGAAAGCTGTAGGGGTCGGCGAGCAGGATCGCCGCCCGGTCGTCGGGGACGCGCTCGGGCAATCCCACGACCACGAACCTGTCCTCCGTCCGAAGCGTCTCCAGGGCGAAGGTGTCGATCCTGGCGCCGCCGAGGGAGGCCGCCCACGCGCTCACGGCCGGGGTCAGCTCCACGCCCTGGCCGTGCCCGATGACACCGGTCGCGCTGCAGCCGATCACGTCGGCTCCGGACGCCACGGACATCGCCCGCCGGCCCGCCCTGTCCACGTCGTCGGGATCGTCCCCGCAGATGAAGAAGCACACCAGGTCTGGCGGACCCGACAGGCCGGCCAACGCCTGGCGTACGGCCGTCTCGGCCGCTTCCACCAGGTTCGCGCCCACGGCGAGACCGTCGGCGAAGCGGCTCGTCAATACCGCCATGTCTCGCCCTCTCTTCCTCCGCGACTGTTTCCTTGGGCCGATTCTCCCCACTGAACGGAGGACGACGCACGGGCCGCCCGGCCAATTGGGCCAGGCGTCCCGCAGCCGTGTCTCCCAAACCCGGCTGCAGGATCGTCCGATGGGGACGTAGGCTCGACTGCGTGCACAAATCGCCCACGCCTGCCCCCAGCACTCTGCGTGAACTGCGCGAGAGTGGACACCGATACCGAACGGTCAAGGCCGAGATCAGGGAGAACCTCCTGGCCCGGCTGCGGGCCGGCGAGACACGGTTCCCCGGCATCGTCGGCTTCGACGACAGCGTCCTGCCCCACCTGGAGAGGGCGTTGATCGCGGGTCACGACCTCGTGCTCCTCGGCGAGCGCGGCCAGGGCAAGACCCGCCTGATCCGCACCGTCACCGGGCTGCTCGACGAGTGGTCGCCCGTGGTCGAGGGCTGCGAGATCAACGACCACCCGTACGCGCCGGTCTGCGTCCGGTGCCGTCGGCTCGCGGCCGCGCACGGCGACGACCTGCCGGTCGCGTGGAAGCACCGCGAGGACCGGTACGGCGAGAAGCTGGCCACCCCCGACACCTCCGTCGGCGACCTGATCGGCGACGTCGACCCCATCAAGATCGCCGAGGGCCGCACGCTCGGCGACCCGGAGACCGTCCACTACGGCCTGGTCCCCCGGACCAACCGGGGTGTCTTCTCCGTCAACGAGCTGCCCGACCTGGCCGAGCGCATCCAGGTGGCGCTGCTCAACGTGCTGGAGGAGCGCGACATCCAGGTCCGCGGCTACAACCTGCGGCTCCCCCTCGACATCCTGCTGATCGCCAGCGCCAACCCCGAGGACTACACCAACCGGGGCCGGATCATCACCCCGCTGAAGGACCGCTTCGGCGCGGAAATCCGCACCCACTACCCCCGTACGGTCGAGGACGAGCTGGTCCTGATCCGCCAGGAGGCCGACCTCGCCGCCCTCGGCGCGGATCTGCCCGACCACCTGGTGGAGGTGATCGCCCGGTTCACCCGCCTGGTCCGCGAGTCCACCGCGATCGACTCCCGCTCGGGCGTGTCGGCCCGCTTCTCGATCGCCGCCGCCGAGACCGCCGCCGCCTCCGCCGTACGGCGGGCCGCGCTGACCGGGGAGGAACGGCCCGTCACGCGCGTGTGCGACCTGCCCGGCGTGGTCCACACACTGCGCGGCAAGGTCGAGTTCGAGGTCAGCGAGGAGGGCCGGGAGATCGACGTGCTCTCCCACCTGCTGCGCCGCGCGACGGCCGAGACCTTCCGCGCCTCGCTCGGCGGGGCCGATCTCGCGCCGCTGCTGGACAGGTTCGGCGAGGGCGCCCAGGTCGAGTCGGGCGAGCTGGTGGCGGCCCACGAGCTGCTGCGCAGGATCGGACGCGTCGAGGGCCTGTCCAAGATCATGGCGAGGCTCGGCATGGGCGAGGGCGACGAGTCGCCCGGTCACGCCGCCGCGGCGCTGGAGTTCACGCTGGAGGGGCTGTACCTGATGCGCAGGCTGTCCAAGGACGAAACCGACGGCGGCACGGTGTATCGGACGTGACCTACTTCTACCGGGAGTATCACGACGGGCCGGACCCGCTCGCGCCGCCGTACGACGTGCGCTCGGCGCTGGACGAGATGGGCGACGCGATCCTGTCCGGCTCGACGCCGCTCGACGCGCTGCGCGACCTGCTGCGGCGCGGGCTCCCCGGCGCCCCCGACCGGCGCGGCCTCGACGACCTGCTCCGCCAGGTGCGGCGGCGGCGGCGCGAGCTGCGGGACAACACCCGGCTCGACGGCACGCTGGAGCGGGTGCGCGCCCTGCTCGACAAGGCGATCGGCCAGGAGCGGGCCGAACTCCAGCGGGGGTCCGGGGGTCGCCCCCCGGGAGAACGCAGTCCGGATCCGTTCGACGACGCCCGGTTCCGGGAGGCGATGCTCGACGCGCTGCCCACCGACACCGCGCGGGCGGTCCAGGAGCTGGCCGGCTACGACTGGCGGTCCGCGGCCGCGCGGCAGTCGTTCGAGGAGCTGCGCGACCTGCTGCGCAGGGAGGTCCTCGACAGCCAGTTCCGCGGCATGCGCGAGGCGCTGGCCAATCGCGACCCGACCGCCATGGAGCGGGTCCGGGAGATGATGTCGGACCTCAACGACATGCTGGACCGGGACGCCCGGGGCGAGCACACACAAGACGACTTCGACCGGTTCATGCAGAAATACGGGGAGATGTTCCCCGAGAATCCGCGGAACCTGGAGGAGCTGGTCGACCAGCTCGCCCGCCGCGCCGCCGCCGCGCAGCGGCTGCTCGCCTCGCTCACCCCGGAGCAACGGGAGGAACTCGCCGGGCTGATCAATCAGACGCTGGAGCAGGCGGGCCTGGCCGAGCAGATGCGCCGGCTCGGCGACGCCCTCCACGCCCGCCGGCCCGACCTGGCCTGGGGCGCCCCCGAACGGGTGTCCGGCGAGCAGCCGATGGGCATGGGCGACGCCGTGACGGCCCTGCAGGAGCTGGCCGACCTGGGCGACCTGGAGGCCGCGCTGCGCCAGGACTACCCCGGCGCGCGGCTCGACGACGTCGACGAGGCCGCCATCCGGCGCGCCCTCGGCCGCTCGGCCGTGGACGACCTGGAGGCACTGCGGCAGGTCGAGCGTGAGCTGGAGGCCCAGGGCTACCTGCGACGCAACCGCGGCAAGCTGGAGCTCACCCCCAAGGCCGTACGCCGCCTTGGAGAGACCGCCCTGCGCCGCGTCTTCGCCTCGCTCGACTCGGGCCGCCGGGGCGACCACGACCAGCGCGACGCGGGCACGGCCGGGGAGCCGACCGGATCGACCCGTCCATGGCGTTTCGGCGACGAGCAGCCCATCGACGTCGTGCGTACGGTGGTCAACGCCGTACGACGCGGCGCTCCGCCGGAACGGCACGGCCTCACACGGCACGACGTGACGGATTCCGATACGGGGGCGTCGCCCGTGGGGCGGGTGACCGGGGCCGGGGTGAGGCTGTCGGTCGACGACTTCGAGGTGACGGAGACCGAGCGCCGCAGCGCCGCAGCGGTGTGCCTGCTGGTCGACCTGTCGTACTCGATGGCCCTGCGCGGCACCTGGGCCGCGGCCAAGCAGACCGCGCTCGCGCTTCAGGCGCTCGTGGCCTCGAAGTTCCCGCAGGACGCGGTGCAGATCATCGGATTCTCCAACTACGCCCGGGTGCTGCGGCCCGACGAACTGGCCGGGCTCGAATGGGACATGGTGCAGGGCACCAACCTGCACCACGCGCTGCTGATCGCGGGCCGCCACCTCGACCGGCACCCGGACTTCGAGCCGGTCGTCCTCGTGGTGACCGACGGCGAGCCGACGGCACACCTGATGCGCAACGGGGCTCCCCGGTTCGAATGGCCCCCGTCGCAGGAGACGCTGACGCTGACGCTCGCCGAGGTCGACAAGATGACCAGGCGGCGTGCGACGATCAACGTCTTCATGCTCGCCGCCGACGACCGGCTGCGCGAATTCGTCGACGAGGTCGCCCGGCGCAACGGCGGCCGCGTCTTCTCCCCCGACGCGGACCGTCTCGGCGAATACGTCGTCAGCGACTTCCTCCGAGCCCGCCGCACCCGCTGACACTTGGCCGCGGCCGCGGCGGCACTCGCGGACGGGAGACGAAAACCTTCGAGTTTCTCAGAGCACGTCAATGGGAAATCCGCTCTTCAACCTGCACGAGGGTTTCGACAGTGTCGTCATATCCGTGCGGACCTGCGCCGCCCCAGGCGGAGACGAATGCCCTATCGCACCACGCCTTCATCGATCCGACGCCGGCCGGGCCGAGGAGACGAGCTTCCTCGATGAGACGCCGGATCAACCCGCACGTTTCCCATTCGGCTCCTGCGACATCTCGGAGGCCCGCCTGACCGCGATGATCGATCCCACCGCCAGAACGAGGATGCTGGTGATCACGGACAGCAGCAGGACGACGACGGCGAGATCCTCGTTCAGCAGGAGAGCGGGGACGACTCCGATGAGCGCGACGACGCCTGCGGCCAGGGCCCACGGCGCGGCCAGAGCGTGGGTGTCATACCAGATCGCTTCGCTGTGCATTGTTCGCTTGGTGCGAATGCCGAAGAGAGCGTTCGGCGCCAAGGTCCTGCGCGCCCCCATTCGCCCCATGGTGAGAAACGCTCCACCCAGAATCGCGAGAACCGCGGCGAAATAGATTCGCTCACCCAGTGAGGTAGATGCGTCCGCCGCTGCGGCGATCAGGGCGATTCCTGTCATGCCGACCTCCACGAGGTATTTCTATCGAGCAGATACAACGGTCCCACTCCAGAATAAGATCTTTTGGATCCGGCGGAAACCGGGTGGCAGGCCCCGAGCGAGGAATTCCGAAAAGGAGTGTGGCCCGCGGGCACTCCCGGCGGTTCGCCGTCCGCTGTGCGGGCAGGCTAGGGACATCGGCACGATTCGGGGGCGCGTCCGAAGCCGCAGGACTGACGGAGGCCGGAGAAGCGGCGGACAGCGGGCACGCGGGGAGACGGCGGCCGTGGTCCGTGAGATCGATAATCCGTTGCCGACCGGGTCGCAATCGGCGGACGATAGACAGGCATCCCCTTGTTCGCGCTGGTCGTTCCACATGCCGGTGGAAGGAGCGCTCCCATGTTCGCAGCAGTCGGCCTCGTCGTCCTCATGGTTGTCACCACGGTGCTGTTCGAGATGGCGGTCCACAACCGCCCCCGTCGCCGGAAGTAGACCTCTCGGCGCTCCGGCGCCGGCGCGCGCCCGCGTCCGACGCGCTCGCGAAGAGCGCGTCAGGCCGACTGCGGGCCGATCGGTCAGGATAGCCTCTGCCCATGTCGCCTCTCGACCATCTGCTGCTGTGGCTGCACATAGGGTTCGCGATCTTCGCGCTCGGTCCGCTCACGGCGGTCACGAGCGTCACCCCGCGCTACATCCGTGCGCGGGAGGTGGGCGTGCTGCGGTATCTGCACCGCGCGACCCGGCTGTTCGGCCTGCTCACGATCGGCGTCTTCCTGTTCGGCCTGCTTCTGGGCCTCGCCATCGACCGGGGCGCGCTCGGCGCGCCGTACCTGTCGGTGTCGATGACCCTGTTCGTCGTGGCGGCCGTCCTGCTGGTGATCGTCGAGCGTGACCAGCGTACGGCCATCGCGGCACTGTCCAGCGAGTCGCCGGAGGACGACGCCAAGGTGCAGACCGGGCGGATCGCCGCACTGGCCGGTATCAGTGCCCTGATCTGGCTCGTCATCCTCTTCCTAATGATCTTCTTCAACCCCTAGAATTCCCTGTTTCTCCCGAATGTCCGGTAAAACGTCTTTGGCCGGAAACGGGGGAAAGAGGAGCGGGTGCACCTTACGACGCAACGCCGCGCGGCGTGGGCGCTGGTCGCCCTCGCCGTCGGGGCCTTCACCTACGTCACCGCCGAGGTCCTGCCCATCGGGCTGCTCACGGTGATGGCGACCGATCTGGACCGGTCGCCGTCCGAGACGGGCCTGCTCGTCACGGGGTACGCCGCGGTCGTGGTGCTGGCGTCGCTGCCCCTCACCCGGCTGACCCAGCGGGTGCCGCGGCGCAGGTTGCTCACCGCCACGCTGGCCGTGTTCGTCGCGGGGATGCTGCTGACCGCCGTGGCGCCGAACTACCCGACGCTGCTGGCCGCCCGGCTGCTGGTCGCGGCCACGCAGGCGCTGTTCTGGTCGGTCGCCACCCCGGCCGCGGCGGCCATGTTCCCCCCGGAGATCCGGGGACGGGCGATCGCCCGCATGTCGATCGGCAGCTCCCTCGGGCCCGTCCTCGGCGTCCCGGCCGGCACCTGGCTCGGCCAGCAGGTCGGCTGGCGGGCCGCGTTCGCCCTGGCCGCCGCCGTCGGCCTCGTCACGTGCGTGACCGTGGCGACGCTGATGCCGGGCCGTCGGCAAGCAGGCCCAGACAGCCACGAACCCGGGCGCGGCGCGACCCCGGACGCTCGCCGCTACGCGCTGCTCATCGTCGCCACCGTCATCGGGGTGGGCGGTTACCTCACGGCGTACACCTACATCACGCCGTTCCTGCTGGAGTTCGGCGGGTTCGCCCCGGCCGCGCTCAGCCCGCTGCTCCTCGCGTCCGGGATCGCCGGGGTCACGGGAACGATCGTGGTCGGCCGGTTGCTCGACAGCCGGCCGAGGACCGCTCTCGCCGGGCCGCTGGCCCTCATCACGTGCGCGCTGCTGGGCTTGTACGCCTTCGGCGCCGTGCATCCGGTGGCGGTGGTGGCCCTCTGCGTGACCGGCATGTCGTTCAGCGCGCTGGCGGCGGCCATCGCGAGCCGCGCGCTGCAGGTCGCCCCCGGCAGCACCGACATCGCCTCGGCCGGCAGCGGCTCCGCCTTCAACATCGGCATCGCGGGCGGCTCGCTGCTCGGCGGCGCGCTCATCGACCACTCGGGCGTTCGCAGCGTGACCGTGGCGGGCGCCGTCCTGACCGCAGCGGCACTCGGCGTCCTGCTGTGCGAACGCTGGGTGTCTCCTGCCCGCCCCGCCGCGCCGGAGCGTACGGCCCCGGCGCGGAGCCCCCATTAGACAGGGCGCGAAGCGCCCAGTAGACACATAAGACAGGGCGCGGAGCGGGCGGTGACTCTCAGCCCAGTGCCTCGGAGAGATCGGCCAGGAGGTCGTCGACGGTCTCGATGCCGACCGACAGACGTACCAGGTCGGCGGGAACCTCGAGCGGCGACCCGGCGGCCGACGCGTGGGTCATCCGGCCGGGATGCTCGATCAGCGACTCGACGCCGCCGAGGGACTCCCCGAGCGTGAACAGCTCGGCGCGGTTGCAGATCTCGACGGCGGCCTCCTCTCCGCCCTCGACGCGGAACGACACCATCCCGCCGAAGCGCCGCATCTGCTTGGCCGCGACCTCGTGGCCGGGGTGCTCGGGCAGGCCGGGGTAGAGGACCTGGACGACCTTCGGATGCGACAGCAGCAGGTCGACCACCCGCTCGGCGTTGTCGCAGTGCCGGTCCATGCGCACGCCCAGCGTCTTGAGGCCGCGCAGCGTGAGCCAGGCGTCGAACGGCCCGGCCACGGCGCCCATCGCGTTCTGGTGGTAGGCCAGCCGCTCGCCGAGGTCCGCCGACCGCGTCACCAGCGCTCCGCCGACCACGTCGGAGTGGCCGCCGACGTACTTGGTCGTCGAGTGGACCACCACGTCCGCGCCCAGACTGAGCGGCTGCTGCAGGTACGGCGAGGCGAAGGTGTTGTCCACCACGAGCACCGCGCCCCGATCGTGGGCGACGTCCGCCAGCGCGGCGATGTCCGCGACGTTCAGCAGCGGGTTCGTGGGCGTCTCCACCCAGACCGCCTTCGTCTCCGGCCGGACGGCGGCGCGAACCGCGTCCAGGTCGCCGAGCGGCACCGGGTCGAAGGAGACCCCCCACTCCTGGAGCACCCGGGAGAACAGCCGGTAGGTCCCGCCGTACGCGTCGTCGGGGATCACCACGTGGTCGCCCGGCTTGCAGACGGTCCGCAGCAGCGTGTCCTCGGCGGCCAGGCCCGACGCGAAGGCCAGCCCGCGCGCGCCTCCCTCGACGGCGGCCAGCGCCTCCTCGAGGGCGGTCCTGGTCGGGTTGGCCGACCGGCTGTATTCGTAGCCCGCCCGCAGGCCGCCGACGCCGTCCTGCTTGTAGGTGGACACGGCGTATATGGGAGGAACGACGGCACCCGTGTGCGGGTCCGCCTCCTGGCCCGCGTGGATGGCGAGCGTCTCGAAACCTTCGTTCATGGCCTCGAGCGTATCCGCAGGAGAAACGCGACCGTTCGCGCAAGACCGCCGACATGCGGATCAGCTCGCACGTGACTCGGCTCTGTGGTTCGGCGTCCTGCCGCGCAGGTCATCCGGCTGGAGTCCGGGCAGGGCGGCGGCAATCGCCAGGGTCTCTCTTTTGGCGACTATTCACTCAATGTATAGTCGCGATTATGACAACTGGTCATGTGCTACTTGGTCTCCTCGTCGAGCGCCCGAAACATGGCTACGAGCTCAAGAAGGAGCACGATCATCGTCTCGCCGGCGCCAAGCCGCTGGCGTACGGACAGGTCTACGCCACGCTGCAACGCCTGGAGCGCGACGGTCTGGCGGAGGTGGCCGAGACGCAGCAGGAGGGCGGCCCTGAACGCACCCTGTACGCGATCACTGAGAACGGCAAGGCAGAGCTGGAGCGGTGGCTGAACACCGTCGAGCCGTCGGCGCCGTATGTCGCCAGCCCCTTGTTCGCCCGGGTCGCCGTCGCGGGGAAGGCCGCCGACGCCTACCTCGTGCGGCAACGCGAAGCGCACCTCGCCCGCATGCGGGAGCTGACCGCCGAGAAGGCGTCCGGTGCGCCCGCCCAGGTGCTGGCGGCCGACTACGCGCTTCAGCACCTTGACGCCGACCTGCGCTGGATCGAGACCGCGCTCGCGCGGATGAAGGAGCACAGCAATGCTTGAAGCCAGAGCTCTGGGCAAGTCGTTCGGCCGGACCAGGGCGCTGACCGACGTCTCCCTGACGATCGCGGAGGGCGAGATCGTCGCCGTCACGGGGCCGAGCGGCGCGGGCAAGTCGACGTTGTTGCACTGCCTGGCCGGGATCGTCCGGCCGGAATCCGGCGAGGTCGTCCTGGACGGCAGGCGGATCGACACGCTGCCCGAGGCGGAGTTGACCAAACTGCGGCGCGAGAGCTTCGGTGTCGTCTTCCAGTTCGGCGAGCTGGTGCCCGAGCTGACCGCGGCGGAGAACGTCGCGCTGCCCTTGCTGTTCAACCGGCACGGCAGGCAGGAGGCGATGACCGTCGCGGCGCGGTGGCTGGCCCGGCTGGAGGTGTCCGATTGCGCCGACCAGCGCACCGGTGAGTTGTCCGGGGGGCAGCGGCAGCGGGTGGCCCTCGCGCGGGCGCTGGTGACCGGTCCGCGCGTGGTCTTCGCCGACGAGCCCACCGGGGCGCTGGACACGTTCGGCGGCGAGCAGGTGATGAACGCGCTGATCGGTACGGCCCGCGCCAGCCGTACCGCCGTCATCCTGGTGACGCACGACAACCGGGTGGCCGCCTACGCCGACCGGGAGATCGCTCTTCGCGACGGAGCAGTGCTGGCAGGTGCGCACCGGTGATCACCGTGCTGCGGATGTTGAACAGGGGACGCTCGCGGGCCGAGCGGGTGCGCGCCCGGCTGGTCGCCGCGGGCGCAGCGGTGGCGACGTTCCTGGTCTGCCTGGCCGTCAGCCTGGCGGACTACCAGGCTGAGGGTAGTTCGCTCAAGGGGCTCGGTCTGGCCCTGCTGGCCGTGCCGGTCGCCGGCCTGGTCCACCAGGCCAATCGGCTGGCCTCGGCCACCAGGGAGCGGCGGCTGGCCGCCCTGCGGCTGGCGGGGGCGACGCCGGGTGACGTGCGGCGGCTGGGTGCCCTGGAAGGAGGCGTGCTCGCACTGGGCGGGTCGCTGGGTGGCGGCGCGCTCTACGTGGTCACACATCTCTCCGGGCCGCTGCCGCAGGTGCCGGTGGTCGTGGCTGTGGTGACGCTCGGCGGGGTTCTGTCGGGGGCACGCGCCGGCCGTCACGTTGTCGCCTCCCCGCTGGGAGTGGCCCGTCGTGCGCGCGTGCGGGGGCCGCAGGTGGGGGACCTGCTCCTGTTCGGAGCGGGCGTCGGCTTCTTCGTCCTCGGAGCCGTGGTGAAGGGCCGTTTTCCGCTCGTCAGCACGTACGGGTCCGTGGTGGCCATGGCGGCCGGGCTGGTGCTGCTGCTGTTCGGCGTGACCTTGGCCGCGACCTGGGCGATCAGAGCGTACGCCCGCCGGGCCGGTCGGCGGGCCCGCTCGGCGGAGGCGCTGCTGGCCGCGCGGCTGGTCGAGGCGGATCCGCGGGCGTGGGCCAGGGCCCTGTCCGTGGTGAGCCTGACGGTGTTCTTCGGCGCGGGGGCCGGGGCCCAGCAGGCCGGCGGTGGCTACTCCCAGGCCCACGCCCTGGTGGACGTCGCGCTCCTGGTGGCACTGGTGATCTCGGCGGTCGCCCTGGTGGTGCACCAGGCGGAGGAACTGATCGACCTTCGCCGCTCGTTCTCCGCGCTGGCCGCTACCGGGGTGCCGGAGCGGGCGCTGGGAGAGGTGCTCGTGCGGCAGGCGGTCATCGCCGCGTTGCCCGTCTGCGTGGTGGCGGCCGTTGCGGGAGTTGCGGTGGTGGTCTTGGCCACCGTGGACGTCTACCAGGTTCAGTGGCTCAGCTGGGCCGTTGCCAGGGCCGTGGCCATGGCGGGCGTCGGAGTCCTCGCCGCGGTGCTCGTCGCCCTGGCGGCACGCCCTCTGCTGCGCGGCGCACTCCGTTTTGAGACGCGGACATGACCGTGATCACTCGAGGTCTCCGCTCTGGAGCCAGCGGTTCGCGGTAGTGCGCCGGGCGCGGGCATCCGCCCGCGCCCGAAGCCCGTTGTTCTTCGAACTGCTTGCTAGTGGTTGGCCAGGAAGGCGAGCAGGTCCTGCCGGGTGACCATGCCGACCGGCTTGCCGTCGTCGAGGACCACGGCGGCGTCGGCCTTCTCCAGCGCCTCGACCGCCCGGGCCACCGGCTCACCGGAGCCGATCATGGGCAGCGGTGCGGACATGTGGCCGCCGATCTCGTCCTCGGACCGCACCCGGCCGCGGTAGAGGCCCTCCAGCAGGTCGCGCTCCACGATGGAGCCGACGACCTCGGCCGCCATGACCGGCGGCTCCTCCTTCATCACCGGAAGCTGGGAGACGTTGTACTCCCGCATGATCGAGATCGCGGTGCCCACCGACTCGTGCGGGTGGACGTGGACGAACTCCGGCAGCCCCGGCGTCTTGCGGCCCAGCACGTCGCCGACCAGGCCCTCATCGCTCGTCTCTGTGAGGAAGCCGTAGTCGGCCATCCACTCGTCGTTGAAGATCTTCGACAGGTAGCCGCGGCCGCCGTCCGGCAGCAGCACGACCACGACGTCGTCGGGCCCGGCCGCCTGGGCCACCCGCACCGCCGCCACCACGGCCATCCCGCACGATCCGCCGACCAGCAACGCCTCCTCGCGCGCGAGCCTGCGGGTCATGCCGAACGAGTCCTTGTCGGAGACCGCGATGATCTCGTCGCAGATCGAGGTGTCGTACGTGACGGGCCAGATGTCCTCGCCCACGCCCTCGACCAGGTACGGCCGGCCGGTGCCGCCGGAGTAGACCGAACCGACGGGGTCGGCCCCGATGACCTTCACCCGGCCATCGGAGATCTCCTTGAGGTACTTCCCGGTCCCGCTGATCGTGCCGCCGGTGCCGATGCCCGCGACGAAGTGGGTGATCCTTCCCTCGGTCTGCTCCCAGATCTCCGGGCCCGTCGAGTGGTAGTGGCTCGCCGGGTTCTCCGGGTTGGAGTACTGGTCGGGCTTCCAGGCGTTCGGGATCTCGCGGGCCAGCCGGTCCGACACCGAGTAGTACGAGTCGGGGTGGTCCGGCGAGACGGCGGTCGGGCAGACGACGACCTCCGCACCGTACGCCCGGAGCACGTTGATCTTGTCCTGGGCGACCTTGTCCGGGCAGACGAACAGGCAGCGGTAGCCCTTCTCCTGCGCCACGATGGCCAGCCCAACGCCGGTGTTGCCGGAGGTCGGCTCGACGATCGTGCCGCCGGGCTTGAGCGCGCCGCTCCGCTCGGCCGCCTCGATCATCCGCACCGCGATGCGGTCCTTCACCGAGCCGCCGGGGTTGAAGTACTCCACCTTCGCCAGCACCTGAGCGGGCGCGCCCGCCGTGACCTTGCGCAGCCGGACGAGCGGGGTGTTGCCCATCAGCTCGATCAGCGAGTCGTGTACGCGCACCGCGATGACCACCTTGTTGCCGAAGCTTGTCAGCCTGCCGTCAGCCGGGGTCCCGGTAGGGGTGGCCGGAACTCGGCTAATTTCTTACTTCAAACCGTACCGTGAGCGTGGGGAGGGCGGGTGGTCTGGACATCCGGCGCGGCGCGCGCCGCCCGGCGCATCGCCACCGCCGCCGCCCTGGGCGGCGGCGGGCTCACGGCCCTCGGAGCGGTCACGTACGGCCTGCTGATGGCCGAGGCCATGGTGGCCCGCCGCATCGTGGGGCAGCCGCACGGCCTCGACGGCCCGAAGGCCGACGGCGTGTACGGCGCCTACCCCGGGGAGCCAATCCGCATCGCCGTCCTCGGCGACTCCCTCTCCGTCGGCCTCGGCATGACCCGCCCCGAGGACACCCCGGCCGTCCGCATCGCGTACGGGCTCGCGGCGGTGGCCGAGCGCCCGGTCAGCCTCACCGTGGCCGGCCGGTCGGGCGCAGCGTCGGTGGACCTCGGCGTCCAGGTGGACCGCGCGCTGGAGACGCGGCCGGAGATCGCGGTCGTCTTCGTGGGGGCCAACGACGTGACGACGGCGACCCTGCCGGCCCGGGCCGTACGGCACCTGCAGAAGGCGGTACGCCGCCTGCGCGAGGCCGGGGCCCAGGTGGTCGTGGGAACCTGCCCGGATCTGGGCACCGTACGCCCGATCGCGCAGCCGCTCCGGTGGGTCACCCGGCGCTGGTCGCGGCAGCTCGCCGCGGCTCAGACGGTCGCCGTCATCGAGGCGGGCGGCCGGACCGTGGCGTTCGCCGACCTGCTCGGACCCGAGTTCGACGCGAACCCGGCCGAGATGTTCGGACCTGATCGTTTTCATCCATCTGCCCGAGGTTACCTACAAGCCGCGTACGCAGTGCTACCGTCTGTATGCGCTGCGTTGGGGTTGTGGCCCGAGCCGGAACCCGTGCGCGTCGAAGGATCGCAATACCTCTTGGCCGCGATGGCCGTGGAGGAACCCGGCACCGAGGTCACCGCGACCCGTGTCGCCGGCCGGGCGGTCGGCCCCCATGGACGATGGGCGGCGCTGCTCCGGCGGAGACCCGGGCCGCTCCCGGACGCCTAGAGCCGGTTACCTGCCGCGGCCGGGCCATCACCCCCTGTAGGAGCGAAATGATCCGGCCCCAGCTGACCCACGTGAAACCCGCTCTGGCACTCGCCGCGACCGCCCTGCTGACCGGGGGCGCCCTCACCGGCTGCTCCGGTGGCGACGAGGCCGCGAAAGACACCCCGGCCTGGCAGAACACGCAGGTGAACGCGGTCAGCCGGCCTACCACCGGAGGGGGTGTCGCGGCCACCACCTCCATGCGGCCCGACGGCTCCCTGGAGACCGTCGCCCTCGACCTCGCCACCGGCCGACGGCTGTGGGCGCATCCCGCGACGATGGTGGGGCGGCTCCCCGGCATGGGGGTGCAGGCTCCCTCGACCGTCGAGACCGGCGGCGGGCAGGCCGTGGTGGTCGCGCTCGACCCCGCCGCGGCCGGTCACAAGGGCGCCACCCTGGTGGCCAGGGACGCCCGCACCGGGCAGCAGAAGTGGGTCAGGCCCGTGCGGTCCACCTTCGGGCCGCAGCGCTGCGGGCCGTACGTCTGCGTCTCGGAGGACACCGCGCTCTCGTCGGCCCGCGTCGTGGTCCTCGACCCCCGTGACGGCGCCGTGAAGTGGCGCCTGCCCGGCATCGCCGAGGTCGAGTGGTCCGACACGGCCAAGGTCGTCCTGCTCAGGCTCGCCTCCCACCCGGTGCTGGAGGCCCGCACGCTCAAGGACGGCAAGACCGTCTGGCAGCTGCCGATCGAGCAGGCCCTCGGCCCCGGCGTCGACCTGAGCGGGGGCTGGGCGTTCGGCGCGACGGGCGACAAGATCATCGGGTACGTCGCCCCCTACACCAATCCCCAGACCAAGGAGACCTCGACCTTCGGCCTGTTCTCCGCGCGTCTCGCCGACGGCGCCGTCGACTGGATGCGGCCGTCCGTCGTCCGCGTCTACCCCAGCGGGAACCCCGCGTACGCGCCGGTCGTCCGGCCGGTCGACGAGCAGGGCCAGTACGGCGGGTTCGCCCGGCTCGACGCCGAGACCGGACGGGTCCTGGGGCAGATCACGCCCACGCAGGTGCCCGGATCGGGCTGGTGGCTCGCCTTCCCGCCCGAGATGAACAAGCTCGGCTTCCTCAAGCGCGACGCGCCCGGCTCGGTCTTCGACCTCAGCACCGGCGAGCCGACCCCGGTGAGCGGCGCGACCGGCTGGTCGTTCTGCGTGACCGACCCCAAGCCGCTGCCGCTGCGGGGCATGATCCCCGGGTTCTACTCGATCGCGGCGCTGTGCGAGTTCGACCTGGCCACGGGCAAGCGTAAGGACTCCTCCTCCGCGCCGCCCTCCTGGTTCACCGGCAGCCAGAACGGCTGGCGCCTGTGGCGCGACGAGAAGGGCGGTCTCCACGCCCTCAACGACGGCACCGCCACCACCCCCGGCATGTACGGCTGAGCGGGCAACACCGAGCGCCCCGACGGTGAAGCGGGCAACACCGAGCGAGCCGTCGGGGCGCGCCGCCAGTCTGGACTGAGGAGAGAGGGAGTGAGGAACGAACTCCCGAACGACGAGGGAAGACATCGGAAGTGAGCGCCCCGACGAGCGAAGCGGGCAACACCGAGCGAGCCGTCGGGGCGCGCCGGTGTCTGGACTGAGGAACGCGCGCAGCGAGGAACGAGCGAGCACGTGACGAGGGCGTTGCCCCTGGCGCGCCTCCGGCACGACCCGGCGGGAGTGAGCGCCCCGACAGTGAAGCGGGCAACACTGTGCATCAGTACAAAGTTCTGGTGCGTGGGGTCCGAGACGTGGCGAGGGGCGTACCGAGGGGTAACCTCCGGGGAGGAGGCCCCGCGAACCCTGGTGGAGGGGCACGAGATCAGGCAGGAGAGTCACATGCCCGAGGCAGTCATCGTGGCGACCGCGCGTTCGCCGATCGGCCGCGCCTTCAAGGGGTCACTCAAGGACATCCGCCCGGAGGACCTGACCGTGCAGATGATCCGCGCCGCGCTGGCGAAGGTGCCGCAGCTCGACCCGAACGACGTTGACGACCTCATGCTGGGCTGCGGGCTCCCCGGCGGCGAGCAGGGCCACAACATGGCGCGCGTGGTCTCCGTGATGCTCGGGCTCGACACGGTGCCGGGCACCACCGTGACCCGCTACTGCTCCTCCTCTCTGCAGACGACGCGGATGGCGTTCCACGCCATCAGGGCCGGCGAGGGTGACGTGTTCGTCTCGGCAGGGGTCGAGACCGTCTCCCGCTTCACCAACGGCAGCTCCGACATGCCGCAGGCGCAGAACCCGCTGTTCGACGAGGCGAAGGCGCGGACGGAGGAGACCGCGAAGGGCGGCGCGCCCGTGTGGCGCGACCCGCGCGAGGACGGCGCGCTGCCCGACGTCTACATCGCCATGGGCCAGACGGCCGAGAACGTCGCGGCCCTGCGGGGCGTCTCGCGGCGCGAGCAGGACGAGTTCGGCGTGCGCTCGCAGAACCTCGCGGAGAAGGCCATCGCCAACGGTTTCTGGGAGAGCGACATCACTCCGGTGACGCTGCCCGACGGCACCGTGGTGAGCAAGGACGACGGCCCCAGGGCCGGCACGACATACGAGGCGGTCTCGCAGCTCAAGCCGGTCTTCCGGCCGGACGGCACGGTGACGGCGGGCAACTGCTGCCCGCTGAACGACGGCGCCGCCGCGGTGATCGTCATGAGCGACACCAAGGCCGCCGAGCTGGGCATCACCCCGCTCGCCCGGATCGTGTCGACCGGCGTCACCGGCCTGTCGCCCGAGATCATGGGGCTGGGCCCGATCGAGGCGTCGCGGCAGGCCCTCGCCCGCGCGGGCATGTCGATCGGCGACGTCGACCTGGTCGAGATCAACGAGGCGTTCGCCGCGCAGGTGATCCCCTCCTATCAGGAGCTGGGAATCGACATCGAGCGGCTCAACGTGAACGGAGGCGCCATCGCGGTGGGCCACCCGTTCGGCATGACCGGAGCCCGCATCACTTCCACGCTGGTCAACAGCCTGCGGTTCCACGACAAGTCCATCGGGCTGGAGACGATGTGCGTCGGCGGCGGCCAGGGCATGGCGATGGTGCTGGAGCGGCTGTCCTGATCGGAGAAGCCGACGCCGGTCCCGGCGCGCGCCGGGACCGGCACGGACTCAGCCGTGGTAGTCGGGGCCCGCGCGGGTGGGCTCAACCCGGATGATCACTCGCTTGTCCCGGATCATCGCGGCGCGGTAGTCGTCCCAGTCCGGGTGCTCGCCGCTGATGTCGCGGTAGTACTGCACCAGGTGCTCCATCGCGTCCGGCAACGAGACGACGTGGGCGGTGCCCTCGATCTGCATCCACTGGCCATAGAAGGCGTCGGTCATGACGGTGAGCACGACCTGCGGGTTCTCCCGCAGGTTGCGGGTCTTGACGGCCGTCTCGCGGCTGCTGATCACGATATAGCCGTCTTTGTCGCAGCCGACGGTCACTGGCGAGGTTTGCGGCCTTCCGTCTGAGTACCGGGTCAGCATGACCGCTCGGTGGTTGTTCCTGACGAACTCACGCGCCTTGTCGAGATCCATAGAACAATGATGCGCCCGCACCGGATCGGCGCGGGCGCATCACTGCTGCCTCTGGACGCTACTCGGGACGGGTGGTCGCCGGGAGCTAACCCGGCTGCCGCGAGCGTGTCCGCTCGCGGCTCGCTGCTGCTGCGTGCTGTGGACGCGGGACGATGCTGCCCCGCCCGCGCTCGGATCGGTCGCTAGAAGCGGCGGCGCCGTTCGTGCTCGAGGACGATCGCGGCGGCGTAGCCGTGGCTCAGCCCGTGCTCGTCGGCGAGCCAGTTGGCCCGCTCTTCGCAGCGTAGGAACGACGGGCCGTTGTCGATGGCTTCGAACCACTCTGGGAGGTCGCGCCCGGTTATGGACGGGACACGGGCGATCAGCTTGGTCTGGGTCTCCGGTGAGTGGTTCAACGACATGGGCACCTCCACGGAAAAGGCTGCTTTGTGTCACAGTGCATCACCGCTCCGCGCTTGACAAGCCCTCAGCGGCATTGATTTGTTACAAGATGTTGATCAAAAGTTACGGCAGCGATCACCGGATCCTGATATAGAGCGACAAAGGGGCGCCGCTCCCGAAGGAATGGCGCCCCTTGCGCTCGTACGGCTAGTCGTTGCTTGTGAAGTAGCTGATGAAGCGGAGGATCTCCAGGTAGAGCCAGACGAGGCTCAGGGTCAGGCCGAAGGCCATCAGCCACGAGTAGCGCTCCGGCACGCCGGCCCGCACTCCCTGCTCGATCTCACTGAAGTCGAGCAGCAGGAAGAAGCAGCCCAGCAGGATCATGGCGACGCTGAAGATCCAGCCGAGGGGCGTGTCGGCGCGCAGGCCGAAACCTCCCGGAAGGAAGAGGCTCCCGATCCAGTTGAGCAGCATGAGGCCGATCGCGGCGAACCCGGCGGCGATCACGAACTTGGCGAACTTCGGCGTCGGCCGGAAGATCTTCAGCGTGTACACCGCGAGCGTGCCGCCGAAGGCGACCATCGTGCCGAGCACGGCCTGCAGGACGATGCCGTCGGTGGCCTCGTTGTACATGTGGCTCAGCACACCGATGGCGAGGCCGTAGCACACGGAGTAGCCGAGGATCAGCGCCGGGTTCGTGCTTTGCTTGAACGACACGATGAGCCCGAGGATCAGGCCCACGATCATCGCCGGCGCCGCGAGCCCCCAGCCGAGGTCGAGGTACCAGGCCAGGGCCGCCGACACGACGAGCGTGCCGAGGGTCATGAAGCCGCGCACCACGACGTCGTCGATCGTCATGGTCCGCGCTCCCGGGGGAGCGTACGAGGGCGTGGCGTACATCTGGTTCAGCTGCTGCACGCTGGGCGTGGGACCGGCCCACGCCTGCTGACCAGCCGCCCCGCGCCGACTGAATATGGGGTTCTTACTCTCCATTCGCTTCCTCCAGGACGCGACTCACTGATCAGCCGCTGCGCGGCCTAGTGGGGATGGTGCCCGAGGAGCGGTGCCCCTACAAGTGGGAGCGCCACTCCACCGCACTGGTAACGATCAGGATTTCCGGCGAGTTCCCGCCGGCGCCTACCGGAAACCGGCTGACGTCGATCACAGGAACAAACTTGAATAATTCATTCAGTTGAGTTCTTCAAGTCTGGTGCTAGCGTGAGCTGAAGCCGAAAAGTAGCGGCCTGACCAGGCAGAACGCTTCAGCGATCATCCGCCTGCCGTTGCTGACCTCTCAAGTCACACAGGCACAGGGCACTCGGCCGGCCACGTGGACGATCGTGAGCCGCCGCCAGCCACGTGCCGTAGGGGAATGTCATCGCGAGGAGGACGGCGATGAAAGTCAGCGGCCCACCGTTACTGCGAAGGTTGCGGCCTCATTCCATCCGGGGGCGCGTCACGGTTCTCGTCACCGCGCTCGCCACCCTGCTGCTGATCCCGACCGGGATCCTGGGCAGCATTCTGGCCCGGCAGGCGTTCTCCACCGCGGTCTGGCTCGACGCGCGGCAGGAGGCGGCGCTCACTGCCGCCGCGTGGCGTACGGGTCATTTCCGCGGCGGCATCACCCCGCAGGTGGCCGGGATCGACCTGGTCCAGGTGGTGGCTCCCGACCGGCGGGTGCTCGCCGCGTCGCCCGCCGCCCGGGGGATGGCCCCGCTGAGCTCCTTCTGGCCGTCACAGCAGGACCCGATGCAGGATCTGCAGGCCTGTCCGCACTACGGGATCGGCTGCCTGCGTCTGTCGGCGCTGCGGGTGACGCCGGGTTCGGACTCCCCCGTCGTCTACGCGGGACGTCCCGTCGACGGGTTCACGCCCGTCGCGATGTTCGACCTGCTCTTCACCGTGGAGGTCGCCGCGCTCGTGCTTCTCACCGCCTGGGCCACCTGGAAGGTCGCCGGGCGCACCCTGCTGCCCGTCGAAGCGATCCGCAGCGACCTGGCGGCCGTCAACGTGAACGACCTGGACACCCGGGTGCCCGTACCGGCCGGGGACGACGAGATCGGGCGGCTCGCCCGCACCGTGAACAGCACGCTCGCCCGCATCGAGGAGGCCAAGCGAATCACCGAGCGGGCGCTGCGGCGGCAGCGCGAGTTCGCCGCGGACGCCTCCCACGAACTACGCACTCCTCTCGCCGGCCTGCGCACGCAGCTGGAGGAGGCGCAGCTTCACCCCGACGAGACCGACCTGCGGTCGCTGCTCAAGGACGCGCTGCTCGACGTGGAACGGCTGGAAGCGATCATCGACGACCTGCTCCTGCTGGCGAAGGTGGGGGCGACGGCCCCGGACCGCACGCTCGTGGACGTGTCGGAGCTGGTCAGGGATGAGGTCGCCCGCCGGACGGACCGGATACCGGTGCGCCTCCGGCTCGCGGACGGGGTCAGGATGCACGCCGCTCCGCGTCATCTCGCCCGGCTGCTGACCAACCTGCTCGACAACGCCCAGCGGCACGCCCGCAGCGTGGTGGAGATCGGGCTGCGGCGCGACGCCGGCTTCGTCGAGTTGCGGATCGGCGACGACGGGCCAGGCGTCCCGGTGGACGAACGAGAGCGCGTCTTCGAGCGGTTCGCCAGGTCGGACTCGGCGCGCAGCCGAGGCATCGGAGGCACCGGGCTCGGCCTGGCCATCGCCCGTGACATCGCCCGCGCCCACTGCGGCACCCTCGTGGCGGCCGAGTCGGCGCACGGCGGCGCCGAGTTCGTGCTGCGCCTGCCGGTCTCCGGCTGCCCGCCGATCGCCGGCGCCGCGGCCTCTCGGGCCGTGACCGGCCATGCCACGGGCCCGAACGCCGAGCCGTCGCAGCCGGAGAACGCGCCCGGGCCGGAGGACACCTGGGCGCCGGCGAACCAAGGGCGCACCTGACAGGGTCACAGGCCGGCGAACCAGTCCCGGACGGCCCGCCGCCCGCCCCCGCCGAGCGCCACCATGAGGGCGTAGCGGGCCTTCACCGCCGTCAGTCCGCGTGCCCCGACGGCGCCGACCTTCCACTGGGCCAGTCCCAGGCCCAGTGGAAGGTCGTCCAGCGGGACCGGCCGGGTGCGGCACCGCGAGGCGACCACCACGGGGATGTCCCACTCCGTCAGCTCACTGATGGTCGCGTACAGGGTGATCGGGACGTTCCCGGCGCCGGTGCCCTCGAGCACGATTCCCCTGGCCCCGGCGTCCACGACGGACGTGAGGAGCACGGGGTCCATCTCCGGGTACGTCTTGACGAGCGCGACGTGGGTCTCCGGCTCTCCCCGCGCGGCGGGGGGCCGCGGCGGAGGTACGGCCGTCAGCTCGGCCCGCCCGTCCACCACCCGGCCGAGGATCGGCGCGGGAGCCGAGGACATGGCCGCCACGCCCGTCGCGTCGGTCATCGTGACCCAGCGGGCCGCGTGCAGTTCGTCGTTCACGCAGACCACCGCGCCGGCGCCGCGAAGAGCGGGATCGGCGGCGGCGACCAGAGACGACGCGAGGTTGCGCGGGCCGTCGCTCGACAGCTCGTCCAGCCCGCGCACGGCGCCGGTCAGCACGATGCCACCGCGGAGAGCGGCGGGCCCGGCGAGCAGATCGGCGAGGAAGGCCGTCTCCTCGATCGTGTCCAGGCCGTGGGTGACGACCACACCGTCGAACCCCTCGTTCAGCAGGGCCGACCGGGCACGCCGGGCCAGCCGCAGCATGGTGGAGGGCGAGGTGTCCCAGCTCGGCTCGGCCTGCACGTCCTCGGTCACGACCTCCACGCCGAGATCCCCGGGCACGGCCGCCAGCAGGTCGGCGGCCAGTGCGAGCCCCGGGCGGCCGGTGTGGCGGGCGTACGCCATGACGTCGCCCGTCGCGAGCAGCAGCACGCGACCGGTCACGACGCGTCGCCCTCGCCGGGTGCGGCGACTCCGGCGTGCCGCTCGAGCCGTTCGACACGCTGAAGGAGCGGAGCGATCTCCTGACGGACGACCGCCGCCACGATCTGCGCGGCGTTCTGGGGAAGGTTCTGAGAGGCGTTCTGGGACGCGTCCTGTCCCTGAGCCCGGAGGTGGACGTAGCCGGCGAGCGCCGCGGCGACCGCGCGCCGCGTGAGGCGGGGCTCGGCGCCCCGCGCCCGCAGCACGTGCCCGGCGGTTCCGTCGGGCTCCGCGACCAGACCGAGCAGCAGATGTTCACATCCGATGTAGTTGTGCCCCAGCGCGTGGGCCTCGGTGACCGCCAGTTCGAGGGCGCCCGCCGCGGACGCGTCGAACCGGCTCGGGCCGTCCTTCCGCGCCCCCTCGTCCCCGGCCCGTTCCCGGCCGGCCGCCCCGGCGGGTGCGGACGGGCGGCTCGCGAGGTCGCGTTCGAGCAGGGCGGGCTCGATCTCCATGGCCCGCAGGACGTGCAGGGCGAGATTCTGCCCCTCGGCCAGCATCGCGGCGAGCAGGTGCTCGGTGCCGACGCCGGAGGCGCCCTCGGCCCTGGCCCGTTCCAGCGCCAGCCGGAAGACGGCCCGCGTCCTGGACGTGAAGTGCGACAACCGCGGGTCGTCCACCTCGAAATCGCCGATGACGCTCTCCCGGATGGCGGCCACACGGCGGACCGCCTGCTCCAGCGCCCGCTGACAGATCGCGGACACCGGCAGAGCCGCCTCCTTGACCGCCTCGGCGAGATCGTCCGGCAGATACACGTTGATCTTAGGCATGAGCCATTTATACCCCTAATGGGGGTACACGTCTATACCCCCAATCCGGGCGTCAGGGACGCGTGACGAACCAATCCAGAGGCCGGTCAGCCGGTCGCCCGGATATCGCGTACGCCGCCATGCACCCACGGCAGCCGTCCGGCCCCGCCACGACTTCGAGGAGGACCGCCCCCCAAGGGAGGGGCGGTCATTGTGATGCGGTTACGGTCGGTCACCGCGGCCCCCGGGTATGCTGCCCGCCGCCGGGATGTTCGCCGCCGCCCGGGTGCCCAGGGTGAACGGGATGCCCGGGATGCCCCGGATGGATGGGATGCCCGGGGTGAACGGGATGGCCGGGATGCCCGGGGTGAACGGGATGCCCGGGGTGGCCGCCGTGGAGCGGTTGACAGTGCGTGCGCCCGTGGCGAGAACGACAGCACCTACGGTGGCCTTCCCTCCAGCAGCGCTCGGCGATGCCCGGTGGGTCCTCGTGCGGCGACGTCGCCACTGCCGCCTTCGCGGGGCTGGAGGTCGTTGCGACTGAGGCCAGGCCGGTCTGCGCCGGCAGCACCGCGAGTGCGCCGAGAAGGGCTGCACCTAAGATGCCGCATTTCTTCCCGTACATGCGACTCCTCCTGGTCGCGGGGCCTGCTTGCGCCCGATGTGCGCACCCAAAGCCCCCCGAATCGGACTTACGGGGAGTATTCCCCTCTCCGTGAGGTCATAGATGCACCAGCAGTCAAGTTGGCCTCTGCGATTACCCCGACAAGTCCAAAACACTGCGGTAACAGCGGTACTGCCGGATGTCCTCATCTGGTGCCTTCTGGGTGTACGCGTCGTCGCCGCCGCTCCCGGCGGACACCGAGGTCCATGAGGAAGGGCCAGTCGGCCCTCGTGAGGCGACGGCATCGGGTGTTCGGGCCCGTCGGCAGGGCCTGCGCGCATCTTGCCCGCGAGTTTCGCCGGTCGTCCGGCCGCGCCGTACAACCCGGCGGGCGGGGCCGAAGAGGCCACTGTCCCGCTGCCAGCGTCGGTGCCGACGCCGGAGACGCCCTCGGCCCGCGCCCGGTCCAGCGCCACGGGTGCTGGGCGTGAACTGCGACAACCGGGGGTCGTCGATCTCGAAATCGCCGATGACGCTCTCCCGGATGGCGGCCATACGGCGAACCGCCTGCTCCAGTGCCCACTTGAAGACCGCGGGCACCGGCAGAGCCGCCTCCTTGACCGCCTCCGCGAGATCGTCCGGCGGGTGCACGGGCGTCAGGGAAGCGTGACGAACCAACCGAGGAACTGGCGGGCCGAGGCGGTGTCCAGGCGGTAGTTGACGTTGGTCGACTTGCAGCCGTCGTCCACGCCGCTGATCGTGGTGGCCACGAGCAGGTCGGAGTCGGAGCCTCCGAGGTAGTTGGGACCGCCCGAGTCGCCGTAGCAGGTTCCACCCTCCCCGCGCGAGGAGTTGGGCGACAGTTCGAGCCACCTGCCGGTGAGGCGCTTGAAGGAGATGGACGTCCGGCTACGCGTGTCGGTGTAGTGGAAGCGCCATTTGTGCGCCCTCTTGACAGGGTCCAGCGAGCCGTAGCCGACCGGGGTGAACCGCATGGTCTTCAGGGTGCCGTCGTCCTTGAACCGGTCGAGCAGGCCCAGAGAGGGAAGCCTGGCCGGCTTGATCCCGGGGACGGGGGCGCTGAAGACGACGACCGCCATGTCGTAGGAGTCACTCTTGTCCATGTGCCTGGAGTCGGGGATGTAGCGACCGGTGTAGACCTTGTCCCCGTCCTTGTAATGGCTGGCGAAGGAGACCCGTGCGGTCTTCTGCCCCTCACCTCCGCAGTGAGCGGCCGTGAGGAAGACGGTCGGCGAGATGAGGGTGCCGGTGCAGTACGCCCACGTGCCGTCGCTTTGCACCTTGTCGCCGATGAGGGCTCCCACCTCGGGGTGATCACTCTGGTCGACCGAGCCGTGGGTGATGGCCGACGCGGGCGAGGCGATCCCCGCAATCAAACCAGTAAGAATCACGACAAAAGGGACGAAACGCATGGGCAACTGTATCCCCGCGTCGGCCCGCTCTTGACAATCACGAGCAAAGATCTACCGTGTGCGCGTCAAGATCGGTGTTCGCGCATCGGAAGACCCGTCAGCGGTGCTGAAACGGCTGCGGCGTGTGCTCAGACCGGCTGCCCTGCGCAGGGAATGGAAAGCAGGCACAGGCCACTCCGCCACACATGAAGACCGCCCCTCCAAAGGAGGAGCGGCCATAGTGCTAGCCCGGTCGCTTACCGCGGCCCCCGTCCGTGGTGACCACCGCCGTGGTCGCCGCCGTGACCGCCACCGTGACCGCCACCGTGGTCGCCACCGTGACCACCGCCGTGATCGCCGTGACCGCCGCCGCCGTGATCGCCGTGATCGCCGTGATCGCCGCCGCCGTGGTCGCCGCCGTAGTACGTACAGTGCTTGCGCCCGCCGTGATGCCGACAGCACCTACGGTGGCCTTCCCTCCAGCAGCGCTCGGCGATGCCCGGCGGGTCCTCGTGCGGCGACGTCGCCACTGCCGCCTTCGCGGGGCTGGAGGTCGTTGCGACTGAGGCCAGGCCGGTCTGCGCCGGCAGCACCGCGAGTGCGCCGAGAAGGGCTGCACCTAAGATGCCGCATTTCTTCCCGTACATGCGACTCCTCCTGGTCGCGGGGCCTGCTTGCGCCCGATGTGCGCACCCAAAGCCCCCCGAATCGGACTTACGGGGAGTATTCCCCTCTCCGTGAGGTCATAGATGCACCAGCAGTCAAGTTAGCCTCTGCGATTACCCCGACAACTCCAAAACACTGCGGTAACAGCGGTACTGCCGGATGTCCTCATCTGGTGCCTTCTGGGTGTACGCGTCGTCGCCGCCGCTTCCGGCGGACACCGAGGTCCACGAGGAAGGGATCCGCATGCAGTACCGGCCGGACGGCCGGGGCGCGTGAGGTCGCGTTCGAGCAGGGCGGGCTCGATCTCCATGGCCCGCAGGACGCGCAGGGCGAGGTTCTGCCCCTCAGCCGGCATCGCGGCCCGACAGGGTCACCATCAGGGAAGTGGGACGAACTCTCCGAGGAAGTCCCGGACCTCGGGGATGTCCAGGCGATAGTCGACGTTGGTCGTCCGACAGGCGTCGTCCACTCCGCTGATCGTCGTGGCCACGAGCAGGTTCGAGTCGGGACCTCCAAGGTAGTTGGGGCCGCCCGAGTCGCCGAAGCAGGTTCCGCCCTCCCCGCGCGAGGAGTTCGGCGCCAGGTCGAGCCACCTGCTACCGAGGCGCTTGAAGGAGATGGAGGTCTGGTTGCGCGTGTCGGTGTAGTAGTAGCGCCAGCCGTGCCGCTTCTTCGTGGGGTCCAGCGAGCCGTACCCGACCGGGGTGAAACGCGCGGTCTTCAGGCTGCCGTCGGCCTTGAGCTGGTCGAGCAGGCCCAAAGTGGGCAGCTTGGCCGGCGCGATGCCGGTGACGGGCTCGGGGAAGATCACGACCGCCAGGTCATAGGCGTCGCCCTTGTATCTCGAGTCGGCCACGTAGCGTCCGGTGTACAGCTTCTCGCCGGGCTGGTAGTGGCTGGCGAAGGAGACACGGGCGGTCTTCTGGCCCTCGTGCCCGCAGTGGGCGGCCGTGAGGAAGACGGTCGGGGAGATGAGGGTGCCGGTGCAGTACGACCACGTGCCGTCGCTTTCCGGCTTCTCGCCGATGAGGGCTCCCACTTCCGGATGCGCGGTCTTATCGACCGAGCCGTGAGTGATGGCCGACGCAGGCGAGGCGATGCTTGCCATCAAACCCGCAAGAATCATGACAAAAGGGACGAAACGCATGCACGAATGTATCCGAGCATGGGCTCCCTATGACAAAACTGAACGAAAAGATCTACGATCGGCCGTCAGGGTGGGCCCTCCTGGATCAACGACCGCGCCGCCGGAACACGCAGCGGGAGACCGCGCCCACAACCCGCCAAACACGCGAAGACCGCCCCTCCAGTCGAAGGAGGAGCGGCCATGGTGATGCGGTCCGAGTCGCCTACCTCGGCATCCGGCCCCCGTGGTCGTGGCCCCGGTGGTCGTGCCCGCGGTGGTCGTGCCCGCGGTGGTCATGCCCGCGATGGTCGTGGCCCCGGTGGTCATGCCCGCGATGGTCGTGGCCCCGGTGGTCGTGGCCCCGGTGGTCATGCCCGCGGTGGTCATGCCCGCGATGGTCATGCCCGCGATGGTCATGCCCGCGATGGTCATGCCCGCGATGGTCGTGGCCCCGGTGGTCGTGGCCCCGGTGGTCATGCCCGCGATGGTCGTGGCCCCGGTGGTCGTGGCCCCGGTGGTCGTGGCCCCGGTGGTCATGCCCGCGGTGGTCGTGGCCCCGGTGGTCGTGGCCCCGGTGGTCATGCCCGCGGTGGTCATGCCCGCGGTGGTCGTGGCCCCGGTGGTCATGCCCGCGATGGTCGTGGCCCCGGTGGTCATGCCCGCGATGGTCGTGGCCCCGGTGGTCATGCCCGCGATGGTCGTGGCCCCGGTGGTCATGCCCGCGATGGTCGTGCCCGCGATGGTCATGGCCCCGGTGATCGTGGCCCCGGTGGTCATGCCCGCGATGGTCGTGCCCGCGGTGGTCGTGCCCGCGATGGTCATGCCCGCGATGGTCATGGCCCCGGTGATCGTGCCCGCGGTGGTGGTCCCGGCCATGCCCGTCGTCCTGCGGCGATATCGCCGCCGCGGCAGCCGCGAGACCGGAGACCGGCGAGGACGAGGCCAGGGCTCCGTGGGTCGGCCACAGCACGAGCGTGCCGAAAAGCGCCGCACCTAAAATGCTGTTTCGTTTCCCGTACATGCGATTCCTTCCGGTCGGGGCCTCTGCAGCGCCGCATGAGCACGCCTAGAAGCCTCCCGAATCGGACATACGGGACTATTCCCCTCTTCAGGGGGTCATCGATGTATCAGCAGTCAAGTTGGCATCTCGAGTTGCCATAGCAACTCCAAAGACACTTTGGTATCAGCGGTGATCTCGCCCGCGGTTCTCCGATGACGGGCTATACCTTCGGGTACGCGGCCGGTGCAACGGGGCCGAGTTCGACGCCAAGGGCGTCGTGCTACCCGCTCGTGTCGATGCCAAGGTGCACTGCCGGGCGCTGGTGCCCCCGGTGGGACTCGAACCCACACCACAGCCCTTTTAAGGGGCTTGCCTCTGCCATTGGGCTACGGGGGCGCCGCGATCATATGTCACGGATCACTCCTCTGTAAGCAAGTTACGTCTTACGCGGCTTGTCCCCCTTTCCGCAGCGCGCGAACGGCGCCCCTGGCCGCCGCCCGGTCAAGGTCCTGGAGACCGTCCGCACCTTCTCTCCCCTCCATCACAGCAGCACGTCAGAGCGCAGGAACACGGAACGGCCCAGCGGTGTGTGCCGCCAGGCCGTGTCCGGTGTCCCCATGTCGCGTTGCCGAAGCCGTTTCCGCCGAGCGGATCAGCGCTTGAGGCCGCTCTTCGCCGCCGCCCTGAACTCGTCGCGCGGGTGCTCGATCTCCCCGAGGGAGACGGTCTCCCGCTTGAAGAACAGCGACAGCGTCCAGTCCATCACCACGCGGACCTTCCGGTTGGCCGTGGGGACGCGCGACAGGTGGTAGGTGCGGTGCATGAACCAGGCCGGGAAACCGCGCAGCTTCACGCCGTAGACGTTGGCGACGCCCCGGTACAGGCCGAGACCGGCGACCGACCCGGCGTACTTGTGCCGGTAGTCCTGCAGCTTCTCCCCGCGCAGGTACGCGGTGATGTTGTCGCCGAGGACCTTGGCCTGCCGTACGGCGTGCTGGGCGTTGGGCGCGCAGTACTGGCCGGGGTTGGTCATGTCGGGAACACCCGCGATGTCACCGGCGGCGAAGGCGCCCTTGACGCCCGCGACCGTCAGGCGCGTCGTGGTCTTGATCCGGCCGCGCTCGTCGACCGGCAGGTCGGTGGAGTTGACGATCGGGCTGGGTTTGACGCCGGCGGTCCAGACGATCGTGGCCGACTCGAACTCGTCACCGTCCGAGGTCTTGACCAGGCCGCCCTCGCACGACTGCAGGAACGTCTCCATCTTGAGCTCGATGCCGCGCTCGCGCAGCTGCTCGGCGGTCCACTCGCCCATCTCGGGACCGACCTCGGGCAGGATGCGGTTGGACGCCTCGATCAGGACCCAGCGCAGGTCCTTCTTGTCGATGCTCGGGTAGTACTTGATCGCGTCCTCGGTCATGTCCTCGAGCTCGGCGAGGGCCTCGATGCCCGCGAAGCCGCCGCCGACCACGACGAAGGTCAGCGCGCGGCGGCGCACATCCTCGTCGTCGCTCGACTCGGCCCGGTCAAGGAGGGCGATGACCCGGTTGCGCAGCGCGATGGCCTCGCCGACGGTCTTGAAGCCGATGGCCGCGTCCTCGAGGCCGGGAATCGGCAGCGTACGCGAGATCGAGCCGGCCGCCATGACGACGACGTCGTACTCGATCTCCCGGGACTGGCCCGCGGCGGGCTCGAAGGTCAGCGTGCGCGCCTCGTGGTGCACCTTGGAGACCTTGCCGTTGAGGATGCGCACCTTGGGCAGCACCCGGCGCAGCGGGGCCACGACGTGGCGCGGCGAGATGTTGCCGGCCGCCGCCTCCGGGAGGAACGGCTGGTAGGTCATGTACGACTGCGGGTCGATGAGCGTGATCCGCACGCTGCCGTCGCGCAGCTCTCGGCGGAGCGTGCGCTGGAGACGAAGAGCCGTGTAAAGGCCCACGTATCCACCGCCGACGATGACGACGTGCTTCCAGTTGCGGTCTGCCACGATGCCCTCCCAAGCTTGTGAAAGCATTCACAAGCCTACGTCACGAGTTGGCAATCACACCAATCCACCACGGCCGAAGGTTCAGTGATTTTCACCACTTTGTCATCTGCGACTGAGATTTCTCGGGAAAATTCCCGGAATCTTTCCTAAGTGATCGACTTCACACTTGTGAAGTGGTTCACAAGGCGGTCCCCAGGGCGGCGGCGCGGGAGAAGACCGCGTCGAGCATGTCCGCGGTGACCCGGCCGGTGAAGGTGTTCTGCTGGCTGGGGTGATAGCAGCCGATGAGCGTGATCGGAGTCGCTCCGTGGGCGACGGGCACCTCCACGGCGTGCCCGAAGGGCGGTCTGCGGGACGGCAGCGTGAACCCGGCCGCGCGCAGCGCGGGCCACACCGCCTGCCAGGCGAAGCCGCCGAGCGCCACGATCACCCGGGCCGTTCCTGCCACCAGCGTGAGCTCCCTGGCCAGCCAGGGGAAACAGGTGTCACGCTCCTCGGGGGTGGGCTTGTTGGCGGGCGGCGCGCACCGCACCGCGGCCATCATCCGCGCGCCGATGAGCCGCTGCCCGTCCCCCGCGTGAACGCTGGTCTCCTGCGCGGCGAGTCCGGTGCGGTACAGCGACGCGAACAACCAGTCGCCGCTGCGGTCGCCGGTGAAGATCCGGCCGGTCCTGTTGCCGCCGTGCGCGGCGGGCGCCAGCCCGACGATGAGCGTGTGCGGCTTCTCGTCACCCCAGCCCGCGATCGGCCGGCCCCAGTAGGTCTCGTCCGCGAACGCCCGCCGTTTGACGTCGGCGACCTCCTCGCGCCACTCGACGAGACGCGGGCAGGCGCGGCACACCGACTGCCTGGCCGTCAGGTCCGCGAGCGTACGGCTCTCGGCCGCCAGTTTGGCGACTTCGTCAGCGTCGTGGGCGACGGGGGTGTCCGGGCGTGCGGGGTCGCCCGGCCAGCCGGAACCGGGAGGAACGAAGCTCATGACACCGATCGTGCCAGGTGAAAGGGGATGCGTCGGCCGGAATCCGGCCCTCGCGGCGAGGGCACCCCGACCGTCCCGCGCGGTTCGCGAGCGCGTGTCGCGGTGACCGCTCATCCCGGAATGGGCCCAAAACGAGGTCACACAGAGGAAGATTTCAATCTTTTCCGTCGTGCCGGAGGTGGGTACGTACCGCCCGTGTCCACCGACTCATGTCCTCCGCTGTTCGGCCCCGCCTTCGACGCCGACCCCTATCCCGCCTACGACTGGCTGCGCCGGAACGCGCCGGTGACCCGCGTGCCGCTGCCCGGCTGCGAGGCGTGGCTGGTCACGCGGTACGAGGACGCCGTGACGGCGCTGACCCATCCCGCCCTCGCCAAGGACCCCGCGGCCGGTTCACCCGAGTGGCGGGCCGCCGGTCTCGGCCTGCCCCTGGACCACAGGCCGGGGCTCGCCCGCCACATGCTGAACGCCGACGGAGCCGACCACGCGCGGCTGCGGCGGCTCGTGAGCACCGCCTTCACGCCCCGGCGGATGGCGGCGCTGCGCACCCGGGCGCTGGAGGTGACCGACGCGTTGCTCGACCGCCTCGACGGCCCGGAGGCGGACCTGATCTCCGGCCTCGCCTATCCCCTGCCGATCACGATCATCTGCGACCTGCTCGGCGTGCCCGAGGAGGACCGGGCCACCTTCCATCACCACGCCTCCGTCATCGACTCCGCGGCGGCGTCCGAGGTCGAGGAGATCGCCCGTGCCACGGACGCCCTGGAGGCCTTCCTGGCCGACCTGGTCGAGCTGAAGCGCTCCCGGCCGGGCAACGACCTGCTCACCGACCTCGTACGGCGGTCGAACCAGGGCGAGATCGACAAGGACGAGCTGACCTCGACCGCGTTCCTGCTGCTCATCGCGGGCCACGAGACGACCGTGGCGCTGGTCGGGAACGGTCTGCTCGCGCTGCTGAGGCATCCCGGCCAGGCGGCGGCCCTGCGCGCCGACCCCTCCCTGCTGCCGGACTTCATCGACGAGATGCTGCGCTACGACGGCCCCGTACGCAACGCCACCTGGCGCTTTCCCACCGAGCCCGTGGTGATCGGCGGCCAGGAGATGCTGCCCGGGGAGGCCATCCTCGTTTCACTGCTGGCGGCCAACCGCGACCCGGCGGCGTTCGCCGACCCGGACGCGTTCTCCCCCGGCCGGATCGGCGAACCGCATCTCGCCTTCGGCCGGGGCCCGCACTACTGCGTCGGCGCGGCCCTGGCCAAGGTGGAGGGAGAGGTCGCGATCGGCCGGGTCCTCGAACGGTTCCCCGATCTGGCGCTCGCCGCAGACCCCGCGGACCTGACGTGGTGGCCGAGCGCCATCATGCGCGGCCTGTTCTCGCTTCCGGTCCGCCTGCGCGCCTGACGTTCCGCCCCCGGCTCCGTCCGTCCCCCTACCGGTGCCGGCGGGACGGTGTGACGGAGGGCGACGGCTCGGCGGAGGGTGAGGGGGAGGGCGCCGCGGAGGGCGTGGGCGACGACGCGGGCGACGATGTGGGGGCCGGTGCGGCGGGCGCGCAGGTCGCCCCGGCGCGGTACTCCACGGGCCGCAGCGGCAGCGGGTAGGCGTGGCGGATGGGCGGCTCGCCGTCACAGGGGACGTCGATCGTCTGGCCGAACATCTCCGGACTCACCATGATCGGGTTGCCGTCCTGGTCGTAGAGCCGGACGTTACGCAACGGCGTCCCGTCCTCCGCGTACGGGAAGATGTTGTAGACGTCTCCGCCCAGCGAGGCCACCCGGTTGACCCGTTCCACCCGCATGCTCGGCGCGTACACCTCCGGCTGGGGGCCGTAGTCGAACGCCACGCTGCGCGACGACGTGCTCGGGACGTCGGCCATCGCCGTGATCACGAGGACCGCGGCCAGCAGGTTGACCCCGAGCAGCAGCACGCGGCCCGAGCGCGACGGCCGCGCGCGGCCCCGCCGGCCCAGCCACACCGAGCCCCAGATGACCGCCAGCGTGAACACCCAGGCGGGGAGGTCGCCGGGAATGAGGCCCGGGGCGCTGATCGGCGCGAGCACGCCCAGCGCGATCGCATAGCCCCGCAGCACCCACCACGCGGGACGCAGCTCGGGGGCGAAGGCGGCGGCCTGGCGGTAGGGCGGCAGCACGAGCAGCCGCGTGTGAACCCGCCGGACTGCTCGGCTCATGCTCTCGCGCAGCCGCCCGCCCAGGGAGGAGCCGCCGTCCGACGGCCGCCCGCCGTAGGCGGCCCGAAGCTCTGCCGCGTACGCCTCGGGGCTGCCGAGCCGTTCCTCCAGCGACATGCCCGGCTCGGCGGCGACCTCGGCGAGGTGCTCGTCCAGGTCCTCCAGCAGCGCGTCCCTGTCACGAGCGGGAAGATCGGCGAGCGCCTCGCGTACGGCGGTGGCGTAGTCCTGGGGCGTCATGGGGGGATTCATCCCGGATCGACCTCCTTGAGCAGGTCGTTCATGGTGGCGGCGAAGGACGTCCAGGTCTTCGCCGAGGTCTGGAGGAGCGAGCGGCCCACGTCGTTCAGGCCGTAGTACTTGCGGTGCGGCCCCTCGTCGGAGGCGACCACATAGGAGGTGAGCGCCCCGGCCTTGAAGAGCCGCCGCAGCGTCCCGTACACCGAGGCGTCGCCGACGTCCTCCAGCCCCGCCTCACGCAGGCGGCGTACGACGTCGTATCCGTAGCTGTCGCGCTCGGCGAGCACCGCGAGGACCGCCAGGTCGAGAACCCCTTTGAGGAGCTGGCTACTGTCCACGCACCGCACAGTACTGTGCAATGCGAAATAGCGTCAAGATTCCAGGTCCGAGAGCCGCGCATCAGCCGGGCGGCCGTCACCACCGGTGGCCAACCTGGCACAGCGGCCCGGCCGGCTCTAAATCATGTCGTGTCCGTGATCGGAACTCGGCGCGGCGGCGCCGTCCGAGATCGTTCCGGTTCCGGCGTAGAGGACCTCGCGGGCCTGCTCCGCGGCGCGGATGAGGTTTTCGGTGATGAAGTCCTGGAAGCGGGCTACGTTTTCGAGGCGCACGGCGGCCGGAGTGCCGGGGCCGAGGACTCTGGCACCCTGCCGTGCGGCCTCGGCGAGCTGGTCGTTGGACCGGGCGCTGCGGATCACCGACTGATACCAGAGGTCGTCGTCGACGACGTAGCGCTCGCGGCGGCGTTCGTCGCGTTCCCTGCGGATGAGGTCCAGGCCTGCGAGGAACGTGATCGCCTTGGAGACGGACGCCGGGCTGACCTGGAGGCGCTGGGCGAGTTCGGAGGCGGTGAGGCTGCCGGTGTCGGTGGTGTAGAGGCAGCCCAGCACACGGGCCATCATCTTGGGCAGGCCCGAGGTCATGAAGACGGTGGTGAGGGTCTCCTGATAGTCGCGCACGACTTCGGGGTCGCGTCCGTAGGGCTGCGGGGAGGCCTGCGCCCCCCGGGGCGTGGCCTGCCTGCGCCGGTGGGTGCGCTGCTGCGTGGCGCGGTGGGCAAGCTCGGCGCGATAGCCGGTGGGGCCGCCGTTCCGCGACACCTCACGCGTGATCGTGGACGTCGGGCGGCCGAGAAGGCGGGCGATCTCGGCGTAGGCCAGGCCGTCGGCCAGACCCACCGCGATCTGCTGGCGCTCCTGCTGGGTGAGCCTGCCTCCCGGCATCACGACCCCCTTCGTGCCCCACGGGGGTGCCCATGAGGCCGCTCGGCGTTCCTCGACGCCTCCCACCATAGCGTTCAGCTTCATTGCATTGCAATGACCGATCAGTCGTCATTGCGTTAGCATCGACGGTCGTTGCAACGATTTCAGCGCCCCTACCTGCTTTAATGCCTTCTTTGCGCAACGAGTACGTTGCCAAGTTTTGAAAGGCAACGTAGCGTTTCCGTTGTCAGAAACGACACGGCACAAGGAGCGCATGATGCAGAAGTTCGACACCCCCGCCCCGATCTCCGCCGTCCTTCACATCCCCGCGGGACGCGTTCAGGTCATCGCCGCGGACCGGGCCGACACCACCGTCGAGGTCCTGCCCGCGAACGCCTCCAAGGGCCGCGATCTGAAGGCCGCGGAGCAGACCTCGGTCGAGTACGCCGACGGCGTCCTGCGGATCGAGACCACGGGGAAGAACCAGTACCTCGGCCCGGCCGGAGCCGTCGAGGTGACGGTCAAGCTGCCCGCCGGTTCCCGCGTCGAGGGCCGGGCTGCCGGCGCCGAACTCCGGACCGTCGGCCGCCTCGGCGACGTCGCCTTCGAAGGCGCGTACCGCCAGATCAAGCTCGACGAGACCGCGAGCCTCCGCCTCACCGCGACCGACGGTGACGTCGCGGTCGGCCGGCTGGGCGGCCCCGCGGAGATCAGCACCGCACGGGGCGACATCACCATCGCCGAGGCCACGGGCGGCACGGTCGTGCTCCGCACCCAGTCCGGCGACATCTCGGTCACCGCCGCCGCCGGTGTGCCGGCCTCCATGGACGCCGGCACCACCCACGGCCGCATCACCAACGCACTCGAGAACGACGGCACCGCCGCGCTCGAGATCCACGCCACCACCGCCGACGGCGACATCACCGCCCGCAGCCTCTGACCCCCAGATCGAAATAGCGCGCAAGGAGATTCATCATGGAAACCGGCAACAACGGCCTGTCCGCGGCAGGGCTGCGCAGGGTGCGCGAGGTGCTGGCGCGGCATGTCGAATCGGGGAAGATTCCCGGCCTCGTCGCCCTGATCGGGCGGGGTGACGAAACGCACGTCGAGGCGATCGGGACGATGCGCCATGACGGTGGCGCGCCGATGCGCCGGGACACGATCTTCCGGATGGCCTCGACGTCCAAGCCGGTCACGATCGCGGCGGCGATGGTCCTGCTCGACGAGTGCAGGCTGCGGCTGGACGACCCGGTCGACCCGTGGCTGCCGGAACTGGCCGACCGGCGGGTGCTGAAGCGGTTCGACGGCCCGCTGGACGACACCGTGCCGGCGCGGCGGCCGATCACGGTGCGGGACGTGCTGACCTCCACGTTCGGACTCGGCATGGACATGACATCGCTGGGCACTCCGATCATGGACGCGGTCTTCGAGCGGGGCCTCACGCCCAACCTGCCGGAGCCGATGCCCGAGCCGGACGAGTGGATGCGCCGCCTGGGCGAGCTTCCGCTGATGCACCAGCCCGGAGAGCGCTGGCAGTACCAGATCAGCAGCGATCTGGTCGGTGTGCTCGTCTCCCGGGTCGCGGGCCAGTCGTTCGAGGAGTTCCTGCGCGAGCGTGTCTTCGAGCCGCTGGGCATGATCGACACCGGTTTCCACGTCCCCCCCGGCAAGATCGATCGGCTGCCGGTCCTCTACGCCCCCGACCCGGGGACCGGACAGTTTCTCGTATGGGACGAGGCCGAGAGCGGACGGTGGAGCGAGCCTCCGGCGTTCCAGGGCGGCGGCGGCGGGCTGGTCTCCACCGCCGACGACTACCACGCCTACTTCCGGATGCTGCTCAACGGCGGAGTGCACGAGGGAAAGCGGATCCTGTCCCGGCCCGCCGTCGAGCTGATGACCACCAACCGCCTCACGCCCGGGCAGCAGGCCGCCCGGGACGCCATGGCCAGGGACAACGTCCATGTGTCCCACGGTCAGGGGCAGCACGGCGGCTGGGGCTTCGGGATGGCGGTGCGGACCTACCGCGGCGACTACGCGTCCGTCGGCCAGTTCGGCTGGGACGGCGGAAGCGGCACCGCGACCTACGCCGACCCGGCCATGCGGCTCACCGGAATCCTGCTCACCCAGGTCGGAGCGTCCACCCCGGATTCGACCCGGCTCATCCACGACTTCTGGACCACGCTCTACCAGGCCGTCGACGACTGACACCGGACCGGCGCCGGGTCGGGTCAGATGGTGAGGGACCAGGCGATGCCGTCGAGGATGTCGTGCTCGCTCACCACGACCTCCGAGAAGCCGTAGCGGCGGACGATGCGGTCGAGGATGAGCGCGCCCGCGCCGATGACGTCCACCCGTCCCGGGTGCATGACCGGGATGGCCGCCCGCTCATCGTGCGTCATGCGCAACAGCCGCGCGGACACCTCGTGGACCCGCTCGGCGGGAATCCGCGAATGGTGGATGCGCGCGCGGTCATAGGCGGGCAGGCCGAGCGCGATACCGGCGACCGTGGTGACCGAGCCCGCCAGGCCGACCAGCGTCCGCGCCGTACGCACGGGGACGCTCCCCTCGACCCGGTCCATGGCCGCCTCGATGTCGGCGACGGCCGCCTCCACCGTCTCGGCGCCCGGCGGGTCGTCGCGCAGGTGGCGCTCGGTCAGCCGTACACAGCCGATGTCCACCGACAGCGCGCCCTCGACGGACCGGGAGCCGACGACGAACTCGGTGGAGCCGCCCCCGATGTCCACCACCAGATAGGGCGTCTCGGCGGCGCCGGCCCGGGCCAGGCCACGGGTGGCGCCGGTGAAGGACAGCCGCGCCTCCTCGTCACCGGTCACCACCTCGGGTTCCACTCCGAAGACGTCCCGTACGCCGGAGACGAAGTCGGCACGGTTGGCGGCGTCACGGGTCGCCGAGGTGGCGACCACGCGGACCGGCACGGGATCGTCCGGGGAGTGTTCCCTGATCAGCTTGGCGTACCCGCGCATGGCGGTGAACGTCCGCTCCAGGGCCTCCGGCGCGAGCCGCCCCGTACGGTCGACGTCCTGGCCGAGCCTGACGATCTCCATCCGCCGCTCGACGTCGGTGAGGTCGTCTCCAGATATGTCCGCGATGAGCAGCCGGACCGAGTTGGTCCCGCAGTCGATGGCCGCGACCCTCTTCGTACCCACGCTCATCCCTCCTGGTCTCCCGGCTTCTCCACGGCCACGCAGGGCCCGTCGGCCCACCAGTCGGGCAGCGCGTCCAGGGCCTCCCGGCCGAACGGGTTGACCCCCGGCGCGGCCAGCTCGTGGGCGACCAGCGCGTGCAGGCACTTGACCCGGCCCGGCATGCCGCCCGCGCTCTGCATGTCGCGCAGCAGCGGTTCCAGCCCCTCCTCGTCGGCCGCGCGGTCGCGGCGGGCGACGTAGTCCTCGTGGGCCGCCCGGTAAGCCTCGGCCAGTTCGGGGTCCTCGGCGAGCCGCGCCTGCATGCGCTTCATCAGGCCGGACGACTCCAGGGTGCCGATGGCCGAGGCGGCTTTCGGGCAGGTCAGATAGAACAGGGTCGGGAACGGCGCGCCGTCGGGCAACCGCGGCGCGGTCTCCAGCACGTCGGGCAGCCCGCAGGGGCACCGGTGGGCGACGGCCCGCACTCCGCGCGGCTGCCGCCCGAGCTGCGCCCGCGCCGCCTCCAGATCCACGGGGTCCACATCGCCCGCGTGGGCCACGTGGGCCGCCTGCTCGTCCGCCACGTCGATCTCCTCGCCCTTCACGATTTCCGCCGCGATGTGCACGGCGGTGCGCGCCGTGGACGGCCGGCCGCCCCGGCCGCCGCTCCTCGCGGCGTCCGCGACCCTCATCCCGCCGCCGGCGCCGACGGGGACGCCGACGGTGCCGGGCTCTGCTGCTGACCTTGGGGTACGGCGGGCCGCCCCTTGTCGGCCGCTTCGAACGACCGCCAGAGCGTGACGTACCAGGCGGGCCGTTCCGGCGGCTTCGTCCCGGCCTTGGCGGCGGCGGCCGGCTCCTCGTCGAGCACCTGGTAGCAGTCCGCGCCCGGCTCGCAGTAGAACAGCCGCTCCTTGGCCAGGCGCTTGATGTAGTCCGGATCCTCCAGCCGCCGGCGCCGCTGCTCCAGGTTCTGGAGCTTGCGCAGCGCGTTCGCCTGCTGCGCCTCCAGCTGGGCGATCTGCCGGCGCTGGGCGACGTACTCCCGCACGGGGTAGGCCAGGCTCATGGCGATGGCGCACACGACGACCGCGAGGATCGCCGCGCGCCCGGTGAGCTGCGGCCGCTGCGCCGCCACGAAACCACCCCTCCCGGTCGGTCACCGTATGGCCCGGTCACGGCCACACTAACCGCCCGTCCCGGCCGTCCACGCCCGGACGGGCACGGCGTCGCCGCGCCACACGTCCGGGGCGTGTCCAGCCGGGCTACCCCGGTATCCCGCCGGCCATGCCGGTGCGCCTGGGCGGTGTCCGGCGAATGCCGTCCGTCACGAGCGTGGATCCAGGTGGATGCATCGCGCCGCCCGGGCCGCGCGCGGCAGGGCCTTGATCTGTCGGCGACCTAGCCCTGGAAACGCGGGAAGGCGGCGCGTCCGGCGTACCGCGCGGCGTCGTCGAGCAGTTCCTCGATGCGCAGGAGCTGGTTGTACTTGGCCACCCGGTCGGAGCGGGCCGGAGCGCCGGTCTTGATCTGGCCGCAGTTGGTGGCCACGGCGAGGTCGGCGATCGTGGTGTCCTCGGTCTCGCCGGAGCGGTGGCTCATCATGCAGCGGTAGCCGCTGCGGTGGGCCAGGTCGACCGCGTCGAGGGTCTCCGACAGCGTGCCGATCTGGTTCACCTTCACCAGCAGCGCGTTGGCCGCGCCCTCGGCGATGCCGCGGCCGAGCCGCTCGGGGTTGGTGACGAACAGGTCGTCACCAACGAGCTGGACCTTGGCGCCGAGCGACGTGGTGATGGCCTTCCAGCCCTCCCAGTCCTCCTCGTTCAGCGGGTCCTCGATGGAGACCAGCGGGTAGGAGCGGACCAGGTCCTCGTAGAAGGCGATCAGCTCGGCGGACGACACGCCCTTGCCGTCGATGGTGTAGACGCCGTCGTTGTGGAACTCGCTGGCCGCGACGTCGAGCGCGAGCGCGATGTCCTGGCCCGGCGTGTAACCGGCCTTCTCGATGGCGACCAGGATCAGGTCGAGCGCGTCGCGGTTCGACGGCAGGTTCGGCGCGAAGCCGCCCTCGTCGCCGAGGCCGGTGGCGTAGCCCTTCTCCTTGAGCACGCCCTTGAGCGTGTGGTAGGTCTCCGCGCCCATGCGCAGCGCCTCGGAGAACGTCTCGGCGCCGATCGGCGCGATCATGAACTCCTGGATGTCCACGTTGGTGTCGGCGTGCGCGCCGCCGTTCAGGATGTTCATCATCGGCACGGGCAGGATGTGCGCGTTCGGCCCGCCGACGTAGCGGAACAGGGGCAGGTCGGCGCTGTCGGCGGCGGCCTTGGCGACGGCCAGCGAGATGCCGAGGAGCGCGTTGGCCCCGAGGCGGGCCTTGTTGGGCGTGCCGTCCAGGTCGATCATCGTCTGGTCGATGAGACGCTGTTCCTCGGCGTCGAACCCGATCAGCTCGTCGGCGATCTCGTCGGTCACGCCGAGGACGGCCTTCTCGACACCCTTGCCGAGATAGCGCTTCTTGTCCCCGTCGCGCAGCTCGACGGCCTCGAACTGACCGGTGGAGGCGCCACTCGGAACGGCGGCGCGGCCGGTGCTGTAGTCGTCCAGCAGTACCTCGACCTCGACCGTGGGGTTCCCACGGGAGTCGAGGATCTCGCGGGCGGTGATGGCCTCGATGGCAGCCACGAACGCTCCTAGCAAAATGGCGGGCGGTTTGCCACCCGAGCCTATCGGTCCCTACTACCCGGTACGGCGCAGGGGCCGCCCGTTCACGGCGTGTCCGGGCGCGGTCCGATGGCAGGGTCAGCCGTTTGAGGCGCTGGGGCCGGTCGAGCTCTCCCACTCCTCCACGCGCCGCCGATACTCCCTGGCCGCCGCCCTCAGCTCGGCCTCCGGGTCGAGCCCCGCGTCCTGTGTCTCCCGTACGAGCGCGAACAGGCGGGCGCCGGCGGCCGGGGCGAGGTCGTCCGCGAGGGAGGCGGGCGCGCCGGCGCGCCCGGCCCGGCGGAGGAGCTGGGCGGCCAGGGAGACCGCCGGCTGGCCCATGGGCACGCCGCTGAGCGCGGAGGCGGACTCCCCCTTGGCGGCCCGCTCGGCCGCCTTGATCGTCTCCCAGTTGTCGCTGACCTCACCCGCGCCGGAGACCTCGACCTCCGCGAAGACGTGCGGGTGGCGGCGGACCAGCTTCTCCACGATGCCGTCGGCGACGTCGTCGATGTCGAAGCCGTCCCCGTCCGCCCCCATCCGTTCCTGCGCGAGCCGGGCGTGGAACATCACCTGAAGCAGCAGGTCGCCGAGCTCCTCGCGCAGCGGCGGACCGTAGTCGCCCTCGTGGATGGTCTCCAGCACCTCGTAGGCCTCTTCGACCAGGTACGGCACGAGCGACTCATGCGTCTGCTTGCGGTCCCAGGGGCATTCACGGCGCAGCCGGTCCATCACCTGGACGAGATCGAGCAGCCGGGCGCCGGGCAGGTCGTAGGAGCCGGGGACGACCTCGATCTCCGGCGGCTCGTCCAGGGAGATCGCGGCATGGCCGACCGCGCGCATGAAGTCCTCGTCGCCGTCCTGCGCGGCCAGCCACACCACCGTCCCCGTACGGCTCTCGCGGGCGAGCGCCCGGGGGTCGGGGGTCACCACCTCGACCCGGACGCCGGCCTCGTCGAGATAGGGCAGATAGGGGTGGTCCGAGGTGCCGGTGAGCACCCGCTCTCCGGTGAGGGCCTTCCACGCCGCGGGCGTGAGCAGGCCCGGAGCGACCCGGGGCGATGTGGTCACCACGATCAACGCCATGCCCTCACCCTAACCACCCCCGTGCGTGATCAGGCAAATGCGTGATCACGCACGGAAACGGCCAGGCCGGCCGCGTGCCGCGGAAGAACTACACGATCACGTCAGCCGGCTGCGCCCGCGGCGTCTCCGCCCGCCGGGGCGTCGCCCACCGGGAGCCCGCCCGCCGGGGCCGTGCTCGCCGCGCCGAAGCGGTCGTCGGGCACGAAGATCGCCTGCTCGGGGTCGTACTTGCCGTAGCGCGGGCTGTACTTCACCGGCACGGTGGAGTCGGCCTCCTGGACGACCTTCTGGACCGCCGCCTGCTGGCTCGCCTCGTCCTGGCCGGCGCCGGCCTGCTGCATCAGCCTGATGCGGATGACATAGGCGCGCAGGAAGTCGCGGGCCCGGTCCGTCGGGATGCCGCTGGCCAGCAGCATCTTGCTGAACTGGGGCCAACCGCCCTGCGCCGTGGCGAGGTTGTCGATGTCCCGGTCCGTGGCCGTGACGCCCTTGCGCCGGCCGAACTCCTGGAACTGCCTGCTGAAGCTGATGTTGAGCAGCACCATCTGCGTCAGCGAGGCGGGCAGCCGGAGCTGGTCTTCGGGGATCTTGTTGGCCGCCAGGTCGGCGCGCAACGCGCGGACCTCGTCGTTCAGCTCACTGGAGGTGATGCGCTCCTGGCCCACGATGGCCGCGGAACCCGCCTGCACGGGGCCGCCGCACGCGGTCACGGCGATCCCGGCCGCCGCCAGCGCCACGGCGACGCGCACTCGATACGACTTCACGGACGATCCTCCCGAACGACACCGGCCACGCATATGTTGACAATTTCGCGGGTCACTGTACCCGCATCGACTCCAGGAACAGGGCCTCGACCAGGTCCCCACACCATTTCAGCAGGTCGAGGTCGCGTAGTGGCTGACCGCCGATCGGCTTGGTCTTGGGCACCGGCACGAGCAGGATGCCCGTCGCCTGCTTCCAGATGGAGCGGGGGTAGAGCCGCTGCAGCCGCACCTGCTGGGAGTCCTTCAGCTCGACGGGCGCGAACCTGATCTGCTGGCCCTGCAGCGTCACGTCGGTCAGCCCGGCCTTGCGGGCCTTGATCCGGAAACGCGCCACCTCCAGCAGGTTGTCCACCTCCTGGGGCGGCCTGCCGTATCGGTCGGTGAGCTCGTCGCGGACCGCCGCGATGTCGTCCTCCGAGCCGATGGCCGCGATCCGCTTGTACGCCTCGAGGCGCAGCCGCTCGGAGGTGACGTAGTCGTGCGGCACGTGGGCGTTGATCGGCAGCTCGACCTTGACCTCGGGCCGCTCCTCCACCTTCGCCTCGCCCGCGAGCTTGGACTTCTGCTCCTGGACGGCCTCGGCCATCATCCGGACGTACAGGTCGAAGCCGACGCCCGCGATGTGGCCGGACTGCTCGGCCCCGAGGATGTTGCCGGCGCCGCGGATCTCCAGGTCCTTCATCGCGACGTACATGCCCGCGCCCATCTCGGTGTGCTGGGCGATCGTGGCGAGCCGCTCGTGCGCGGTCTCGGTCAGCGGCGACTCCGGCGGATAGAGGAAGTAGGCGTAGCCGCGCTCGCGGCCCCGGCCGACCCGGCCGCGCAGCTGGTGGAGCTGCGACAGGCCGTAGTTGTCCGCGCGGTCCACGATGAGCGTGTTGGCGTTGGGCACGTCCAGGCCCGACTCGACGATCGTGGTCGACACGAGCACGTCGAAGCTGCGCTCCCAGAAGTCCACCATGATCTTCTCGAGCTGGGTCTCGTTCATCTGCCCGTGCGCGACCGCGATGCGCGCCTCCGGCACCAGCTCGCGCAGCCGCGAGGCCACCTTGTCGATCGTGCGGACCCGGTTGTGGACGAAGAACACCTGCCCGTCGCGCATCAGCTCGCGCCGGATCGCCGCCCCGATCTGCTTCTCGTCGTACGGCCCGACGAACGTGAGGATCGGGTGCCGCTCCTCGGGCGGGGTGAGGATGGTCGACATCTCGCGGATGCCGGTGAGGCCCATCTCCAGCGTCCTCGGGATCGGCGTGGCCGACATGGCGAGCACGTCGACCTGCGTGCGCATGTGCTTCATGGCCTCCTTGTGCTCGACGCCGAACCGCTGCTCCTCGTCCACGATGATCAGCCCGAGGTCCTTGAACTTCACCTCGGGCGACAGCAGCCGGTGCGTCCCGATCACCACGTCGACCTCGCCCGTACGCAGGCCGTCGAGGGTCGCCTTGACCTCGCCGTCGGTCTGGAACCGGGAGACCGGCTTCACCGCGACCGGGAAGGCGGCGAACCGCTCGCCGAACGTCGACAGATGCTGCTGCACCAGCAGCGTCGTCGGCACGAGCACGGCGACCTGCTTGCCGTCCTGCACCGCCTTGAACGCCGCCCGCACCGCGATCTCGGTCTTGCCGTAGCCGACGTCGCCGCAGATCAGGCGGTCCATCGGGACGGGCCGCTCCATGTCGCGCTTGACCTCGTCGATCGCTTCGAGCTGGTCGCCCGTCTCGGCGTACGGGAAAGCGTCCTCCATCTCCCGCTGCCAGGGGCTGTCGGGGCCGAACGCGTGGCCGGGCGAGGCCATCCGGGCCGAGTAGAGCCGGATCAGCTCGCCCGCGATCTCCCTGACCGCCTTCTTCGCCCGGGTCTTGGCCTTGGCCCAGTCGGCCCCGCCCATCCGGTTGAGCGTCGGGGCCTCGCCGCCGACGTAGCGCGTGACCTCGTCGAGCTGGTCGGTCGGCACGTAGAGCCGGTCGCCCCTGGCGTACTCGATCACGAGGTATTCGCGGGTCGCGCCCTGGATCGTGCGCTGCACCATCTCGATGTAGCGCCCGACGCCGTGCTGCTCGTGCACGACGTGGTCGCCGACCTTGAGCTGGAGCGGGTCGACCATGTTGCGGCGGCGCGACGGCAGCCGGCGCATGTCCTTGGTGGACGCCTTCTGGCCGACGAGGTCGAGGTGGGTCACCACGGCGACGTCCGGCGTGATGAAGCCGTGGTCGATCCGGCCGGTCGTGACCTGCACGACGTCCTTCGGCGGCGGGCCGTCGAGGGCCGGCACGAGCCGCGCCGCCACGTCGACGCCCTTGAGCAGCTCGACCATGCGCTCGGCCGGGCCGTGCCCCTCGCTCAGCAGCACGACGGCCTTGCCCGCGCCGAGCCAGCCCTTGATGTCGGCCAGTGCCCGCTGGGTGTCGCCCCGGTAGGCCTCGACGTCCTGCGCGTCCAGCTCCGCGCCCTCGCCGAAGGGGGCGATGCTCCACCACGGCTGGCCCAGCTCGCGGGCGTGGTCGCGCACCTCCTCGAGCGTGCGGAAGGCGGCCGCCTCCAGGTCGATCGGCGCCTCGCCGCCCGCCGCCGCGGCGATCCAGGACGCCTCCATGAACTCCTGGCTGGTGTGGACCAGCTCGACGGCCCGGCCACGGATGCGCTCGGGATCGCAGACGAACACCGCCGACCGGATCGGCAGGTGATCGAGCAGCAGGTCCATCTTCCCGGCGAGCACCGGCGCGAACGCCTCCATGCCCTCCACCGGCACGCCCTCGGCGAGCTGGTCGAGCACGTCCTTCAGCGCCGGGTGCTCCTCCCCCAGCTCGCGGGCGCGCCGCCGTACGTCGTCGGTGAGCAGCAGCTCACGGCAGGGCGCGGCGAACAGCCCGTCCTGGGCGACCTCCAGCGAGCGCTGGTCGGCCACCTTGAACCAGCGGATCTCCTCGATCGTGTCGCCCCAGAACTCCAGCCGCAGCGGGTGCTCCTCGGTGGGCGGGAACACGTCGAGCAGGCCGCCGCGCACGGCCACCTCGCCGCGCTTTTCCACCATGTCCACCCGGTGGTAGCCGTTCTCGACCAGCCGGGCCACCACGTCGTCCAGGTCGGCGTCGTCGCCCGCGCGCAGCCGTACGGGCGCCAGGTCGCCGAGGCCGGCCACGATGGGCTGGAGCAGCGAGCGGACCGGGGCCACCACGACCCGCAGCGGGCCGGCCGCCGGGTCGCCCTCGACCGGGTGCGCCAGCCGCCGCAGCACGGCCAGGCGCTGGCCGACGGTGTCGCTTCGCGGCGACAGGCGCTCGTGCGGCAGCGTCTCCCAGGCGGGGAAGACGGCCACGGCGTTCTCGTCGACCAGGCTCGTGAGCGCGGCGGCGAGATCCTCCGCCTCGCGCGCCGTCGCCGTGACGGCCAGCACCGGCCGTACGCGGGACAGCGCGGCCACGGCGAACGGCCGCAGCGCCGGCGGCGCCACCAGCTCGGCGCCGGGATGGGCGGCCTGCCCGGCGGCGTCGAGCGCGGCGGCCAGCCTGGGTTCGGCGGATACGAGGTCGAGCAGTCCGGAAAGAGACATCGATGCCTTCAAAAGCCCCGTGACTAAGACAGCCGGCGTGCGGACGCGACCCCGTTCATCCGGCCGATCCCCTGACGGAGGGGATCGGCGAGATGCTCCCAACCGGGCCGCGGCTACCAAGGCTACGCCCTGTCCCCTCGCCTCGCTCCGGTCGCTCCTCGGTCCGGACATGGCGGGTGACGGCAAATGCGCCACTGAACGTCGTCAAATGATTACTCTCAGTGGCATGACAGAGGTTCGGTTGTCGTCCGCCGACCAGGACGACGTGTTCAGCCAGCGGATTCGCGAGCAGTGGACCGACCAGCTCGGGCGGCGGCTCGACATCCTCATCGCCGGTTGCGGCCGGGGCGGCGCCCTCGACGTGGGGCGCTACGAACCGAGGATGACGGGGGTAGACGAGGATCTCCCGCCCCTGCGGGCCCACACCGCCAACCGCGGCGACCTGGAGGCGTCCTATCTGGGCGACCTGCGTCTCGTGCCGATCCCGCCCCGCTCCTTCGACGTCGTCTACGTCTCGTTCCTGCTCGAACGCGTCCACCACGCCGAGCTCGTGCTCGACCGGCTCGTCGCCGGTCTGCGCCCCGGCGGGCTGCTGCTGCTGAAGATGCGCGACCGCAAGTCGGCGTACGGCTTCTGCGACCGGGTGACCCCCCGCTGGCTGCGGCGGGGATTGTGGCGCACGCTCGCCCCGGCCGGGTCCGTGGGGCCGCTTCCCGCGGTCTACGAACCGCTGGCCTCCCGCGAGGGCATCCAGGCGTACTGCCTGATGCGCGGGCTCATGATCGCCGAGGACTACTCGGCGGTGAGCGGCCCGGCCCGGCGGGGGCCGCACGGCGGTCTGGTCGCGGTGGTCTGCCGGGCCGTAGCCGCGCTCTCGCGAGGCGGGCTCAACGGCACCGAGGACGAGATCACCATGGTGATCCGCCGTCCGCAGAACCACTTCGCCCGCCTCATCTGAGCCGCTACAACCGGGCCACTACAACCGGGCCGCTACCGGCGAGCAGCGTGCCGTCGGGCGACACGCCCGCCTTCGACTCCGTGTCGACGTAGCCGGGAGGTGCTGGCCGTCTGCCGGTAGGGCTGGACGGGCACCACCACCGGCGGGCCGCCGACCCGCGCGGTCGGCGAGGTCGCCGGGCACGTGGACCTCTCGCGACCACTCCTCCAACGTCTGCTTCAGCATCCGGGGCGTCATGAGATCACCTCACTCAGGCGCAGATCGGCGAGTTCCGGCGCGGTCGTCCGCAGCCGGGCGAGGGACCGGTGCGCGGTGCTTGGCCAGAGCGGTCTGCAGCAGGTCCTCCGCGGAGTGCTGGTCTCCTTCGGTCAGCAGATAGGCCAGCCGCGTGAGCGCCGGCGCGCGGGCCGACACGAATTCGCGGAATCGTCGCTCTTCTGCGGCGTCCACGAGCACCTCCTCGGATTAATGTCTGCCTGTGGACGCCCGGAGCACCGGCGCGCTATGCGTGCGGTTGCAAGTAAGGTGCGTATCCGACCCACCGAGCTGCGCCCCAGACCAAGCTGGGACCGATCGAGCGGAAACGGAAGCAATGACCGAGTGGACGCCCGACGCACGTGAGCTGGCGGACCTGGAGCTGCTGTTGTCCGGGGCGTACGCGCCGCTGACCGGCTTCCTCACCTCGGCCGAGGTGGAGAGCGTGGCCGAGCGCGGGCGGCTGCCCGGAGGGGCGTCCTGGCCCGACCCGATCACGATCGCGCTCCCGGACGAGTTCGGGCCCGGCGACCGGGTGACACTCAAAGACCCCGAGGGCGCGGCGGTCGCGGTGCTGACCGTCGTGGAGCGGGACGGCCATCACGCCGCCGGGCCGGTCGAGGCGCTCGACGCCCCCGTGTACGGTCCGTTCTCCCGGCTGCGCCGTACGCCGGAGGAGGTCCGCAAGGACCTGCCCGACGGCGAGGTCCTCGCGGTGACCATGCGCGGGCCGCTCGACGGCGCCGCGCTGGACGACGTGGCGGCGACCGCCGAGGAACTGGACGCGACCGTGCTCCTCATGCCCCTCGTCTTCGGCGAGGGCGGCCCGGCCGTGGTGCGCGCCGCGCTCAAGGCGGCCGAGCGGCTCCCGGGGGCGACGGTGGTCGCGGTGCCGCTCGCGCCGCGCGAGGACACCGAGATCGACCTCGAACTCCGCGAGCACGTGGCGCGCAACTACGGCGCCACCGAGCACTACGCCGGTCCCGCGCCGATCACGATTCCCGGGCCGCCGCACAAGCGGGGGCTCGTGGTGTTCTTCACCGGGCTGTCCGGCTCGGGCAAGTCGACGATCGCCCGGGGCCTGCGCGACGCGCTGCTCGAACGCGGTGGCCGCACGGTCACCTACCTGGACGGCGACGTCGTGCGGCGGATGCTGTCGGCCGGGCTCACGTTCTCGCGCGAGGACCGCGACCGCAACATCCGCAGGATCGGCTTCGTGGCCGCCGAGGTGGCCCGCCACGGCGGCCTGGCCATCTGCGCGCCCATCGCGCCGTACGCCGAGACCAGGGACGAGGTGCGGGCGATGGTCGAGGAGGTCGGCGGCGACTTCCTGCTCGTCCACGTCGCCACTTCCCTGGAGGAGTGCGAGCGCCGCGACCGCAAGGGCCTGTACGCCAAGGCCCGGGCCGGGCTGATCCCGGAGTTCACCGGGATCTCCGATCCGTACGAGGAGCCGGAGGACGCCGACCTCGTCCTCGACACCACGGACATGACGATCGAGCGCGCGGTCGGCGCCGTGCTGAACCTCGTCACCTCGGGCGGCTGGGTCCGCTGAGGCGTCCGCCGGGGCGTCCGCCGACGCGCCCGCCGGGGGTGCGCCGCAGGCTCAGGAGGGCGGCACCGGCGTCGACGTGAAGCGGGGCAACCGCCCCAGCTGTGTGAACGCCCGGGTGGCACCCGGCGTGGTGTCGAATCTGGTGTCCCCCCGGGGCGCCAGCGGCGAGTCGAAGTAGACCAGCGCCTTGATCTGCGGGTAGTCCGCGATCTGGCGCCGGACCGACTCGAAGAAGTCGCGCTTGAACGCGGGTGCCCCGCGCCGCTCGAAGGCGCCCCACTCGGCCACCATGATCGGCTTGGCCGGGAACCTGGCCTGCATCCACCGGTAGAACCCGGGCCAGCCCGGCGCGTCGGGCCGGGTCTTGTCGACCAGCCCGGCGAAGTCGCTCACCCGGTCGTCCGCGTACGGGTCGAAGGCCACCCAGTCGACCACGTCGTCGCCCGGATAGAGCCGGCCGAACCACGGCTTGGCCGCCCAGTTGGGCGCGCCCATATAGGTCATGACGGTCACCGCGTTGCGCACCCCCTGCTGCCGCAGGCGGGTCACCACGTGGCGATACATCGCGACGTAGTCGGCGGGCGAGTAGCCCCCGCCCTCGCGCACGTCGTTCTCCGGCTCGTGGTGGATCGTGAGGAAGAACCGGCCGGGGAAGGTGCGCCGGATGTGCTCGGCGAGCCGGTCGACGCGCCCGTCCACCTCGCCGCGCGCGACCTCGGCCCACGTGTGGTCGAGCGCCGGCTTCCAGTTCACCAGCAGCAGGCGGGGCCCCTTGGCGATCTCCCGCTCCTCGGCGGTCGGGAAGAGCTCCCCGCCCCGGTGGTAGACGTGCACGATGTCGGCCCGGCGGCCCATGCGCCGTTCGGCCAGGTCCACCGCGCGGACCGGTCCGCGTCCGGAGAAGACGTCGGGCGCGATCCCCCACCACGCCCCGCACGTCGGGATGAGCTTGTCCGTGACCGCGCAGGCGACCGGCGTCGTCCCGGCGCCGCCGCCCGGCACCCGCCCGCTCGTGGCGGTGCCCGTGCAGGCCGTCGCGCACACCCCCGCCGCGAGTACGGCCACGCCGGCGATGAGTCTCATCGCTCCCCCTTTTCTCGGCAGACCTGGCAATGAACGGATGGGCAAACACCATCCCATCAATTCCCGTGGCTTCGGGGCCGTTTCCTCATCTCGCGAGTACGGACATTTCCGTTTTCATCGGCTAATCGAGCGGCCATCACCTGACGCGAATTCGGAAACAGCCCGGGACGAAACTCCGCGGCGGCTTATAGTTCGAGACCGGATCCCGGCGGATCGCCGCCGGGACCACGAACGCGCCCGGCGGCTCCTCCCTCATCCGGGGGCCATCGCCCGTCCCACCGCCGCCGCGGCCGCGTGACGAACGAGGGCACGGGGAGTCCGATGAGCCTGCCGCCGCACAGCCGCGACCTTTCCGAATACGGCTCGGTGCTCGGGCGCAGGCGCCTGGTCGCCGCCGCCTGCCTGCTCGCGGGAGTGGGCGGCGGGGCCGCCGCGCTCGCACTGACCCCCGCGCGCTACACCGCGGTCGCCCAGGTGCAGGTGCTGCCGACCGGTGCGCAGGAACAGTTCAACGTGCCGAATTCCCGGCAGAGGGAGCCCCTCAACCTCGACACCGAATCACAGATCGCCCGGTCGGCGGTCGTCTCCGCTCTGGCCGCCGGGATACTGAAAAATCCGGATCCGGAGGGATTACGGGAGCACATGACAGTGGACGTTCCCCCCAATTCTGCCATTCTTTCCATTTCTTACTCGGCGTCGGATCCCCGGGCCGCGGCGGCGGGAGCCCAGGCGTACGCGGAGGCGTATCTGCGCAACCGCGCACGCGCCGCCGAGGACGCCATCGGCTCCCAGCTCAAGCTGATCGCCGCGCGGCTGCGCGAGGTCGAGGACGATCTCGACGAGGCCGCGGCGACCCAGGCGGCGACTCAGGCGGCGACGACCCGGGCCACGGCCGCCGGGGGCGCGGCGGGCCAGAGCGCTGGAGGCGCAGGGAGGCAGAACGCAGGAGGCGCAGGAGGGCAGAGCGCGGCGGGGCCGGGGACGCCACGGCGGCAGGCCATGCTCACCCGGCAACTGTCGGACCTCACGCTGCGCTACGACGCGCTGAAGACCGTCGCCGTGACACCGGGCACGGTGATAAGTCCCGCCAGGCCGCCCGCGCGGCCGGCCCATCCGAGCCCTCCGCTCTTCCTCGGCAGCGGCCTGTTCCTCGGCGTCCTCGCCGGGGCGGGGGCCGCCTTCGGCCGCGACCGGCTGGACACCCGCATCCGCACCTGCGCGGACATCGAGAGACTGTGCGGCCTGCCGCTGCTCGCCGAGCTTCCGGCCAGGCCGGATCCGGCGTTCCTCGACGAGATGGCCGCCGCCGTCGCCACGTCCCTGGGCGGCGGGCCCCACCGGCTGCTCCTCGAAGACGTGGGAGCAGGCGGCCGTGAAGGCGCGGGGGCACGCGGCGCGGCCAGGCCGCTCGCGAAGGGCCTCGGCACCGCGCTGGCGCATCTCGTGCCGGTGACGGTCGTGACCGGCCGGTCCGCCCACCCCGACGCCGCCCTGCTGCTGGTCGGCCTGCGGCGGACGACCTCCCCCGAGGTCACCCGGGCCGTACGGCAACTCGCCCGGCAGGGCGCCCGCGTTCTCGGCGCCGTCGCCGTGCCGCCGGGATTCGTCGCGCCCGTCCCGGAGACCGCGCAGTGGGGCACGTGAGCGTCCCCGGCCCCCGCACCGCCCTCCCGCACGAGTACGTATGGCACAGCCGGACGGACACCCCGGGGCGGCCAGGCTCTTCGGCGCGGTCAGAGCATCCGGCACGGCCACATGCGACGCGACCGGCGCGATGGCGGTCCGGCGACCGGCGTCATGCGGCGGGCGAACCGGAACGGGGCCGCCCGGCGGCCCGCGGCGGCACGGCGGCGTGGCCGATCGCGGCGCTCCTGCTCGGCTACCCGGTCTGGTGGGCGCTCGGCCTGGGCGCCCTGTCGGTGGTGGTGCTGGCCGTGCCGATGGCAGCGGTGCTGTGGCGCAGGCGGCCGATCCGCGTGCCGAAGGGCTTCGGCCTGTGGGCGCTGCTGCTCACGGGCTACCTCATCAGCGCGCTCGCGCTCGCCGAGACGCCTGACGGCACGTACGGCGAGCTCGCCACCAGCCGGGTCATCGGCTATCTGATGCGGCTGGCCGTCTACGTCTCGCTCCTGGTCATGGTGCTCTACCTGGGCAATCTCACCCTGGACGAGCTGCCGCAGCGCACGTTGGTGCGGTGGCTCGGCGTGCTGTTCCTGACGGCCGTCGCGGGCGGGCTGCTGGGCGTGCTCGCGCCGGGTTTCGCGTTCACCTCTCCGCTGGAGCTGGCGCTGCCGTCGTGGATCGGCGGCAACCCCTTCGTCGCCAACCTGATCCACCCGACGGCGGCCCAGGTGCAGCACGTGCTCGGGCACGCCTCGCCGCGCCCGGAGGCGCCGTTCGAGTGGGCCAACGCCTGGGGCAGCGACGTCTCGGTGCTGGTGATCTGGTTCGTGGTGGGCTGGTGGGCCTACGGCGGGCCGTGCCGGCGTGCGGTGGCCGTGCTGCTGCTCGCCGTCGCGGCGGTCCCGGTCGTCTACTCGCTCAACCGGGGGCTGTGGATCGGGCTCGGGGTCTCGGCGGCGTACCTCGTACTCAGGGGCCGAGGAGTCGGGAACCGAGGAGCACCGGGCGGACGGCTCCTGCTGTCCACGGCGGTCACGGCCGTCGCCACGGCGGTGTTCCTGCTGTCGCCGCTGAGCACCATCGTCACGCAACGGCTGGACAACCCGCACAGCAACGGCATCCGCGCGTTCACGGTGGCCGCCACGGTCCGGGTCGCGGCCTCGTCGCCGGTCATCGGGTTCGGCAACACCCGCTACGCGTACGGCAGCCACCGCACGGTCACGACGGGCCGCAGCGCGTGGTGCGTGGAGTGCGGCCATCCCCCGCTCGGCAGCGACGGGCAACTGTGGCTGCTGCTGATCAGCCAGGGCTTCGCGGGAGCCCTGCTGTACGTCGCCTTCTTCGCCGGGGCGGTGCGGCGCTACTGGGCGGACCGGTCGCCGATCGGCAGGGCGGGGACGCTCGTGATGATCCTCGTGCTCCTCTACATGTTCGTCTACGACGGCCTGATCAGTGCCCTGACCCTGTATCTGATCTCCTTCGCCCTGCTCTGGCGCAACGCCGCCGTCACATCGGATCCCACGGAGGCGCGATGAGGGACGCTGCCGATCGGCTCGGCTATCTGGACGAGGTCCTGCCCCTGCTGTTCCCCTCCTCCGGGTCCGGCGCCCGGCCATGTGTCCGCAGCGTGCTGCCGCATCGCCTCGTGCCCCGGCGGGTCGTCCCGCGCGCGTGGTGGCACACCGCGCTGGGCCGCCGCCTGCCCGTCGGAAGCGGACCCGACACGATCGAGACGCACCTGAGCGACGTACTCGGCCGCCGCGTGCGGGTGGTCGTCCACGTCAGGCCGGCCCTCCGCGCCAACCGCAAACCGATCCTGGAGGCGTACGACGAGTCGGGGCTCGCGGGGTTCGTGAAGATCGGCGACTCGCCCCGGGCGAGGCGGCTGGTGCGGTACGAGAGCGAGGTGCTGCGCATGCTCGCCGGGCGGCCGTTGAAGGTCGTCGTGCCGCCCGACGTGCTGTATCACGGCGTGTGGCGGGGCCTGGAGGTGTTGATGCTGTCGCCGCTGCCCGTGACCTCCCGCCGCGTGCCCGCCCGTCTGCTCGCGTCCGCCGTACGGGAGATCGCCGCCATCCGCCCGTACGGCGAGGCGGAGGCCGGGGGCGCGGGCGACCAGGCGGCCTGGCACGGGGACTTCACCCCCTGGAACATCGCCGCGGGGGCGGACGGGCGGCTGCTCGTGTGGGACTGGGAACGGTTCGCGGTGGGCGTGCCGCCCGGCTTCGACGCCCTGCACCATTTCTTCCATCGCGCGCTGCGCCGGATGCCGCCTCCGATCGCCGCCCGGTCCTGTCTCGCCCAGGCGGGCGGGCTCCTGGAACCGTTCGGCGCCGATGTGGCCCTGGCCCGGCGTACGGCGGTCCACTATCTGGTCGCCCTGGCCGAGCGGCACCGCCGCGACGGCCACGAGCCGCTCGGTCCGCCCGCCGTCTGGCTGAACCCTCTCGTCGACCACCTGGAGGCCCTGCTGTGAGGACCGTGCTGAAACGTCCCGCGCACGCCGTCTCGTTCGCCGCCGGGAGGGTGACCAGCGGTGGCAGGGTGCTGCCGTCGTTCCTGATCGTCGGGGCCCAGCGGTGCGGCACGACCTCGCTGTACCGCGCCCTGTCCCGGCACCCGCTGATGCTGAAGCCCGTGCTGCGCAAGGGCGTCCACTACTTCGACATGGCCTACGACCGGGGCCTGTCGTGGTATCGCGCGCACTTCCCGCTGGCGTCCACGGCGCTGCCGCTCAGGCTCCGGTACGGCCGCGACCCGCTGGCGTTCGAGTCCGCTCCCTATTACCTGTTCCATCCCCTGGCGGGGGCCCGCATCGCGGAGGACCTGCCCGGCGTCAAGCTGATCGCTTTGGTCCGGGATCCCGTCGAGCGGGCCTGCTCCGCGCACGCGCACGAGCTGGCGCGGGGGTTCGAGACCGAGCCGTGCTTCGAGCGCGCCCTCGCGCTGGAGCCGGAACGCCTCGCGGGTGAGGCCGAACGGCTGCGGACCGTCCCCGGGTACGCGAGTCACGCGCACCGGCACCACGCCTACCTGGCCCGAGGGCGGTACGCCGAACAACTGGCCCGGTTGGAGCCGCTCGTGGGGCACGACCGGATCCTGGTGCTCGACAGCGGGCTGCTGTTCCGCGATCCCGCCTCCGCGTACGACCGGGTGCTGGGCTTCCTCGGGCTGCCCCGGCTGGGGAACGTGGAGTTCGAGCGGCACAACGCACGGCCGCGTGCGGTCATGCCCGCGTCGGTTCACCGCCGGCTTCGGGAGCACTTCGAGCCGTGGGACGAGCTGCTCGTGCCGTGGCTCGGGACGGTGCCCTCGTGGCGGCGCTGACGGGGGGTCTTCTCAGGCACGGGCTCGCCGGTCTGGCCACGGCGGGCACCACGGCGTGCGGGCAGGTCGCGATCACGCTGGTGGTGACGCGGTCGCTCGAACCGGCGGCGGCCGGGACGTTCTTCACCGCGACGGCCCTGTGCCTGATGCTCGCGGGCGTCGTCCGCCTCGACACCGGCAACGGCCTCGTTCACGCCCTGGCCCGCAACCGTGCCGCGTGCGGCGCCGGCCGGGACGGAGGGCGGCGGCTGGTCCTCGGGGTCCTCGCGCCGGTGGCCCTGCTCGCGTCGGTGACGGGCGCCGGGATCGCCCTGGCGGCCGGGCCGCTGGCCGGGCTCACCGGCGTGCCCGGCGGCGTCTGGGCGGTGCTGGCCGCCGCGCTGCCGTTCGTCGCCCTGTCGGACGTGCTGATCTGCGCCACCCGCGGGCTCGGCACCATGCGGCCGACGCTGCTGCTCTCCGGGACCGTCCAGCCGCTCGGGCAGCTCGCCCTCGTCACCGCCGCCGTGCTCGCCGGAGCCCCGCCGCCGGTGCTGGTCGCCGCGTGGGCGCTTCCCTCCGTGGCCGGCATGACGCTGGCCGCCGTACGGCTGCGCGCGCTCGGTCCGTACGAGGTGGGAGAGGTCGGCGCGTTCTGGCGGCACACCGCGCCGCGGTCGGCCGCGGCGGCCCTGCAGTCGGTGTTCCAGCGGCTCGACGTGGTGATCGTCGCGCTGCTCGCGGGGCCCGCCGCCGCGGCCGTCTACACGGCGGCGACCCGCTTCAAGGTGCTCGGCCAGCTCGCCAACCAGGGGCTCGCCCAGGCCGCGCAGGCACGGCTGGTCAGGGCCCTGGCCGAGGGCGACCTGGACGGCGCCGGCGCGGTGTACCGCACGACCACGAGGTGGCTCGTGCTGCTCACCTGGCCGCTATGGCTGGGATACGCGGCGCTCGCACCGTGGCTGCTGCCGTTGTTCGGGCCCGCCTACGCCGGTGGCGGCGCGATCGCGCTCGTCCTGTCGGCCACGATGATGGTCGCCACCGCCTGCGGCATGGTCGACGTCGTGCTCGTCGCGGGCGGGCGTACGGCCGCCGGCCTGGCCAACGTGACCACGGCGGTCGCGGTGACGGTCGTCCTCGACGTGCTGCTCGTGCCCGCGCACGGCGCGCTCGGGGCGGCGCTGGGCTGGTCGGGCGGCGTCATCGTGAAGAACCTGCTGCCCGCCGTGCAGGTCCACCGCCGCTACGGCCTGCGCCCCTTCGGCCTGAATCGTCCCACTCGGACGAGGGCCCTCATGGAGGCGTCGTGACACCGGCATCCGAGCGGCGGCGCGAGCCGGACCGGGTGGCGGCCTCAGGGCCGCCCGTGCTGGTCACGGGCCTGCCGCGCAGCGGCACGAGCTGGGTGGGCCGGATGCTGACCGCGAGCGGCCGCCTCGTCTACGTGAACGAGCCGCTCAATCCGCAGCGTCCGCCCGGTCGCTCCCCCGGTGTGCTCGACGCGTCCGTGACGCACCGGTTCCAATACATCTGCCCGGACAACGAGACGCCCTGGCTGGCGGCGTTCTCCCGCACCGTCGCGCTGCGCTACAACTGGGCCGCCGAAGCCCGCCGCAACCACCGGCCCGGCGACCTGGCACGCATGGCCAAGTACGGCACGGCCTTCACCCTCGGCCGCCTGCTGGCCAGGCGGGCCCTGCTCGACGACCCCTTCGCGGTGCTGTCCGCCGAGTGGTTCGCCGAGCGGCTCGGTTGCCGGGTGATCGTGCTGCTCCGCGATCCGGTGTCGTTCGTGGCGAGCTGGCGGCGGCTCGGCTGGCGCGTGGACCCTGGCGAACTGCTCGGCCAGCCGCTTCTGGTCCGCGACCACCCCCACGTCGCGGAACCGGCCGCCCTCGCCGGTTCTCACGACGCGACAGCCGGCGCGGCCTTGCTGTGGAAGACCGCTCGCCGGGTCGCCGACACGGCGGCGGGCCGTACGGCGGGGATCAGGGTCGTCCGCTACGAGGACCTGTGCGCGGCCCCGCTCGACGGCTTCCGCGACCTGTACGCCTGGTGCGGCCTGCCCTGGACCGCCCGCGCCGCCGGCCGCGTCACCGCCGCCTGCCTTCCCGGGCGGAGACGCCGTACGGCAGCCGTTGACAAGGCGTTCGCGTGGACGGGCCTGTCCCGCACCGCGTTCCGCCCGATGGACTCCCGCCGGGCGCTCACCGCGGCGTCCCTCCCCCGCGAGGACGCCGCCCGAGTGCGGAGCCTGGTGGCTTTCGGCGGCGTCAGTGATCGGTCAGGAAGCCGAGCAGGATCTGCCGGCTGGTCTGGGACGTGAGGCTGCCGTAGGCGTCGTCGAAGGCGTGGTCGGCGAAGGGCAGCTCCTCGATCCTGGTGTCGACGCCGTGGCGGCGTAGCACGTCGCCGAACGCCCTGACCGTCGCGGGCCGGACGCTGCGGTCACGGTCGCCCACCACGAGCAGCGTCGGCGGCAGGCCGGCCCGGACCTGTGCGACGGGAGAGGTCTCGCGATAGCGCTGCGGGTACTGCTGCGGGGTACCGCCGGTGAACCACTCCGCGGCGTCGCGGCTGCGGTCCATGTTCGCCCGCCACATCTCCGTGACGTCGGTGCCGGGGTAGAAGCCGACCACGGACGCCGGGGGCTCCGGGATGCGCCCGTCGGCGGCCCGGATGGTGCCGTTCTTCAGGCGGTACGCCGTGTCCAAAGCCAGCGTGCCGCCCGCGGACATGCCGCCCAGGGAGATCCGCGCGGGATCGAGGCCGAAGCCGTCCGCGTGGTCCTGCACCCAGCGCAGGGCCGACAGCAGGTCCTGCGGAGCCTTGTCCCAGGTGGGCCGCTCGGGGGTGGCGAGGCGGTAGTCGACGGCGAAGACGGCGACGCCGTGGTCGGCCAGCCAGCGGCCGGTGCCGCGCAGGTCGCTCTTGTCGAAGGTGTGGAACCCCCCGGCGTGCGCGAGAACGACGGCGGGAGCATTGCCCGCCCGCTGACCCCCGGGCAGGTAGACGTCCGCCTTCAGGGACTCGCCGTCCCGGACCGCGTAGGTCCGGGTGGTGTCCGGTGTGACGCCCGGATAGGCGAGCTGGCTGAAGACCTCGCCGAGGGACACGCTCGTCCCCGCCCGGCGTGCCGCGGCGAACTGGACGCCGCAGACGACCAGGGCGGCGACGGCCGACAGCGCCGTGATCGCGGCGACCGTTCTGCCCCAGCGGACCAGGCCGCCGCGCCAGGCCAGCGCCGACAGGGCGACACCGATCAACGCGAGAAACGCCATGTGGAACGGATACTGGCCGCCGAGCACCGGGCCGATCATCCCGATCTTGGGAATCGCGGGCACGTAGGCGCCCAGCATGATCGCCGCGGTGAGAAAGGCCAGAACGGACGCGAGCAGGGCCACGGGCGTCAGCGCCAACCACCTGAGCCACCCCAGCCGCCGAGCGGACGAGGCCGCCCCGGCCGGACGCGCGGAGTGCTGTGCGAGCACGGTCTTCTCCTCGAAGTTCGGGGGAAAGGGAGCGGCGTGGCCGCCTCCCGGGACACCTACGAACCTTCGCGCCGCGACCGGCTCGCCCGCGTCACCCCGCGGAGCCACGTTCCCGCGTAGCTCTCAGGAGCTAGCCGAGGGTGGTGTCGCCGAGGGACGCGAGGAGGGTGCGCAGGGCCTCGGTGAGGTGGTCCCGATCCCGGGGGTCCAGGGGCGCCAGCAGTCGCGCCTCGTTCGCGACGTGCGGCTCCAGCACCTCGTCCACCAGCGCGAGGCCGCGTTCGGTGAGCCGGACCCGGATCGACCGCCGGTCGCCGGAGTCCGGGATGCGCTCGACCAGGCCCCTGGCCGCCATCCGGTCGATGCGGTTGGTGATCGCGCCGGAGGTCACCATCGCCGCCCTGTTCAAAGCTCCCGCCGTCAGCTCGTACGGCGGGCCCGACCGGCGCAGCGTCGCGAGCACGTCGAACTCCCAGATCTCCAGGTCATAGGTCGAGAAGAACTCCTTCAGCTCCCGGTCGAGCAGCCGCGCGAGCCTGGAGACGCGGCCGACGACGCCCATCGGCCAGGGGTCGACGTCCGGCCGTTCCCGCCGCCACTGGTCCAGCAGCATGTCCACCGCGTCGCCCATGCAGGCTCCCTCGACGTCTCTCAGCGTTCATATATTTGACGTTTAACTGTTCGGCGTGCTGTTATCTCAACACTGAGATTATCAATGAGGAGCAATCATGAGAATCGTCGATCGTGGCTCCCTTCCGGCCCTGGGCACACTCGCCCTCACCTCGCTCACCCCGCTGGTCTGGGGCTCGACCTACGCCGTGACGACGGAGCTCCTCCCGCCCGGCCGTCCCCTGTTCACCGCGTTGATGAGAGCGCTGCCCGCCGGACTGATACTGCTGGTCATCGGCCGGGTGCTGCCGCACGGGCGGTGGATCTGGCGCGCGGCGGCGCTCGGCACGTTGAACATCGGGGCGTTCTTCCCGTTGCTGTTCCTGGCGGCCTACCGGCTGCCCGGCGGCGTCGCGGCCGTGCTGGGCGCGGTGGGCCCGCTGTTCGCGCTCGTCTTCGCCCGCGTGTTGCTCGCCGAACGGCCCACCGGGCGGAAGCTGCTCGCCGGCGTCGTCGGAGTCGCCGGCGTCGCCCTGGTCGTGCTGCGCGCCGAGGCGCGGATGGACACGGTCGGCGTGCTCGCCGGGCTCGCGGGGGCCGCGTCCATGTCGGCCGGGACCGTGCTGACCAAGCGCTGGGGCCGTCCGGAGGGCGTCGGCGCCCTCGCCTTCACGGGTTGGCAGCTCACCGCGGGCGGGCTGCTGCTCGTCCCGGTCGCCCTGCTGATCGAGGGGGCGCCGCCCGCGCTCGGCACCGGGAATCTCCTCGGCTACGTCTACCTCGGAGGCGTCGGCACGGCCTGCGCGTACTGGATCTGGTTCCGCGGCATCGGCCGGTTACCCGCCACGTCCGTCGCCTTCCTCGCCCTGCTCAGCCCGCTGTCGGCCGCCGTGATCGGCTGGGCCGCCCTCGGCCAGGCGCTCAGCCCGCTCCAGTTGCTCGGCATGGCCCTCGCCCTCGGCGGCACGCTGCTCGGCCAGACGCCGTCCGGGGCCCGGCGTGCCGCGGCCCCGCCCGAGCCCGTACGGCCCGCGGTCGAGACGGCCCGCCCGTCCCGCTGACACGAAGGAGCCCGTACGCGGAGTGACGGGCGGGACGTGGGAGGATTTTCCCGGCCGTGCTGTCACCGGCCCTGCTGTCACCGGCCGTGCTGTCACCATCGGAGGACGGGCACTATGCGCGACGAGACGATCAGCGACTACCTGTCCCGGCTCGCCGACCGGGTGCCCGCGCCCGGAGGAGGCGCCGCGGCCGCCCTGCACGCCGCCCAGGCCGCCGCGCTGCTGGGCATGGTCGCGCGATACACCACCGGCGAGAAGTACGCCGAACACGCGGCCGTGATCGAACGCATCGCCGGCGAGACCGACGAACTGCGGGCGAGCGCCCTGCGCCTGGCCGAGGACGACGCGGCGGCGTTCACGGCCGTCACCGAGGCGTACAAACTGCCCAAGGACACCGACGAGGCGAAGGCGGCCCGCTCTGCCGCCATCGCCGAGGCGCTGGTGGGTGCGGGCAGGGTCCCGGCCGAAGTGGTCGCCGTCGCGGGGAAGGCCGTCGGCATCGCCGAGGAACTGCTGCCCATCGGCAACCGCAACGTCGTCTCCGACATCGCCGCCGCCACCGAGGCCGCCCGGGCCGCCGCGACCACCGGCCGGGTGAACATCGAGATCAACCTCGGCGGGATCAAGGACGAGCGGGCCCGAGCCGAGCTCGCCGCCGTGGCGGCAGGGGTGGACGAGATCGCGGCGCGGGCCGAACGGGTCACCGCCGCCGTCCGTGAGGAGATCGCCAAGTGAGCGCCCGCGTCCTGTCCGGCAAGGAACTCGCCGCCTCGATCCGCGCCGAGGCCGCCGCCACCGCCGCCGAACTGGCGCGAGCGGGCACGCCGCCGAAGCTCGCGGTCGTCGTCGCCACCGCGGACGAGTCCAGCGCCTGGTACGTCCGCTCGATCGCCCGCGCCGCCGAGAAGGCCGGCATCACGTGCGACATCGTCGATCTCGGTGCGGACGCCGCCCCCGGGCTGATCCGCGGCAGGCTGGCGGCGCTGAGCGCCGACGACACCGTGCACGGGATCATCCTCCAGACCCCGCTGCCGGCGGGAGCGAAGCTGGAGGACCTGGCCGGCGCGATCGCGTTCGAGAAGGACGTCGACGGCGCCAACCCGCTGTCGCTGGGCCGCCTGGCCGCGGGCCTGCCCGCCTTCGCTCCCGCGACCGCCGAGGCCGTCGTGGCGATCCTCGACCACCACGAGATCGATCTGGCCGGCGGCCACGTCGCCGTGGTCGGACGGTCCACCGTGGTCGGCAAACCCGCCGCCCATCTCCTGCTGGACAGGAACGCCACCGTGACGGTCTGCCACTCCCGCACGCGGGAGCTGCCCGCCGTCACCGCCGCGGCCGACGTGGTCGTGGCCGCGGTCGGCCGCGCCGGGCTGATCACGGCCGATCACGTGCGGGCCGGGGCGGTGGTCGTGGACGTCGGCACCAACCCCACCGAGGACGGCGGCCTGGTCGGCGACGTCGACGCGGTCGGGGTCGCGGACAAGGCCGGGGCGCTCACGCCCGTGCCCGGCGGGGTCGGCCCGGTCACCACCGCGCTGCTGCTGCGGCACACCGTGCAGGCCGCTGAGCGTCCCTGACCGGCGGTCCCCTGCGGTCACGCGGGGCGCGGCGCGTCACGCGGGCCCGCCCGGGCTCTCGGCGGCCACCGGAGGAGCGGGCCCGATCGCGGTCCGGATCGCCGCCGGGGCCTTCCACGCCACGGTCACCAGCAGCGGCACCAGCAGCGCCAGCGTCCAGGTCAGTCCGAGGAACTGCGCGAGCCGGCCGACGAGCGCCGGAGCGAGCAGCATGGCGGAGTACGTCATGGTGGTGAGCCGGGCGACCGCGGCGGTCGCCGCCGCCGCGCCCTCCTCCGCGCCCGTATGGCCGGCCGCGCTGAAGATCAACGGCAGCGGCGTCGCCAGTCCGAGTCCGGCGAGGGCGAACCCGGCGACCGCGAGGAGCGGCGTGGGGGCCACGACCACCGCCGTCAGGCCGGCGGCCGCCATCGCGGTGCCGTTCCGCACCAGGACGCGTGCCGGGTGCCGCGCCGACAGCCGGTCGCCCACGAGCCGTCCGGCCGTCTGGCAGGCGGTGAAGGCGACGAGGCCCAGCGAGGCCACGCCCAGCGAGGCGCCCCGGTCCTCGTGCAGGAACACCCCGCTCCAGGTGATGACGGCCCCCTCGCAGGCCAGCACCGCCGCGCCCATCGCGCCGAGGAGCAGGACGCGACGCGTCCAGCCCGCCCGCCACGCCCGCCGTCCCGCGACGTCGTCCGTACGCGCGGGCGAGGGCCCCGCGAACGGCTCCTCGGCTGGCAGCCCCCTGCCCACCACCAGGACGACGGCCGTCACGACCGCGCCCAGGATCAGGTAGTGCGTGGCGAGGGACATGCCCGCCTGCGCCGCGGCCCCACCGGTGAGCGAGCCGGCCACGGAGCCGATGCTCCATGCCGCGTGGCAGCCGTTCATGATGGGACGGTGCGCCGCCCGCTCGACCATCACCGCCTGCGCGTTCATCCCCGTGTCGAGCAGCCCGTTGGCGGCGCCGACGAGGAGCATGGCCGCCGCCAGATGGACGGTCCCGCCGGCGAGGCCCATCCCGAGCAGAGCGAGGGGAAGCGCGACCGCGGCGATCCGCACGACCCACGCACTGCCGATCCGCGCCGCGAGGCGCCCGGCGACCCGCGTGGCGACGAGCGCCGCCACGCCGTCCAGGGCGATGAGGAGCCCGAGCAGCGCCTCCGTCAGCCCGTGATCCGCTTTCAGGGAGGGGGTGCGCACCGCGAACGCGGCGATGAGAGCGCCGTTCACGGCGAACACCGCCGTCACCGCGACGCGTGCCCGGCTCACCGCCCTCCCCTCCCGGCTCACCGCCCTCCCCTCCCGGCTCTCCCGTCGTCCGTCCCGACCGGCTCTCCGGGCCACCTCGGACATGCGTCCCGCCTTCCCCTACGGCGCCGCCTTCCTGTGCGCCTCCCGCACGGACGACGACGGCGGAGCGCGATTTCGACATCGGGGCGGAGCGGATGTCGAAATCGGGAGTCCGCCGCGTCGTGGAGGAGAGCGGCCGCGCAGGGCGGCCGCCGTAACACCGTCCCGGGAGGGCCGAACGAATGAAATACCTGCTGTTGATCTGCGGCGACGAGTCGATGGAGATCAGCCCGGAGCAGAGCGACCCCGAGCCGTGGGTCGAGGAGATGGAGCGCCGCGGCGTCCGCCTGCAGGGGCACCGCCTGTGCCCCGTCGGCGACGCCACGACGGTGCGGGCCGGGCTGGTGACCCAGGGGCCGTTCGCCGAGACCACGGAGCAGATCGGCGGATTCGACATCATCGAGTGCGCGGACCTGGACGAGGCCATCGAGGTCGCCTCGAAGCACCCCATGGCGTCGTACGGCGCGATCGAGGTGAGGCCGTTCTGGCCGGAATGAGCGAAATGAGCGAAACGGGCGACGCCGGCCTCCCGGAACCCGTGCAGGTCTCCGCGGCGGCCGGGCTTCCGGAGCCCGGGAAGGTCGCCGCCGTGGTCGAGGAGGCGTTCCGCGAAGAGTGGGGCCGCGTCGTCGCCACGCTCATCCGGCTGACCGGTGACTGGGACCTGGCCGAGGAGTGCGCCCAGGACGCCTTCGCCCGGGCGCTCGCCCGCTGGCCCCGGGACGGCGTGCCGCGCCGCCCCGGGGCGTGGCTCACCACGGCGGCCCGCAACCGGGCGCTGGACCGGCTCCGCCGCGGCACCACCGAGGCGGCGCGGCTGCGCGCGCTGGCGGCGACGCCCATGGGCCCCGATGCCGAGCCCGCCGAGGAGTACGGGGAGGAGCACGCGGAGGAGGACCGCGTGCCCGACGACCGGTTGCGCCTGATGTTCACCTGCTGTCACCCCGCCCTGCCGCTGGAGGCGCAGGTCGCCCTCACCCTCCGTACGCTCGCGGGGCTGACCACGGGCGAGATCGCCGCGGCGTTCATGGTGCCGGAGACGACCATGGCGCAGCGGCTGGTCAGGGCCAAGCGGAAGATCCGCAACGCCGGGATCCCCTACCGGGTGCCGCCCGCGCACCTGCTGGCCGAGCGGACGGCCGGCGTGCTCGGCGTGCTGTACGTCCTGTTCACCGAGGGATACTCGGCCAGCGGCGGGCCGAGTCCCGCCCGGCCCGAACCGGCCGCCGAGGCCATCCGGCTGGCCCGGGTGCTCGCCGGGCTCATGCCGCACGAGCCGGAGGCGCTCGGGCTGCTCGCGCTCATGCTGCTGCAGGACTCGCGGCGCGCGGCCCGCTTCGACGAAGCCGGCGACATCGTCACGCTGGAGTCGCAGGACCGCACGAGATGGGACCACGACGAGATCGAGGAGGGACTGCGGCTCCTGGACGACGCGCTGACGCGCCGCCGCCCCGGGCCGTACCAGGTGCAGGCGGCGGTCGCCGCCTGCCACGCCACCGCCCTCGACCCGGACGACACCGACTGGCCGCAGATCGCCGGGCTGTACGCCCAGCTGGCCCGGCTCGCGCCGTCTCCGGTGGTCGAGCTGAACCGGGCGGTGGCCGTGGCCATGGCGGACGGCCCCCTCGCCGGTCTGCGGCTGGTGGACGAGCTGCGGGCGGGCGGCGCGCTCGCCGGGCACCACCTGCTCGCCGCGACGCGCGCGGACCTGCTGCGCCGGCTGGGCCGTACGGCGGACGCGGCGCAGGCCTACCGGGAGGCTCTGGCGCTCGCGCCGACCGACGCGGAGCGCAGGTACCTCGCCCGCAGGATCGCGGAGACCGGCGGAGCCTGACAGGCGGCGGTTGCGCGGCCCCCCGTTCTTCTTCGCCGTAGCCCGCACGGGTGCGCAGGTGCCCGAGGTCGGCCTCGAACTCGGGCGACCACGGCGAGGGGAGATACGCCCGTGGGCGCTACCGCAGCTGGTCGCGGCGGCGGATCAGGTAGGCGATCTCGGCGGTGTTTCCGGCCAGGTCGATGGCTTTGCCGTAGGCCGCGCGCGACTCCCGGCCCCGGGCCAGCCGGCGCAGCAGGTCGGCGCGGGTGGCGTGGTAGGCGTGATAGCCGGCCAATCTGGGCTCAAGACGGTCGACGGCCGCCAGTGCCACCTCCGGGCCGTCGAGCTCGGCGACCGCGATGGCCCGGTTGAGGGCGACGATCGGCGAGGAGTCGAGGCGGACGAGCTGGTCGTAGAGGGCGAGGACCTGCGACCAGTCGGTGTCGCGGATGTCGCGGGCGGAGGTGTGCACCGCGTTGATCGCGGCGAGGATCTGGTAGCGACCCGGAGCCACCCCTGCGGCGGCGGCGGCCAGGCGCTCGCGCACCAGCCGGTGTCCCTCGGCGATCAGCGCCGTATCCCAGGCCCCGCGGTCCTGCTCGTCGAGTGCGACCAGTTCGCCGCCGGCCGAGACCCGGGCGGGGCGGCGGGCCTCGGTCAGCAGCATCAGCGCCAGCAGCCCGGCCACCTCACCGTCGTCCGGCAGGAGGACACGGATCAGGCGAGTGAGCCGGATCGCCTCGGCGGTCAGCTCGTGCCGTACGGGATCGGTGCCGGGGCCGGTGGCCAGGTAGCCCTCGTTGAAGACGAGGTAGAGGACGGCGAGGACGCCGGAGACGCGTGCCGGGAGATCGTCGGCGGACGGCATCCGATAGGGGATGCGCGCCGCCTTGATCTTGGCCTTCGCGCGGGTGATCCGCTGCCCCATGGCGCTCTCGGCCACCAGGAAGGCGCGGGCGATCTCGGGCATGGTCAGGCCGGCGACCATGCGCAGCGTCAGCGCCACGCGGGTCTCCATCGCCAGTGCCGGATGACAGCAGGTGAAAATCAGCCGGAGCCGGTCGTCGTCGATGGCGCCGACGGGCTCGGGCGAGTCGTCGTCGTAGACCATCTGAGCCTTCCTGTGCTTGTCGTCGCGCTTGCTCTCGCGCCGGATCCGGTCGATGGCCTGGCGGTTGGCGGTGGTGGTCAGCCAGGCGCCCGGGTTGGGGGGCACGCCGTCGGCCGGCCACCGCCGGACGGCGGTCGCGAACGCCTCGGCCGCCGCCTCCTCGGCGATGTCGAGGTCACCGAAGCGCCTGGTCAGGGAGGCGACCACCCGAGCCCACTCCTCATGGTGGGCCTGGGTGATCGCCTCGCGGACGTCGATGTCGTTCACAGGAACGGCCGCACCTCGATCTTCCGATCGCAGATCTTCGACGCCTCGGTGGCGAGCTTGAGCGCCACATCCAGATCGGGGGCCTCCCACACCCAGACGCCGGCGAGGTACTCCTTCGACTCCAGGAAGGGCCCGTCGGTGACGATCGCCTCCCCACCCCGGTTGTCGACGACCGTGGCCGCGTCGGTGTCCGCGAGTCCGCCCGCGAAGACCCAGTAGCCCTCGGCGATCAGTCGTTCGTTGAACGCGCTGATGGCAGGCTGCCTGTCCGTGCTGCCGGGATCGCTCTTGTCATCGATCACGGAAACCAGGTACCGCATCTGAAAATCATCTCCTGTGGTGTCACGACAGCGTGGTTCGATGGTCAGGGGCTTCACACCGCCGGCGCATACTGCGGGCGCCCGGCCGGCCGGTAGACCTGAATCGTCACGCCCTTGGAGTCGACGCGCGACTCGACCAGGTCGAGCGCAAGGTCCGGACCGGTCTCCGGGAACAGTCGCGCGCCCAGGCCGACGACCACCGGGATGACGATCAGCGTCATCTCGTCGACCAGATCGTTGGCCAGCAGCCACCGGACCAGGGCGCCACTGCCGTGCACCTGCAGCTCACCCCCCGGCGTGGCCTTCAGTTCCCGGACGGCATCCGCCACGTCTCCGGACAGGACGGTCGTGTCCGGCCACGCCGCGTCTGTGAGCGTGGTCGACGCCACGTACTTGGGGGTTGCGTTCAAGGCCACGCCGATGGGATGTGCGCGCATCTGGTCGATCGATCCCCAGGAGCCGGCGAACAACTCGTAGGTGCGCCGGCCGAACAGGAACGCCTCGGCCTGCTGGTAGGTCTGCGCGATGAACGTCCTGGTTTCGTCGTCGCCCTTCCCCAGGGCCCATCCGCCGCGCTCGAACCCGTTCGGGTGCTCGCCCGTGGGAGCGCCGTTGTTCTGCATCACTCCATCGACGGAGATCTGGGTCATGGTCGTCAGCTTCATGATCGCGGTTCCTCTGCCTTGGTGCCGCCCCTTGTGCGCGGCCTCACCCCCGCTACGAACACCACCGCCCCGATCCGACACCGCCTCGCGGATTTCTTCAAAAAACTATCCGGCCGTACGGGCTGGACCCGCGCCCACAAGGACACGATCGCCCGACTCACGAGCGGGGCCATGACAGCCGTGCCGATCCACGGCGACGGCCGCGGATCGCCCATCCGCTACATTTCGCTCTGCTGTCGCAAGAACGGACTCTCCATGAACATCGTCCTGTGGGTCATCGCCGGCCTGCTCACCCTCGCCTTCCTCGTCGCCGGGGTGGTGAAGCTCGCCCAGCCGAAGGACAGGCTGGCCGTGTCCGGCATGGCCTGGACCGAGGACTTCTCCCCCGGCGTGGTCAAGGGCATCGGCGCTCTTGAGGTGCTGGCCGCCTTCGGCCTCGTTCTGCCCGCCGTCACGAAGATCGCCCCGGTGCTGACTCCGCTCGCCGCGCTCGGCATCGCCCTGATCATGGCCGGAGCGGTCGTCGTCCACGCCCGCCGCGCGGAATCCCCGGTCATCGCCGTCAACCTGGTGCTCCTGGCGCTGGCCGCCGTCGTCGCCTGGGGCCGCTTCGGCCCGTACGCCTTCTAATACCTGCCACGCGAGCCGAAGGCCCTGCACAGCAGGGCGACCGACAGCAGGCGGAGGGCGAAGGGAAGGTCCTCGACCAGGTAACGGCGGGCGAGCCGCTGCGGCTCGCCGACCAGGCGGAACAGCCACTCGAGCCCGTGGTCGCCCATCCACTCAGGGGCGCGGCGCACGGCCCCGGCGGCGAACGCGATGGCCGCGCCGCACCCCACGAACCAGGCGCCCGGCAGGTCGGCCCGAAGTGCCGCGATGAGCCGGTCCTGCCGGGGGAACCCGAGCCCCACGAAGACCAGGGACGGCCGCGCGGCGACGAGCCGTCCCCGTATCTCCGCCATCGCCGCCGCGCTGGTCTCGAACCCGTACGGCGGGGCGTGGACGCCCGTCACCACCAGATTCGGATGCCGCCCGCGCAGTGCGTCACGCGCCGCCTCGGCGACGCCGGGCGGCCCCCCGATGAGATAGACGGGCAGGCCGCGGGCCGCGGCCGCCCCCGTCAGCGACCAGATCAGGTCGGCTCCCGTCACCCGCTCGGGCAACGGGTGCCCGAGCAGCCGCGACGCCCAGACCAGTGGCATGCCGTCGGCCACGGCGAGCTCGGCCGCGTCGATCAGCGCGCGCAACGAGGGGTCGCGGGCGGCGGCACGGCAGATGTCCACGTTCGGCGTGACGACGTGGCCGCCCGCACCGTGCTCAAGCGCGGTCATGACGTGCCCGACCACCTGCGCCTCGGTGAGCGGGTCGAGCAGCACTCCGCCAACGCGAACCCCGCCCGGCCGTGGCCCGGCCTGCTGTGTCCATTGCCTCACCGGCGTCGCCGGGTCCACGGCCACCGTACGCGCCGGTGTGGGCTCGGCCATCAGATGCCGTGACCGCGAAGGTGGAGGGCGTGCAGCACCGCGCGCGGGCTGACCAGCCCTCCGGCGACCGCCAGCGCCACCGCCGCCCGCGGTTCGCCCGGCCGGGCGGAGAACGCGCGCAGCGACCAGCGGGCGGCCTCGCGACGCCGGCCGAGAGCGGCGTGGCAGAAGGCGAGCTGCCCGTAGACGCGGGCGGCGCCCCGCGGTTCCGCGGCCAGCCCGGGGTGCCGGGCGAGCATCCACTCCAGCCCCGCGATCCGGTCGGCCCAGCGCCCCACGTAGTGCGACGACCCCCAGCGCACCCGCACGAGTGGCCGGTCGACGTGGACGATCGGATGCCGCCGGGCGGCCCGCAGCGCGAGGTCCCAGTCCTCGTTCTGACCGGCGGGCGCGCTCTCGTCCACCCACGCCCAGCCCCGGCGGAACAGGAACGTCGAGGAGTGCACCATCATCATGCGCGAGCGGGTGAGGTGCCGGTGGGTCACCCGGCCGGTGCCCGCCAGCCGCGGCACCCGGCGCTCGCCGTACTCGACCTCGACGGCGCAACTCGCGAAGCCGGCGTCGGGCTCCTCCGTCAGCGCGGCGACCTGGGCGGCCAGCTTTCCGGGCAGCCAGAGGTCGTCGTCGTCGCAGAAGGCGACGAGATCCGTGCCGAGCACGGAGATCCCGGTGTTACGCGCGCCCGGCAGGCCGGGGCCGCGCCGGTTGCCCAGCACGCGGACGCTCCGGACCGCGCCACCGGCCCCCGATCCCGCCGCGAAGCCCGCCGCGAGACCAGGCACGAAACCAGACACGGGACCGGACACCGAACCGGGCACGGGACCCGCGGCGCCGGACACCTGCCGGGCGACGAGGAACTCGGGGACGCCGTCGGCCACGATCACCACGTCGATCCGGCCGGCGTACTGCTGAGCGAGCACGCCGCTCAGCGCGGCCGGCAGCGGACCGGGCCGATCTCCCCGGGTGGGGATGACGACGCCGACGGACGGCGTCACCGCCGGGCTCCCGGGCGGTAGGCGAGGCGATAGCCGTAAAGGAGGAGAAGCGGGAGGGTGATCGCGGTGACCAGCCACCGCTGGGACCGCGGCAGGGACGGCGGACGGTCGCGTATCCCGATCGTGCCCACCGAGAAACGCATCGGGTTGCCGGAGACGGTGTGCGCGACGCCGAGCAGCGCTTCGCGGCCGTGCAGGAAGGCGAGGCCGCCGTCGGGGAGGCCGAGCCGCGCGGCCAGACGAGCCAGGGTCGAGCGCGGATCACGCACCAGGTCTTCATGACGCACCCGGACGACCTTCACGCCCTTTCGGCGCAGCACCTCGAAGGCGAGGTTCTGTGCCAGCCAGTGGACGGCGGTGCGCGCGGGTGTCCAGCGGGTCATCGGCCGCCCGTCCTCGGGCCTGCGCACCCTGCGCCGCCACGACGCGGCCACCGCCCTCGGGTCGCGCACCACGTGCACGACCCGCACCTCCATGATCGTCGCGAGGCAGTACGCCAGGGAGGCGTGCTTGCTGGAGTCGACGACGACCCGGGCGTCGGCCACCTCCCCCGCCGCCGCGTAGATGCGGGAGTACGACCGGACGTACTCGGCCAGTTCGGCCTCGCGGCTCGCCAGCCCGAGGGCGAGGACGGGCAGGCGGCGGGTCCGGTCGACCCGGGCGCGCAGGCCGGGCAGCCATCCCGCCTGGCTCTGCCGCCACTGCCCGAACGCGCGTACGCCCACCTTCGTCCAGAACGGGCACTGGGAGAACCGCTGCCCGCAGCCGCAGGGCTCGTCGGCCCGTACGCCGCGGTCCCACAGGTGCACGACCTCCCCGAGCGGCGCCACGCCGGGCACCTCTCCGAGGAGACGTTCGAGCAGGGTGCTCCCGCTGCGTCCCAGGCCGCCCACGAAGATCACCGGCTGAGCGTCGGCCACGTATCCTCCACGACTGATCGCGAAACGTGACGACACTAACGCGGAGAGTCACCACAAGGGCGGGTGATCTCCAAAGGATCTACGAGCCGCCCGCGGCAGAACGGGAGGGTCTGTCCGGCCCGACGCGCCTTCGCCCGCCCGAGAACCTCAGGAGGAGCGCAGTTCGACGCAACACTCTCCCGGCCGCGGCACCAGAACGGCCCGCACCCTCGCGGCTTCCAGACCGGTGAGCATGCCGTCGAGGAAGGCGTGGTTGACCCCGCAGACCAGTTCGGGGGCTCGCGCCGCCAGTGGATGGAAGGGGCAGTTACGCAACCGCACGCAGGTGGGAGACTCACGGCCGGGCTCGAAGCCGTGCCGCGCGAGGAGGCCCTCGAGCAGGGTGAGGGCGCGTTCGGCGCCGAGCCGGCCGGGCTTGGCCCGGGCGCGTTCCGCGGCGCCGATCTCCTCGCCGCGCCGACCGGCCACCCGGACCGCCGCCTGGCGGGCACTTTCCCCTTCGCTCTCCCCGAGAACGGCGTCCATGAGGATGTCGGCCAGCACCTCGTGCCGGCGTTCGGGGATCGTGACGCGGATGTCGGTCTCGGTGGGTTCGTAGACCTTCGGGGTGCGGCCGACTTTGCGGATGCCGCCGACCGCCTCGTAGCGGGCGCGCAACAGACCGGCGTCGACCAGTTTGTCCAGATGGAAGGCGGCCAGCTTGCGGGAGATCCCGACCGAGGCCGCGGCCTCGTCCCGGGTCACCGGGCGGCGCGCCCCGCGGATGTAGGCGTACATCCCCTGCCGCAGCGCGTCGTCCAGCGCGGCCACCGCACTGATCGCGGGATCCGTCGTCACCCTGCCACGATAACGCCCGCCTCCGCTGACGAAAACCATGGCCCTGTCGATATACGCGAACACCTTGACCACCCGACCGAATAAGACCAACATTCATTGGCGTAATAGATTGCACGCGGAGGTCCCGATGACCGCTGAGCTGCACGAGGCGAAACGACCGGTGAGCGCGGTGCTGGCCGGGCCGTACGGCCATCCGTTCCACCCGATGCTGGTCGCCGTGCCCATCGGCGCATGGGTGGCGAGCATGGTCTTCGACCTGGCGTCCAGGTTCGCTCCCGATCCGGGGTTCCTGGCCGAGGGCTCGAAGTGGCTGATCGCCATCGGCGTGCTCGGCGCGCTGGCCGCGGCGATGGCCGGGTTCCTCGACCTGTTCGCCATCCCGGCGGGCACCCCGGTGTTCCGCACGGGTCTGCTCCACATGGGGCTGAACCTCGTGATCACCGCCGCGTACGCCGCCGGATTCCTGTGGCGTCAGGCCGGAACGCCGGCCGGCCCGGTGAAGCCCGGCCCGCTGCTGCTGTCGGCGGGCAGCCTGGCGCTGCTCGTGGTCTCCGGCTATCTGGGCGGCAAGCTCGCCTACCGCTACGGCGTGCGCGTGGCCGACGAGGCCACCCAGGCCGACGGTTTCCGGCGCTGACCCTCACCCCACCATCGCAAAGGAGAACGCACCATGGGTATCGCGGCACTGGTCACCTGGTTGCTCACCGCAGTGGGCGGCTTCGTGATGCTGGGCATCTGGATCGCCAGAGGCGGCCGTCGGACGAGCCGCTTCTCACCAGGGCTGATCTTCGGTCACTTCGCACTGGCCGCCGCCGGGCTGGTCGTGTGGATCGTGTACCTGTTCGCCGGCATCGCCACCCTGGCGTGGGTCGCGCTGGTCCTGCTGGTCCCGGTCGCGCTGCTGGGTTTCACGATGTTCGCCCGGTGGATTCCCGCCTACCGAGGCCGTACGGCACTGGCCGGCGGGCCCGGCGCCACCGGCACGGCGGGACCGCCCGAGCGGCACTTCCCGGTCGCGGTCGTGGCCGGACACGGTCTGCTGGCGGTGGCCACCGTGGTGCTGGTGCTGCTGACCGCGCTCGGCATGAGCGGGAGCTGAGATGCGTACCGGTAGCGCCCTGCGGGTGATCGCCGAGCCGCGCGACGGTGTGGACCTGGCCGCCGCCGAGCGGGCGGCCGGCCAGTTCCTGGAGGCGCTCGGCATCTCGACGGATTCCGAGAGCCTGCGGGAGACTCCGGCGCGGATGGCCAAGGCGTATGCCGAGCTGTTCACGCCACGCCCGTTCGACCTGACCACCTTCCCCAACGAGGAGGGCTACGACGAGCTCGTGCTGGCGCGGGCGATCCCGGTCCGCTCGGTCTGCGAGCATCACCTGCTGCCCTTCGCCGGAGTCGCCCATGTCGGCTACCTCCCCGGCGACCGCATCCTCGGGCTGTCCAAGCTGGCCCGCGTCGTCGAGCACTTCGCCCGCCGGCCGCAGGTGCAGGAACGGCTCACCAAACAGGTGGCCGACTGGCTCGCCGACCGGTTGCGCCCCGCGGGGGTCGGCGTCGTGATCGAGGCCGAGCACACCTGCATGACCCTGCGGGGAGTACGGGCCGTCGGCTCGACCACCGTCACCTCGACGCTGCTGGGCATCCTGCGGGAGGACGCCCGATCCCGTCAGGAGTTCTTCGCCCTCACCGGCACCCGCACCTGAACCTCGCCCATCAGCACAAGGAGACCATCGCCGTGACACAGCAGAGGTTCGTGATCGTCGGAGCCGGTCTGGCCGGCGCCAAGGCCGCCGAAGCCCTGCGGGAGCAGGGATTCGACGGACGGATCACGCTTATCGGCGCCGAGCCGCACCGCCCCTATGAGCGGCCCCCACTGTCCAAGGGCTACCTGACGGGCAAGACCGACCGCACCGGCGTCTTCGTCCATCAGGAAGGCTGGTACGCCGACCACGACGTCGAGCTGCGGCTCGGCGTCGCCGCGGCCGGCCTCGACCGCGGCGCCCACCGCGTCGAACTGGCGGACGGCAGCGCGATCGAATACGACAGACTGCTGCTGGCCACCGGGGCCCGCCCGCGAAGGCCGCCGATCCCCGGCGCCGACGCGCCCCACGTGCGCTACCTGCGCGGGCTCGACGACTGCGAGTCGCTCAGGGACGTCCTCGGGGGCGTGTCCCGGCTCGCGGTGATCGGGGCCGGCTGGATCGGGCTGGAGGTCACCGCCGCCGCCCGGCAGGCCGGCGTCGCGGTCACGGTGCTGGAGACGGCGCGGCTGCCCCTGCTGCGCGCGCTCGGGCCCGAGGCCGCCCAGGTCTTCGCCGACCTGCACCGCGACCACGGCGTCGACCTCCGGCTCGGGGTCACCGTCAGCGAGATCACGCCCTCCGGCGTACGGCTGGGCGACGGCGGCGAGATCACCGCCGACGCCGTCCTCGTCGGCGTCGGCGCCGAACCCGACGTACGGCTCGCCCTGCGCGCCGGGCTGCACGTGGACAACGGCGTCGTGGTGGACGCGACCCTGCGGACCGGCGACCCGGACATCGTCGCCGCAGGCGACGTCGCCAACGCCTACCACCCGCTGCTGGGCACGCACATACGGGTCGAACACTGGGCCAACGCCCTCAAACAGCCCACAGTCGCCGCCACCACCATGCTGGGCCGGGACGCGGCCTACGAGGATCTGCCGTACTTCTACACCGACCAGTACGACCTCGGCATGGAGTACGTCGGCCACGTCGAGCCCGGCGGCTACGACCAGGTCGTCTTCCGGGGCGACGTCGCGGCACGGGAGTTCATCGCCTTCTGGCTCAGCGGCGATCGCGTCCTGGCCGGCATGAACGTCAACGTCTGGGACGTCGTCGAGCCGATCAAGACGTTGATACGCACCGGAACACCCGTCACGCCCCAAGCGCTGGCCGATCCCGGCCGGCCGCTGGAGACCCTCGCCGTCCCGTAGACCTCGATCGGACGTCCTGCCGGCGGTCTACGCGGAGGTCCGGAGGGCGGGCACGGGCAGCGCTGGAACGCCGTGCCCCGCCCTCGCGGACCGTCCGAGCGGGACCTCCCGGGTCTTCGGTGGGAAGCCCCGGTCAGTGCGCGTCGACGATCATCCCGGCGGCGACGGTGCCGTTGGTGGCCTCGTCGATCAGGATGAAGCCGCCGGTGAGGCGGTTGCGGGCGTAGTCGTCCACGAACAACGGCTGGGTCGTCCGCAGCGACACCCGGCCGATCTCGTTCAGGCCGAGAGCGGCGGCCGACTCGTCCCGGTGCAGGGTGTTGACGTCGAGCCGGTAGTGCAGGTCCCGCACGAGGGCCCGGGCCGTACGGGTCGTGTGCTTGATGATCAGCTTGGACCGGGGCTGGAGCTTCAGCCCGTCGGCCATCCAGCAGACCATCGCGTCGATCTCCTGGGCGGCCTGCGGCTGATTGTTCGGCCGGCAGATCATGTCGCCCCGGGAGATGTCGATGTCGTCACCCAGGCGCAGCGTGACCGACATCGGCGCGAACGCCTCCTGCACCGGACCGTCGAAGGTGTCGATCGCGGTGATCGTCGTGGTCAGGCCGGAGGGCAGGTGCAGCACCTCGTCGCCCGGCTTGAGCACGCCGCCCGCGACCTGCCCGGCGTAGCCCCGGTAGTCGTGCAGGTCCTGGCTGGTCGCGTTGTGCGGGCGGATGACGTACTGCACAGGGAAGCGCACGTCGACCAGGTTGCGGTCGGAGGCGATGTGCACGTTCTCCAGGTGGTGCAGCAGCGAGGAGCCCTCATACCACGGCATGTTCTCCGAGCGGGAGACCACGTTGTCGCCGTGCAGCGCGGAGATCGGGATGAAGGTGAGGTCGCTCGCGTTCAGCTTGCTGGCGAACGCGGTGAACTCCTCGCGGATCTCCTCGAACCGGGCCTCGGAGTAGTCGACGAGGTCCATCTTGTTGACCGCCAGCACCAGGTGCGGCACCCGCAGCAGCGTGGTCAGGAAGGCGTGCCGCCGCGACTGCTCCAGCACGCCCTTGCGCGCGTCGATCAGGATGATCGCCAGGTCGGCGGTGGAGGCGCCGGTGACCATGTTCCGGGTGTACTGGATGTGCCCCGGAGTGTCGGCGATGATGAACTTCCGCTTGGGCGTGGCGAAGTAGCGGTAGGCCACGTCGATCGTGATGCCCTGCTCGCGCTCGGCCCGCAGGCCGTCGGTCAGCAGCGACAGGTCGGTGTATTCCGTGCCCCGGTCGCGGGAGGTGCGCTCGACCGCTTCGAGCTGGTCCTCGAAGATGGCCTTGGAGTCGAACAGCAGCCGCCCGATCAGCGTCGACTTGCCGTCGTCGACGCTGCCCGCCGTCGCGAAACGAAGGATGTCCATCAGAAGTAGCCTTCCTTCTTGCGATCTTCCATGGCGGCCTCGGAGGCCCGGTCGTCGGCACGGGTCGCGCCACGCTCGGTGATCCGGGTGGCGGCGATCTCGTCGATGATCTGCTCGATCGTGGTGGCGGTCGAGGCGACCGCGCCGGTGCAGGTCATGTCGCCGACCGTGCGGTAGCGCACGACGGCCTCGAACGTGGGCTCGTCGTCGCCCCGCTGGACCACCTCGGAGTCGGACAGCAGCATGCCGTCGCGCTCGAAGACCGTCCGGCTGTGGGAGAAGTAGATCGACGGGATCTCGATGCCCTCGCGCCGGATGTAGTGCCACACGTCGAGCTCGGTCCAGTTCGACAGCGGGAACACGCGGATGTGCTCTCCCCTGCTGATCTTGGTGTTGTAGAGGTTCCACAGCTCGGGGCGCTGGTTCTTCGGGTCCCACTGACCGAACTCGTCGCGGAAGGAGAACACCCGCTCCTTGGCCCGGGCCTTCTCCTCGTCGCGCCGGGCCCCGCCGAACACCGCGTCGAACTCGTGCTCCTCGATGGCGTCCAGCAGCGTCGTGGTCTGCAGCCGGTTGCGGGAGGCCCGCCGCCCGGTCTGCTCGACCACCCGTCCGGCGTCGATCGACGCCTGGACCGAGGCGACCACCAGCCGCGCGCCCAGCTCGGCGACCCGCCGGTCGCGGAACTCGATGACCTCGGGGAAGTTGTGCCCGGTGTCGACGTGCATGAGAGGGAAGGGGATCGGCGCCGGCCAGAAGGCCTTCTCGGCGACCCGCAGCATGACGATGGAGTCCTTGCCGCCGGAGAAGAGCAGACAGGGGCGCTCGAACTCGGCCGCGACCTCACGCATGATGTGGATCGCCTCGGCCTCGAGCACGTCGAGCTGCGACGTGGTGTAGTCACGCTGAAGCATGGGGACTTCCTTCACGGAGTCTGGCGATGCAGGTCACGGATTCCGGCGAGCAACGTTGGCGCCAGATCCGGTAGGGAGACCAGGATATCCGGCAGTGAGGGGTCCCCCTGGTTGTAGGTCAGGGGTGAGCCGTCGATCCTGCTCGCGTGGGCTCCCGCCGCGACCGCCACCGCGACCGGCGCGGCCGAATCCCACTCGTACTGTCCCCCGGCGTGCACGTACGCCTCGACCTCTCCGGTGAGGACCGCGGCGATCTTGGCACCGGCCGAGCCGATGGGGACGAGTTCCCCGCCGAGGCGGGCGGCCAGCTCACGGACGAACTCGGGCGGCCGGGTGCGGCTTACCGCGATACGGATCGGCTCGCGCACCTTCTCCGGCAGCTCGGGCGGCGCCGCCGTCGTGAGCGTGCGACCTTGGGCGGGCAGGGCGACCGCACCGGCCGTCAGAGAACCGCGTTCCCACAGGGCCACGTGCACGGCCCAGTCGGCGCGGCCCTGCTCGGAGAACTCGCGGGTGCCGTCGAGGGGGTCGACGATCCACACGCGCTCGGCCGACAGCCGCCGGGGGTCCATCCGCTCCTCGCGGGTCGCCTCCTCCGACAGCACCGCGTCGTCCGGCCGCAGCCGCGCCAGCGCGTCCATCAGGAACCGGTGCGAGGCCTGGTCTCCGGCGTCCTTCAACGCCCGGGCGTCCGCGAACCCGAGACGGGCGCGCAGCTGCGACAGCCGCTCCCCCGCCTCCGTCGCCAGCTCCCCGGCGAGGGAATGGTCGTCCCGCATCGTCATTTCTCAGTACGCTCCCGCCCCGCGCGCCACCGCGGACCACGTCTTCCATAAGATCTGCAGATCCAGCATGAGAGACCAGTTCTCGACATAACGTAGGTCCAACCGTACCGATTCCTCCCATGAGAGGTCAGACCGGCCATTGACCTGCCACAGCCCGGTCAGCCCCGGCCGCACCACGAGCCTGCGGCGCACGTCGTCGCCGTACCGCGCGACCTCCTCGGGCAGCGGCGGGCGCGGCCCGACCAGCGACATGTCGCCGCGCAGCACGTTGATCAGCTGCGGCAGCTCGTCGAGTGAGTAACGCCGCAGCGCGGCGCCCAGCGGGGTCACCCGGGGATCCCTGCGCACCTTGAACAGCACGCCGTCGGCGTCGCTGGCCAGCTCGACCTTGCGGGCCTCCGCGTCGCGCCGCATGGTGCGGAACTTGAGGATCGTGAACTCCGCGCCGTCCCTGCCGACCCGCCGCTGGCGGAACAGTGCGGGTCCCGGGCTGGTCGTCCGTACGGCCACGGCGACGGCGGCCAGCAGCGGGGCGAGCACGACCAGCACCGTGGCGGCGACCAGCCGGTCGAACACGTCCTTGACCAGCCGGCGCCCTCCGGCCAGCTCCGGATGCTCCACGTGCAGCAGCGCAAGCCCGGCGACGGGCCGGATCGCGGTCCGGGGGCCGGCCACCTCCATCAGCGCGGGCGCCACCACGAGATCGGTGCGCGTGCGCTCCAGCCGCCAAGCCAGCCTGCGCAGCGCCGTGCCGTCCAGTTCGGGGCAGGCGAGCACCGCCACCGTGTCCGCCCGGACCTGCTCCACCACCAGCGGCACATCGGTGAAGTCGCCCAGCACCGGCACGTCCGCGACCCGGCCCGTGGCACCGGCGGGGACGCAGCCGGCCACCACCTCCATCCCGTGGTAGCGCTCGCGCCTGAAGGTGCCGACCAGTTCGGCGATCGCCGCCCGGTGGCCCACCGCCACCACCCTGCGCATGCAGCCCTCTCCCCTGGCCCGCCTGCGGTGCAGCCGCCGCCGCAGGCCGTACCTGGCGCCGAGGGTGAACGCGGCGGCGAGCGGCAGCGCGATCAGGACCCAGCCGCGGGCGATGTCGGTCTTCGACGCGTACGCGCCGATCGCGACGCCCGCGACCAGCATGAAGCCGCCCCGCGCGATCCGGCGGAACTCCTCCGCACCCACGCCGATCAGCCGCGGCTCGTACGCGCGGTTGAGGATGAGGATCAGCGCCCAGACGGCGGGCAGCGCGGCGCTCGCCATCACATACGGCATCACGTACGGGGCGACCTCGCCGAACCGGATCACCACGCCGGCGACCCCCGCGGACAGAGCACTCACGATGTCGCACGCGGCCGCGGTGCGCCGATATCGGACGGCCCACGCGGGCGGCCGGGACATCGGATGGGCACGCGTCTCCCGTGCCGTGCCGACGGCGACCGAGGACGTGTCACCGTCCAGCACTGTCGCCCCCCGCGGTTTCAACGACTACCGAGCGTGAGGGAATGCTAGCCGCCCGACCCGGCGGCACAGGGAGATTCCATGCAACTTCCGGCTTCGAGCGACGCTTTTCAGCGTCGATCAAGTAGACGGTTCACACCACGGCGCCGGAGCAGGCGATCGCCCGTAACCCGTGAAATGCGCTTTTATCAAGATCGCGCCTGTGATAACCAGGATGAGCCGGGCCTGCACGCGCCCGATGGGCCTTGGGCCTCCCCCTACGAAGGAGCGTCGATGAGACGATTACGGACGGCGACGGCACTTACCGCGCTCGCCGTGCTCACGAGTCTGGTGACGACCCCCGCCATGGCGGACCCCGGCCCTTCCCGGGCCCCCTGGGGCCGCACCTTCGTCAAGCGCGTGGGCACCCAGCTCACGATCGGCGACACCGGCACCCCGTGGCGCTTCGCCGGGGCCAATGATCAACTTCTCGCCCAGAGCAGTCCCGAGGCGGTGGGCAGCGTCCTCAGCCGCGCGCGAACGGCCGGCCTGAATGTGATCCGCGTCGCCGGTTCGAAGGAGATCGGCGAGCAGGACGGCGCCTCCGATGGTTACTTCCAGTACTGGGACGGGACCGGCCCCGCCTACAACGACGGAGACGACGGTCTGCGGAAGCTCGACCGGGTGCTGGCGGTGGCCGAGAGATCCGGAGCCAAGGTGATCATCCCGCTCGTCAACGACTGGACGGGCTACGGCGGCATGGACCAGTACGTCCGCTGGGCCGGCGGGCAGTACCACGACGAGTTCTACACGAACACGACGATCAAGGGCTGGTTCAAGGACTGGATCAGCCACCTGCTCAACCGGGTCAACACGCTGACCGGCGTCGCCTACAAGAACGATTCCACGATCATGGCGTGGGAGCTGGCCGACGCGCCCCGGTGCGAGGGGACGGAGGACGGCTTGCCCACCTCGCCCGATTGCACCGCGGCCACGATCACCGCCTGGGCGGACGAGATGTCCCGGTACATCAAGTCGGTCGATGGCAGACATCTGCTGAGCGCGGGTGACGAGGGCTTCTACTGCACCGACCCCGGTGGCCCCGACCCGACGGACAACTGCGGTAAGGGCGTCGACACACTCGCTCTGGCCGGGCTGCCGGAGATCGACCTGATGTCCCTGCAGCTCTTTCCGGACAAGTGGGGCAAAGACGCCGCTTGGGGCACGACCTGGATCACCAGGCACCTCGCCGACAGCCGCGAAATCGGCAAGCCGGTGGTGCTCAGCGCCTTCGGCCTGCTGAACAGGGCCGTGCGCAACCCCGCCTACAAGGACTGGACGGACGCGTTCAGGACCGGTGGCGGCGCGGGCTTCGCCTTCTGGCAGATCAACGAGGAGATCTCCGGCCAGATCGTGCCCTACAGCGACGGCTACACCGTCAACTGCCCCGGCCCGGTGTGCCTCACCCTGGGGAACGCCGCCTCGCAGATGCGCGGCCTCGCGCCAGGGCCCTTCGCGCCGGTGGCCGACGACGACGCGGCCACCACGGCCTCACAGACCGCGGTCACGATCGACGTCACCGCCAACGACATCGCCTACGACGCCACGATCGATCCGGATTCGATCGACCTGGACCCCGCGACCGAGGGACGTCAGACGAGCTTCACCGTGCTCGGCGGAACGTTCACGACCGACGCCTCGGGAAAGGTCGTCTTCACCCCTTCTCCGGGCTTCTCCGGACGGGGCCCCACGGCGACGTACACCGTGCGTGAGAGCAGCGAGGCGGCGAGGGTGTCGAACAGCGCCCGGATCCGGGTGACCGTCAAGGGCGGCTGGGGAAGGTAGGACGGCCCGAAGGACGTGCGCGGTCCGTGCCTCTGGATCCCTTCGGCATCTTTCCCGTCGGCACCATCCGCGCGCAGTGATCGCCTGACGTGCGGTGCGGGCAGGGCTCCGGCGCCCCGCCCGCACCCTGCCCGCACCCTGCCCGCAAGGGGGGCGGACCGGGGGACGCCGGGCCTGCCACCGCCGGGGGCGCCCGCCGACGCCTCCAGACGCTGTCCAGCGATCGCCAAGGGGTACATTGCCAAGCGGAGACGTCCGGACCATCGTCCGGGCGCAGGGGATGACCATTCCTCCCGGCCACGGACGGCCGGGATTCCCGGCGGCTGGAGATCATTGAAAGCCGAAACGTATATATCGGTTGATGTCGAGGCGGACGGCCCGATTCCGGGGCCGTACTCGATGGTCAGCTTCGGCATGACCGTAGCCGGCCGGATGACCGGGCGGCGGTTCGAGCGGACCGACCCGGAGTCCCGAACGTTCTACGCCGAGTTACGGCCGATAAGCGACGACTACGTGGCGGAGGCGCTGGCGGTGAGCGGTCTCGACCGGACGACCCTGCTGCGCGAGGGACGCGACCCGGCCGAGGCGATGACGGCGGCGGCGGCCTGGGTGCGTGAGGTGTGCGGCGACGACCTTCCGGTGCTCGCGGCCTTCCCGCTGTCGTACGACTGGATGTGGATGTACTGGTACTTCCTGCGCTTCACCGGGGAGTCGCCCTTCGGGCACTCGCGGTGCATCGACATCAAGACGCTGTACGCGGCCAAAGCCGTGGTGCCGGTGGCCTGGGCGACCAAGCGGCAGATGCCGCGCGAGGTGCGCGCGAAGCGCCCGCACACGCACAACGCGCTCGACGACGCCATCGAGCAGGCGGAGCTGCTGCAGAACCTCATGCTGTGGCCCGGCGCCGTCCGGCAGCGCGACGCGAGCGACGGCGGCGGGGCGACTCCGCGGGATCTCAGCGGGGCGGCTTCGCCGGATCGCAGTGGGACGAGCTCACCGGGTCTCAGCGGGGCGGCTTCGCCGGATTGAGGTCGGCGGCGTGGAAGCGGTTCTGCGTCGCCTCCAAACCGGCGGTCATCAGCGACTCCACCATGTCGGCGGCCCGGTCCACCAGGAACGGCAGGTCCTTGCGCTCGGCCGTGGCGAAGTCGCGCAGCACGAACGTCGCCGGGTCCATGCGGCCCGGCGGTCGGCCGATGCCGAACCGGATGCGCGGATAGTCGCGCGTGCCCAGCGACTTCGTGATCGACTTCAGGCCGTTGTGGCCGTTGTCCCCGCCACCGGTCTTCGCGCGCAACGCGCCGTACGGGATGTCGAGCTCGTCGTGGACCACGATCACCCGGTCAGGGACGACCTTGTAGAAGTCGGCCAGCGCCTTGACCGGGCCGCCCGACAGGTTCATGAACGACAGCGGCTTCGCCAGCACCACAGGGAGCACGGCCAGACGGCCCTCGACCACCTCGGCCCGCGATTTGTGCGCCTTGAACCGCCCGCCCACCCGGGCCGCCAGTTCGTCGAGCACCATGAAGCCCACGTTGTGCCGGTTCCCGGCGTACTCCGGCCCGGGGTTGCCCAGGCCCACGACCAGCCACCGCTGCGTGGCCGCGTCGGACATCGCTGTCTCCTCTGTCGCCTCACACGGAAGAGTCCTCCACAGGACACCCTGTGGAGGACTCTCTCACGAACAGGTGCTACTCGGCGGCCTCGGCGCTCTCGCCCTCGGCGGCCGCGCCCTCCTCGGGCAGCTCGGCGACCGGGGCACCGATCACCTGCAGCACCAGGGCCTCGGGGTCGCCGGCCAGCGTGGTGCCCTCCGGCAGGTTCAGGTCGCTCGCGTGCACCGCGAAACCGGCGTCCTTGCCGTCCACGTCGACCTCGACACCGGTCGGGATGTGGGTCGCCTCGGTCTCGACCGAGATCGTGACGAGCTGCTGCTCGACGATGGCGCTGCCGATCGGGTCGCCGGTCACGGTGACCGGGATCTCGACGGTGACCTTCTCGCCGCGCTTGACCAGCAGCAGGTCGACGTGCTCGAGGAAGCCCTTGATCGGGTCGCGCTGGACGCCCTTCGGCAGCGCGATCTCGTCGACGCCCTCGCCCCGCAGGCGGATGAGCACGTTCGGCGTGCGCAGCGCGAGCAGCAGGTCGTGGCCGGGGAGGGTCAGGTGCTTGGGCTCGGTGCCGTGGCCGTACAGGACAGCGGGGACCTTGTTCGCCCGGCGGATCTTGCGGGCGGCGCCCTTGCCGAACTCGTTGCGAAGCTCGGCGGCGATGAGTACTTCGGACACGGCACATCTCCTAGGGATGACTCGATCGGCGGATTTGCGCGCTCCCCCTCACCCGCCCTAGCGGAAGGCGTTACGAGCGCAACCCTCACAGCCTACCGGTTGTCGTGCCGGAGGCGCGCCATGAGCAAGCCCCGCGCCGCTCGTCGAGGCGCTCACACCCGCCGGGTCGTGCCGGAGGCGCGCCAGGGGCAACGCCCTCGTCACGCGCTCGCTCGTTCCTCGCTGCGCGCGTTCCTCCGTCCAGACCGGCGGCGCGCCCCTCCGGCTCGCTCGGTGTTTCCCGCGTCGCTCATCGAGGCGCTCACACCCGCGGGGGACGCGGCAGGGACACGGCCCGCGTCGCCCGGGGGCTCCCGCCGGCCCGTGGCGGGTGGTTACACTGGCCGCGTGATTCGTACGTCGTGTCAGGGCTGGTGGCGCTCCACATAGGAGCGGCCATCTCACACGCGTACGACCGGGCCGTTCGGATGGACGGCCCTTTTTCGTGCTCCCTGGACGAGGGGTCGCCATCGCGGACGGCGGACCACCTGCCAAGGGAGAGACCACATGATCGCGAGCCTCGACATCACCGCGTCCGACGATCTCGGCGTACCGGCCGCGCAACGGCGCAGCGCCGAACTGGAGAGACAGATCCTTGAGCGGCCGGGACGGTTCCGGGCGCTGACCGGCGACCGGCCGACCGGCCGGCTGCACCTGGGGCACTACTTCGGCACCCTGCACAACCGCGTCCGCCTTCAGAACCTGGGCGTGGACATGATGGTGCTCGTCGCGGACTACCAGGTGCTGACCGATCGCGACGTCGCCGACCGGCTCGCCGAGCGCGTGGAGGACCTGGTGCTCGACTACCTGGCCATCGGCATCGACCCCGGCCGGGCCACGATCTTCACGCACAGCGCGATCCCGGCCCTCAACCAGCTGCTCCTGCCGTTCCTCAGTTTGATCTCGGTCGCGGAGCTGAGCCGCAACCCCACGGTCAAGGACGAGATCACGCACTCGCGTCAGTCGGCGGTCAGCGGGCTGATGTTCACCTATCCGGTTCACCAGGCGGCCGACATCCTGTTCTGCAAGGCCGGCCTCGTCCCCGTGGGGCAGGACCAGCTGCCCCACCTGGAGGTCGCCCGCACCGTCGCGCGCCGCTTCAACAAGCGCTACGGCGCCGCCTCGAAGCCCGTGTTCCCCGAGCCCGAGGCCCTGCTGTCCGCGGCGCCGCTGCTGCTCGGGACCGACGGCGGCAAGATGAGCAAGAGCCGGGGCAACGCCATCACCCTGGCCGCGACCGCCGACGAGACCGCCAGGCTGATCCGCGGCGCGAAGACCGACGCGGAACGTCACATCGCGTACGACCCGGCGGGCCGGCCCGAGGTCTCCAGCCTGGTCCTCCTGGCCGCGCTGTGCCTCGGCCGCGACCCGCACGAGGTGGCCGAGGAGATCGGCGGCAGGGGCGCGGCCGCGCTCAAGTCCGTCGTCACCGACGCGGTCAACGGCTACTTCGCGCCCATCAGGGCTCGGCGCGCCGATCTGGCCCGGGACCGCACCCACATCCGCCGGGTGCTCCGCGACGGCAACGAGCGCGCCGCCGCCATCGCCGACGCCACGCTCGGCGAAGTGCGTGCGGCGATGAACGGCGTCTACTACTGACTACCGGCCCCCGGGCCCCCGGATGCGGCCGGGGCCCGGGGCGCGGTTCAGCTGTCGCCCTCGAAGAGGCTGGTGACGGAGCCGTCGGTGAAGACCTCGGTGATCGCCCGGGCGATCAGCGGGGCGATCGACAGGACCGTGAGGCTGTCGAACCTCTTCTCCTCCGGGATGGGCAGCGTGTTGGTCACGACCACCTCGGAGATGCGGGAGTTCTTGAGCCGGTCCACGGCCGGGTCGGAGAAGATGGCGTGCGTGGCGGCCACGATGACGTCGGTCGCGCCGTGCTCGTACAACGCGTCGGCCGCCTTGCAGATCGAGCCGCCGGTGTCGATCATGTCGTCGATCAGCACACAGGTCCGGCCGCGCACCTTGCCGACGACCTCGTGCACCTTCACCTGGTTGGCCACGTCGAGGTCGCGCCGCTTGTGAATGAACGCCACCGGCGTGCCCAGGCTGTCGGACCAGCGCTCGGCCAGCCGTACGCGGCCGGTGTCGGGGGAGACGATCGTGGTGGTCGCCGGATCGAGCTTGCCGCGCAGGTAGTTGATCAGCACCGGCAGGGCGAACAGGTGGTCCACCGGGCCGTCGAAGAAGCCCTGGATCTGCGAGGTGTGCAGGTCGATGGACATCATCCGGTCGGCGCCCGCCTGCTTGAACAGGTCGGCCATCAACCTGGCGGTGATCGGCTCGCGGCCGCGGCCCTTCTTGTCCTGCCGGCTGTAGCCGTAGAACGGCATGATCACCGTGATCCGCTTGGCGGAGGCCCGCTTGAGGGCGTCCACCATGATCAGCTGTTCCATGATCCACTGGTTGATCGGCGCGGTGTGGCTCTGCATGACGAAGGCGTCGCAGCCGCGCACCGACTCCAGGTATCGCACGTAGATCTCGCCGTTGGCGAAGTCACGCAGTGCGGTCGGGGTGATCTCGACGCCGAGTTCGTTCGCGACCTCGTCGGCCAGTTCGGGGTGGGACCGGCCGGAGAAGAACATCAGATTCCGCTCGCCGGTCGTCTTCTTGCCGCTCATGCCGCGCTCCTCGCGTGTCGAGCCTGTTCGCCGTGTCGGGCCTGGTGCGGCCGGACCGGCCGTGGCGCCGTTCCCTCGCCTCGCCAGGGGCCGGAAAACCCCTTCTCCCGGTCGATGTGGTCGGTCACGGTGTCCTCCTGGCCTGGCCCTTCGGCGCTACGCGGTCGAACCGCGCCTCGTACTCTTTCCTGTCCCCGTACGGCCCGCGGGGAGGCGGGCCGCAGGTGGTCCTGCTCGCCGGCCCTGGTCGCCGGCCCTAGTCACGGGCTCTAGTCACCGGCGGGGTCGCCGCCGTCCGCCGCGGCCGCGTCGCGGGCCTCGATCGCCCGCAGGGCCGCCTCCGCGGACCGGGTGCCGGCGCGGCGGCGCGTCACCCAGCCCTCGATGTTGCGCTGCTTGCCGCGGGCGACCGCCATCGCCCCGGGCGGCACGTCGGACGTGATCACGGATCCGGCGGCCGTGTAGGCGCCGTCCCCGATCGTGACCGGTGCGACGAGCATGTTGTCGCTGCCCACGCGTACGTGGTCGCCCACGACGGTGTGGTGCTTGGCGACGCCGTCGTAGTTGACGAAGACGCACGCGGCGCCGATGTTCGAGCCGATCCCGATCGTCGCGTCGCCGACGTACGTCAGGTGCGGGACCTTGGAGCCCTCGCCGATCCGCGCGTTCTTGGTCTCGACGAACGCGCCGATCTTGCCCTTGAGCCCGAGCACGGTGCCGGGGCGCAGGTAGGCGAAGGGGCCCACGGCGGCGCCGGGACCGATCTCCGCGCCGTCGGCGACGGTGTTGCGCACGACGGCCTCCTCGCCGACGACCGTGTCGGTCAGCGTGGCGCCCGGCCCCACCTCTGCTCCCGCCCCGATTTTCGTGGCCCCCTTGAGCTGGGTGCCGGGGTGGATCACGGCGTCGGGTTCCATGACGACCTCGGCGTCGACCCACGTGCTGGCAGGGTCGACGACGGTCACCCCGGCGCGCATGTGCGCCTCCAGGATGCGGTCGTTGAGCACGCGCCGGACGAAGGCGAGCTGGACCCGGTCGTTGACGCCCTCGACCTCGGCGTGGTCGGCGGCCACGTGCGCACCCACCCGGTGGCCGTCCTCGCGGAGGATGGCCAGCACGTCGGTCAGATACTCCTCGCCCTGGGCGTTGGCGGCGCCGATCCGCTTCAGGCCGTCGGCCAGCAGCGCGCCGTCGAAGGCGTACACGCCCGAGTTCATCTCGCTGATCGCGCGCTGCTCGGGGGTCGCGTCCTTCTCCTCGACGATCTCCAGCACCGCGCCGTCCTCGTCGCGCACGATGCGGCCGTAGCCGGTCGGGTCGGGCACGACGGCGGTCAGCACCGTGACGGCGTTGCCGTCGGCGGCGTGCCGGTCGAGCAACGCCGCCAGGGTCTGCGTGCGCAGCAGCGGCGTGTCGCCGTACGTCACCAGGACGGTGCCGTCGAACGGACCCTCGGCTTCGAGCGCGGTGCGCACGGCGTGGCCGGTGCCGTTCTGCTTGTCCTGCACGACCGTACGCACGTCCGGCGCGGTCGTCGCCAGGTGGGCGCCGACCTGCTCACGCGCATGCCCGATGACCACGAGCAGCCGCTCGGGCGACAGGCCGCGCGCGGCGGCCAGCATGTGGTCGACGAGCGCTCGGCCGCAGACCTCGTGGAGGACCTTGGGGGTTTTCGATTTCATCCGGGTGCCCTCGCCCGCGGCGAGGACGATCACGGCTGCCGGGCGCGGCACACTCACGGACTGAGGCTCCCTCGGCGTCGCGGCTTACTACACGGATCGTGGTGACACGAATCTGGGGCTTCCACGCGTCCACTACCCAGGAACCGCACGGTCACCCGCTCGACAAGGTGAGCTTACCTGCCGTCCCCCAGGAGGGAACCAGCCCCCCTGGGGCGCGAACGGACGGATGAACAGGCTCCCGGGGGAGGATTCGAACCTCCGTTGACAGAACCAAAATCTGTAGTCTTGCCCCTAGACGACCCGGGAAGGACGAAACGTCCCGTTTTGTCGGATTTCGGCCGTCGCCGGAATCCGCGCACTCAGGATACAAGCCGACCCCTCGCCGCGCGCCCCCAAAAAGTCAGCGGCCGTCAGCGCCCGTCCGCACCCACCAATGCCACCTCGACGACGACGCCGCCGCCCGGCGGTCTCGGTGGAGCAGTAGATGCTCACATCGGTGAGCATCCGGTCGAGGTCCACCGCGTCCTCGGGCAGCTCGCGGGCCAGGTCCGTCCGGTCCATCAGCTCCGCCCACGCCCGCTCGACCCGCCGCAGGTCCCAGGCGGTCTCCGTGGTGGGGCCGGAGAAGCCCGACCCCGGGGGTCGACGGGGCGACGACGTGGAAGGCCGCTGCCGGATCGCCGCCGTGCGCCGCCGGGTCGGTGAGCGGGCCGATGACCCGCGGGAACTCCGCGACCGAGCCCGGCCGGCCATGCGTGACGATCAGCGGCACGTCGCTGCTGCATAGCGCAAAGTGCGGCGATTTTGGATGTTACGGAGAGGACATTGCGGGCAAGTCGCGGTGGACGCCGCGGCATCGACGGCGCGGCCGGAAGCAAGCATGAGGCGTTACCAGATGGCCGACCGTTGGTGCAAGGCGTGGATTCGCCACCAGATGCGTCCCGGAGCGTCACCTTCCACACATTCGCTCTTAGGAATTCCTAACTTACGATGGCGTAGGTTACGGTTGCGTAGCCAGAAATTCTTCCCATCTCGTGAGGTAGCCCATGACCGTCCTGACCGACCGTCCCTCCCCACAGCCGAAGCCGGACTTTGAACCCGAAGGCAAGAGCAAAGCCGATCTGGTCGTCTTCGCACTCGTCGTCGGCCTTCCGATCCTCGCGGTCATCGTCGCGGTGCCGTTCGCCTGGGGATGGGGCCTGGGCTGGACGGACGTGGCGATCGCCGGCGTCTTCTACATCGTGTCCGGCTTGGGGGTCACGGTCGGGTTCCACCGCTACTTCACGCACGGCTCGTTCAAGGCCAACCGGCGTCTGAAGATCGCGCTCGGGATCGCCGGCAGCCTCTCGCTGGAGATGTCGGTGCTGGACTGGGTCGCCGCCCACCGCAAGCACCACAAGTTCTCCGACAAGGAGGGCGACCCGCACTCGCCGTGGCGGTTCGGGCCCGGCTTCAAGTCGATGTGCAAGGGTCTGCTCTACGCGCACGTGGGCTGGCTCTTCGAGGTCGAGCGCGTCAATCGCGCCAAGTACGCCCCGGACCTGCTCAAGGACCCGGACATCATGAAGCTGCACCGGTGGTTCCCGACGCTGGCGATCACCTCCCTGCTGCTCCCGGCGGCCCTGGGCGGCCTCATCACCTGGTCCTGGCAGGGCGCGCTGACCGCCTTCTTCTGGGGCACGCTGATGCGGATCGGACTGCTGCACCACGTCACCTGGTCGATCAACTCCATCTGCCACGTGTTCGGCGAAGAGGTGTTCGAGTCGCGTGACAAGTCCCGCAACGTGTGGTGGCTGGCCATCCCGTCGTTCGGCGAGTCGTGGCACAACCTGCACCACTCCGACCCGACCTGCGCCCGGCACGGCGCACTCAAGGGCCAGATCGACCTCAGCGCGGGTCTCATCCGCTGGTTCGAGAAGGCCGGATGGGCCCACGACGTGCGCTGGCCGACGCCCGAGCGGCTGGCGGCGAAGCGCATTGCCTGACGACTCTGTCAGCGCTGACGGCAGGGCCGCTCCGCTGAACGCGGCGGCCCTGTCCCTCACACCGGCATCTCTCACACCGGCATCCCTCAGAGCGGCGCCCGCTTCTCCGCCGGCGCCCTCCGTACCCCCGGCACCGGCCGGCACCGGCACTCGTACGGCCCCCGCCTCCGCGGTGGCCGTACCGGCGCGTCCGGCGGCTCCTTCCAAGAAAACGGCGACTCCTTCGAAAAGAACGGAGACCGGCCCGAACCGGGTTCGGGCCGCCGCACCCGCCATGATGGAACCCGTGAGCGAGTCCTCCCGATCCCGCAGACGCATGACCGGCGCGGAGCGGCGCGAGCAGCTGATCCAGGTCGGCCGTGCCCTGTTCGCGGACAAGGGCTTCGACGGCACGTCGGTCGAGGAGATCGCGGCCAGCGCCAAGGTGTCCAAGCCCGTCGTGTACGAGCACTTCGGCGGCAAGGAAGGCATCTACGCCGTCGTCATCGACCGGGAGATGCAGCGCCTGCTCAGCCTGGTCACCCAGGCCCTGTCGGCCTCGCACGCCCGCGTCAAGCTGGAGCGGGCCGCGCTCGCCCTCCTGCAGTACATCGAGGAGAGCAGCGAGGGCTTCCGCATCCTGGTCCGCGACTCCCACGCCGCCTCGGGGACGGGCACCTTCGCCAGCCTGATCAGCGACATCGCCAGCCAGGTGGAGGACGTGCTGGCGGACGAGTTCAAGGAACGCGGCTACGACCCCAAGCTCGCGCCGATGTACGCCCAGATGCTCGTGGGGATGACCGCCCTCACCGGACAGTGGTGGCTCGACGTGCGCAAACCGCGCCGCGAGGAGGTCGCCGCCCATCTGGTGAACCTGTCGTGGAACGGCCTGACGGGCCTGGACGCCAATCCCGTGCTCACCGGCGCGACGCGTGGCCTGGTCCTGTCCCCCACCGTGGACACCCGTGCGTCGAGACCCGCCGAACGCGACTCGAAAGAGCAGGACAAGCTCCGTCGCGAGCAGGAGAAGGCACGCGAGCGTGAGCAGCGCGAACGCGCCAAGCAGCTCGAACGCCAGCAGCGCGAGCTGGAGAAGGCCAAGGAACGCGAGCAGCGCGAACGCGCCAAGGAACTCGAACGGCAGATGAAGGAGCAGGACAAGCTCCGCCGCGAGCAGGAGAAGGCGCAGGAACGTGAGCAGCGCGAACGCGCCAAGGAACTCGAACGCCGCCAACGCGAGCGGACCAGGGAGCTGGAACGCCTGGCGCGCGAGCGGGGCAAGGGACTCGACCGGCAACACCACGGGGAGATCTGACCTTCCGGCCGGCGGCCCGTGGGCGGTCATGGGAAGCAGGGCGGGCAGGTCGACGCGCGGGACGTGTTCGGGGGAACCGACCTGAGGCTTTCGTTGCTACGGCGTTAACGTTATGTTCAATATTTGAGGGCATATTTCGTCATATGTCCGCCCAAAGCCCCCCCGCCCGTGAGCCGGAGGAGGCCGACCTCCCCGCGCACGCCCCTCTGCCCAGCGATCGGTTCCTCAACCGGGAGGAGAGCTGGCTCCAGTTCAACGAGCGCGTCCTGGAGCTGGCGGAGGACTCCTCGCTTCCGCTGCTCGAACGCGTCCGGTTCCTCGCCATCTTCGCGAGCAATCTGGACGAGTTCTTCCGCGTACGGGTGGCCGGGCTGAAACGGCGAATGGCGACCGGCCTGCTGCTGCGGACGACGGGCGGGCTCAAGCCGAGCGAGGCGCTGTCGCGGAGCGCGACGGTCGCCGACGAGCTCGCCCGCAGGCACGCGGCGGTCTTCCACGAGCGCCTCTGCCCCGCGCTCTCGGAGAAGGGCATCGCGATCGTCCGCTGGGACGACCTCGCCAGGGACGAGCGGACGGCGCTGCGCAAACTCTTCCGTGAGCGGATCCGGCCGGTCCTGACGCCGCTGGCCGTCGACCCCGCCCACCCTTTCCCGTACATCTCGGGCCTGTCCCTGAACCTGGCCGTGATGGTGCGGAACCCGGCGAACGGCCACACGGTGTTCGCGCGGGTGAAGGTCCCCTCGCAGCTCCCCCGGTTCGTGACCGCCTCGCCGAGCAGGTTCGTCCCGCTGGAGGACGTGATCGCGGCGCATCTGGGCGAGCTGTTCAAGGGCATGCAGATCGTGCAGCACCACGTCTTCCGGGTCACCAGGAACGAGGACCTGGAGATCGACGAGGACGTCACGGAGAACCTGATGAAGGCGCTGGAGCGAGAGCTGCTGCGCCGCCGGTTCGGGCCGCCGGTGCGGCTGGAGGTCGAGGACACCATCACCCCCGAGGTGCTCGAACTGCTCGTGGACGAGCTGGGCGTGGCGGACAACGAGATCTACCGCTTACCCGGGCCGCTCGACCTGACCGGGCTGCACGCCATCGCCGACCTCGACCGCCCCGAGCTCCACTACCGGCCGTTCGTCCCTGCGGAGGCGATCAGCGCCGAGGACGACCTGTTCGCCACCCTGCGCGAGCGGGACATCCTCATCCACCACCCGTACGACTCGTTCGCCACGAGCGTGCAGCGGTTCGTGGAGGAGGCGGCGGCCGACCCGGACGTACTGGCGATCAAGCAGACCCTCTACCGGACCAGTGGCGACTCGCCGATCGTGGACGCGCTGATCGACGCGGCGGAGGCGGGCAAGCAGGTCGTGGTCGTGGTGGAGATCAAGGCGAGGTTCGACGAGCACGCGAACATCTCCTGGGCGCGCAAGCTGGAGACGGCCGGGTGCCACGTCGTGTACGGCGTGCTCGGCCTCAAGACCCACTGCAAGCTGTCGATGGTGGTCCGGCAGGAGGCGGGCGGCGAGCTGCGGCGCTACTGCCACATCGGCACCGGCAACTACAACCCCAAGACGGCCCGGCAGTATGAGGACTTCGGCCTGCTCACCGCCGATCCGCAGGTGGGCGAGGACGTCACCGACCTGTTCATCCACCTGACCGGCTACTCCCACCAGTCGGAGTATCGCCGGCTGCTGGTCGCGCCCGACTCGCTGCGCCAGGGCCTGCTCGCCCGGATCGAGCAGGAGATCGCGCACCGGGTGGCGGGCCGCCCGGCCCGGATCCGGATCAAGACCAACTCGATGGTGGACGAGCCCGTCATCGACGCGCTGTACCGCGCGTCGCAGGCGGGGGTGCCGGTGGACCTGTGGGTACGCGGCATCTGCACCCTGCGCCCGGGCGTGCCGGGCCTGTCCGAGACCATCCGCGTACGCAGTGTGCTCGGCCGCTTCCTCGAACACTCCCGGATATACGAGTTCGGCGGGGGGCGGCGGCCGGAGATCTGGATCGGCAGCGCCGACCTGATGCGGCGCAACCTGGACCGGCGGGTCGAGGCGCTGGTCAAGGTCGCCAGCCCCGAGCACCGCCGATATCTGTCCCATCTGCTCGACATGGCGTTCGAGGACACCACCACCACGTGGACGCTGCACTCGGACGGCAAGTGGCTGCGGCACCGGGGCGAGGTCGACCTCCAGCACCACCTCATCGCGAGCCGCCGCTGGCGGGCCGTGGACGACGGAACGGAATGATGGCGACGGCCGACATGACGACGACTGGCATGGTGAGAGCGACCGGGGCGGTCGTCTGGCGGGGGGACGAGGACGCCCCGGAGGTCGCCCTCGTGCACCGGCCGGCGTACGGCGACTGGAGCCTGCCCAAGGGGAAGCTCAAGCGCGGCGAGCACGTCGTCGCGGCGGCCCTGCGTGAGGTGCGGGAGGAGACCGGCCTTCGGGTCGTGCTCGGCCGCGCGCTCCCGCCCGTGCACTACAGGCACGACGACCGGCTCAAGCGGGTGGACTACTGGCTCGCCCGCGCTCTCGATGACGACGAGGCCGCGGCCGACGGCGACGAGGTCGACGAGATCGCCTGGCTGCCGATCGCGGAGGCGCGGCGGCGCCTGACCCACGCGTGGGACCGCGGCCTGCTGCGGGCCGTCGGCGCCGCTCCCCTCGTCACCACGCCGCTGATCCTGCTGCGGCACGCGCTGGCCGGCTCCCGCCAGGAGTGGAAGGGCGACGACGACCGGCGCCCGCTGGACGAGCGCGGCCGCGCCCAGGCCGAGATCCTGGCCACGGTGCTCGGGGCCTACCGCCCGGCCGTCCTGGTCAGCTCGCACAGTGATCGCTGCACGCAGACGCTCGAGCCGTACGCCGAACGGCACGGGCTGGAGGTGCGCGAGGAGACGGCGCTGTCGGAGAGCGGCTATGACGCGCGCGAGGCGGAACGCATCGTGCGTGATCTGCTCGCCGGGCGCGGGGCGGCGGTGTTGTGCAGCCACGGCAAGGTCCTGCCCGAGCTGCTGGGCATGGCCCGTCGTGCGCCGTACGGCATGGGCGACCGCAACATCGCCAAGGGCGGCTTCGCCGTCCTGCACCACGTTTCCGGCGACACCGTCACTTTCGAGCGCTACGTCACCTGACCACCCCGGCAGCGCGGGCCAAATGCTGGGCATTTTGTGGGCATCGTGCTTGACTGTTTTCATGCCCAGAAAAAGCCCACTAGAGCCTGAGGTGATCGTTGCAGTCGGCCGCCTGGTGCGACACGGGCTGCCGGTCACTCCGGCCGCCGTCGACCCGGTGCTGCTGGAGTTGCGCGGGATCACCGCGAGGGCGGTGGATTCCGCCGACGTGGCCAGCCGGACCGCGGCGTTGGACGGCACGCTACGCGGTCTGCTCGCCCGCTTCTCCGACACGCGATACGCGACCGCGGCCCGAGCCTTGTTCGGGTTGCCGCCGTCCGAGCCCGGCCAGAACCTGACCGTGCGCCGCGAGCGGGCGGCCGAACTGGCCGGGCATGAGGTGCATCATTTCCGCAAGCGGGTCGAGCCAAAGCTGATCGAACGGGTCGCTTGGGAACTGCTGGCTGACGCCGACCGATTCACACGCCTGCCGATGATCGCGCCCCGGCTCGCACCGGTCGGCAGCAGGCAGCCGGTGCAGGCCGATCCGTTCGCGTGGGAGGTCTCCGAACACGAGGAGCACCTGTGCCGGTTGTGGTCGGCGCTGTACGCCGCCCACGCCGAACTGCTCACCGTTGAGCGGCTGATCAGTCTGAACGCCGACCGGATCGACGTCATGCACGCCGTAGTGACCGCCGCCTGGCGGTGGGCCGCCGCCCGCGCCGAGGCGATCGGTTACACCACCGCGTTCGCCCCCGACCTGGGAAAGACCTCCGCCGACGAATTGGTCGGCCTGGCAGGCTGGACCCCAACGCTGACCGAAGCACAGACGTCCCGGCTGACCGAGGCCGCATCCGGCGGCGCCACCCGCGAGCAGTTCGTCCACGCCCTGCACAACGAGACCGAACTGGGCAACACCTGGATCAACGGGTTCCTCGCCATGCCGGAACCCGCCAACACCATCACCGCGCAGTAGAACGGATCACCGCAGTGACCACCACCAGCACCACCGCCCTGGCCGCCGCGTTGGAGGCCGCAGCCGCGGGTGACCCGCGCCGCTACGTCATCACCGGCGGCCCCTCCTCTGGGAAGGACGATCTGATCGCTGCCGTGCACGCCGCCGGCATCCCATGCATGATCGACGAACCCGGCCGGGAGATCTACCGCAAGCACCGCCAACGGCTGGGTCGGCACCTGCGCCGGGAGGACCGGCGCGAGTACTCATTGGAGGTGCTGGAGGCGTTCATCGCCGAGTACACCAGCCACAAGCACGGCATCCGTCTCTACAACCGGGGCATCCCTGACGGGTACGGGTGGGAGGCGTTCTTCGGTTTGCGCCCAACCCGCGAACTGGAGGAGGCGACCCGCCTGTACCGGTACGACGCGGTCTTCGTGCTCGACCCGCTGGACACCTTCGAGGACCCCGACGACATCGTGTGGGCCAAGGACCGGGAGATCCGCCGGGTGCACGAGCTGATCGTGCAGGGCTACTACGACGCCGGCTACCAGCCGGTTTTCGTCCCGGCCGACTCTGCGGCAGCCCGGCTGGACTTCATCTGCGCGAACCTGCGCCTGCCCAAACCGAGCAGAGGAGCGTGATGCCGTTGTTGCGCAACGGGAAATCCGGGAAGCCGAGGTTGCTGCTGTCGCCGAACAGCGTTCTGGCCAACGCGCTGCTGCGCTCGATCGACCTCCTGCGGCCGCGCGTGCTCGCGGCGCGGCCGATCCAGATCGAGTTCGTGGTCGGCACGCAGATCAACGGCGCCCCACACCTGGGTACCAACCTGGTGCAGACGGCGGCGTTCCTGCTGGCCAAAATCGCCCGCCGGGAGTTCTCCATCGACACCACAGTGCGGTTCGGTGCGCTGGACAACGCCCCTTACGACGTGGTGCTCGACCCGGAGACCCACCACGCCTACCAGCAGACCTACTTCCACGCTCTGGGCAAGGACAAGATCGGCGAGCTTATCGAGGGCTACTACCGGGCCTTTTTCGACTCACTGTCGGAGGCGACCGCTACCGAGTACGCGATCGAGACCTATACCGACCAGCAGGCCACACCCGGCTTCCGGGCGGAGTTCCTGCGCACTCTGGAACGTATCGAGGACATCCGCTGGTGGATGGCTCCCTCCCACGGCGTGGTACATATCCGCGTCCCGTGCCCGGCGTGCGGATGGGCGGAGAAGCGCGCCGACCGCACCAAGCTCGCCCGGCTCGATGAGGACGGTGCGACGTTCACCGCGGTGTGCCTGGACCACGGTGGCTACGAGGTCCACATCGACCCCGAGGACGACCAGCCCTACCTGGACCTGGCCACCTTGTATCGGAACCTCGTCAAGGAACGCGCGCTCGGCCGCGACTCCGGCACATTGCACGTGATGATGAAGGGCGGTGACTGGGCGTTCGGCTGCCAACTCGTCGATGGTGCCCTCGGCGCACTCGGCACCCCGCCAGCCGCGATGCCGATGCGGATCTTCACCCCGCAAGTCCTGGCGCCGACCGGGGCGAAGCTGTCCAAGTCGCTGCTGCGCGAGCAAGGCAAAGGCGTCCTGCCCGCCGACGTCGAGCCGTGGATGCTCGACACCACCGCCTGGCCTGGGGATGTCGACAACTATGTCGACGCGCTGGTGTGGTTGGTCGGCGAGCTGCTGACCGACCCAAAGCACTTTTTCCGTTCGTTCACTGTCAAGGAGCTGGGCCGCCTGATGACCGTCCGTCCGAGCTCTCTGCCCGTCCGCGCCCACGAGATGGGCATTTACAAGCGCTACTTCGACTTGATCGTCCAGGGGAAGAAGACCACGGAGATTCGGGTCAACGACTCCAGCCGCAAGAAGATCAAGGAGGGCTCGCTGATCCGGTTTCGCTGCCAGGGTGACGAGGTGCTCACCCGCGTCACGAAGGTGGCCCGATACGCCAGCTTCGAGGAGATGTTCGACCACGAGTCGGTGGCCTCGGTCAACCCCATGGCCACCCGTGAGGAGCAACTCGCCAACATCCGGCAGATCTATCCGCCCGAGCGGGAGGCGCTGGGCGTCGTGGCCATCGGCATCGAGCTGGTCGACCCGCCCGGCCCAGCACGACCGGTGTGAGTGCGCCCGATTGTTCCCGCGTATTACGGCGACCCCGATGCGGGCGACCGGCGGCGATCAGACGAGGCGGGACCAGACGGAGGGGAACTCCTCGTGGGCTCGGGCCGCCTCGGCGCTCTCGATGCCCGCGAGCACGCCATAGGTGAAGGTGTCCTCCCCGGCCTGCCTGGCCCTTTCCGCCTCCTCCAGCAACACGCCCTGGGCGACGACGCCGTCCTGGTGCCGTCCGAGCACCTCCTGCACCTGCTCGGCGCGCTCGGCCACGCCGGACATGCCGGCGGTCTCCGCCGTGTATCGGGCGCGCTTGGCGGCCTTGCGCACCTCGTGCATGGCCGTCTCTCGCTCCTCGCCCTCCTCCATGCCGCGGGCCACGTCGTAGGCGTCGATCACCCGTCGCCAGTTCCTGTCCACGATCTTCGACAGCGCCTTGTCCGCGTCCTTGGCCGCCTTCGCCGTCAGCGGCGGGTCGGCGGCCAGCGCGTCGAGGGCGTCGAGCAGCGCGAAGTAACGCTCCCCGCCGAGCGCGGCCCGGATGCGCCCGTACGCGTCGTGCTCCCTGGCCGACAGGTCGTCACCCAGTCGGCGGCGCACGTCCCCCGTGACGAAGCGGGGGTCGAGCCCGTCGAGGCGGGCGGCGAAGCGGGCCCGGATCACCTCCAGGTCGCGGGCCTCGCCCAGCACCTCGCCGAGCCACTTGAGCTCCTCCTGGAGGCGTTCGGTGCCGGCCACGATCCGCTTGAACGCCTTGAGCGCGCTGCGCAGACGGCGGCAGGAGACCCTGGCCTTGTGGACGGCGTCCTCCTCGGCCAGCCGCACGTACGGGTCCCGCGCGAGCAGCGCGGCGACGTGAGCGCGGAGGTAGGCGACGACGACCTCCCCGGCGGACCCGGGCTCGGGCCGGGTCGTGGGCCGCGGCGCGGGTATGCGGTCACCCAGGACGCGGGCGAGCTTGCTCGCGCTCTCGGCGGGAGCGGCGCCCGCCTTGCGCAGGCGCTTGGCCACCTTCTTGAGGAGGTCGCGTCCGCCCTCCTTGAGCTCGGCCTCGACCTCGCGCCAGCGCCGCACCACCGGCTCGTCCCCCAGCACCGTGCCCTTGACCCGGTCATCGGCGATCTCCACGAGCACCGTGTCGCCCGGCCCGAGCAGCCGGGTGACCCCGCGCCGGGTCTCCAGCTGGGCCACCGGGGCGAGCGGGGCACCACGTGTGTACGCGAGGACGAGACTCGCCAGCTCGGCGGGCACCACCGTGGCGCTGCGGGTGAGCGGCCGGGTGATCTCCTGGCGGGCGCCCTTGACCTTGGGCAGCTTGAGGTGCCAGCCCTCGTCGTCCCCGCCGCGCCGCCGGCGCAGGGTGACACCACGGGCCGCCAGACGCAGGTCGGTGGTGTCGAAATAGACGGCGGTCAGCCGGTGGGAGAGCGGCTCGGCCACCCGCTCGCACCCGGGCACGCCGCCGAGATCGGGCAGAGCGAAGCCCTCCGGAACGTCGAACTTGTCCTCGATTTCCAGCGCCACCGTTCCCCCTGCGTGTCCCGGTTTGCGGTCATACTGCCACGCGAAGGTGAACAAACCTCACAGATGTGCGGCCACGAAGATCCGCCGGAACGGAAACGGCGTGCCGTACGGCCTGGGCGGGTAGGCCTCGCGCAGGACACGCGCGCAGTCGGCGAGGAAGTCGGCGTGGCGCTCGGGCGGCAGCCGGTCGAGCATGGGCCGCAGGGCCGTGCCCTTGATCCAGCCGAGCACCGGGTCCTCCCCCGGCAGGACGTGCACGTAGGTCGTCTCCCACGCGTCCACCGTGAAGCCGATCCCAGAGAGCAGGTCCACGTAGTCGGCCGGATCCCCGACCGGCACGCCCCGCGGGACGTCGCCCAGCTCCTCCCGCCAGGTCGTACGGCACAGCTCGCGCACGACGGCGTGACTCGGCGCGTTGAAGTTACCCGGCACCTGGAAGGCGAGCCAGCCGCCCTCGGTGAGGTGGTTCCTCCACCGGCGCAGCAGGTCGGGGTGCTCCGGGATCCACTGCAGGAGCGCGTTCGAGACGATCACGTCGGCCGGGCGCGGCGGACGCCAGTCGCGGACGTCGGCCACCTCGAACGTCGGCCCGGGCGGCGCTTTGGCGATCATCGCGGGCGATGAGTCGACGCCGTGGACGCGGGCCCCCGGCCAGCGGTCACGGAGGGTCGCCGTGAGCTCCCCGGTGCCGCATCCCAGATCGACCACATACTCGGGCGACCGCGCGCCCACACGGGCGATGAGCTCGTGGAAAGGACGGCCGCGCTCGGCCGCGTAGCGCTCGTAGACCTCCGGGTCCCATATGTCCGCGCTCATGTCTACCCCCACTATCTTGATGTCGAGATTTAATCGATATCGCGGGAGATATCTCGACGTCAAGAGAAGCTAGACTCGGCGCATGACCTTCTCGAGGCCCGTCGAGGACGAGGTGGACCGGCTGGTCGCGGCCTGGAAGCAGGAGCGTCCGGACCTGGACGTGACGCCTCTCGAGGTGCTCAGCCGGGTCTCCCGGCTGAGCCGGCACCTGGAGCGCGAGCGCCGTGCGGCCTTCGCGTCCCATGACATCGAGTCGTGGGAGTTCGACGTGCTGACGGCCCTGCGCCGCGCGGGCGAGCCGTACGAACTGAGCCCGGGGGCGCTGCTGCGGGCCACCCTGGTGACCTCGGGCACGATGACGAACCGCATCGACAGGCTCGCGGCCGCCGGGCTGGTCGTCCGGCGGCCCGACCCCGAGGACCGGCGCGGTGTGCTGGTGCGGCTGACTCCCGCCGGGATGCAGCGCGTGGACGCCGCCTTCGCCGATCTGCTGCGCCGCGAACGCGAACTGCTGGCCGGCCTGGAACAACACGAACAACAGGCGCTCGCCGGCCTGCTGCGCACGCTTCTGGTCCCTTTCGACGCCTCCGACTCGGCCGCTCACTGATCCGGCGGGGTTCGCCCGGGAGGCACGACCCGTCAGCATCGCAATAACGGCAAAAGCCGACAAAAACGGCAGAAGTGAAGGCAGAGAAACGCCCTCGTCAGGGCCGAGAGATGACAATCTCTTCCATTTGTCGCTTTTGGTGCATTCGACACTGAATCGCACCACCGGTCAGCCGGGCGCTGACTCATTTCCGGCCAGTCCAGATATCTCACCACAGGTGTGATTTTTGTCACACCCACCCCTTGGATCGCTCCAGCCCAGGTCCCGGCCGGGGGCGTGCGGATGCTCCGTGATCAGCGAAGACGGGACGTTCGCCACCGCGGCGACGCCGCCACCGCCACGCGGCGAAGACTCTGCGGGTGCGGAGAGGAAACTCTGAAATTTCTGTTTTCAGAGGCTTTCTCGTTATAACTTCCCACCGTTCCTTCACTGACGCATGGGGCGCAAGTGACGCCCCACGACAGACCAGGGAGATCCACTTGAAGCGCACTCTCGCTCTCGGCGGGGTCGCGGCCGGCCTCCTGGCCTCCGCGGCGATCGCCGCCCCGGCTCATGCCGACCAAATCCCGTCCATCAACCTCGCCAAGACGAACTTCGCCGCGAAGGAGATCGCGGCGTTCTGGTACGGCGAGGCGCGGGCCAACCTGATCAAGGCCACGCCGTACGGCGTGGAGACCAAGATCTCCGCCAAGCACGTGTCGACCGGCGGTGTCTCCGCCGACGACAAGGCCGGCACGGTCGGGTCCAGCGGCGACCAGAAGGCCGCCACCGGCAACACGAAGAACGTCAACCTGCCGAAGACCACCGGCAAGGTCTTCTTCATCGGCGCCGACCACCAGCCGCACTGGTGCTCGGCCACCTCGGTCCAGAGCCAGTACAAGAACCTGGTCGCGACCGCGGGCCACTGCGTCTACGACACCAAGTCGAACGCGACCACCCTCGACAAGTGGGTCTTCATCCCCGGTTACTACCAGGGCAAGACCCCGTGGGGCATCTACGTCGGCAAGACCGCTTACACGCACTACGACTACAGCGTGTACGAGGACGGCGACCGCGACTACGCGTTCGTCACGGTCTACAACGGCGTCCAGGTCACGGACGTCAGCTACGACCGGCGCGGCCGCTACGACCACGGCCGCTACGACGACCGCTACGACCACGGCCGCCACGACAAGTACGACGGACGTGACCACGACGGCAGGTACCGCGGTGGCCGCGACCACGACGACCGTCGCTCGTTCGTGCGGAACGTCTCCGTGCGCGAGTTCCAGGCCCTGAACAGGGGCAGGGACCTCACCGGCAACGGCCCCTGGGCCAAGGGCACCGGAGCCGAGACCAACGAGATCAACGAGCGGGCCTACCGCAGCAACTCGGACTCGTACGTCAGCCGTGACGGCAAGACCCTGTACTTCCGCAAGAAGGTCTGGGGCGGCGACGACGAGCACCACGGCCCGGGCCGTCCCGGCAACGGTGGTCACGGCCACGGCGGCTGGGGCAAGGGCGACGATGACAGGAAGCTCGCGCCTCTGGCCGAGCCGAGCAGCTCTCCCTCCGCCAGCCCCTCGGCCTCGCCGAGCACCGAGGCTTTCGCCGCGCAGACCAGCGCGCCGACCCCCGAGTTCGGCAAGCGTCACGACGACCGCGGGCACGACTGGTGCGACGACCACGGCGACAGGTTCTCGCGTGGCCACGACCGTTGCGACGACAACGGCCACCGGCCCAAGTACAAGTACTACGCCCGGACGTTCTGGGCGAAGTCGGTTCGCCACGACGACCACAGGCCCCACGGCACGCTGAAGATCACCCTGAAGGACGTCGGCACCCTCGGGTCCAACGTCGGTGGTCAGGGCCTGGCCTACAACCAGAAGATCGGCACCGCCGTCTTCCAGTTCGGCTACCCGAGCGGGTCGCACCCGGACGGCAACTACGCCTTCACCGGCCAGACCCTCAAGTGGGCGTACGGCAAGACCTTCAAGGCGAGCTCCGCGGCCATCAAGGGCGAGGAGCTGGTGGGCCTCAAGTCCTCCTTCACCGGTGAGGGCGCCATCGGCTCGTCCTGGCTGTACCGCTACAGCAGCACCAAGCGGCTCGGCTACCTCAACGGTGTGACCATCGGCCTCGCCGACACCGACGGCAACGGCCGCATCGACACCAGCATCTCCCCGTACTTCGACGGTGAGACGCTGGCCGTCTACAAGCAGGCTGCCGCCAACTGGTCTGGCAAGATCGTCTGAGTCTCCGACTCCTGACGTGAGGATGGGGCCCGGCTGTTTCACAGCCGGGCCTTTTCCGTTGGCATGAGGATGGGCCCCGCTGTCCACAGCGGGGCCCTTTCGTTTTTGTCCCGCGAGTCGTCTGTCTCGCGAGTCGTCTGTGTCCCACGAGCTCAAGCCGTCTCCACGGGCCGTGCCGAGGACGATGCCGGCACCCCTCCCTTACCTCCCGCCTTGCCCATTCGCTGTACGCCGAGACGAGCGACGGGCGGCGACGCACGCCGGATGTCACTCGGCGCGGGCAACGCCGCTCGTGAAGGCGTTCAGCGCCATCCTGAGGCGCTCTCCCTCACGCGGAAGTCTTCGGGGCGGCACGGTGGCACGTGTGCACCGGCCTCACCCGCCCGTGGGCACCACACCGCGGACACCACATCACGCGTATCCCCGGCAATTCACTTGTACGGCGTACGAATACGCGCGCGCACTTACAGATCGTGTCGGGATGGCATCGTCAGCGCGACAGGGATCGCCTGTCGCGGCACCCCGGGAAATACCTGAAGAAAACCGGTGCGGCCGCGAGCGAAGAAGTCAACGGAAATCAGATTTACTGAAACGAGATCTGCGGGGAATGCTGGATGACCGAGTCCGATATCACGCAGAGAAAAGCGAAGCAAAGCGTTTTGATCAGTGGGCGACGAGGAGCGATACGCGTCCCAGAAATTGCCACCCTCACCTGTTCCGATAGCAGGGAAAACCGGCCGAACGACATAGCGACCACCCGCGCCGCGCTTCTCCCATCACGCGACGCACGACCGTGGGACCGTTGCAAAACGACCGGCTCCATGAAGCCAAGCGCTACCTCATAACCGATACGACCTGCGGATATCTGGACGCGCTGCGACGCGGGGACGCCCGCCGAGCATGCTCGGCCTCTACCGTTGCGAGTTCTCTGCGACAAGCGCGCGCCAGCGGCCGGCCACCCGAAAGCGTTCCCCGCAATCGCCGACCCGCACCCCTGCCGAACGCCCGTTTCGCCGCCCGAAAACCTCCTGGGCGAGCGTTACGGCGAATTCACATCCGGCACCACCCGCTACCTGCGCGCCATTCTCCCGATCACTGCTCGGGGCACGGCGAGGTTCACCGATCGGATCAGGCCGCTTTCCCCATGGCACACCCCTCCACAGGAGGGCTCGGCAGCGGCCGGCAGGGCTCCGGGCGCCATCGTCGGGACACCGGCCTCACGCGCCTCCCCCTCGCGGGACGGGGCAGGAACGGGGAGCTCCGAGGCGACGCGCGCCGGGCCGGACGTGGTCGCACCGCAACCGGCGAGTGGGATCGACGTGCTGCTTTGCGCCATTCCTTGATCACTTCGCGTGAGCCCCAGGCCCGGTCACCCGAACCACGGTCCAGGCGAAAGGGCACACTCCGACGCAATCCCCTGGGCTCCCGGTTTCATCTAAACCTGTGATTTAGATCACATTCGCGGGTGACCGATCCGCGACACACCGTGACAGAAGCCGCTCCATACAGGCCATGATCAGCAGATATTCAGCTACCTCTCAGGAAGCGATTGTCGGCCTCACGGGTGAAGGCATTAGGCGAATCAACCAATTCCCCTTACGCCACTCCAATCGGTCCTATAGCTTTCATCCCGTTCCTCACTGACGGATGGGGCGCAAGTGACGCCTCACGACAGACCAGGAGAAATCCATGAAGCGCACTCTCGCTCTGGGTGGTGTCGCGGCCGGCCTGCTGGCCTCCGCTGCGATCGCCGCCCCGGCTCAGGCCGACCAGATTCCGAGCGTGAACCTGGCCAACACCAACTTCGCGGCCCAGCAGGTCGCGGCGTTCTGGTTCGGCGAGGCCAAGGCGAACCTGATCAACGCCACGCCGTACGCGGTGGAGACCACGGTCCCCACCAAGCACGTGTCGACCGGCGGCGTGTCGGCCAGCGACAAGGCCGGCACGGTTGGCTCCAGCGGCGACCAGAAGGCCGCCACCGGCAACCTGAAGAACGTCAACCTGCCGAAGACCACCGGCAAGGTGTTCTTCATCGGTGCCGACCACAAGCCGCACTGGTGCTCGGCCACCTCGGTCCAGGGCCAGTACAAGAACCTGGTGGCGACCGCGGGTCACTGCGTGTACGACACCGAGTCGAACGCGGCCACCCTCGACAAGTGGGTCTTCATCCCCGGTTACTACGAGGGCAAGACCCCGTGGGGCATCTACGTCGGTAAGACCGCTTACACGCACTACGACTACAGCGTGTACGAGGACGGCGACCGCGACTACGCGTTCGTCACGGTCTACAACGGCGTTCTGCCCACCGAGGGCGGCACCAGCGCCGGCGAGTACGCGTCCGAGGTCTACAAGACCAAGCTCGAGGCTTGGAAGGCCAAGCGGAAGCTCGAGGGCGACAAGAGCACCGTCGGCTCGAGGCTCCGCATCGTCGAGGCCAGCAAGCTCTCGCGGTTCGGTCAGCCGTCCCCGGTCACCGTCGCCGAGTTCCAGGCCTGGAACAAGGGCAAGGACCTGACCGGCAAGGGCCCGTGGGCCTGGGGCACCTCCGCCTCCGAGCCTGCTGTGGTTCAGAAGAAGGACTACAAGCAGGACAAGGACTCCTACATCAGCGAGGACGGGAAGACCCTGTTCTGGCGGGTGCGGAAGGACAACAAGCCCGGTGGCGGCTGGGGCGACCACAAGCCCGGCGACAAGCCCGGTGGCGGCTGGGGCGACCACAAGCCCGGCGACAAGCCCGGTGGCGGCTGGGGCGACCACAAGCCCGGCGACTGGAAGCCCGGCAACCAGGGCCCCGTCGAGTACAACTACTTCAGCCGGACGTTCACGGCGAAGGTTGTCAAGGGCTACCAGGTCGTGGGCAAGAAGTTCTCGATCGGTCTCAAGGACGTCGGCACCCTCGGGTCCAACGTCGGTGGTCAGGGTCTGGCCTACAACCAGAAGATCGGCACGGGCATCTTCGAGTTCGGTTACCCGAGCGGGTCGCACCCGGACGGCAACTACGCCTTCACCGGCAAGACCCAGAAGTGGGCCTACGGCAAGACCTTCAAGGCGAGCGCTGCTTCGCTGAAGGCCGAGGAGCTGGTGGGCATCAAGTCCTCCTTCACCGGCGAGGGCTCGATCGGTTCCGCGTGGCTGTACCGCTACAGCAACACCAAGCGGCTCGGCTACCTCAACGGTGTGACCATCGCGGTCTCCGACACCGACGGCAACAGCCGCATCGACACCAACGTGTCGCCGTACTTCGACGGTGAGACGCTGGCCGTCTACAAGCAGGCTGCCGCCAACTGGTCCGGCAAGATCGTCTGATCTTCCCCCCGGTAAAGCAGAGTCAAGGAAAGGGCCCGGCACCCAGCCGGGCCCTTTTCCCGTTTCCGCACAAAGTTCGACGTACTGCGCCTTTGTCGACGAGGCCGATCGAGTGCTCTCCAGCAGGCCGCTTCCGACCACGACGGCGCCGCACTCCTCCGCACGACGCCTGAACCGATCGCGATCGCTCGGGATGCTTCCACCAGAGCCGAAGCAGGAGTGCCCCCCACCGCCAGGGCGGTCTCTTCCCGTGCCGGCCGCCGATCGCTCGATGCCGACGATCCGCTCTCGCGCACCCACCGATTGCCGTGCTGTCGGGATCAGCGCCCGACGGGCCGACGGGTCTGGACCAACCCCGGCTCGACCCTCTTACCGATGGTCACAAATAGTGCCGTTCGTCCCATTTTCGGGGTTTGTCGCGGCTGCTGGAAGCTACCGGATCACCCCGCGTGTGAGGGCTTTGACGTGATCTCACACCTCTTCGGTTTCCCTCGAAACTGTGATTTAGGTCACATCGACCGTTATAGCGGTCCAACGCGGAGCGTAACGGAGGCCCCTTGGACACCTTTGATGATCAGCCAAAATGGTTCGCCACCCCCCGATCGACCGCTTCCGCCCGCAACGCCTCCCGTCATGAGACGGTCACGAACCCTCTTACGCCCCCTCTTTTCGTCCTATAGCTTTCTCCTCGTTCCTCACTGACGGATGGGGCGCAAGTGACGCCTCACGACAGACCAGGAGAAATGTTATGAAGCGCACTCTCGCTCTGGGCGGGATCGCGGCCGGCCTGCTGGCCTCCGCTGCGATCGCTGCCCCGGCTCAGGCCGACTCGATCCCGAGCGTGAACCTGGCCAACACCAACCTCGCGGCCCAGCAGGTCGCGGCGTTCTGGTTCGGTCAGGCCAAGGCCAACCTGATCAACGCGACCCCGTACGCGGTGGAGACCACGGTCCCCACCAAGCACGTGTCGACCGGCGGCGTTTCCGCCGACGACAAGGCCGGCGTTGTGGGTTCCAGCGGCGACCAGAAGGCTGCCTCCGGCAACCTGAAGAACGTCAACCTGCCGAAGACCACCGGCAAGGTGTTCTTCATCGGCGCTGACAAGAAGCCGCACTGGTGCTCGGCCACCTCGGTCCAGGGCCAGTACAAGAACCTGGTGGCGACCGCGGGTCACTGCGTCTACGACACCGAGTCCAACGCCACCACGCTGGACAAGTGGGTCTTCATCCCCGGCTACTACGAGGGCAAGACCCCCTGGGGCATCTACGTCGGTAAGACCGCTTACACGCACTACGACTACAGCGTGTACGAGGACGGCGACCGCGACTACGCGTTCGTCACGGTCTACAACGGCGTCATCCCCACGGAGAACGGCACTCACGGCCGCTTCGTGTCGAAGACCTTCGCCAGCAAGTGGGACGCCCTCAAGTACAAGGCCAAGCTTGAGGCCGACAAGACCACGGGCTGGTCCAAGCTCGCGGTCGAGCCGGTCTTCGGCGACGCGAAGCCCGGCGGCTGGGGCGACCACAAGCCCGGCGGCTGGGGCGACCACAAGCCCGGCGACAACAAGCCCGGTGGCGGCTGGGGCGACCACAAGCCCGGCGACAACAAGGCCGCGGCCGAGCAGGAGCTGAAGGCTCCGGCCGGGGTCAAGGTCCCGAACGGCAAGCGGTTCCTCGGCTGGCAGGTTGTCGGCTTCAAGCTGTCGATCGGTCTCAAGGACGTCGGCACCCTCGGGTCCAACGTCGGCGGGCAGGGCCTGGCCTACAACCAGAAGAT
>NZ_JBFBIP010000017.1:0-204716 GCF_040685655.1 Microbispora sp. NPDC088329
AAGGCCGCCTACACCTCGGTGCTGAACGCCCTCAACGCCGCCACCCCGAACACCTCGCCCAGCCCCACCCCACCGGTCAGCCCGAGCCCGAACCCCCCGGTCAGCCCGTCGCCCGGGACCTCGCCGAGCACCTCGCCGGATCCGAGCGGAGCGTGCAGCGCGACCATCCGTACGGTCAACTCCTGGCCCGGCGGATTCCAGTCCGAGGTCACGGTCCGCGCCGGCGGCTCGTCACTGAACGGCTGGACGGTCAATTGGAGCTGGCCCGGCGGGCAGAGCATCAGCAGCCTGTGGAACGGCACGCAGAGCGGGTCCGGTTCCAACGTGACCGTCCGCAACGCCCCCTACAACGGCTCCGTCGCGGCCGGCTCGTCGACCACCTTCGGCTTCACCGCCAACGGCAGCGCGGCCACCCCGACCCTCACCTGTTCCTGATCCTCACCCTCTGACGACCACGAACGGACCCGGCCGGACGATGTCCGGCCGGGTCCGCTTCGCTTCCGCACACCATACGGAGTGGAGAGGCGGCGCCCGCGGCGAGATGATGGCCATGTGATGGACGGCGCTCTTCTGCTGCTGGACGTCGACGGGGTGCTCAACCCCGCACGGCGCTCCTCGCCGCGCTTCCGCCGCTTCGAGTGCGTGGTGGAGGGCGAGGGGTTCCGCCTGCTGCTCGATCCCCGGCACGGCGCCAAGCTGACCGCGCTGCGCCGGGAGACCGGCGCGACGCTGATCTGGGCGACGACCTGGGGCGAGCGCGCCAACGAGGAGATCGGCCCCAGGATCGGCCTGCCGCCGCTGCCCGTCGTCCCGATCGACGGCGACGCCTCCCGCCCGCCCGGGGTGAACCTCAAAACCTGGCACGTCGCCGAGTACGTCCGTGGCCGGCCGTTCGTCTGGTTCGACGACGATCTCGGGCCGGCCGATCTGGAGTATCTGGACGGCCATCCGGGGGTCGGCGAGTTCCTGGTCGTGGCCGTCGATCCCCGCGACGGGCTGGGCGACGGCCACCTCGACACGGCGCGCCGATGGCTGACCGCGGCAAGCCGCCTGGTGACACGCGAGGGAGTCACAGGTGAGCAGGGGGTGGATTCTCAGGGAATTCCCCGGAAGCCCCGGTAACGTCGCGGGCCATGACATGGCAGCGGAGGATCAACGGCGCACTCGTCAAGTTCACGGGAGTCCAGCTCACCCGTGTCCGGCCCGCCGCCCAGTCCTCGCCCGCGGGTCCCGCCCCGGCTCCGGCGCCGGAGGAACTGGTGCGTCCTCCCGCCGACCCTCGCGCCGATCGCCTTCTGGTCGCTCCGGTGTTCGTCATGTCCCCGGTGCGGTCGGGCTCCACCCTGCTGCGGTCGATCCTGAACGCCCACCCCGACCTGCACGCCCCGCATGAGCTGCACGTCAGGCGGCTGACCGTCGGGTTCGGCACGCCGCTGGCCCGCAAGGCGATGGAGGCGCTCGGCCACAACCAGGCCGACCTGGAGCACATGCTGTGGGACCGGGTGCTCCACCGCGAACTGGTACGCAGCGGCAAGCGGACCATCGTGGACAAGACCCCCGCCAACGCCTTCGCGTACGCCCGGATCGCCGCCTGCTGGCCCGACGCCCGGTACGTCTTCCTGCTGCGTCACCCCGCCTCCATCGCCGCCTCCTGGTATGAGGCCGACCCCGTCAAGCGGACCAGGGAGGAGGCCGCCGCCGACGCTCTGCGCTACATGAAGGCGGTGCAGCGGGCCAGGAAGGCGCTCACCGGCCTGACCGTGCGCTACGAGGACCTGACCGCCGAGCCCGAGAAGACGACCCGCGCCATCTGCGACTTCCTCGGAGTGGAGTGGGAGCCCGCGATGCTGGCGTACGGCGAGCAGAAGGTGGTGCAGAAGGGCCTGGGCGACTGGAGCGACAAGATCCGGTCGGGCACGGTGCAGCCGGGGCGCGACCTGCCCGGGGCGGACGAGATACCCGACCTGCTCAAACCCATGTGCCGCAGCTGGGGCTACCTCCCCCGGGAGGAGGGCCGATGAGGATCCGCTACATGCTCCTGCACGCCTACGGCATGGGCGGCACGATCCGCACCGTGGTCAACCAGGCGAACGCGATGGCCGCGCTCGGCCACGACGTGGAGATCGTCAGCGTGGTACGCCGCCGTGAGGAGCCGCAGTTCCGGTTGCATCCCGCCGTCGCCCTCACCACGCTCGTGGACCAGCGGGCCGGCGTGCTGGCCGACTCCCTCGGCCGCCGCGTGTGGCGGCGGCTGCGCGGCAAGATCGTGCCGTACGGCGAGTTCGCCGCCGGCTACTTCACCGAGCGGGTCGAGAAGGCCGTCATCGACTACGTCGCCTCGGTGGACGACGGGATCCTCATCACCACGCGGCCGGCGCTGAACCTGATCTCCGCGCGCCGCGGCTCCACGAACGTCGTACGGGTGGCGCAGGAGCACATGAACCTCGGCACCTATCCGCAGACGCTGCGCGAGGAGATCGTCCGGCACTACGGCGCGTTCGACGCGGTCGCCGTGCTGACGGCCGGCGACCGGAGCGAATACGAGCGCGCGCTGCCCGGGACGAGGATCGTGCGGATCCCCAACGCGGTGCACTCGGTGAACCAGGAGCCGTCCCGGCAGGAGCACCCCATCGTGGTCGCCGCGGGCCGCCTGGTCAGGCAGAAGGGCTTCGACCTGCTGCTCCCCGCGTTCGCCCAGGTGGTGAAGGACCATCCGGAGTGGCGCCTGCGGGTCTTCGGCACCGGCCCGAAGAAGGCCGCCCTGCGCAGGCTGATCGGCGAGCACGGCCTGTCCGCGCACGTGACGCTGATGGGCCGGACCGACCGCCTCGACGACGAACTCACCCGGGCCTCCGTCTACGCGCTGAGCAGCCGCTTCGAGGGCCTGCCCATGGTCATGATCGAGGCGATGACCCACGCGCTGCCGATCGTGGCCTTCGACTGCCCGACCGGCCCCCGCGACGTGCTCACCGACGGCGCCGACGGTCTGCTGGTGCCCTGTGAGGACGTCGACGCCCTCGCCGCGGCCCTCAACCGGCTCATCGCCGACCGCGGCCTGCGGCTGCGCATGGGCGCGGCCGCCGCGGCGACCGCCAGGGAGTACGCGCCGGAGAACGTCATGCCGCTGTGGGAGAACCTGTTCGCCGAACTCCTCCGGGCCAAGACGGGCAGCGACGCGCGGGCGCGGCGCTGACCCGGCTCACGCGGACGCCGCCCCGGCCGGCCTCCCGCCCCGTGCGGGGACGGGAAGGGCCCCGGGCCGGCGGTGACGCCGGCCAGGGGCCCTTCCTTCTGATCGGGCCGCGTCAGCCGTCGTTGTCCGGCGACGGGATGTAGGCGCCCGGCACCTGGTCCGGCGCGTAGATCCCGCCGTCACCCGGGTAGGGCTTCTTGTAGTCGTGCGCCTCGTACCACGAGAAGCGGTTCATCTGCTCCGGGTTCCCGGAGTCGGCCCTGGCGCTGGGCCCGTTGAACGCCTGGTGCGACTTCCAGGCGCCCCACTTCTTCGCGATCTCCTGCTTGTCCGCGGGCACCTTCGCCGACGGCGCCGCCGCCGCGGCCGGGTTCTGCGGCGCCGGGGTGTCCGCCCCGCACGACGGCAGGGTGGAGCCCGACAGGCCCAGTGTCAGCGACGTGCGGTTCGGCAGGGCGGTGAACGGCGTGTAGTCGGGCTTGTTGGTGAAGGCCGCGGCCATCGGGGTGGCGGCGCTGTCCTTCTGGTTCATCGGCTGGATCCCGAGGATCTGCTCGATGGTGCGGATCATGGTGATCTGCGTGTAGTAGTGGCTGTCCACGACACCGTGCCTGGCCCAGGGGCTGATGATCTGGATCGGGGCGCGGTGGCCGTCGACGTGGTCGGTGCCCGCCTGGGAGTCGTCCTCGACGACGAAGATCGCCGAATCCTTCCAGTACGCGCTGTGCGAGATGGTGTCGACGATCCTGCCGACGGCCAGGTCGTTGTCGGCGACCTGGGCGGCCCCGTTCGGCGGACCGCCGGTGTGGTCGCTGGACAGCCAGAACATGTTCAGGTTCGCCGGCCCGTTGGCCTCGAAGTCACGCTTCCAGATCTCGTACCGGTAGATGTCCGGGACACTGGTGTCGAATTTCGGGAAGCCGTGCACCGACACGGCGTCGAGCGACGGGATCGGTGAGGACGAGTTCAGGGTGTAGGCGGTGTTCTGGCCGGTCGCCTGCATGTTCCTGGTGTCGCAGTACAGGTTCTGCCAGGTCGCGCCGGACGGCTTGGTCAGGAACTGGTGGAACTCGCCGAAGTTCCGCACGGTCCTGCCCGCCGCCCGCGCGCCGGTCCACAGGAAACCGGTCCGCTGGTGGCCGAGCGCGTCGTCCTCGGTGTCGTAGCTGCGCAGGTACTCCCCGGCCGATGACTCGGTGTACTCCGGGTTGTCGGCCTGCATCAGCCAGTTGTGGCCCTCGGCCGAGTTGGTGCCGATGTCGTAGGTGTTGTCGTACAGGCCGAACTGACGTGCCAGGGCGTGCTGGTTCGGCGTCACGTTCTCGCCGTACTGGGCCAGCGACGGGTCGCCGTCGCCCTGCGGAATGTCGCCGAAGACCTGGTCGTAGGTCCGGTTCTCCTTGACGATCAGGAAGACGTGCTTGATCGTCGAGGCGTCGCCGAGGCGCTTCGGGACCGCCACGGCCTTCTGCTTGTCGCCCTCGGCCCGCTTGACGTCGTTCTTGCCCCAGCCGTTCTGCGTGAAGACTTTGGCCGTGTACTTGGCGATCTCCCTGTCGTCCGGCAGCGTGAACCGCTGCAGGCTCGACGTGGTGTCGTGGGTGCCGTGCCCGGCGGCGGTGGTGGGACGGCGGGCGTCGACGCCGCGGGTGTTGGAGACCAGCACGTCGCCGCCGACGGTGGTGATCTCCGCGGGGAAGTAGTCCGTCGGGAGCAGGCCGACATAGCTGACCGGCTCCTGCGGGCTCGTGTACCGGTAGACGGCGACCGCGTTGGCACGGCCGAGCGTCACCAGCAGGTGGCCGTCGTCGGTGAGCGTCATCGCGTCGGGCTCGTAGCCCACCGAGGCCTCCGGCCACGGCTGGGTGGCGATGGTCTGGACGACCTTGTCACTGGAGGTGTCGATGACCGACACGTCGTTGGTGGCGGTGTTGGTGACGAACAGCGCCCCGTTCTTGGCGTACAGGGCGGTCGGGTGCAGGCCGACGTCGATGCTCGCGACGGCGGCGGCCGGGTTCGCCACGTCGATGACGCTGACCGTGCCGGTGGTGGTGGCGCCGGTTTCCGGGTCGGCCGGCACCTGGGTGCCGTAGGAGTTGATCGTGGTCTCGCCGGGCTTCGCCGGACGCCCGCCCTCGTTGCTCACGTAGAGCTTGGTCCCGACGATGACCAGGTCACGGGGGGCGTTGCCCACGGCCCAGCTCTGCCGGACGGCCCCGGTCGCCGCGTCGATGGCGACCACCCGGTTCTGGCCGTTGACGGCGGAGTACACGGTGGAGCCGTCGGGCGAGAACACCGCCTCGCCCACCAGCGCGCGCTTCGAACCCTGTGCGGCGATGGTGATGTTCGTCGGGTCGGCGAGGGTGCCGTCGGGGTTCACGGTGAACCTGGTGTAGCCGTCGGCCCGGCCCAGCCACAGCTGGGAACCGTCCGGCGAGTACGTCGGGCCCTCCTGGCCCACGTCGTTGCCGCTGATGCGAAGGTTCGCCGCCGCGTTGTTGCCGACGAGCTGCTGCACCCGCCGGTTCTTCAGGTCGACGATGACGAGCGCCATGCCGCCGTCGGTGATCGAGGCCGCGAGGTGGGTGGCGTCCGGGCTGACCGAGGACGACATGATCTTGCCGTTGTCGATGACGAGGCGCTCGCCGATGGGGTCGATGTACTGGTCCGCGGAGACGACCAGGCCCTTGCCGGTGGTCTGGCCGACCTGCTGGGTGCCGAATCCGTCGGTGGACGCGTAGGCGATGCCGCCGCCGGTGACGACGAGAGCGGCGGTGGCGGCCGCGAGGAGGCGGGTCCGCCGGCCGGTGCGTCCGGTGAGGAGCCCGCGAGGGACCTTGGCGACGCGCTGGCGCGTGACGTGCATGAATCATTCCTTCGTGGTGCGTGCGAGCAGGTCGACGTTCCCGTCGAACTGCCACAGGGGGTTGGGTGCGTCCCCGGCCGGGGTGCGCACCTGGAAGTAGCCGTTCACCTCCTTGGGGCCGTCTCCGTCGGCGACGTACCGCCCGTCCGCGGTGACGTCGAGCTGGTAGACGGCGGAGCCCACAGCGCTCGCGCCGGGCAGGTGCCAGGACACGACACACCGCCAGTCGTTGCCCGGTCCCCGGTCGGGGACCCGGGAGCCGCCCTTGTCGCAGGACGCGGACGCCCCCAGCTGCGCCTCGGTGACGTCGGGGCGATGGAGCTCCCGCATCTGCAGCCGATAGAGATGGGCGTACGCCGTGGCGAGCGAGTCCTGCAGCTTCCCCTTCTCGATGCCCGAGCCCGTGGCCGGGGTCGCGACGGCGATCACGCCCACGGTGAGGACGACCAGTGCGGCCAGCGGCAGGATCGCCGCCACGACGGCCCGCCGGCCCGACCCGTCGTACGCCAGGTCGGTGAAGTCGCGGCGCAGGAACAGCCGGTAGGCCAGCGCGGTCGCGGTGACCGCCCACACCAGGCTCACCGCGAGACCGATGAGGAGGGGGCCCACCTGCGCCGGGCTGGTGAAGAGCCCGCGCCAGGCGAGGAAGGCGCCGTTCGGCAGGGCCGTCCGCACCGCCACCGGCAGCGGGAGCAGCTGGGCGAGCTGCAGCACCAGGGCGAGCAGCGCGGGCATCAGCAGCCCCATCGGCGAGCGGCCGAGGGCCACCGAGCCGAGGAGCCCGACGGCGGCGAACGCCAGCGTCGGCGCCAGCGCGCAGGCCCACGCGAGCAGGACCGTGGCGGCGGCGTCCGCCGGGGCGAGGAGATGGCCGTCCAGGCCGGCGAGCGGCCGGTCGCCGACCGCGGCCAGGCCGCCGATGATCCCCGACGCGGCCAGCCCGGCCACCAGCAGCAGGAGCACGGTGAGGCTGGCGAGGCCCTTCGCCACGAAGATCCGCCTCGGTGAACGCACCGCCACGAGGAGGTGGCGCCAGGTGCCCAGCCGGTCCTCGGCCGCGAAGACGTCGCCGGCGACCAACGCCGTCAGCAGCGGGAGCGCCCAGCTGCACGAGAAGTCCAGTACGACCAGCGCGCCCGCCCAGCCGGTCGCGTTCATCCAGCGGCCGAAGACCGTGTCGGCGGGCAGCGAGCTCTGCAGGCTCACCGCGGCCACGAAGGCCGCCGGGGCGATCCAGCAGGCGAGCAGCAGCAGGCGGATGCGCCACTGGGAGAGCAGCTTGACCAGCTCGAACCGGTAACCGGGCAGCACGGGCGCCGGCCTGGTGGCCATCGAGGGCCGGGTGACGGTCACGGTCATCGCGGGTCCTCCTGGTCCATCTGCTCCTCCTGGCCGGCCTGCTCCTCCTGGCCGGCCTGCTCCTCCTGGCCGGCCTGCCGGCCGGTCCGGGCGGGCACGGTGCCGGTCCCGGTCAGGGCGAGGAACGCGGCCTCGAGCGGCGTCACCACGGGCGTCAGCTCCCGGAGTGCCACGCCGGCGCGCACCAGCCGCACGACCAGATCGTCGATCGACGGCACGGGCCCGCGGACCACGAGCACGTCGGCATCCGGTCGTCGAGCGGGGTCGCGACCGGGCACGACGCGCAGCCCGGGCGTTTTCGACGCCAGCCGATGGGCGGCCGCCGGGTCGGAGGTGAGCAGCCGGTAGTCGAGTTCGCCGCTCTCGGCGGCGAGCTCGCTCACCGGACCGGAGAAGACGAGCCGCCCGGTGGCGAGGATGGTCACCTCGGAGCACAGCGCGGCGAGGTCGTCCATCCGGTGGCTGGACAGGACCACCGCGGTCCCGTCCGCGGTGAGTTCGGTGATGACGCGGTGCACGTGGTGCTTACCCGCGGGGTCAAGGCCGTTGGCCGGCTCGTCGAGGACCAGCAGTCGCGGCCTGGTGAGCAGCGCGGCGGCCAGCCCCAGCCGCTGGCGCATGCCGAGCGAGAAGCCCCGGACGCGGTCGTCGGCGACGCCGGTGAGCCCGACCTGCTCCAGGGCGTCGTCGACGCCGGCGGCGCCACCGGTGTCATACCGGCCGAGTGAGGCCAGGGCCGAGAGGTTCTGGCGCGCGGTGAGCGAGGGATAAAGCCCGGGTCCGTCCACGAAGCCCGCGACACCGGCGGGAACGGCCAGCGCCCGCCCGACCGGCGTACCCAGGATCTCGAGGCGGCCGCCGTCCGCGACCGCCAAGCCCAGCAGCAGGCCGAGGAGCGTCGTCTTGCCCGCGCCGTTCGGGCCGACCAGGCCGTGGACCTGCCCGTACGCCACATCGAGGTCGACGCCGTCGAGTGCGACCACATCGCCGAAGGACTTCGTGATTCCGCGAGCCCGGACCGCCGGGCTCCTGTCCATGTCGCTTCTTCGCATCCGTGTCCTTCCTCGGCGACCGGCACCCGCTCGTGGGTTCGGGTGCGGCAGCGAGAAAGTTAGCCACGCTAAGGACGCGGCACGGTGTGCATCACGACAATGCCGGGTTTATGCCACGTGAACAGACGTCATGATCCGCCGGGCATGTTCGTCATCAATTCATGTGAACGGCAAATTCGCGTCGATCGGCCGCCGCCGTCATCACCCTCCCGTACGGTCGGGCGGGCGGCAGAGCCCCGGGAGACGCGTGGTCCGGCGTGGTTAAAGATCCTGCCAAGCCGTGTTCATCTCGTCGTGGCCTTCTGCCCGTAATATCCCCGTCCTGCCAACAGATACCTACATGGGAGTTTTGATGAATATCCCCCGCAAGCGCCTGCTGCGGCTGCTTGTGCCGACGACGGCTGTGGCCACGACAGCGGTCGTCGGCGCGGTCCTCACTCCTGTCCTGTCCGCGAACGCCGCCGCTGCCGGCCACGGCGCCGGCCGAGCGCGCAGCGTGATCTTCATCAACGGTGACGGCATGTCCGCGGCTCACCGTGAAGCCGCGCGGCTGTACCTGACCGGTCTCGACGGACAGCTCACCATGGACAGGCTTCCGGTTTCCGGGCAGTTGAGCACCAGTCCGCACGACCCCGCGACAGCGATCACCGACTCCGCCGCGGCGGCCACCGCCTGGGCGACGGGGACCAAGACCTACAACGGCGCCATCAGCGTGGACGTCAACCGCAAGCCGCTGCCGATCCTGGGCCGGCAGGCCAAGGCGGCGGGCAAGTCCACCGGTCTCGTCACCACGGCTCAGGTGACCGACGCCAGCCCTGCCGCGTGGTTCTCCCAGACCGCCGACCGCTCGGCCCAGGACGAGATCGCGCGGCAGTACCTGGCGGTCAGCAAGCCGGATGTCATCCTCGGCGGCGGCGAGGACTGGTGGCTCCCGGCGGGCACGCCCGGCGCGTGGCCGGACAAGCCCGCCGAGGATCCGAGCGAGGCCAGCAAGGGCACCAAGGGCAACCTGATCGACCAGGCCAAGAGCGCCGGCTACCAGTACGTCTCCACCGCCAAGGAGCTCGCGAAGGCCAAGCGGGGGAAGCTGCTGGGCCTGTTCGGCAACGAGGAGATGTTCCAGCAGAGGCCCGAAGGCCAGGGCGACGTCTACTCTCCGGCCGTGGACCTGGCCACCATGACCAAGAAGGCCCTCGACATCCTCGGGACGAACAAGAAGGGCTTCTTCCTCTTCGTCGAGGAGGAGGGCATCGACGAGTTCGCGCACGAGAACAACGGCACCCGCATGCTCCAGGCCATGCGATCGCTGGAGAAGGCCGTCCAGGTCGCCAGGGCGTACGTGGCCGCGCACCCCGACACGCTTCTCGTCGTCACGGGTGACCACGACTGCGGCGGCCTCACCGTGGAGGACACCTCCGACAGCGACGAGAGCGGCAGCGACCTGTCGACCGAGGACGGCCCGTTCCCGGTCCACGGCAGCAAGCTCACGTTCGTCATGGACTGGACCACGACCGGCCACACCGGCGTGGATGTGCCGGTCACGGCGGAGGGGCCCCTCTCCACCCTCTTCACCGGCAAGCACCCCAACACCTACGTGCACGAGGTCCTCTCGCAGGTGCTGACCTCACGCCGCTGAACGACCGCTCATGCGGACGCTGCCCCGGCCAGCCGGTCGCCCAGGGAACTGCGGCGGTACAGGACCTGCCGGCCGTCGCGGGCCCGGGTGACCAGGCCTGTGGCGTACAGCACCCGCAGGTGCTGGGACACGGCGCTCGGGGTGACCCTGAGCCGGCGGGCGATCTCGACGGTGGGCAGCGGCTCGCCGAGGAGACCGAGCAGCCGAACCCTCGGCGCGCCGAGAAGCGCCACGAGAGCGGTCCCGTCCGCGACGGGCGCCGGGGCCCAGAGCGTCGCCACGCCACGGCTGGGGTAGACCAGCGCAGGAGGCTCCTCCGGGACGACCGGGGGTGCGGGCTTGTGCGCGAACACGGACGGCACGAGCAGCAGTCCCCGGCCGGCCGCCGCGACGCGGAAGCCGCCGATCATCTTGTCGACGTGCAGCACGCCGTCGTCCCAGCGCAGGTTCGGATGCATGCCCGCGAACAGCAGGCGGGCGCCTCCCACGGCCAGCTGTCGCGCCCGGTAGGTCATGTCGGCCTCCAGCACCAGCCGCATCTGCGGCCACAACGGCCTGACCGCGATCTCCCAGTAGCGTTCCAGGAGGTCGCAGACGGCGTCCCGGAGCCGTACGACCGGCGCGTCGTCGGTGGCGGCGCCGTCGCGCAGCGGCCCGGGGAGCGGACCCGGCGCGTGCGTGGCCGCCAGGTCGCGGCGGACCAGGTCGGGTGGGGTCCGGCGGACCGCCGCCAGCTCCTCCTCGAACTCCGGGGCGAAGGTCTCGGGTCTCGGGGTCAGGAAGTCGGGAACGGTGAACCTCTCCGCCACCAGGGACATCAGCAGGTCCGTGTCGAGCGTGCCGAGTTCGCCGACAACGGATCTGCGCCATGGGAGATGCACGGCGGACAGGCCCGGGTCGCGCAGCACCCGCAGACTGAGCACCGTCTCGGTCAGGGGCGAGAGAGCGAACCTCGTGTCCGCGAGATCCTCGACGCCGAGCACAAAGCTGATCATTAAGCCCCAAGCTACATCGTTTGGCGGCGGGATGCCCGGGGCGTGGACTTCGGTCCATGACCCACGTATTCGTCGTCGTGAGCGGCACGACCGGCAAGCGCCGCGTCCGCGATGCCGCCGACGGGCCGGTGGCCGAAGCATGAGCCGCCGTATCCTCGTGATTTTGACCCTCACCTGCGCGGTGGCGGTGGGCAACGTCTACTTCCCGCAGGCGATCGGGCCGCTGGTCGCCACCGGGCTGCACCTGTCCCCCGGCGCGGGCGCCCTGGTGGTGACCGCCACCCAGGCCGGGTACACGGCCGGGATCGTCCTGCTGGTGCCGCTCGGCGACCGCTTCCCGCACCGGCCGTTCCTGGTGACCCTGCTCGCTCTGACCGGGCTGGGCCTGCTCGCGGCGGGCTGCGCGCCGGCCCTGCCGCCGCTCGTCGTCGCCGCCGCCCTGGTCGGCCTCACCACCGTGGCCGCGCAGGTCGTCGGGCCGCTGGCGGCCGGTCTGGTGGCGGCCGACCGCCGGGGAGCGGTGATCGGCACGCTGCTGAGCGGATCGACCGGCGGTATGCTGCTGGCCCGCACCTTCAGCGGCACCCTCGGCGAGTGGCTGGGCTGGCGGGCTCCATACCTGGTGGCCGCGGCCCTGGCGCTGCTCCTCGCGGCGGGCCTGGCCGTCACGGTGCCGGTCACGGCCGCATCCACCAACCGGCGCTACCCCGCGCTCCTGGCCGAACCGCTGCGCCTGCTGCGCGCCGAGCCCGAACTGCGCCGCTCCTGCCTCTACCAGGCGGCCGTCTTCGCCGGGTTCTCGGCCGTCTGGACCTGCCTCGCGCTCCTGCTCACCGGCCCGGCGTACGGGCTGGGCGCCCAGGCCGTCGGAGTGCTCGCCCTGGTCGGCGCGGCGAGCATGCTGTGCACTCCCGTCGCCGGCCGTCTCGTGGACCGCGTGGGACCGGATCCGGTGAACCTCGTCTGCATGCTCGGGGTCCTCCTCTCGGCGGCGGTCCTCGCCGCCGGGTCGCTCGGCGGCACGGCGGGCCTGGCCGCGCTGACCATCGGCACGCTGCTGCTCGACGTCGCGATGCAGTGCGGCATGGTCGCCAACCAGGCCCGGGTCTACGCCCTGCGTCCCGACGCCCGCGGCAGGCTCAACACCGCCTACATGACCTGCGCCTACCTCGGCGGCAGCGCGGGGTCCTGGATCGGGATACGCGTCTGGAACGCGGCCGGCTGGCGGGGCGTGTGCGCGCTCGCCGCCCTGCTCACCGCGGTCGCCCTGACCCGCCACCTCCTGTCGATGCACGGCCGGCGCCCGATCACGAGCACCAACGATCATCCGCGTAGCGCACGCACGTGCCAGACTGGGCGGCGATGACGTCCGATCCCCTCATTCGCGCGACCGCGTCCCTGTACGGCCTGGCATTGGGCGACGCGCTCGGTTCCCAGTTCTTCGTGCCCGCCAACCGCGAGGCGCTCGCCACCCGAACCCTGCCACCCGGGTCGTGGCAGTGGACCGACGACACGGAGATGGCCTGCTCGATCTACCGCCTCCTGGCCGACCGGGGCACGGTCGACCAGGACGCGCTGGCGGCCTCGTTCGCCGCCCGCCACGACTTCGACCGCGGCTACGGCCCGGCCACCGGCCGCATGCTGCGGCTCGTCCGGCAGGGAGGCGACTGGCGGGCACTCGCGTCCGGGCTCTTCGACGGGAACGGCTCGTGGGGGAACGGCGCTGCCATGCGCGTCGCCCCGCTGGGCGCCTGGTTCGCCGGGGATCCGGTCCGCGCCGCACGGCAGGCCGAACTGTCCGCCCGGGTCACGCACACCCATTCCGAGGCCGTGGCGGGTGCGGTCGCCGTGGCCGTGGCCGCCGCCGTGGCGGCGGGCGAAGCGGACCTGTCTCCCGGCCGTTTCCTCGACGCCGTCCTGGAGCACACGCCGCCCGGCCGCCTGCGGAGCGGGATCGGCGCAGCCCGGCGGCTGCTCACGATCACCGATCCCCTGCTCGCCGCCGACGCCCTGGGCAACGGCCGGAAGGTGACGGCGCACGACACCGTGCCGTTCACGTTGTGGGCCGCGGCCCGGCATCTCGGCGACGTCGAGCGGGCGATCTGGACGACGGCGACGGCGGGCGGCGACGTCGACACCACCTGCGCGATCGTCGGCGGCATCCTGGGCGGCCGGGCCGGGCTCGGCGGGCTGCCGCAGGACTGGCTGCGCCGGGTGGAACCGCTGCCCGGCTGGGCCGGGGTGCCGGCGAGCTCGCCGGGAAACGGCACCCGCCGGTGAGCGGCCCGGAGTTCAGGGGCGTCTTCGACATCCACCTGACGGTGGCCGCGGACGACGCCGGGTCGCTCGGCGCCTGGGCGCGGGAGAACGGCATGAAGTTCACGCACATCGTGCTCGCACGCGGGACGGCCCGTTCCCAGCCGATGCTCACCGTCCGGGGCGAGGGCACGCTCGGCGCGCAGAGGACGACCGCCTCCGCCCACACCGAGCGACTGCGGGGCGAGGGGTTCCGCGTGGTCCGGGTCAAGATCGAGGCGGCCCCCTGGAACGAGGACGTCCCTCAGACCGCCGAGGCCGCCGCGGCGATGCCCGGCCTCTACTTCGAACACCACGTCAAGGTCGCCGTCCGCGCAGACCTGGCGCCACTCACCGATCTCGCCGTCGTCCACGGCGCGCACGTGTCGCGGAACGCCCGCCGGCAGCGCGACGACGGTTCACACGAGCGTTTCGTCACGCAGCGATGCCGGGGTGTCGGGCTGGCCACGGCCGGCCGCCGCTTCGAGGCGCTGCTGTCCGATCTCGGAAAGCACGGCTACGTCGTACTCGAAGCCGAGCGAGAGTATGTCGTCCACGACGACAACCCGGGTATCGACCACGGCTGGATCGAGGAGCGATGACGTCAAGCTGGGATCGGTTCAAGGGAGTGACTCTCCCCGAGGGGATCACGGTGCCGCCGCGCGGCACACCGTTGTTCCCCACGACCTACCTGCCCGTCACGGACAGGCCGGGCATTCGCCAGCCGCCGATCTTCGACCCGGCGCTGAAGCAGTTCTACCGTGCGTTCCGGGCCGGCGAGCCGGTCTTCGACGACCCGGAGGCCGGGCGCCGGTGGCGGCGGGCTCGCCGCCGGGCGATCGATCATGTGGTCCGGGTAGTCGCCGAGTCCCCGTGGCACGAGAACCTCGTGCTGCGCGGAAGTCTGCTGCTCGAGGCCTGGGTCGGCGAGGAGGCGCGTGAGCCGGGCGACCTCGACTGGGTCGTCGTCCCGCCCACCGTGAACATGGACAGCCCGCTCACCGTCATGATGTTCAAGGGCGTCATCGCCGCCACTGTGGCCGGACCTGCCGACGGCACGGTGACCTTCGACCCGGGCGACATCGCGACGGACGAGATCTGGACGTACGACCGTGTCCCCGGACGGCGGCTCGTGTTCACCTGGCGGGCCGGCGACCTTCCGCCGGGAACCGTCCAGCTCGACTTCACCTTCAACGAGCGCCTGCCCGTTCCGCCGGAAGTCGCCCTGATCCCCCGCCCCGGCGGGGGTGACTCCACGCCGATACTCGCCGCCACCCCGGAGCTGTCGCTGGCGTGGAAAGTGCTCTGGCTGGTCTCCGACGGACACCCGCAGGGCAAGGACCTCTACGACGCCGTCCTGCTCGCCGAGCGCGTGGCGCTTCCCCGCGACCTTCTTCACGGGGTTCTGCGCGACGCGCTCGGGGAGCGCGAGGCCGGTGAGTTCGGTCCGGAAACGATCCGTTCTCTCGACGAGGTGGACTGGGACGAGTTCCGCGCCGAGTATCCACACGTCACCGGGACCGCCCGCGACTGGCTTGACCGGCTGGCGCGGGCGCTCGGCCCTGCCGCCGCGGAGGAGTGACCCCCATCAGGTCAGGCGGCCGACGTAGGCGAGCGCCTGCTTCAGCAGCACGCCCTGACCGCCGGTCATCTCCTGCTGGACGACCGGGGCGGCCGCCTCCTCGGGCGTGAACCACTCCAGGTCCAGCGCGTCCTGCCGGGGCCGGCAGTCACCGCGCACCGGGACGATGTACGCCAGGGAGACCGCGTGCTGGCGGGGGTCGTGGAACGGCGTGACCCCCGGGGTGGGAAAGTACTCCGCCACCGTGAACGGCGTCGGCGAGACCGGCACGCTCGGCAGCGCCACCGGTCCGAGATCCTTCTCCAGATGGCGCAGAAGCGCGTCGCGGATGCGCTCGTGGTAGTACACCCGCCCGGACACCAGCGCCCGGCTCACGGTGCCGTCGGCGCCTATCCGCAGCAGCAGGCCGACGCGGGTGACAGTGCCCGTGTCGTCCACGCGCACGGGCACGGCGTCCACGTACAGGATCGGCATCCGGCCCCGCATCGACTCGATCTCGTCGGGAGCGAGCCAGCCTGGCGTCGTTTCGGTCATTTCGGTCACGGATCGATCGTACTTGCCCAGGCGGGGGGCGGTTCGCATCTCGGCGAGGTTCCCGGTCGGACCTCTACGGCGCTCGAGGCGCACCTTCGGGACGATCACTGTATAGTCCGGTTCCGCTCGGTCCGCCTCAAGCGGTGATGGGCGGCTCCTCGATGACGCCGTCGTGGGCATACCGCTCGAGCGCCTCGGTCAGCCTCTCCACCAGATCCCGCAACGTGGCCGCCCCGATTCCATCCGCACGGCAGGAGGCCACCAGCTCCCAGCTGCCATCGCCCTGCGGGACGGCCTCCACGAGAAGCTCCATCGCGGTCGACGGAGGAGTCACGCGGACCGGCCGGTATCGGACGTGCGGACTCAGCTCGCCGCGGGGCGGCTCGTGCTGCACCACTGCCCAGGTCTGGAACCAGGGATGTCTGCCCCGGGCCGGTCCGAGCGCGCGAACCAGCGCGTCGAAAGGGATCCCGCTGTGGCTCATGGCGGCGCGGAGCTGCTCGGCCGCCTCGGCCGGTAGCAGACGCCGTCCCGGGTTCCCCGCCGCGCGAAACACCAGAGGGAGAGGGTTGACGAAGCAGCCGACGACGTTGTCGAAGCGCGGATCCGGCCGCGACGGCGCCAGGGTGCCGACGCATACCTCCGCGACGCCGAACGTGCGCGCCTCCGCCTGCGCCACCGCCGCGGACAGGAGCGCGGCGGACGGCGATCCCAGCCCGGATGCGATGGTCTGCAGTTCGCCGACCAGGGACCCCGGCAGCATCCGGGTGATCTCGCATCGCGGTCCTTCGGGCGAATTCGAGTGCGGTGGCGCGAAGGCCGGGGCGACCGGCGGCTCCAGGACGCGCCGCCAGTGACGCAGCTCCGCCTCCACACCGCTCCCGGCGTCGCCCGGCTCCGCCCGGCTGTACGCGGCGTATGCCGGTGTGTCCGGCAGGACTGGGACCGCACCGGTCGTCCTGGCCCGGTAGGCGGTCGCGAGATCGGCCATCAGGATCCGTTCCGACCAGCCGTCGAAGGCGATGTGGTGCAGGTGCAGCCCCAGCAGGTACCGCTCCTCGTCGAGCCGGCTCACCCGGACACGGAGGGGTGCCTCGCGCTCCAGGTCGAAAGGCGTCCGCCACCAGTCCGCCGTCAGCAGCCGCGCCGCGGCCTCGACGTCGCTTTCCGCTCCGGCGGGAGCCGGGACCGTCTCGATGCGAAACGGCGACGTCACGACCGTCTGCCGCACCACCTTCGGTCGCGGCTGCGTGTATACCGTCCGGAGTATCGCGTGGTGCTCGATGACGTCGCGGAACGCCGTCTCCAGGATCTGCGGCTCCAATCTGCCGGTGACGACGTACGCGAGAACGATCATGTTGTCGGCGGCGCCCGGGCAGAACTGCTCGGACAGCCAGAAACGGGTCTGCGCGTGCGACAGCGGCGCATCGGCCGCCGAGGAGTTCTCAGCGACGGCCGGCTGTCGTCCTGCTCGCACGCGGGCCGTGTCGAGCAGACCCCGGACGGTCGGCGTCCGGTAGACGTCCGTCAGGCCGACCGGGGACGGCAGCAACGCGGCGGACCGTGACGCCAGGCGGACCACGTCGAGCGAGGTGGCTCCCGCGGCGAAGAGGTCGTCGTCGAGCCGGAGATCCGGGACACCCAGCAGGGATCGGGCCACCGAGAGAAAGGGGACGTCCGGTACGGCGGATTCCACGGCCGCGCCGACGCCGGAGTCGGTCTCAGGGGTTCTGTCCTCGACGACACGCTCCGCCATGGCCGTGACCCGCGCCGTGTCCACCTTGCCGGTCACCCCGAGTGGGAGACGATCGACCCGGTGCAGAACCGCCGGAATCATGGCCGGAAGAAGGCGTTCCGCGGCGAACGCCCGGAGTGTTTCCGCCGTGGGCGGCACCTCGTCGGCGCTTTCGAACAGCGCCACCAGCAGGGGACGGCCGTCGTTCTCCACCCTGACGACCGAGCAGGCCCGTACTCCCGGGTGGTTCTCGAGGGTCGCCTCCACCTCGCCCGGCTCGATACGGACACCGTTCACCTTCACCTGCCGATCGATGCGCCCGCGGTAGCGCAGGACGCCATCGTCGAGGACCGTCAGGTCACCCGTCCGATAATGCCGGACACCGTCGACCTCGACGAAAGCACGCGAGGTCTGATCGGGATCTCCCAGGTACCCATGTGCGAGCCCGTCACCGGAGATGAGCAGCTCCCCCGGATGCCCGGGAGGAAGCGGCCGCAACGCGTCGTCCACGATGACTACACCGGTGCCGGGCACCGGGCGCCCGATGGGGATGTCAAGGGACGGCGGTTCGACGTCCGATCGGCGGATGGCATGCGTCGTGGCGAAGATGGTGCTTTCCACAGGTCCGTATCCGTTGACCACGGGCAGCTCCGGGAACCGGTCGAGAAGTCGCCGCACATGGGTCACCGAGACCCGCTCGCCGCCGATGAGCACCACCCGTACGGTGCCGAACAGCTCGATCGCCTCGTCGACGAACACGTTGAACAACGAGCTGGTGAGCCAGAGACTGTTCACGCCTCCGTCCACGGCCTCTCGCAAGGCCGCCACGTCGAGCACCGGCGCCTCCGCGTCGAGCAGCACACTGCAGCCGCCGTTGAGCAACGGGGCCCACAGTTCGAGCGACGCTCCATCCCACGGCAGCGGCGCTGCCTGGAGAAAGACGGTGCCGGCGTCAAGGGGAACGTCGTCGTTGCCCACCAGCACCCGCACCGTGCCGCGATGAGGCGACACGACTCCCTTGGGTTGTCCGGTCGATCCGGAGGTGTAGAAGACACAGGCGGCGTCCGTACCGCTCAGCCCGGGTGGCGGCGTGACGCCGCCACCCGCCGTCAGCTCGGCGACCGTCAACCGCCGGACACCGGCCACAGGGTCCGCCCGCCCCTCGGAGGTGACCGACAACGTGGCGCCGCTGCCGGCGAGGATGTACTCGCGCCGGGCGACCGGCCAACCGGGATCCATGGCCAGGTAGGCCGCGCCGGTGGTCAGTACGCCCAGCAGAACGCCCACGAATTCCGGCGAGCGAGGCAAGCACACCGGCACGATGTCGCCGGGCCCGATGCGCCGCTCGGCCAGGCCGCCCGCCACCCTGTCCGCCATGGCGACCAGTTCCCGATACGAGAGTGCGCGGCTCCCCTGCCGCACCGCGACGGCGTCCGGCGTCAGCCGTTCATGATGACGGACGATGTGCTCGATCCGGTCACCGTTCCGGTAGGCCGCCGGCCCGATCCCGCGCGACAACCGGCTCACACGCTCCTTCGCGCCATCATCCCGCGTCCGCGGCTGTTCCGGGTGAGGAGGGGGAGAACCTGCCATGTCGGTGCGCCTTTCTTCCGTCGGGTGAGAGGCCGGGAGGGCGTGCGCGGACCGGCACGCGCGCCACCGCTCATCCGGCGCGGGCGGGCGTCCATTCCGGCGCCGGCAGTGCGCGCCGGTCGATCTTGCCGTTCCTCGTGACCGGCAGATCGTCCAGCACCACGTACCGTGCCGGTATCAGATAGGACGGCAACGTCGCGGACAACGCACGCCGGAGTTCCGGAACGCGGAGTTCGGCGCCGGGCGCAAGGACCAGGTAGGCCACGAGACGCTTGTCCCCCGGCCGGATCTCGTGGGCGGTGACCACGGCCCGGCGTACGGTGGGCTGCGCGACCAGGGCGGCTTCCACCTCGGCGGGCTCGATGCGGTGCCCGCGCACCTTGATCTGGTCGTCGATCCGCCCGAGGAACTCCAGCACCCCGTCGCTGCGCGACCGCACCAGGTCGCCGGACCGGTAGGCGCGGGATCCGGGATTCCCCGGCTCGGGGACGAACTTGCGCCTGTTCTCGTCCGGGTCCTGCAGATAGCCGAGCGACACGCCCTCACCCGCGATCCACAGCTCTCCCATCTCCCCGGCGGGCACCGGCGCGCCCTCCTCCGTCATGATCCACACCCGGACCCCGGGGATCGCACGACCGATCGGCACCGGATGACCGACCTCCTCCACCGCCGACATGCGATGGCAGCAGGCGAAGGTGGTGGTCTCCGTCGGACCGTAACCGTTCACCACCACGCGTCCCGGCACCGCCGCCAGCGCCCGCCGCACGTGATCGGCGGACAGCACATCGCCGCCTGCCAGCAATTGCGTCACCGGTCCGAGCGCCGCCAGATCCGTGTCCACGATCTGGTGGAAGAGCGCGGAGGTCAGCCACATCGAGTCGACCCGGTGGCGTACGAGCGTCGCACCGAGCTGATCACTGCCGAGCAACCCCCCGGGGGCGACCACCAACCTGGCGCCGTTGAGGAGCGCACCCCAGATCTCGAACGTCGAAGCGTCGAAGGAGATCGGGGCGAACTGCAGCAACGTCCGGGCCGGGCTCAGATCCACATAGTCGGCGCGGGTCGCCAGATTGACCACGTTGTGATGGGAGATCACGACGGCCTTCGGCCGGCCGGTCGTACCCGACGTGAACATGGCGTACGCCGGGTCCGAAGGCCCGCGCGGGGGCTCGGAGGACGGGACGGCCGCCGGGAGCCGCGGCACCTCGTCCAAGAGGATCGCCTTCGCACCCACGTCGCCGACGGCCTCATGGACGGCGACGGTCGTCAGCACCAGTGCGGCGCCGCATCGCTCGACCATCTCCAGGAGCCGGGGCCGTGGGTATGCCGGATCGAGTGGCACGTAGGCCGCGCCGGCCTTCAGGACGGCGAGAAGGGCGACGATGGTCTGCGCCGACCGGTCGAGCAGGACGCCCACGAACCCACCGCGGCATCCTCGAGCGACGATGACCTCCGCCAGCGCTGTCGCTCTCCGATCCAGCTCCGCGTAGGTCATGCGATCCCGGTCGTCCTCGACGGCGACCGCCCCGGGCATCGAGCGGGCGACGTCGGCGAACACCCCGTGCACCGTCTGCGGGCGTCCTCCGGTCACGCCGTTCCCTTTCGCACCGCTTCGGCGAGCGCCGCCACCGTCGGATGGCGCAACACCGCTCCCGCCTGCATCGGCATCCCCGCAGCGGTCGCCTGACGAGCGACCGCGAGCGCGAGCAGCGAGTCGCCGCCGAGGTCGAAGAAGTCGTCGTCGGGAGCCACGGCGACACCCAGCTCGGCCTCCCAGATCGCCGTGAGTCTCGGTACGAGCTCACTGGCTGCAACGTGTGACATCACCATGTTCCTTTCGCCGTTCCGCGCGACGATGCGCAGCGCCCCGGAGACCGGTCGATCGCACCGCCGCACCGCCCGGTCGTACGTTCAGGTCTGCATCTCCGGGCTGCCGGGCACCGGATGCCGTGAGCGGCCCCAGTTTCTTTCGATCAGCGCACAGGCGAAGCCGGCCACGGCGACCACCACGGCCAGCACTATCCAGCCGTAGGTTCCTCCGTCGATGCACAGCGTGATGACGATGGCCGGCGCCACCGCGGCGACCAGGCTGTGCCCCATGCCCATAACGCCCTGGTACTGCCCTTGCGCCTCGGGACGGGCGAGGGCGAAGGACAACTCGAAGGAGCCACCCGCCTGCCACACCTCGGCGAGCGAGTGCACGAGCACCCCGAGAAGCAGCAGCACGACGGCGATCCACGCGGACGGGCCGGCCGACATCGCCATCATGATCCACGCGATCAGGAAGAGCGGGCCGGACAGCGCGACCAGCCGCGCGGCCGATCGCGGGCCGTCGATCGACCGCGTCGCCGGGACCTGGAGCGCCGCGACGATGACCGAACCGAGGAAAAGCGCCAGCGCCGCCATGGAATGCGGTGCGTCCGTCTTCAGCACGATCCACACCGGGAGCGCTTGGATCAGGACCCAGTACTGCAGGCTCGCCACCGACGCCGCGACCGTCAGGCTCAGGTAATGGCGGTCGCGCACGGCGATCCACCTGCGTTCCTTCCCGGTGGAGCCGGTGCTCTTGACGCGCGTCGGCGGCAGATGCGGCAGCCGGGAGAGGATGGCGGCGGCCAGCACGAACGTGACCGCGTCGGTGACGATGAGGAGGATGTAGGCCGGACGGGTGTCGATGTGCAGTCCGACGGCGGCGGTGAGGGTGCCGATCGCCAGTCCCACATTCGTCACGGCACGCAGGTACGAACGCAACCGTGCGCCCTTGCCCGCTTCGGCGAGCACACCGATCATCGCGCCGCGGGCGCTGCTCGTTCCCCCGCTGCCGACGGCGGCGACAGCGGACACGGCGATCAGGGACCACAGGTTGTGTACCAGCAACAGGCCGGCGCTCCCCACCGCTTCCAGCACCAGGGCGGCGATGACGACCTCGCGTGCGCCACGGCGGTCGGCCAGGTCACCGATCAGTACGCCCGCCCCGAGGCCGGCCAGCGATCCGACCGTGAGCCCCACACCCACCTCGGCCGGATCCAGCCCGGCGAATCTGATGAGGAAGATCGTGCCGACGGACATGAACATCCCCATGCCGACGGTGTTCACGATCGTCGCCTGCGTCAACAGTCGCTGGCGACGGTCCTCCGGGCCGTGCAGCAGAGCCCGGAGGCGGGTCGGCCGAACGGTCCCGCTCACCGGCGGACCTCGATCGTGACCGCGCAAACGCCGGCCGTCTCAGCGAGGATGGCCCGGCCGGCGCCGGACGCTCCCCGGCGGCGTCCGCGCGCCCGCGCGACGACCCTGGTGACATGTCCTGCGGTATCCAATTCGGCCCTCCTCGTCCTGCGCCCGGTCCGGTTCTGCGGCTTCGTGAGGTCAGGAGGTCGCCAGGAACTCGCCTTCGAGCCGGACCAGGTGCCCCTGCGCCCAGCGCGCCACGCGCCGCGCGTAGTCCCCGTCGGACTCTCCGGGGCGGGTGCCGTTCAGCACCACCGATCGATACTCATCGACACCGATCCCGCATTGCGGCGTGTTCGCCAGGCGGCGCATCACCCATTTGTCGCGTCGGCAGAACTCCCCGAACAGAACGAGGCACGCATCCACGGCTCTGGCCGCCGCGAGCCCTGCGGCAATGCGTGCGGACGCGTCGTCGCCGGCGTCCAGCTGGCCCGCCACATCGGTAAGCGCATTTTCCGACCACACCTTGATGGACCGAGCGAGTGCGCGGCGGAACGACGACCTGTGGAGCATCTCGCGCATCTCCCGGAAGTAACTCTCATTCTTCAGGGGAATGCCGATGGAGAACCGGTAGACGAAGTCCAGCAGCACGTCGCTCATGCCGCAGAATTCGACCTCGGACTCGAGGTAGGGCGCGATTATGGTGGCGAGGGCGTCGGTCGGCCAGATTGTCAGATCGACGCGCGACTTCTCGTACTCGCCCATCCAGTTGTCCCAGCGTATCCCGCTCTTGTCCGACCCCGGCCACTTCTCCATGGTCTCGTCCACGGGAAGCTCGAGCGGCTGATCCGAGAACGCGTACAGGTCGAAATCGCTGAAGACGTTCCCCCAGCCGGCCGCGGTCGACCCCGTACGGCACACCGCGTGCGCTTCCGCTAATCCCGGGAACCGCTTGAGGATACCCTCGAAGGTCAGGTCCGGCGGTTGCCGGAATCGCGGCTGAGAGACGATGACCTCAATGGTGGGCTTGAACATGACGAATTCCTCCGATCGGTCTGCCGTTATTATCGAAAACACTGTCCAGGCGTTCTCGTGATGTACACCGGACTCTCGGCGGCATAGTATCCACACTATGAATCAATCGAATTCCGTGACGGCAAGGCCGGGAAAGTCGCTCATTCCATGGAATGAGCCGGCGAGCGACGGCCCGGCGCTCGTGTGCATTCCATGGGCCGGCGCCGGGGCGGCTCCCTTCCGCTCGTGGGGCCCACTGCTGGGCGACGTGGCCACGGTGTACGGCCTGCGGCTCGCGGGGCGCGAGAGCCGCCGGACGGAGCCGCCCGCGGACACGATGTCCCACGTCGTCGCCGAGACCGTCGCCGAGCTGGCCGACCTGGGCGTGTCGCGCGTGGCGCTGTTCGGCCAGTGCTCCGGAGCGGTGCTCGCCTTCGAGCTGGCGAAGGCTCTGGCCGATCCCGGCCGCGGCATCGACGTCACCCGCCTCGTTGTCGCGTCGCAGCGGCCACCGCGGGACTTCGCCGAGGCCGGCATCGCGGTGGACCAGGACCTCATGACGTACGTGCCGGCGGAATTCCGGGAGGAGCCCGACCTCGTCGAGTTGCTGCTCCCCATCATCGCCGCGGACATCGAGCTGATGTCGCGCTACGCGTACGAGCCTGGCGATCCCCTCGAGGTACCGCTCACCGTGGTGTACGGCGCGGGCGACGAGGTGCTCGGCAGAGCCCAGGTCGACGGCTGGCACCGGGTGACGACGGGCCCGACGAGCTTCCATGAGATAGCCGGGGGTGATCACCTGCTCGAAGGTGAAGCGTGGCTGGAACTCGCGGAGACGATCCGCGTCGCGCTGGAGTGACGGACCACGTCCGGTGTTCACCTCACTCATCGTCGAGGAGTGCCGCGAGCTGCGCGACGGTCGGGTGAGAGAAGACGTCCACGACCTTGAGATTGGGCCAGCGCCGGCGAAGGACGCGAACCACGCCGAGTATCATCGCCGACGTCGCGCCGAGGTCGAAGAAGCCGACGTCCGGCTCGATCGTCGCCACGCCGAGAGCGTCTGCCCATACCGCCCGCACGACCTCGGCCGGGGTGCCGTCGAGGTCGAACTCGACCTCCGGTGCGCACGCCCGATCAGTCATCCATCGCCTCCCGTAAGGTCGTGCCGACGCTGTGCAGATGCGCGAGATCGGTGGGGTCGAGGACGGCGAGGATGAATCCGTCCACCCCGGACTTGCGGTATTCCGCCACCTGGCGCCGGACCTCTTTCCTGGTGCCGCAAAGGGCGAAGCCGCGAGCCGCGTTCGGCGGCAGATTCAGCAGCGTTCCGAGCCGATCCAGCGAGTCCTGGAGTTCCCACTCGGATTCGGTGATGATCGCATGGCCCAGCCACGTCCTCGTGATCTCGCCGCTGTCACGGCCCACGGCCGCGCATGCCCGTTCGAGTACCTCGATCTTGTGGCGTACGGTCGCCGGTCCGCCGAAGAAATTACAGGCGTCCCCGAGCCTGGCGATGAGGGGGATCAGCACCCGCTCGCCACCTCCGCCGATGAGAATGGGCGGACCGTCGGGATTGATCGGACGGGGCATGTTCAGCGGCTCGTCGATGCTGTGGTAGGTCCCCGAGAACTTCGGCGCATACTCGGTGAACATCGCACGGCAGATCCGCACCGCCTCGTCGAGCTCGGCCAATCGCTGCCGCGGAGGCGGGAAACTCAGGCCATACGCTCGGTACTCCTCCTCGTGCCAACCGGCACCGATCCCGAGAATCGCCCGGCCACCGCTGATGATGTCGATAGTGGTAACCATCTTGGCCAGAAGCGCCGGATTGCGGAATCCGCAGGCGGTGACGAGCACGCCGAGACGTGCGGCCGAGGTGACGGCCGCCAACGCGGCGATGGTGGTGTAGGCCTCCAGGATGGGCTCGTCCTGGCTGCCCACCGATGCGATCTGGTGGAGGTGATCCATGGTCCACAGGCTGTCGAAGCCGGCGTTCTCGGCCGCGCGCGCGGCGTCCACGACATGCTCGAAAAGCTTCTGATCCGGGACGCCCGCGAACGAGTAGCCACTGAACTGCAGGCCAACGCGCGTGATGGGTCGGCGAGTCATGCCACACCTAAAGACTGGTCAGGGCTTCGACGTCGGCGGGCGTGGCCACTTCGACCAGGCCGCGTTCGAGGAGCTGCTCACAGAGGTCGTATGTCGGCTGCCGAACCTCTTCGAGCGGCTGACCCGAGGCCTCGGCGACACCTTCGAGCAGTTGACCCACGGTGCGGCGCCCATCGATCAGCAGCCACGCCATGCGGGCATCGCGGTCGAGAACGTAGCGGCCGATCAGTGTCTCGAGCAGCAAGCCGCCGGCAGCACGGTCGCTGAGCTCGGCGACCGTGTCGCTGAGGCGGGCCGTCACGTCCAGCCCGCGAACCAGGATCATGTCGTCGCTTACGGTGGTCATGAGTCCGCCTCCTCCTCGGCCGAGGTCTTCTCGACGTAAGCCGCTGTGGCAGTGATGGTGGGTGCGATGAACGGCAGGTCGACCGGCAGCTCCAGCCCGAGTCCTTCGCTCAGGCGGGCACCGATCTCCACCGCGTAGATGGAGTCGCCGCCGAGGTCGTGCGAGAAGTGCGCGTCCGGCGGAATGTGCTCGACGCCGAGAACCTCGCGCCACACCTGCTCGACGTAGTCGGCGGTGCTCATCCCGTTCGCCGGCGCCGACGCGCCCGGGGAATCACCGCCCGCATCCAGGACGCGGACGGGACGCTTGAGCCAGAACCGGCGGCGGGTGAACGGGTAAGCGGGCAGCGAGACACGCCTGCGTCGTTCTTCGGCGTAGTAGGCGGCCCAGTCGATGCCGGCTCCGGCGCGCCACGCCGCGGCCAGCACGTCCTCCAGGTCGAACGACGGCCCGATCACCACCTGGCCGGGGCCGTGACGGGCGTCCTTCGACGCCGCGTCGTCGGTGCATGCGTCCAGGGCCGCGGCCAGCGACGCGGCGTCGGCGCCGCCGGTCAGCCATTCCGCGACCGGCCGCACCCAACCCGGCGCGTCCACTCGGGAGAAGGTCAGCCCGAGGCGCCGCAGTGTCCGGCCGACGACGGCCGCCGCGAGCGCGCCGGCTTTGTGCGAGGGCAGGCCGTCCAGTTCGGCCGATCCGGTGAGTTCAACGAGACCCGACCGCACCATCGGCTCGGCTTCCCGCAGCCGTTTCCCCATCTCCGCCAGGTCGTTGGGGGCCCCGGCGATCACCAGCGACCATCGCGGAGCGGACGGCCCTGCCTCATCGGGTGCCCGTAGCTTCGCGATGGCGTCGGCGCCGCTGCCGACCACCGCCGCCCACCTCCGGACGAAGCGACCGCGCCCGACCGCGAGCGTGTAGGCGATGTCGGACAGTTCGGCGGAGTCGATCGAGTCCATCGACTCGATCCGTTCGGCGAGCCGCATGCGCATCCGATCCAGCTCGTCCTCTGTACGGGCGGACAGCGCCAGCACCTTGCGCGATCGCACGGCAGGGGCCGTCGGCGCGGTGAGCGCCCGTTCCACGATGACGTGGGCGTTGGACCCGCCCAGCCCGAAGGAGCTCACGCCGGCGATGCGTGATCCCTCCGTCCGCCAGGGCCGGGTCTCGGCGGTCACCACGAAGGGCGTCGATTCCATGTCGAGCTCGGGATTCGGCGTGCGGAAGTGCGCCGTTCCCGGCAGCGTGCCGGTTTCGACGGCGAGAATCGCCTTGATGAGCCCCGCTATGCCCGCCGCCGCATCGGCGTGGCCGATGTTCGCCTTGACCGCCCCGAGGGTGATGGACCCAGGCGGCCGGCCGTCACCGGCGAAGACCCGCCGCAGGGCCTCGAACTCGACGGAGTCGCCTATGGCGGTCCCGGTCCCGTGCGTCTCGACGTAGCCCACCTGCCCGGGGGAGACACCCGCCCGGGCCAGCGCGGCCCGGATCACGGCCTCCTGACCGTCGACGTTCGGTGCGGAGAAGCCCGCGCGCGATCCGCCGTCGTTGTTGATCGCCCAGCCTCGGATCACGACCCGGCGGTTGTCTCGATCGGCCCGCGCGTCGTCGTCCCGCTTGAGGACGACGATTCCGGCGCCCGAACTGGGCACCGTCCCGGATGCTTCCGCGTCGAAGGCGCGGCAGCGCCCGTCGGCCGACAGGATGCCGCCCTCGTTGTAGGTGTAACCGTCGACATCGGGCAGCAGGAGACTGACACCACCGGCCAGAGCGATGTCGCAGTCCCCGGCGGCCAGGGACGAGCATGCCATCGCGACCGCGCTGAGCGCCGTGGCACAACCGGTCTGCACGGTGATCGCCGGCCCGGTGAGACCCAGCTTGAAGGCGAGCCGCGGCGCGAGGAAGTCCTTCTCGTTCGCCATGGTGAGGCGTACGTCGCGGAGCCGTCCCGTGCCGGTCTCGGTGGGAGCCAGGAAATCGCGGAAGTACAGGTTCTCCCCGCACCCGACGAACACGCCGACGACACAGTCACGATCGCCGGAGTAGCCGGCGTCGTCCATGGCCTCGGCCGCGACCTCCAGGAGGACCCGCTGCTGCGGATCCATGGTGACGGCTTCCGCCGGCGGCACCCGGAAGTGGTCGGCGTCGAATTGATCGACGTCGCCGACCTTGCCCACCGCGCGCACGAACCCGCCGTCGGCCACGCGCCCGGACGCCGGCTGCTCATCCTCCCCGGCCTTGTCCTGATCCAGCCGGCTCACCGTGTCGAGACCGTCCAGCAGATTCTTCCAGTACTGCGCGACATCGCCCGCTCCGGCGAAGCGGCCGGCCATTCCGATGACGGCGACGGGAAGACCGCGAAGTGACGCATTCGTCATCGGGCCGCTCCCTGCGTCCGGCGCGAGTCCCTGCCTTCGGCGAAGAAGCGCGCGCAATACTCACGAATTGAAGAGCTTTTCATCGGGTGAGCCGGTGGGCGGCGATCGGACACTCCACTTCTCTTCATTTCATCTCCCCGTTGTCATCCCCTGAGCCGGCGACCGTATCGGACGCCACATCGCCACGGCTGTCCCGATGCCAGTTTTCCAGCTCCACACGAATTCATCAGCGAATCGTCAGATCCACACCCGGCTGCCGGCCGGGCACGCGATAACGGTAGGTGAGGTCCAGTTCCGCCCCGGGCTCGACGGATACGGGCTCGGGCAGGATCACGGTGTATTTCCAGCTGTTGTCGGGGCTCACCCGGTCCGGGTGCGTGGTGAACGTGCTGCCCGGCGACAGCCGGAGATCGAAGGAGACCAGAATTCCGTTGACGGTGCCCGGCCTGTCGACCTTGGCCGTGCCGGACTGTTCGACGAACCGCTCCGTCGCCCGCGCGAAGTCGACGAACGCCACTTCGACGGGTGCGGCCAGGCGCGGCCAGCCGAGCACCGTACGTCCGGGCTTGAACATCACCCGCGGGACCGGCGCGGTGGCCAACGGCGTGAAGTCGATGTCGTACCACTGCCTGAGCCGCGCCGTGGTGGCTTCGGTGAAGTGGATCCGGTCGAGCTCGTCCGCCGGGATCTCCACCGGCGTCGCGTGGATCGCCATGGCGTGCGGAATGAGGATGCCGTCGGGCTTGAGCAGGCGTTCCCTCGCGTCGATGGAGAGCTCGAGCGCGTACTGCTCGAGCGGTTCACGCCCGATCGTCTCGCTCACCAGGATGTCGGCGGCTTCGGGCAGTTCCAGCTCGAAGGCGTCGCCGCGGAGCAGGGTGATGCGGTCGGCCATCCCGTTGCCGGCGAAGAGCGCCTCGGCTGCGTCCGCCATACGCCCGATCTCGAACGCGTAGACATGCCGCGCGCCCGCCTTGGCCGCCGCCAGCGCCAGGACCCCGGAGCCCGTACCCACGTCGACGACGACAGAGTCCGGCCGGACCGATTCCCGCAGCGCTTCGAAGTAACGCTGGGTCCGAGTGCGATCGTTCAGCATCTTCAGGTGCGATATCGGTAAGTCGAAGACAGGATGAAGTGGCCTCGTCGTCGCCATTCAGGTCTACCTTTCATCGCGTTCACTCCGGCCCTCCCGGACCGTTCAACGCTCGCAGCCGTCATGCATCATCGCGACCGTCGCGTACTTCAACCACGACTCCTGCAAGATTGCCACGATCATCTACTGATGTCCAGTGCCGAATTAATCGGCGAAGGGCGCGATCATAAACTCGCCGGATTGACCGCCGGACGTCCTCTCGCCATCTGGTAAGCGCCGCGACATCCCGCCGTTCACGGCGACTTCTTCCCAGCTCAAACGAGAGCGGCGACCCGGACGTGCCGATGCCGATCAAATTCGAATGGTCGCGCGCACGGCGACGGGCAAATCAGTGGAGAAATCACTCCCCTCTCTCGACGAAACGGCATGTCGACCATTCATGGTCATCCGGGTGGAACGTATTCGGGGTGATGCGTCATCGCGCCTCAGCCTTCGCCGCGAAGGTCGCCGGCTCGCTCGAACGCCTGCTCAAGCCGCCGCAGCCACCATCGCACGGTCGCGGCGGAAGGCTTGGGAAAGCCGTCGGGCTGGTGCCGCGCCTCGGACATCACAAACGCCACTTCGCCCATGACAGCGTGGAAGATCACCGCCAGGTCGAGCGCGAGGCCCGCCCGGTGACCGCCGTTGACTCTCTCCCACTCCGTCTCCAACGCCGCCCGTGCCTCATCACCGGCCCAGGCGGTGTTGGACAAGAACCACACGAAGTCCAGCTCCGCCGGGCCATGGCAGGCGAGCCCCCAATCCAGCGCAACGACCCTGCCGCCTTCGACACCGAGGTTGTCCGGCCGGTAGTCGCCGTGCAGAAGCGTGGCCGGCGCCTCGGCTGCGAGCGCACTCAACAGCGGCGCCGGGTCGGCGACCAGGCGCAGCACCGCGTCGGCTATCGCATCGCCGGCGCCGTCAGCGAACGACTCCCAGGCGGTGTTCAGGGTCTTGGGCAGCATGTCACGGCCGCGCCGCTCGATCAGCGGCCGCAAGGGCGAGAACAACCGCAGCCGGTCCGCCGGTGAGCACAGGACGGCACTCGGCCGGGTGTCGCGGAAGGCCCGATGCATCTCGGCGACGGCGGCGAGCAGGACTCTGCCGCCGGCGACCGGGTCGCCGTGTCTCACGGTGTCGAGCGCCCTGCTCACGTCGCGCATGACGATCACCCAACCGTCGTCAGAGGCGACGGCGTCGATCACCGGGGTGGTGATCTGCGCGGGAAGCCGGTCGTAGACGCCCTCGACGAACAACCACCCCTCCCGCCCCTCGTCTCCGCTCGCCCGTGCCAGCCAGTCACGACCCGGCCGGATGTGCTTGATGACGACAGGCTCGCCGCTCGCAAGCCGCGCCCGCATCAACGTCGCGCCGGAGAATCCCCGGTGCGCCAGATCGCCGACGGAGCCGGCGACGAGCGACTTCGCGACCGGCTCGGGGAGCAGCCGCACCGGTTCTCTGGGCAGGGACGGGTAGACGATGTGCCGGGAGACACGGCCGTCGACCACGCCGATTCGGTGCAGGTACCGCTCCGGACGGCCGGTCGGTCGCACCGTACGCTGGACGTCGATGTCATATCCGCCCGGATGGACGTCGACCGAGAAGTAGGTCTCGGCGCCGGGTCCCGGTGCTATCCGGGCCCAGCTCCGCTCGATGGCGTCCACCCCGACGGTGGTTTCCCGGTGACCCGTCACGTAGCTTTCCAGAACCGGCTCGGGCGCGTAGAAGGAGCGCAGCCGAGCGAAGGATCCCGTGGCCAGTGCGCCACGCAGCGCGGCCACGATCACGTCGGTCATCCGCCGATCTCCTCCGGAGTGCGCTCGTCACGGGTGCGCGTCGTCCTCACCACGCCGTCCTCACCACGTCGTCCTCACCACGCCGGCGTTGCCGGCACCGGAGCACGCCACGTGATGCCACCCGCCGTTCATCCGCTCGGAACCCTCCCGCGCCCGGCCGCCATCGAGATCGCCCGGCGCGACGGCTGGACGGTGGACGCGCCGGCCGCTCACGGCCGAGCCGGCGCGCCGCACCGCTGACACCCCCACGGTCACTGCGGGTCACGCTCGATGAGGTAGTCATCGATGATCAACGCGTCCATGCCGGTTCGCAGGAAGGTGCGAATGGCGTCCGCGGGCGTGTAGACGATCGGCTCGTCATAGGTGTTGAACGAGGTGTTGAGCACCAGCGGGATGCCGGTCAGCTCCTTGAACTCGCGGATGAGAGCGTGGTATCGCGCGTTCACCTCGGCGGACACGGTCTGCATGCGAGCCGTGCCGTCGACGTGCACGATGGCGGGAACGAGCGCTCGCTTGTCGGCCCGCACCTTGACGGCGAACGACATGAACCGGGTCGACAGCGACGGCCTGGCGAACTCGAACCAGTCCGCCGCCTCCGACTCCAGGACCGAGGGCGCGAACGGCCGGAAGTATTCGCGGTGCTTGGCGCGTACGTTGATCCTGTCCTTGGTGGACGGATTCCGCGGATCGCCGATGATGGAGCGGTTCCCGAGCGCCCGGGGACCCACCTCGGCGGCGCCCTGCATCCAACCGAGGACCTTGCCGTCGGCGACGAGCTCCGCAGCGGTACGCGGAGCGTCGTCCAGGCGGGTGGCCTTGACCGGCGCGGCCGCGATCGCGGCCTCGACCTGCGCCGGAGTGGGCGGCAGCGACCCGATGTACGGGTCGGTCATGACGAAGCGGCCGCTGACCCGCCCCTTCTGGCGCGCGACCAGCAGAGCCGCTCCCAAGGCGGTGCCGCCGTCATGCGCCAGCGGCTGGACGAAGACCCCGTCGAACGGTCCGTCGTTGAGCAGGCGGCCCATTCCGACACAGTTGAGCGCGACTCCGCCGGCCAGGCACAGGTTGGCCGAGCCCGTCATCTCCTTCAGGCGGCCCGCAAGGGTGAGAAGCACCTCCTCGGTCATCTCCTGCAGGCTCGCGGCGACCTCGGCGTACCGGTACTCGAACGGAGCGCCGGGTCCACCGGTCCGGCGGGGGCCGAACAGCTCCTCCAGCGGCTCGTAGTCCTCCACGCGGAAGCGGAAGGTGTCCAGGTCGACCGTGAACCCACCGCCGTCCCGCTGGACGATCTTCTCGAACGTCTCCCGATAGCGGTCGGGCGAGGCGAACGCCGCCAAGGCCATGAGTTTCGGCGCGGAGTACTCGTCCAGCCCGACGAACTTCGCCAGCTTCTCCCACACGAAGCCGAGCGAGTTCGGGTAGACCACGGTGTCCAGCGGTTCGATCCGGCCGTCACGGCCGTACGCGAGCAGCGCGGTCGAATGCTCGCCGATACCGTCGATGCTGAGCACCGCGGCCTCCTCGAACGGGGAGGCGAGGTAGGCGCTGGCCGCGTGGCTCATTTCGTGCGGCACCCAGACCCAGCGATCCCGGATGTCCGCGCCCAGCACCTTGGACACTTCGTCCGGGATGCGGTTGAGTCGCTCCAGCAACAAGCGCTCACCGTCCGCATGACCCCAGGAGCCGGCGGTCACCGGCTCGTCCAGGGGCGGCTGACGCAGTGCCGGGTCGAAGGACGTCGCCACGTAGTCGACGTCCTCGGCGGTGATGCCGGCCCGCAGCATGCAGTCCCGCAGGGCTTCGACCGGGATCTCGTCGACCGTGTCGATGTCGGCCGGCTTGGCGTGCTTGCGGCGGTTGAAGCGCTCCTCCTCCGCGAAGGCCAGCACCTCGGCGCCGCGGACCACGCAGACCGACGACTCGTGGTAGACGGTGTTGATCCCGATGACGATGGGATTGCTTTTCAATGTCAAACTCCCCGGTGATCGCGCTTCGTCGCCGCTGACACTCACTACCAACGCCTCCGGCCCAAACCGACAGGAATGGCGTTGAGAGACATTGATAATCGAAGATTCATGCACGCCGGACATGATGTGACCGCCACTTCCGGAAGCGATCCCGGCGCAATTACCGACATTGACCGAATATCAAGCTACCTGACTGCAATAGGCCCCGCAACCACAGATTGCGAACTTCTTCCGAACGGTTGCCGAGCTACTTTGCACGATGATAGACAAAGGCTCCGGGCGACCTCAATCAAAGGGATCGGAAATGCGCGAAGCCGGGTTGTATATCGCCGTGCTGGGCATCGACGGCACGGGAAAGACAACCATGACGAGGATGCTGGCCGACGAACTGAAGCGGAGCGGCCATGAGGCGAAGGTCCTGAGCTGGCGGGAGGAGCTCGAGCTGGCAGAGCGGCCGAACACCCGAGAATCGCTTCGTCAACTGTGGGTCGAGTCGCTCCGGCTCGTTCACCTGGGGGTGGATCTGCCGCCGGCCCCCGCCTCCTACGATGAATTTCACAGCCAGCAGTGGGAGAAGCGGTACGCCGGCTCGAAATTCTCCACCAACGTGCCGGGCGGCCCCCTTGCGGCCGCCTGGCTGGAATGGGTGGGGCAGACATTGTTGATGCACGAGATCGTCAACCCGCATCGCGCCCGCGGGGTCCACGTCATCGACGAGAGCTTCAGTTTGAAGATGGCGTACAAAGAACTCCTGATCGCCGATCTGCTCAATGACGATCCGGCCGTCGCCGCGGAAATCGGCCGCGCCCGAGAGATCATCACGGAATTATTCAAATCCACCGCCCCCGACGTCGGCATCGTGATCAGCAGCTCCTCGGTGGATCAGGCGTACCGGTGGCGCATTCGGCAGGAGGGCGCACTGGGCAGCCTCGAAGATCTTGGCGCGGCGGCCGGCGCCCGCGGGCGCGACGGCTTTGTGCGCCTGCAGCAGGAGTGCGACTCCTTCTTCCGCCGCTTCGCCCGGCAGCCGAACTGGGTGGTGCTGGAGATGCAGGACGCGGCGCCCCCGGTCAACTTCGCGCGGCTTCGTGAGTTGCTCGCCGGCCATCCGGCCATCGGGAGCCTCCTGCACGACTCGTGAGGACACAGCGTCCCCTCACCGCGTGCGCCGCCGCCCGGCCGGTCCACCTGGCCGGGTCTGCGGTTCCTGCAGGAAACGGGTACGGAATCGCAGCCGCGCGCCGTAGCCGTCCGGATCCTCGACGAGCAGCAGCTCGTGAAGCTTCCGCAGGGCGTGGTGCGGCACGCCGGGCCACATGTGGTGCACCGTGTGGTAGCCGTCGTTGTGCGCGTGCAGGAGGAGGCGTTGCATCCGGCCCAGGTTCGAGATCGTCGCGTCGAAGACGGTGGTGGCGTCGGAGTAGACGTGCTCGGACGACTCCGCCAGGAATCTGATCACGGGAAGCACCAGCAGATAGGCGCCGAGCCAGACGACCGCCGCGACGATGCCCTCGTGCGGGCCGGCCAGAGCCCAGAAGGGCGCCCCCACCGCGATGAGGGCCCAGCCCAGCGGCATCGCCAGGCAGAGCCGGTCGGCGCCGATCGCACGCAGCCAGCCGATCTGGTAGCGCGGCAGGCGCCGGCTCAGCCCCATCAGGAACATACGCCAGTCGTCCCGGCGCATCGGCTCCAGGTCCAGTTCGATGTAGCGCTGCCGATCAGGATCTTGACTTCCGCCGAAACGACCGTGGTGCAGCAGATGCGAGGCACGGTAGTCGGCGACGATGATGCCCGCCGGCAACCCGCACAAGACGAAGGTCAGCACGTCGTTGGCCCGGCGACGGGTCCGGCTCAGGTTGAAGTGCGACCCCTCGTGGATCAGGCACTCGAGCGCCCGCAGGTTACGCCCGACGACGACCAGCCCGGCTGGGACGACGATCAGGCTCAGCGGCCACCAGCCGTTCGTCACCGTCCAGACGGTCGCCGCCAGGGCCAGGTAGATCACCAGATGATCGGCGAGCGCGGCCCCGATCGTGATCCAGCTCCGGTTGCGGTGGGCTGCCGCGATCGCCGATCTGAGCTCGGGTGGGGCGGTGTAGCCGCGGTGGTACGGCTTGGCGGACGGGGGTTCCGGGGATGCGGCCGGTAATCGGTTCTTGTAGATCGTGGAGGACATCACATCTCCTCTCCGTGAGACGGACGGCCGGCGCTGGGGGCGAGCGCCTGATCATCCCGGGCCGATGGGCAGGTCGATGAGGTAGGGCCGGCCGAGGGACCAGGCGAATTCCGCCGCTTCGGCGACGTCGGCAGGACTGGTGGCGCGGCGTGCTTCCACGCCCATCGCCTCGGCCAGCGCGAGGAAGTCCACCGCCGGGTCGTCGACGTCCATGCCGACGAACGACATGTCGTCCCGCCCGGTCGTCCGGCGGAGGTTCCGCTTGAGCATCAGGTACTGGGCGTTGTTGACGACCGCGAAAACCACCGGCAGGCCCTCGTGCGCGGCCGTCCACATCGCCTGCGGGCTGTACATGGCCGACCCGTCGCCCACGACGCACAACACCGGCTCCCGTTCGTACGCCAGGGAGATTCCGAGGGCGGCCGGCATCGCCCAGCCCAGGCCTCCGCCCCGCGCCGCGAAGTAGCGTCCGGGACCGTCGGCCCGGTGGAGGGCGCGCACGTGCTCGTCGCAGGTCATGGACTCGTCCACGACGACGACGTCATCCGGGATCGCGCGGAGCAGGGCATGCACCGCCGCCTGCGGCGCCATCGGCGAGTCCGGATACCGGTCCAGCGCGGCCGCCTCGCGCTCGGCCCGGTTCGCCAGATGCGTCGTGGCCAGCCCCGCGGCCGACGTCGCCGCCCGGCCGGCATCGCCGCGCTTGCGTACTTCCGCGGCAAGCTTCCGCAGGGTGGCACGCAGGCCGCCGACCAGGCCGAGGCGAACCGGAACGAACCGGGCGATCTGGTGCGGGTCCTCGGCGATCTGGAGCAGCTCGACGCCGGACGGCACCATCGGACCGGGATCGAAGCCGTACGCCATGAAGGCCCGGCCGCCCAGCACCAGTACCCGGTCGTAGCCGCGGAGCGTCTCCCGGATGTCTCCGGCCGTCAGGCCGATCTCACCGGCCCACAGCGGGTGCGTCGTCGGGAAGACGGTCGTGCCGTACAACGACGAGCCGAGCACCGCGGCTCCCAGGGCCTCGGCGAGTTCCACCAGCGCTCCGACCGCGTCACCGGCGGATACGTCGTCGCCCGCCACCATCAGGATTCGATCCGGGGCGGTGCCGAGCAGAATGTCGAGAAGATCCTCCACGCCCGGCGCGGTGCCGTCCCGGATCACGGCCGACTTCGGGGTCCGGTCCGTGGCGGGCGTCTCAGCCTGCAGCACATCCGTCGGCAAGGAGACGAACACCGGGCCGCGTCGTGGCGACGCCGCGTCGCGGAAGGCGCGGCGCAGCACGACCTCCAGATCGTCGACCCGGCGGACCTCGTGCGCCCACTTCGTCACCGGCGCGGCGAGACCCGTCAGATCCCCGGACAACAGCGGGTCGGCCACCAGGTGACGCTGGTCGGCCTGGCCGGCGGTGACCACCATGGGGGAGCCCTGCACCTGGGCGTTCGTCAGATTGCCCAAGGCGTTGCCGAGCCCGGCCATCGCATGCACGTTGACGAAGCTGGGCCGGCGCGTGGCCTGGGCGTATCCGTCCGCCATACCGACGACCACGCTCTCTTGGAGGCCGAGCACATAACCCGGCTCTCCGCGGCGCGACAACGCGGCGACCAACGGCAGCTCCGTGGTCCCGGGGTTGCCGAAGACGTGCCGGACGCCCTCGTCGGCCAGCACGTCGACGACGAGATCGGCGCCGGTCATCGGTACGACTCGAGGGTTCCGCGACGACGGACGTCGAGTGTCGCGCAGTGGAAGCCGCCGCCGAAGGTACGGGCATGGCTCAGTGGAAGCGGCAGTACGTCGATGCCCTTGTCCTCCAGCTCTTTGATCAGACCGACCTGGCGCCGCTCCACCACGACAAGGTCGGGGCTGAGGCTGAGGAGGTTCATGCCGATCCAGACGGAGTTCACCGGCGCGGGCCCGGCGAAGCCGATGTCCACCAGTTCCGGGCACCAGATCTTGTCCCACGACGCGAAGATTTCCGGCAGGTTCTCCTCGGTCACGCGCTCCGGGTTCAGCAGCACCAGGCCGGGGCGCAGCGGCACGATGGTGGTGTCGACGTGCGCGGCGGTGTAGAGACCGCGGCAGGGGTGCACCGTGTACTGCGGACCGACCGCCTCCTGCAGCCATCGGGCGCCGAGCTCGTTGCCGCCGTCCGAGACGAGATAGAGCAGGTCGGTGCCGACGCGTAACACGTTGGCCGCGTCGAAGACCGGCTCCAGGTTCGCCAGCCGTTGTCCTTCCGGCAGCTCCGGGCGATAGGTCTCATCGGCCAGCCGGGGCCTCGGCGCCGCGATCCACCGGGCGCCGCTGTGGAAGTACTCGAGCATCAGATCGCGGTAGAGCGCCTGCTTCAGGGCCCGTCCCCGAATCACCATGGGCGCCTCGATGAGCAGATCGCCGACGACCAGCACGGTGTCGCGAGGGGCGTGGTCGTAATAGCCGTCCGTCTCCCACAGCGGGGTGCGCAGCACGGCGTCGGGATCGGACGGCGCCGGCCGGCGCACGGTGATCCCCAGACCGGCCAGGGCCGTGCAGAACTGTTCCAGCTCCTCTTCCGTCTGATCGACGACGTCCTTCGGGTACGGGCCGGACGGCAGGGCGGCGGGGTCGCCTACCTCGTGGTAGTCGATCGACAGGATGCTGCGCTCGGCACGTGGCACCCGGGCCCCGATCGCGGATCCGACGATGACTTCCTCCAACGGATCCCATTCGTTGTAGGCGCTGACAAGGCTCATACGTTCAGTCCTCCGGTCGCGTCGGCCGTGCTGACGGAGCCGGCGTGCTCGCCCCGATCCGGCAGCAGCGATGCCATCACGGGATGCGCTCTCAGCACGCCGAGAAGCCGGTCGAAGTTGTCCTGTGGCGACAGGTCCTCCATCTCGAAGACGGTCCAGCCCGCCGACGCCGCGAACTCGCGGAAATAGGCGTCACACGTGGACTGGATCTCGACGAAGCCGTCCAGGTGCGCATCACCCCCGGCGACCGTCATCGACTCCAAGATGCCCAGCGCGCCCTTCTGGCGCATCCGCCAGCGGTACGCCTGCTCGATCGGCGAGGTGATGACCAGGCCGATGTCCGGCCGGCAGGTGGCGAACAGCCGGCTGAGAACGGTCTTCGCGGTATCGATCTCGTCGGCCATGGCGGGATCGGCGTTCAGCCGGGAAGCGAGCAGGAGCTCGCGGAACGCCGTCTTGAGCCCGAAGCTCTCATCCACCACATGCACTCCGGCCGCGAGGTTCGGGATCACCGACTCGTGGCGCAGAAGCACCTGGCCGACCCATTCCAGCCAGGCGGCGGCCAGGGGGCCCACGGGAACGTTCGCCGCGACCGGCGTGTCGCGGAGCCGCCGCTCCCAGTCCTCGCCGTCGAACTCCACGTACGACGGCGGCGGCACCAGTTCCTCTACGCCCAGATACAGCAGCCGAAGTGATTCCACCCAAAGCTCCTGCAGGGCGTGCCGTGTGTTGGTCCGGCTCGCCTCTCTCAGCTCGCCGCGATAACTGAGTTTCTTCACCGCATGGCCGTCCGCTGACAGCAGCTCGGACAGCATTTCGGCCATCGTCGACTTGCCCGTTCCGTCGATGCCGAGCATGGCGACGTGAAGGCCCCGATCTGGCACGCGCGTTCCTCTCCCGCGTGAATCTCCGGCATGGTCAGTCGTGCTCGACGGCCAGCCCTCCTGAGCTGCCGTGTTCACCGAGCCGGCGCGCCGCTTCGAGCAGCATCGGCAGTGGTTTGCAGAAAGCGAAGCGCATGAGCGTTCCAGCTTGCTTCGGCTCCGCGAAGAAGTCGCCCATCGGCAGGGCGGCGACACCGGCTCGGCGGATCAGCCGCTTGGCGAAGGGCCCCATGGCGGACGGCGTCGCGCCCCACGGCGCCACGTCGGCGACCACGAAGAAGCCGCCCGGCGCGGCCCGCGGCGCGAGCCCCGCTTCGGCGAGCGCGGCGGACAACACGTCCCGGCGGTGCCGATAGTCGGCCCGCAGGTCGGCGAAGTACCCGGTTCGCCCGGCCCACCTCAGTCCCCCCGCCACCCCGGCCTGCAGCGGCGTCGGCACGGCGAAGGTGAGATGGCGGTGGTGGTGCTGGATCGCATCGCTGACCGCCTCCGGCGCGAGCACCCAGCCGACCCGCCATCCGCCGACAGCGAGCATCTTCGAGGCCGACGAGCAGACCACGGTGCGCTCTCGCATGCCCGGATAGGCGGCGATGCGGACGTGGGGGCCGTCGTAGACGTGCTCCTCGTAGACCTCGTCGCTGACGACGTACAGGTCATGCTCGACGGCCAGCCGGGCGAGCTCCGCACCGGCACGTTCGGACAGTATGTATCCGGTGGGATTGTGCGGCGAGTTCAGCAGGATGGCCCGGGTCGCGGGAGTGACGGCACGCCGTATCCCCTCGATGTCGAGCTCGAAGCCGCCGTTCCGGTCGGCCATCGGGACAGGGACCAGGCGCGCCCCGGCCAACCGGGCGACCCCCGGGTAGCTGTCGTAGAAGGGCTCGGGAGTCAGGACCTCCGATCCCGCGGGAGCGACCGCCAGCAACGCCACGGCGACCGCTTCTGTGCACCCGATCGTGACGGTGATCTCGGTCGTGGGGTCGTAGTTCAGACCCGCGGCCGCGGCCCGCTCCGCCAGCACCTCCCGCAGCTCGGCGAGACCGAACAGGGAGGTGTATTGAGTGTGTCGCAGAAGACCTTCATCGATGGCCTGCTCCGCCACCGCGGCAGCCCGAGCGTCCTGCGGAAAGCCCTGCGCGAGATTGATGGCGTCCAGTTTGGCGGCGAGCGTCATGACCTCGACATAAATGTCAGGTCCGGGAATGGATGGAGTTCGGTAGGTTATTTCGCGCATGACTTCCGTACCCCCTCTTCGCGCAAGCCGCCATCGACCTATTCAAATCGAGACGGGCGCGGGTGGAAGATGTCAGCCGATCTGCACATAAACCGCGAGTGAACATAACATTAATAAGTGGAGACGGTCAAGTAACCAGTCAAGGGATGAGTGCCGACTTGATCACGCGACGTCGGTCCATCGCCTCATAGGCCGCCTGCGCGTCATCCAGGCGGAACGAGAAATCGACAAGAGACGCCAATCGGTCCAGCTCCGACGACATCGAGTCAATAATTCCCGGCAGGTAATGCCGGGCCGGGGTCACCCCACCACGCAGAGTCAGATTCCGGTCGAACACGTCAATCATGGAGATGACGCTGTCACCCACCGGCAACCCCACCCAGGAAAGCAGGCCACCGTCCCGCACGCAGGCCAGGGCGGTGTCCAGGGCGGCCTGGGTGCCGACGCACTCGATGACCGTCGTGATCTCTCCCGCGAGTCCTCGTGTCTGCTCGCCGGCCGAAACCGCATCGCCCTCGGCGAGGAGCACATGAGTCGCGCCGAACGAACTGGCGACCGCCAGCCGATCCGCGTGATGGCCGACCACGGTGATGGCGCCCGCCCCGGCCCGGCTCGCCATCAGCACCGTGGCGAGGGCGACCGGACCGTCCCCGACGATGGCCACCGAGGAGTCACCGGTGATCTCGCCGTTGGCCACCGCGTGACAGGCGGTCGGCAGCACGTCCGCCGCGAGCAGGTAGCGGAAAAGCTCCTTGTCGTCGGAGGGGGCGGGCACGCGGACCAGATTGGCGTCGGCGAAGGGAACCGTGATCGCCTCGGCCTGGGCGCCGCCGCGCCCCGGCGCCCCTCCCCAGAAGCCGCCTGCCGGGCAGGACGACGGCAGTCCGCGCCGGCACGCGGCGCACGTGCCGTCCGCGTAGTTGAACGGCGCCACCACCGCGTCGCCGACCCGGAAATTCTCGACCTGCGTGCCGACCTGGCGCACCACACCCACGAATTCGTGTCCGAGCGGCGCGCCCCGCTCCACCGGGTCGATTCCCCGGAAGTACCACAAGTCGGATCCGCACACACCGGCGGCGACTACGCCGACCACCGCATCAGTGGGGGCGCTGAGGACCGGATCGTCGATTTCGTCGACCACCACCGATCCAACCCTGTCGAATACGACAGCACGCATCACCCGCCACTCCTTCTTATACGCTTGGCTGACACTCCCGAGACGAAAGGTTTGGTCATGGTCGAGATCCCCCAGGACCTGCCGATTTTCGAACGTGACGCGGTTCGCATCGTGCTTCGCGACACCGACGACCGCATCCTGCTTTTTCACACTCACGAACTGACCGCGCCGGAACTCGGCCAGTGGTGGGAACTACCCGGAGGCGGCATTGACGAGGGCGAGACCTACCTGGAAACCACGGTGCGGGAACTGCGTGAAGAGACCGGCATCATCATTTCCCCCGAACAGGTCGGGCCACCGAACTGGAGCCGGACCGCCTCGTTCCGGCACCGCGATCGACGGCATCTTCAGCATGAGGTCGTGGTCGAGGTGCGCCTTGACCGCCCCGGCGACCTGATCGACGAGGCCGGTCGCCTCGACTACGAGCGCGATGACTACTTCGACTTTCGCTGGTGGCCGATCGCCGAAGTGGTGGCCAGCTCCGAACAGTTCTATCCCCGCAGTCTTCCCCAATTGCTGACTGGCTTCCTGGCCGGGGAGAAGCTCAGTGAGCCGTTCGAACTCTGGTCTTGACCGCTTATAGACGCCGCAGATCCCAGACCACGACAGCCGGCAACCCGAGATAGGCGGCCAGCGTCGCGTCCGGAACCAGCGACATAGCGGTCCGCTTGAGCGCCAGGTGGCCGGCTTCGTATCGCGGCTCGTGGAGCCGTCGCACTTCGAGGCCGGCCTCCTGGAACGCGGTCAGAAAATCGTTGTGCAGATGGCTGTGATTACGGGCGAAGCCACGCACCCCCTGGTCCAGCTTGACGTGCGCCGCGCCCCCGAGAATCGACATCAGGGGGTTTATGTCGGAAACGATGACACGGCCACCCGGCCGGGTCACCCGGGCCAGCTCGGCCACCGGCTCCAGGAGCGAGGGGCAGTGGTCCAGCGCCAGACCGCAGACCACCAGGTCGAACGACCCGGACTCCAGGGGAAGGTCGGCCAGGTCGCCCGTCCGCCAATCCACCTCGGGAGACTGCTCCTTGGCCTTGGCCAGCATTTCCGGAGAGAGATCGACGCCGGTCACCCGGTGGCCCAGCTCGACCAGCTTGCGAGCGTGCCGACCGGTGCCGCATGCCGCGTCCAGAGCCCGGCCCGGCGCCGCCTGCTCCAGCAGAGACCAGACCACAGGTTCCTCGATCGGGCGGATCGGCCGGCTGGCGTCGTCGTAGGTGTCCGCCCAGGCCCGATACAGAGACTCGACGTCCAGTTCGCGCACCGGAATGCGCTCATCGACGGCGGTGTTCCCCGCGTCCGCCAGCCACCGAACCTCGTCGATGCGCGCTTCGACCGTCTTCTCGTCGCCGTCGTTCATCCCGCGCAGCAGGGCCAGACCCTCGATACCGAGCAGCAACTCCCGCAACTGCATATGGCCACTGACAGCGGTAGAACGTACCGAATCCACGGATCAGCCCCCTCTGATGGTGAAGTACGTATCAACTATAAGTGAACAATAGGTACACATCGCAACCCCCTCGATTTCCGCTCGACGGCTCGATCCGAGCACGGCAAAGACCGATTGACCTGGGGTTTCGCAGCAGACTGCATCACATCGCGAAGGCGAAAAAAGCCATGACTCATACCTTTACTGAGTTACGGACATCCCGAATTCTCCGACCTGAGATAACATCACCCAGACGAGCCGGCGAACCATGGATCCGCCCCTTCTGCAGTCAGGTTTCGTTATCTATAGTCGATTCCGTGCCGGATGCGGTGACGGCCGATGACGCACGGTCCCGGATGGTGGGACTGGATGAACTGTTCGGCCGGGTGGCCGGCCGATTCGGCCGGGTGGAGCCCCGCCGTCAGGCCCGCGCCTACCTGGTCGGGCTCCTCGCGCCGGTGGAGCGCAAGAACGGCTGGCAACTGGCGGAGGCCGCCGGTGACGCCCGGCCCCATCGCATGCAACGACTGCTGAACGACATGCGCTGGGAGCACCGGGAAGTACGCGCCGATCTGCGGGATTACGTCGTCGAGCACCTCGGGGGACCCGATGGGGTGCTGGTCGTGGACGAGACCGGATTCCCGAAGAAGGGGGACCAGTCCGCAGGGGTGCGGCGTCAGTACTCCGGCACGGCCGGGAGGGTGGAGAACTGCCAGCTGGGGGTGTTCCTGGCCTACGCCTCCGCGCGCGGGTGCGCGCTGATCGACGCCGAGTTGTACCTGCCCGAGAGCTGGATCGGCGACCCGGCGCGATGCGCGCGAGCCGGCATCCCCGAGCAGACGCGGTTCGCCACCGAATCCGACTTGGCCGCCGCCATGCTCGACCGGGCTCTGGACGCCGGCGTCCCGGCCGGGTGGATGACGGCCGACGAGACCTACGGCGATGATCGCGAATTCCGCCGCCACCTGGAGCACCGCCGGATCGGGTATGTGCTGGCCGTGCCGGGGAGCCGATCGATCGGCCCCGGCGACACCGGCCCGCGCTTCGACACGGTGACCGCCGACGCGCCTGCGCGGGCATGGAAACGCATCTCGGCGGGCCAAGCCGCCGAAGGTCTCATGCACGACTGGGCCATGGCGACCCTGCCGCCATGGCCCGGCGACCCTCCCGGCGGCCCTCTCGGCGGGCAGGACGCGTGGCAGCGGTGGCTCCTGATCCGCCGGACTATCCCCGACCCCCAGGACCTGGTGTACCACCTGTGCTTCGGCCCCACGGGCACCACCATCGAGCAGCTCGTCCGCGTCGCCGGCGCCCGCCGGGCGGCAGAGGAGTGCCTGCGCGCCGCCAAGGACGAGGTCGGCCTGGACCACTACCAGGTCAGGCGGTTCGACGGCTGGCACCGGCACATCACCCTGGCGATGCTCGCCCACGCGTACCTGGCCGTCTCCGCCGTCCACGCCCGGAGAGCCCGTGCGGCCCGGTCCCCCTCACACCGGCCGGAATCCGCCGTCTCCTGGCACCTGTGAGCACCCCCGCCGGGAAGACGGCGGCTCCGCCACGACACGTTCACGATCCATGTCACGAAACCCGGTTGTAGTACCGGCCCCTTCGGCGGGCCAGGTGTCACGGCAGTGGCTGGCGGAGAAACGGGCCCTCATCGCCAGCCCGGTCCGCGCCGCCGGGGGTGGTCGCCGTGCGGAGGGCCGAGCGGACGGGCGAGACCAGGGTGCGGTCCGCGCCGCTCCAGCCAATGAGTGGTCGACAGGGTCGCCCGCTCGATCATGTCGGCCGTACCGCGGAAGTCGACGGGCAGCACCTCGACCGGGCACAGCGGCGGCAGCACGTGCAGCCGGGTCCGCCGCCTGTTCTGCCTGATCGAGGCGCTGATGCGCTGCTCACTGAGCAGGTTGTAACCGTGCAGGGCCATGGCGATGGCCGTCGACGGCGCGGCCGGCAGGTGGCAGGAGAATCCGGGTGCCAGCAGGTACACCTCGTCGGCGCCCGCCTCCACCGCGTAGTCCAGCGTGGTCAGGTCCGCGACGCCGCCGTCCATGAGCACGCGGTCCCCGATCGTCACGGTGGGATACAGGGCCGGGATCGCGGTGCTGGCCAGCAGGGCCGGCAGCGCGGGTCCCCGCGACAGGACCACCGGCCGCCCCGTCCGCACATCCGCGGTGAGCACCGACAGCGGGGTCGCCGTCTCCTCCAGGGCGTCGATCGGCAGGATGCGTTCGAGGAACCGTCGCAGGGAGGAGTTGTCGAACAGGTAGTTGCGGCGGCCGAGCGCGGCCGCGGCCAGCGTGGCCGGATTGAGTGGGAAGGCGTAGTTGAGCACGCCCAGCGCCTGCAGGGCTCCCCGCAGGGGATGGAAGGGCAGGTTTCCCGTCAGCGTGCGGAGCACATCGGGGCCGCTCACCGGATACACGTCGTGGCTGCTCACCGACAGCCACAGCCGGGCCAGCTCCTCCACGCCCGCGGCGTCGGGACGGGAGGCGTAGTAGGCGCCGTTGAGCCCTCCGATCGATGCGCCCACCACCATGTCGGCGCGGATCCCGTGAGCGGTGAGCGCGCGGAGCATGCCGACCTGCGCGGCCCCCAGGCTGCCGCCTCCCCACAGGATGAACGCCGTCGTCACCGGCCGCTTCCCCACGCTCTCCCGGCCCCGGTCCCGGTCCCCTTCCTACCCGTACGGCCCCCGCGTCACCCGCCGTCCGGAGTGGTGAGGGTTACGCCGAGCGCCTGTTTATCCCGCCGGGGGCGACAGTTGGAAGGCAGAAATCCCCCGATGGCCTATGCCGACAAGATCTCTCCCATTCTCCGTGCCACGCTCGAGCTCCTGTGTGAGGCTGGGCGGCCGCTGCGACCCGAAGAGGTTCGTAAGGAAGCCGAAGGGAGAGTGACGATACCCCCGGAGCCGCGGGGGCCCAACGCGCACGGCCAGGCGCGGTGGTGGGCGCAACTGGGCTTCCGCACGGGAGAGGCCGCATCTCTCGGCTGGATGACGAAACGGAACGGCTGGGCGATCACCGAGGCCGGCGTCCGCGCGCTCGACGACTTCGAGGGCACCGAGCTCTACCGCGAACTGGCGCGGCAGTACCGGGCGAGGAGGCTGCCGCCACAGGGCCGTGTCTACAGCGACCCCCGCTGGAACGTCGTCCTGGAGGCCCTGGAGCGTCTGGAACCGGGCCACTGGACCACGTATGGCGATCTGCCGGCCCGGTGGGCATGTCGGCGCAGTCGGTGAGAGGCTTCATGGCCGAGAGCGCGGACACGGGCCATGCTCATCGGGTCCTGCAGTCGGGAGGGCGGATCTCCCCGCAGTTCCGCTGGCTGAACCCGGAACGGACCGATGATCCGCGTGAGGTGCTCGAGAAGGAAGGCCTGATCTTCGACCACGCCGGCCGGGCCGACCCGCAGCGGCGCGTCACCGCCGACCGGTTCCGTACGATGCTCGCCCAGGCCGGCGTCGTCCTGCCCCCGGCAGGCGGCCCCGAGCCCACGCCTCCGCCCGACCCGGCTCCTGCCGCGTTCGACAATCTGAGCATCCCCGTCGAGCTGTTCGAGCGTGTTCACTATCGCGGCGAACCTGTCGGGGAGACCTTCCGTGCCCACTTGGAGCGGCATTTCGCCTTCTTGACCTTCCAGAACCCGGAGAAGATCAAGGAAGGGTTCGCCTACGTCAGCACGGTGAACCTTTGGGTGAAGGTCGCCGAGGTCCTGACCGGGCAGGACGCCAAGAATCCGATCACCGCGGACGGCGTCCGCGCGAGGCTGCGGGAGATCGCCTGGCGCAGGAACAACATCGCCCACACCGCCGACCACGATCCGGTACGCCCCGGGCAGAAGGCCCCCATCACCGCAGACGAGGCGGAGGCGACCATCGAGTGGCTCGAAACGATGGCCATCGCCATCCAACTGGCCCTCGGGGACACCCTTCCCGCTCCGAGCCCCGGCAGTCCGGGCGAGATGCGAGGCGCCCCTTCGGCAGCAGGGGTCAGGACCTCGGCCCGTCTGCGCGACCAGCTCGAATCCGCCGGCTACGCGAAATACCCCTCGCTACAGCCCCGAACCGAAAGGACGATCAGGCGTGGCGCCAAGAGGCGGCCCGCGTACGCCTCGCGCCTGCGGCGCACGTGGTGGCGCCTTCCCCTCGTTCCTCAGCGAAGCATGTCAGGCCTGGCCGCACTCGCCTCGGCCCCGTTCCGGGACTGACACGTCTTACCTCGCGGCTATTTCTGTCAGTTTGACAAAAAGATAGTCTCTGCCGCATGACCGAGGACCAATGGGTGCCGCCCGTCGTTCTCCTCGCGGTTGACCTGGTGATCCTGACGTTGCGCCAGTCGAGCCTGCACGTGCTGCTCGTCGAGCGCGGTGTCGAGCCGTACAAAGGTGCTCTCGCGCTACCCGGCGGATTTCTCCAGCACGCCGAGGAGGACATCACCGCCGCGGCCCGCCGGGAGCTGTCGGAGGAGGCCGACCTCGACGTCGAAACCCTCAGCCTTGAGCAACTGGGCGTGTACGGAGACCCGGGTCGCGACCCGCGTGGCCGTGTGGTGTCCGTGGCGTACCTGGCCATCGCACCCCGCCTGCCGGAGCCGACCGCGGGAACGGACGCGGCCGACGCAGGATGGCAGCCCATCGAGCACGTGTTCTCCGGCGATGTCGAGCTCGCTTTCGACCATCGGCGCATCATCACGGATGGCGTAGAACGTGCTCGCGTCAAGCTTGAGCATTCCTCCCTCGCCACGGCCTTCTGCGGACCGACGTTCACCATCACCGATCTGCAGGACGTGTACGAGGCGGTCTGGGGGATCCCACTCGATCCCCGGAACTTCTATCGCAAGGTCCAGAAGACCGAAGGGTTCATCGTCCCGGCAGGGACAGCCCGCAAGGCCACCACTGGCCGGCCGGCCCGGCTGTTCCGAGCCGGCCCGTGCACAGTCCTCTATCCGCCGATGGTCCGGCCCGCCGAGCCGCCGAACGCAAAGGAGTAGGACAGTGAGCGACCGCCCGATCGTGATCCTCACCGCGCTGGACCTGGAATATCAAGCGATCCGGAGAAAGCTGCTCGACCCGGAGCTACACCGCCATCAGCAGGGCACCCGTTTCGAGGTCGGTCGTCTGAACGGCGACCGCTGCCGTCTGGCCCTGGCCCATGTCGGGACGGGCAACCAGTCGGCGGCCGTGCTGGCCGAGCGGGCCATCGCCGAGTTCGCCCCGGCCGCTCTGCTGTTCGTGGGCGTGGCGGGCGCCCTCCAGTCTCACATCGCTCTCGGGGACGTCGTTGTGGCGACCCGCGTCTACGCCTATCACGGGGGAACGAGCGAGGACGACGGACTCAAGAGCCGCCCTCGCGGTTGGGAGACCTCGCACGCTGCCGATCAAATCGCACGGCACATCGGCCGCATCGGCGCGTGGACGCGTGATCTCCCCGATTCCGGCCATGTCCCACAGGTGCATTTCGGCGCGATCGCGGCCGGTGAGGTGGTCCTGAACTCCAAGGTGTCCGGACATGCCCGGTGGATCCAGCAGAACTACAACGACGCTTTCGCTGTCGAGATGGAAGGCGCCGGTGTGGCCCAGGCGGGACATCTGAACGGCGCACTGCCTGTGGTCGTCATCAGGGGCATCAGCGACCGGGCCGACGGAACCAAGGAGGTGACGGACCGCGAACGGTGGCAGCAGCGGGCCGTGGCCAACGCCGCGACGTTCGCGGCCGCGCTGGCCGAAGAGATCGCCGCCGAGGACCGGGACGGCGGCTGGCTACCGAAGGCGGCGGCGAGAGGAACCAGGATGCCGGAGCAGGGAACGACGTACAACATCGCACGTGACAACGCCCAGGTCGGCGTTCAGGCCGGCGTCGTGCACGGCGGCGTCCGATTCGGCCCCGACCCGGGTCAGCCGGTCGACCTGGAGCAGGCGCTCGCCGCCTTCCGCGCCCGGCTGGAACGGACGCGCGCGGACGGCCACCTGGACGAGGACACCTACGCAGCGGCCGAGGCCGAGCTCACGGTGGCGGACGAGGCTCTGCGGTCGAAGGCGCCGGAGCGCAAAAGCAGGCTGACCCTGGCGCTCAAGAAGCTGCGGGGATTGATCAGCGATGTCGGCGAGCTGGCGGCGGAACTGGCGGCCGTCATTGCCCTCGCGCAGGCCCTGTCATGACGCCGCCGCAGAACACCGCGACGAACTCCGCCACAGATTCCGCGCATGTCGACGTGCAGGCGGCCGTCGTACACGGCGATGTCAACCACTACAAGATGTCGCTGAATCCGTCGCCTCAGGAGAAGTTCGAGACCGGCGCGCGTTTCCTCGAGGGCGGCGCGGCGGGCCGGGCCTTGCGGCTCATCGACGAGGCACTCGCATCCTGCTACGTCACGAACCGGCTGTGCTTCTACTGGCTGCTCGCCATGGTCAGCGGCAGGACCCGCCGGGAGCTGTCCGCCCAGGAGGCGGCCCGCCTTCGAGACTCGGACCGCTTTCTCCCGCTCACCGGCGACGACTCCTGGGCCGACGGCGTGCGGACCGTCCGCCGGCTTCTGGACGCGGCGGAGAAGCCCGACGCGGACGTCCGCAGTCTGATGACGGAGCTCGACGGGCTCCGCCCGGCTCAGCGGACCATGATCCTGCGCCATATGGAGCTGTTCCTCGACGGGCCGATCAAGGACCAGATGTGGCGTCTCACGCTGCGGGACGCCTGTGAGCGGCAGAAGGCCGGCAGCCGCGAGGACCGGGTCTGGAAGTTCTTCCAGCCGGAGCCGGCCGATCCACAGGTGCGGCAGCCCGAACAGGAAGGGGTTCCCGTTCCGACGTGGCTCAAGGCGGTGGCGGGGACGGTCGCGTCCGTCACGGGAACCGCGCACATCGGCCTGCTGCTGGTGCAGGGCGGCCGGATCTCCGCTCTGTTCGCCTATCTGCTTGGCATCGTCGGGGCCTGTGTCGCCGCCCCTGCCGGCCTGGAATGGCGCTTCCGTTCCGGGCGGCGGCGGGAGATGGACGAGGCGTACGCGCCGACTCCACGCCCCAGGACCGACACGCCCCCCGATCGCTTCGCGCGGAGAGTCGACCATCGGTTCGCGTACTACCTCGTCAAGTACATGCCGAACGGGATGGACCGCGAGGTGTGGCTCACGTGGACGGCCGGCATCCGCAGGCGCATGCGCGACGAGGTGGCGGACGCGTATCGCGACACGGGTATCAAGGTCGAGGCGTTCAACTGGCTGATCCGCCATCGAGCCGGTGCGGTGGCGGACCGATGGGCGAAGGGCACGCTGTGGAGCTACCGTCACGAACTTGCCACTCCCCCGCGCACGATGGCGACGGCCGTGCTCGGCGCGATGGCCTTCGCCGCAGGAGGGGCCTGGGCGGTGAGCGGCGCGGTGCGGACCGGCGGGCCGGCCGGGATCGCGTCGGTCGTCCTGGCCATCGCGGCCGGCTGGATCGCCGAGCGGGCCTGGCTGCGGATCGCCCTCGCGCGGCGCCGGTTCATCGCCGACACGTCTGATGCCGAGAAGCTGTCGGCCGAGTGCGCGGCGGCCTACGTCCGTTGGAAGCACCGGCTCGCCGACAAGCCCGACGACAGAGAGATGGCCGCCTGGCTGGACTGCGATCGCAAAGTGCTGCTGAACGAGGCGCTGCGGCACTACCGGCTCAAGATGAGCGACGTCGTCGCCTACGCCTTCATCGAGGCGCGGAGCGGTTCCGCGACCCGGGCGCGGGTATCAGGCGGACCCTGGCGGTACCGGAAGTACGAGATGATGATTTTCCTCATCACCGCCGACGGGGTGCGGCAGTGCAACGCCAGGCTTCACTTCGCGGACGGCACCTTCCACGATCGGAATCGGCTGAACTACCGATTCGAGGCGGTCACGGCCGTCCACGTGCGGCAGTCGGACGACAACGCGCACACCTTCGAGCTCTCCCTCATCGACGGCCAGAAGATCCCCGCTCAGATGATCGGGCCGGAACCGGAGGAACACCAGCAGTCCGAGGATCCCGAAGAGATCTCCGAGGTATCGCTGGACGCGGCCGGGCTGCGCCACACTCTGCATGTCCTCGAGGGTGTCGCGGCGGAGGGCAAGGCGTGGATGACCCCCGAGCGCCGCCGCGGCGCGACCAGCCTGGATGACCCTGAACGTCCCGCCGCGTAGGCGGGCTGGGAGACAGCGGTTCCGCCGGCGGCTGGAACGGCAGCCGCCGGCAAAGATCGGACGTGCACCTCATCGGATCGCTCTGCCCGCCGAGCAATCGGCCCGGCAGCCACCACTAACGGACGGGGAGGCCGGTGACGGCGCGGCCGATGATGAGGCGCTGGATCTCGCTGGTGCCCTCGAAGATCGTGAAAATCTTGGCGTCGCGGTGGAAGCGCTCGACCGGGTGCTCGCGGGTGTAGCCGGCCCCGCCGAGGATCTGGATGGCCTGCTCGGTCGCCCAGACGGCGGTCTCGCTCGCGACCAGCTTGCTCATCGAGCCTTCGGCCTGCTCGAACCCCCGGCCGTTGCGGGCCGTCCACGCGGCTCGCCAGGTCATCAGCCGGGCGACGTCCACCCGGGTGGCCATGTCGGCCAGCAGGAACGCGACTGCCTGGTTCTCCCCGATCTTACGGCCGAACTGCTCCCGCTCCCGGGCGTAGTCGCGGGCGTACTCGTAGGCCGCGCGGGCGACGCCGACGGCCATGGCGGCGACGAGGGGGCGGGTGGTCTCGAAGGTCCGCATCGCCGCCTGCCCGCCGGACCGCGCGCCGGCGCGTGCCCGGGCGAGCCGCTCGTCCAGCTTCTCCTTGCCGCCCACCAGGCACCGTCCGGGCACCCGTACGTCGTCCAGGACGACCTCGGCCGTGTGTGAGGCGCGGATGCCGTGCTTCTTGAACTTCTGGCCCTGGGACAGGCCCGGCGTGCCGGGCGGCACCACGAAGGACGCCTGCCCCCGGGTGCCCAGGGCGGGGTCGACCGAGGCCACGACGACGTGGACGTTGGCGATGCCGCCGTTGGTGACCCAGGTCTTCACGCCGTTCAGGACCCACTCGTCCTTCGCCTCGTCGTAGACGGCGCGCGTCCTGATCGCGCCGACGTCGCTGCCGGCGTCCGGCTCCGAGGAGCAGAACGCGCCGAGCTTGACGTCGCCGGGAGTGCCGAACATCTGGGGCAGCCACTCCCCCATCTGCTCGGGGGTGCCGTTCGCGGCGATGGAGGCGGCGGCCAGGCCGGTGCCCACGATCGACAGGCCGATGCCGGCGTCGCCCCAGAACAACTCCTCGAACGCCACGGGCAGGCCGAGCCCCGACTCCTCGAACCACTGCTGGGCGAAGAAGTCCAGCGAGTACAGCCCGATCTTGGCGGCCTCCTCGATGAGCGGCCAGGGCGTCTCCTCGCGCTCGTCCCATTCCGCACCGGCGGGGCGGACGACGTCCCGGGCGAACTCGCGGACCCAGCCGCGCAGTTCGCGGAGGTCGTCGCTCAACTCGGGGCAGAAGGTCATCGGGGGCTCTCCTCTCCTGAAGTGTTACCAACGGTAACACCCGAGGAGCCGGTCAGCGCAGCCGGGAGGCGTATTGGGGGACCGTCGCCATCGGCGGACGCTCGGCCACCCCGACGTCCCGGGTCACCGGGCGGTGTCCCGCCGGGCCGCGTTCGAACTGGACGAGCCGCGCGGACGGCTCGTGCAACGGGACGATCTTGTTCTGACGCTCCAGCCGCGCCCAGGCGGTGTGCATGATCTGCCCGGCCATCCCGCCGAGCGCCTCGGTCGACTGGTGGGAGTGGACCCTGCGGCCCAGGTCGACCTGCGCGAGCGCGTCGAGCCCCACCAGATCCAGCAGGTCGATGAGGAGCCCCAGCTCCACGCCGTACCCGGTGACGAACGGCACCCGTTCCAGGACCGCGCGGCGGCCGGCGTACTCCCCCGCGAGCGGCTGCACGAACCCGGCGAGCAGCGGCCAGTGCAGGTTGAGCAGCGGCCGGGCGACCAGCTCGGTGACCCTGCCCCCGGCGTTCGGCTCCGCCGCGCCGAGCAGCGGCCTGTCGTAGCACGCCTTCACGTACCCCACCGCGGCGTCGGCCAGCAGCGGCCCCAGCAGGCCGGTCACGAACGAGGTCCGGAACTCGCGCAGATCGGCGTCGACGAACACCACCAGGTCGCCGGTCGTCACCGCGAGGGACTTCCACAACGCCTCGCCCTTGCCGTCGAAGCGCGGATCGTACAGCTCGGGCAGGATCTCGTCCTGCGCGAAGACCTTCGCCCCGGCGCGTAAGGCCCGGGCCGCCGTGTCGTCCGACGACCGGGAGTCGATCACGACCAGCTCGTCCACCAGCGGCACGGCCTCGACGAGGTCGCGCCGCACGGCCGAGACGATCTCCCCGACCGTCTCCTCCTCGTTCCTCGCGGGCAGCACCACCGAGATCGTGGTGCCTCCCTTGGCGGACAGCAGGGCGCGGGCCGGCCAGTCGGCCGCCGACGAGGCACGCCGACTCAGCCAGGCCTCCACCTCAGGCAGCACGCCCGTCCTCCCCCTGTCCGCCACGTTCACTGGCATCACCTTATGCGGCGGCCGGAGGAGGCGATCAGCACGAGCCCCCCTCCCAGCGCGAGCACCCCCGCCACGCCGTAGATGAGAGCGGCGAAGCCGTACGGCGCGGCGGCCGAGGCCGCGACCGGGCCGATGCTGGCCCCCGTGAACAGGAAGAAGGTGAACAGGGAGACGGCCGTGGCCCGCGCGGGGCCGGCCAGCAGGCCCACGGTCTCGATCACGGCGGGAGCGGCGACGCCGATCGCGAAGGCGAAGACGGCCAGCAGCACCGCCAGAGCGGCGACACCGGGGGCGGTCAGCCCGACCACCAGCGCGATCGCCGCGGCGAGCCCGAGGGCCAGCGCCGCCCTGCGGGCCGGGGAGATCCGGGCGAGGTACGGCGTGGCGAACGGGATCGCGACGATCGCCGGCAGTGCGGTGGCCCGCAGCGTCAGCAGCGCCGAGGGGTCGCCGGCGATGCCCGCGGGGCCTTCGAGCTGCAGCGCGGTGTAGAGGGCGACGAACGCGCCGAGGACCGTGAGCGTGGCGGCGTACACCAGGACCAGGCGCGGATCGCGCAGCAGCGCCGGAACGGCGGCGTAGGGGTTCCCTCCCGCCCCGCGGCCGGTGTCGGGCAGCATCACCCGGCGCAGCACGACGGTCACGACGGCGAACGCGGCGGCGCCGAGCAGGAAGACCGTCCGCCATCCGAGCAGGTCCCCGAGGGCCTTGGCGGCGAGCTGGGCGACCACGGCCGAGGCGAACAGGGCGCTGACCACGGAGGTCATCGTCACGGGCCGGCGGCGGGGTTCGACGCGCTCGGCGATGTACGCGAACGCGGTGGGGGCGAAGACGGCGGTGGTGACGCCCTCGACCACCCGGAGCGCGAGCGCAGCCCCGGAGCCGGGGCTCAGCGCGACCAGCGCGGTCGTCACCGCCGTGGCCGCCATGCCCCAGGTCATCACGCGACGCCTGCCGTACAGGTCGGACAGCGGGCCGAACAGCAGGAAGCCCGCCGCGTATCCGAGGCCGAACGCGCTGACCAGCCAGGTCAGGACGGCGGCGGGGGCGCCCCATTCCGCCGACATCCGCGCCAGCAGGGGGATCACGACGTAGAGGTGCCCGGTGGCGAGCAGCCCGGCCGGCACGAACGCGGCCACGGTCCGCGCGAACGGCGCGTAGCCCTCGGAGACCGCCTCAGGGGGACGGTGCATCGCGGGTGCCGTCTCGATGACGGCGTGAGTTGATCTGCTCATGGCCGGGACAGTAGCCAACCAACCAGTTGGGTGTCAACCAACTAGTTGGTGGCACGGTTCGGTATGCTGGGCGGAACCCACCCTGAGCCCCGTCCGCTCGCGAACCCGGAGGAAGCCGATGTCGCCGCGCAAAGACGCCAAGGACCCCACCGCCGCCACCAAGGCCGCCCTGCTGGAGGCCGCGCGGACGGAGTTCGCGGCGTACGGCGTGGCGGGCGCCCGGGTGGACCGCATCGCCGAGCGGGCCGGGGTCAACAAGGAGCGGATCTACGGGCACTTCGGCAGCAAGGAGAAGCTGTTCGACACCGTCATCAAGGCGGCGCTGGACGAGGTCGCCGCCGCGGTGGCGATGCCGGGCAAGGACCCGGCGGAGTACGTCGGCAACCTCTTCGACTTCTACTCCGCCCACCCCGACCTGGTACGCCTGCTGATGTGGGAGGCGCTGCACTACCGGGGTGAGGACGACCTGCTGCCCGGTCAGGAGCTGCGGGTGGACAAGTGCCGGTCGAAAACCGAATCCCTCGCCGAGGGTCTCGGCCGCGAGCCGGACGCCTCGGTCGCCCGGATGGTGTTCTCGCTGGTCGGCATGGCGATGTGGCCGAGTGTCATGCCGCAGCTCGCCCGGATCACGGTCGGCGAGGAGGCGGCGACCTCCGAGGGCCACGAGGCGCTGCGCGAGCATCTCGTGGCGTTCGTCCGCGCCGCCGTCGAGAAGTGACCCGCACCGCCAGGAACCGACGTCACCGGCTACCGGCAGGCGTAGAGGCGTCGCTGCGCCTGCTCCGCAGCGGCCACCCGCACATCCTGCAGGGTGCACACGCGAGGTCGGTGGCCCGAGAGAGTCCGATCGGCCGGCCTGACGGCCTTCGGCTCACGCGGGCGGCGTGACCGGGGACCGCAGGCCGAGCCACTGCTCGGCGCCCCAGGCTTCGAACCGCTCCACCTCGGTGAACCCCAGCTTCGCCGCGAGGCGCATCGAGGCGACGTTGGCGGTCTGGGTGGTGAGCACCACCGGCTCGCCGGGAGCTGACAGCCCGAGAGCCGCTGAACGCCGGCAGCCGGCACACCGGCGGAGGCCCGGCCCGGGGAGCCCGTGGCCCTGCCCAGGTGTCCGGACCTCCGCCCGGGGCGTTTCACCCGATCGCCCTCATGCGCCGAAACAGATGGCCGGAATCAGCTGCGCAGGGTCCACCGCTGGTTGGCCTGTCCATTGCAGGACCACAGGATGAGTTTCGTCCCGTTGGCGGTGCCGGCCGCGTTGGCGTCGAGGCACAGCCCGGACTGCACCCCGGTGATGGTGCCGTTGGAGTTGACGTTCCACTGCTGGTTGGCCTGGCCGTTGCAGTCCCAAATGATCACTTGGGTGCCGTTGGCGGTGCCCTGCCCGTAGGCGTCCAGACACTTGTTGCCGTACACCTGCAGACTCTTGCCCGAGGTGTAGGTGAACCGCTGGTTGGTACCGCTCCCGCAGTCCCACAGCTGCAGCTGAGTGCCGTTGGCGGTGCTGGAGTTCGGCACGTCGACACACCGGCCGGACTGGCCGCCCACGATCTGGACGCCCTGCTGCGGGTCTCCGCCGCCCGTCGGCGCGTAGCCGGCGGCGGCGATGTTCGCCTGTACGGCGTCCTCGGTGGCGGCGCTCGGATAGCCGGAGGTCAACACACCCTCGAAGAAGGTGCCGCGGCCGGAGACGCTGTTGTCGCCGCCGATGCCGAGCAGGATGGCGCCTTCCTTCTTCATCGGGTTGTAGCCGTTGGGGCGCCGTCCGTCGAAGTAGGTCGTCAGGCCGCCCGACTGCGCGTCCCCACCCCGGATGGCCCAGTGATTCGGCTCGCCCTTCACCATGGCCGTGACGAAACGGTGGTTTATGGGCGCGAGGTTGTTGTAGCCCGCGTTCACGCCGGAGAACAGTCCCCACTCCAAGTCGGCCATGATCCAGGGGCCGGCTCCGGACCCGTAGCCCCACTGCTTGTCGGCGCCGAAGTAGACCGTCTCCATGATGGCGGGGGAGTCGGCCTGGCCGTCCGTCTGCGCGTTGCCGTAGTCGAAGCAGCACCACTGGTTGTAGTGCGTGCCGTCGACGACGGCGTAGATGCCCTCGGGCTGGTCACCGGTCGCGACGCCGTTGGTGTTGTTGTTGCGATAGCCGGTGCCGGGCTCCACGCGGACACCGTACGCCTTCTGGCCGCCGATGGTGATCGGGGCCGCCTTCGCGTCGGCGAGGTTGTCCCATCCGCCCGGAGCGGGGCCCTTCCAGTAGCCGGGAGGTGCCTGGGTGAGGCGGTTGTTGCGGCCGGACTGGTCGTAGATGATCGTGATGAGGCACGTCGTGCCGGCGCAGAACGAGTCCTGCGCGGCCGCGTTGGCCACCCCGCCCGCGCTCAGCACGCCGATGTCGCGGGTGGTGTTGTCCGAGGCGCGCCGGACCTGGTACAGCGGGCCGTTGTAGGCGCCGTACAGAGCACGGGTCGTGCTGTGCGCCGCCACACACGGCGTCCCGCCCGCGGCGTAGATGTCACACGGCTGCGACGTCGCGGCCTGGGCTGCGGCACCCCCGACCAGGCACGTGGCGGCGATGAACGCGCTCGCCCCCGCCGCGAGCGCCCTTCTCAGGCTCCCGGAAAGCATCATTGCCTTCTTCTCTCGATCAGGAATCATGATCGGACGACGGCGAGACGGCAGGCCTGGCCAAGCAATGTTAGCGCTAACATCAGTCGGCGCCCGACACCGATTCGCGGTTTGACGGTAGTGCGGAGTCAATTGAACGAAGGTCCCGGCGTCAAGAGGAGAAATATGACGTCTCGGACGTCCGGGTGCCGTCGGCGCCCCGCCTGGGCTCTATCCGCCCCACGTACGCACCGGCGTGATGGGATGTCGTGAAACTTTCATGCGGGTGGTGAGCCGTCGCCCGCCTCACCCGGACCCCGGTCCGCTCAGTCCTGGGCGGCGTGGCGCTCCAGGAACGCGTACACGTCGGCCTCGTCGACGCCGGGGAACGACCCGGGCGGCAGTGCGGCCAGCACGTGGGAGTTGGCGCGCGCCGACGGCCAGGCGTAGCCCTCCCAGCGCTGCGCCAGCTCGGCCGGCGGGCGGCGGCAGCACTCGCCGTTCGGGCAGTTCGACTTGGTGCGGTGAGTGGTCTCCCGGCCCCGGAACCACCGCGACTCCCGGTACGGCACGCCGAGTGTGATCGCGAAGTCCTTCTCCTGCGACGGGTCCACGTGGGCGACGCAGAAGTACGTGCCGGTGGGCGAGTCGGAGTACTGGTAGTACAGCGAGAACCGGTCGGGCGACAGGAACACCTGGCGCCCCGACCACTGCTGGCACATCCGCTGGCCCTCGATCGCCCCCTGCTCGTCGGCGGGGAAGACGATCCCGTCGTTCTCGTACGCCTTGTAGATGATCCCGCCGGCGTCGTTGCGCACGAAGTGGCACACGAGGTCGAGATGGCGCGTGGCCAGGTTGGTGAACCGGTGCGCCGCCATCTCGTAGGACACCGCGAACACGTCACGCAGGTCCTCCACCGACAGCGCCTTGTCCTGCTTGGCCTCCCGCAGGTACGGCACGGCCGCCGCCTCGGGCACGAGGACGGCCGCGGCGAAGTAGTTGGCCTCCACCCGCTGGCGCAGGAAGTCGGCGAAGTCGCGCGGCTTGTGGTGCTGCAGCGCGATGTGCCCGAGGGTCTGGAGCAGCACGGTACGCGGCGTGTGCATGCCCAGCTGCTGGCGTTTGACGTAGATACGCCGGTTGCGCAGGTCGGTCACCGACCGCGCCGACCGCGGCAGGTCGGGCGCGGTGTGCACGGCGAACCCGAAGTGCGACACCAGCGCCTGGACGGTGCTCTCCGACAGCGCGCCGGTCCGGTAGCCGACGGCGGTCAACGCCTCGGCGGCGGCCTTCTCGATGTCCTCGAAGTAGTTGCCCAGCTCGCGTTGCCTGCGCCGCAGCTCGGCGTTGGCGGCGCGCGCCTCCTCCGGCGTGGCCGTGCCCTTCGCCTCCCTGGCCTTGAGCTCCTCGAACAGGCCGAGGATGTGTTCGAGCACGTCGTTGGGCACCCGCGAGGAGACCTTCAGCCGGCTCAGCCCGAGTCCCGCGTACAGCGGGTCGCGCTGCGCCTCCTCCAGGGCGATCTCGAGCTGGGCGCGCCGGTTCGGCGCCTGTCTGCGCAGCAGCTCCTCCACCGGCACGCTCAGCGCGGCGGCCAGCGACTTCAGCAGCGAGAGCTTGGGCTCGCGCTTGCCGTTCTCCAGCAGCGACAGCTGGCTGGGGGCACGCCCGACGCGCTCGCCGAGCTCGGTGAGCGTGAGACCGCGCTGCTTGCGCAGGTGCTTGAGCCGCTGACCGAAGGCCAGGAGATCGAGCTCGTGCGTCAAAGACAGCGGTTCTTCGCCCAGAACGGAGGTCATAATCCGATCTTATGCGGAAAATCAGCGCTTCTTCCAACCGGACGTGACCCACCTCGCACGGATTGGTCTAGTCCATAGCGAAAACTTGACGTTTCTTCACCCTTGAATACCCCCGAGTCTTACGAGAAGGAGAAAATCTGCCGTTCTTTCGATTGTGAGGCCTTGTGAGTGTCTTGATATCGACACAAACTCGGAAGCAAGCCCCAGGTGACGACAACGTACGCAACAAGGGAGTGACCGGAGATGTCGGATCGCCTCACCGCAGCCGTCCAGCGGCTGCAGCAGGACTGGGACAGCAATCCGCGGTGGACGAACGTCGAGCGGACCTACACGGCCGAGGACGTCATCCGCCTGCGCGGCTCCGTGCAGGAGGAGCACACGCTGGCCCGCCTCGGCGCCGAGCGCCTGTGGAGCCTGCTGCACCACGAGGACTACGTCCACGCGCTGGGCGCGCTGACCGGCAACCAGGCGGTCCAGCAGGTGAAGGCGGGCCTCAAGGCCGTCTACCTGTCCGGCTGGCAGGTGGCGGCCGACGCCAACCTCAGCGGTCACACCTATCCCGACCAGAGCCTCTACCCGGCCAACTCCGTCCCCACCGTGGTCCGCCGGATCAACAACGCGCTGCTCCGGGCCGACCAGATCAGCTGGGCGGAGGGCGACGAGGAGGCCCCGCACTGGCTGGCGCCCATCGTGGCCGACGCCGAGGCCGGCTTCGGCGGCGTGCTCAACGCGTTCGAGCTGATGAAGGCGATGATCGCGGCCGGCGCCGCGGGCGTGCACTGGGAGGACCAGCTCGCGTCCGAGAAGAAGTGCGGCCACCTCGGCGGCAAGGTGCTGATCCCCACCGGCCAGCACGTCAAGACTCTCAACGCGGCCCGCCTGGCGGCCGACGTGGCGGGCGTCCCCACCCTGGTCATCGCGCGGACCGACGCCCAGGCCGCGACGCTGCTCACCAGCGACGTGGACCCCCGCGACCGCGCCTTCTGCATCGGCGACCGCACCGCCGAGGGTTTCTACCGGGTCCGCAACGGCGTCGACGCCTGCATCGCCCGGGGCCTGGCCTACGCGCCGTACGCCGACCTGTTGTGGATGGAGACCTCCACGCCCGACCTCGACGTGGCGCGCGAGTTCGCCGACGCGATCAAGCGCGTGTATCCCGACCAGATGCTGGCCTACAACTGCTCGCCGTCGTTCAACTGGAAGCAGCACCTGGACGACGCGACGATCGCCAAGTTCCAGCGCGAGCTGGGCCACATGGGATACAAGTTCCAGTTCATCACCCTGGCCGGCTTCCACTCGCTGAACTACTCCATGTTCGACCTCGCCCGCGGCTACGCCGAGGAGGGCATGACGGCCTACGTCGGCCTCCAGGAGGCCGAGTTCGCCGCCGAACGGCTCGGCTACACCGCCACCCGCCACCAGCGCGAGGTCGGCACCGGATACTTCGACCTGGTCAGCACGGCCGTCGCGCCGGACTCCTCCACGACGGCCCTGAGCGGCTCGACAGAGGAGGCGCAGTTCGCCGGGGCTCGCTGAGCGGCGCCGGCGCACGGACACAGGTCGGACGATCGGGTCCCGCCGCCGATCCGCAGGTCACCCTCGGGGCTCTGACGAATCGGCGGCGGGGCCGCGACGCGGGCGAGCCCCGGGTCAGACACGGTCAGACGCGGTCAGACGCGGAGCGCGCGGGCATACCAGCGGCCGTCCAGCGAGTCGATGCGCAGACGACGGCCGAAGCAGTCGGACAGGTTCGGTCCTGTCAGCACCTCCTCGACGGGACCGGCGGTCAGGATGCGGGTGTCGCGCATCAGCAGGGCGTGCGTCGTGGTGGCCGGCACCTCCTCCAGGTGGTGCGTGACCATCACGGTGGTGAGCCCCTGCCGGGTGCGGGCCAGGTCCTCCAGCGCCTCGATCAGGTCCTCCCGCGCCGGCAGGTCGAGGCCGGCGAACGGCTCGTCGAGCAGCAGGATCGCCGGATCGGCCATCAGCGCCCTGGCCACCCGGACCCGAGCCCGCTCCCCCTGCGAGCACACCTGGAACCTGCGGTCGGCCAGGTCCTTGCAGCCGAGGTCGGCCAGCAGCCGGTGCGCCCGCTCCCGCTCCTCGTCGCCGTACCGGTCCCACAGCGGCGCGCTCGTCCCGGTGTGGCCGGTGAGCACGACGGTCAGCGCGGTCGCGCCCTCCTCCTCCAGCAGCGACTCGTCCACCAGACGCTGACTGGCCGCCACCAGGCCGATGGTCCGGCGCAGTTCCCGCAGGTCGACCCGGCCGAGCCGACGCCCGAGCACGGTGGCCGTGCCCGAACTCGGGTGGCGTACGGCGGCGGCGACCGAGAGCATCGTCGTCTTCCCGGCGCCGTTGGGGCCGAGGATCACCCAGTGCTGGCCGTGCTCCACCCGCCAGTCGGCCCCGGTCACCAGGGTCCGGCCGACCACGCGGACGGTCACGTCGTCGAGTTCGAGAGCTGCGTCCATGGACACACAGCATGGTGCATGAACGCACCCGCTCACGACGGCGTTTCAGGGGATGGACGGCGCCGGAGTGGCGACCACGCCCGGCGACTCGCCCACCGGGGACGGCGGAGTGGGGCTGGGCGGAGAAGACTCTCCGTCTCCCCACTGCGGCTCCCTGGTGATCCCCGGCGACGGGATCGGGGTATGGCCCTGTCCGGGATGTTCGGGATTCCCCGGCTGCCGGGTCTGTCCGGGCCGGACGGGCGGGGACGGCCGGGGCGAACGGCAGTCCCGCGGCCGCCCGGTGGCGCAGTCCCCCTTCGCCGGCGGGCGCCGGATCACCCCGGGGGGCGGCGACGGCGCCGAAGTGGTCCACGCGTCGTCCCGGGCCTCCGTCCCGGGCGGCGGCGTGGACGGTGCGGACGGCTGTGCGGACGGCGGCGCGGACGGTGGTGCGGGTGGCGGCATGGTCCGCGTGGCCGTCACCGTCACCCGGGGCCCGGCGCCGTCCGCGATGGGAACCACCGGCGGGCGGAAGGTGCCGAGCACGTCCTCGGGCGGCAGGGCGCTGTCCTCGCCGGGGACGGCCACGGGCAGCGCGGGCGGCGGATCCGCCGTGCTCTCCATGTGGGCCGAGCCGGCGCCCGCCGCGACCACGGTCACCGCGGCGATCGTCACGGTGGCGAGCGCCGCGAAACCCGCGTGGGACATCTGCGCCCCCGAACGCGCCGCACGGCGCCGCGCCGCCCTGCCCTGTGTCGACCTGCCCTGCGTCGACCTGCCCTGCGTCGATCGGCCCTGTGCCGGCCCCTGTGCCGATCCCTGTGCCGTCCCGCTCTCCGTACGCTGGCCGCGCACGGCCGCCCGGCCGGGCAGGGCGCCCGCCGGGTAGGACACGGGCTGCCAGATCTCGTCGAGCACGGCGGCGACCGCCCGCCGGGGATCGGCGGCCGCGTGGATCCCGCTCGCCGCGAGCAGGGAGGCCAGCAGCCGGGCCGCGTCCGGACGGCCGGCGGGGTCGCGCCGCAGCGCCGCCGCCACGCCGTCCCACAGCATCTTCGGCACGGCGTCGATCCGGGGCTCCTCGACCAGGATGCGCCGGGTGAGCACGTCGAGATCACCGGCGCCGAACGGATGCAGCCCGGTCGCCGCGAACGCGACCAGGCAGCCCCAGGAGAACACGTCCGAGGCGGGGACGGCGTGGTGACCCCGCAGCCGCTCGGGCGCGACCCAGCCGGGGCTGCCCATGATCTGCCCGGCCTGCGTGTGCGCCATCGCGACGTCCAGATCGCGAGCGATCCCGAAGTCGATGACGAACGGCCCGCGCGGCGACAGCAGCACGTTGCCGGGCTTCAGGTCCCGGTGGACCAGCCCGGCCTCGTGCGTGGCCACCAGCGCGGCGGCCGTGCCGAGGGCCACGCCGTACGCGAGGTCGGGGGTGAGCGGCCCCTGCGCGGCGACGACATGGGAGAGCGGGGGGCCGGGGACGTACTCGGTCACGAGATAGGGCCGCTCGCCGTCGAGACCGTCCTCGATGACGGCGGCCGTGCAGAACGGCACCACCCGCCGGGAGAGCGCGACCTCCTCGGCGAAGCGGGCCCGCAGCGTGGGGTCTCCCAGGTGCATCGGATGCGGTGTCTTCAGCGCGACGTATCCCCCGCCGGGATGCCCGGCCAGGTAGACCACGCCCATTCCGCCGCTGCCCAGCCGGCCGAGCAGTAGATAACGCCCGATGACGACCGGGTCGCCCACCGTCAGCGGGCGCACACCGGGAGGCATGCCGTTTCCGGGGGCCGTTCCGCCACGTGCCATACGGAAGCTACCTCTCTCGAAGTGCCGCACAGCCACTGTGGCCGTTTGGAACGCGCCACGCGCTCAAGTAGCGACAAGCGGCATGAGAGGTAAGGCCAATGCCACCGTTCGGTTAGGTCAGATCGAGAAACCGCAGGTCACATAGGTCTCATAAGCCCCAAAACGACCCGCGAACAGGCTGCGGCCAGGGCCGGACCGTCCGTCGCGGCGAACGCCGCGCGCCGGAACCACGACCCTAGGGTCGTCCCTCGCGGACCAAGGCGGCGAAGCGGGAGGCCGCCTCGCCCCAGGCCGCCCGCGAGAGCGCGTCGCCGGCCACGGCGGCGGCGTACAGCTCGTCGAGGTCGAGACCTCGCCTGCGGGTGTGCTCGACGTCCCACTGCCGGATGCGTTCTGGCCCCACCTCGGGGTGGAACTGCACACCCCAGGCGCGCTCGCCCAGCCGGAAGGCCTGATAGGGGCAGCGTCCGGTCTCGGCGAGCCAGACCGCGCCCGGCGGCAGGGCCGTGATGGCGTCGATGTGGTTCTCGATCGCCGGGACGGCGGCGGGCAGCCCGCCGAAGACCACGTCGTCCGCCGCCTCGGCGCGGACGGTGATGGACGTGCTGCCGTGCTCGGGCGCCCCGGCGTCGCCCTGGACCTTCCCGCCGCCGACCGAGGCCAGCATCTGCCCGCCGAGGCAGATGCCGAAGAACGGCACCGACCGGGCGAGTGCCTGCTCGACCAGAGCGCGGGCGGCCGGCAGCCAGGGCGCCCCGTCGTCGTCGTCCGGCAGGTAACCGCCCCCGAGTACGATCAGGCCGTCAAGCTCCAGCCGTGACGGCAGGGCGGACCCGTCGAAGGCCGCGACCACGTCGACGGCGACCCCGGCGGCGTCCAGCCATTCCCCGAACCGCCCAGGGCCTCCGTTCGCTGCGTTCTGTACGGCGAGCACACGCGGCGTTTCCGGCACGAGGCCCGACTCTACCGGCCCCGCCCGGCCTCGTCATCGGCTACGCGACGCCGCCCGAGCACGCGTACGGCAAGGACCTCGACGCGCTCATCCGCGCGTTGAGCGACGTCCGGTGAACCGCGGCCCCGATCAGGCGGCCTCGGCGCCGGAGGCGGAATGGCGGGCGTGGACGGCGTCGAGGAAGCGGGAGACGTGCTCGAAGAACAGGCGGCCCTCGGGGAGGACGTCGGCGAGGAGGGGGAAGATGTGCGGCATGCGGTTCCACTCCTCGTAGGTCACCTGCACGCCGTTCTCGCGGGCGCTGACGGCGACCCTGCGGGCCTCGTCGCGCAGGACCTCGGTGGAGCCGGTGACGATCATCAGCGGGGGGATGCCGGTGTAGTCGCCGTACACGGGGGACACCAGGGGGTCGAAGCAGTCGAGGCCGTCGGTCCATCGGCGGGCGAGCCAGTCGACGCGGCCCGCGGGGAGCATCGGGTCGGACCAGACGTTGGCGCGGCGGCGGCTGGAGCTGAGGTCGGTCCAGGGGGACAGACAGATCCCGGCTGCGGGGAGGGGCATGCCCCGGTCCCGGAGGGACAGCAGCGTGGCGAGGGTGAGATGACCTCCCGCGGAGTCTCCGGCCAGCACGATGTCCTGGGCGGCGTAGCCGAGGCCGAGCAGGCACTCGTACGCCCGGAGCGCGTCCGTCAGCGACTCGGCGAGGGAATGGACCGGCCCCTGGCGGTAGTCGAGGGAGAACACCGGGCGGCCGGTGGCGGCCGACAGCCGCCAGGTGATCGGCCGGTGGGTGGCCGGGGAGCAGACGAAGTAGGCCCCGCCGTGGAAGTAGAGCACCGCCTTGCCCTCGTCCAGGCCGGGCCCGCCGTGCACCCATTCCCCGGTGCACGAGCCGAATCCGTCTGGAACGATGGACACGTGCTTGGGGAGGATGCCGGAGACCCGCTCGCCGAGGCAGATGATGCGGCTGGCCATGGCCATGCCCGTGGTGTTGCGCACGAGGATCGTGGAGATCGGCTTCATGGTGCCGCGCAGGACCCCGTTGATCGCGGCAGCCTGCCAGCTGACCGGATATTCCGGACGGACGTCTACATTTAGATCATGGCCCATAAAAGCCTCCCAAAAGGGACATTCCCCGTTTGGTCATCCGTTCTATCGGTTGGCATGTTTCACCCCCCTTACAACCGTGTTACGAGAAGGTAACATCCGCAGGACATGAGGCATCCATGACTGGATATTCGGGGGCTCCGCCGCCCCGGAAGCTCGGCGTCAAGCCCGGCCACCGCGTGTTGCTGGTAAACGCTCCGCAAAATCTGCCGATCGACGGTCACGACAAGGACGACGGAAGTTCCGCGCCCTATGACGTGATCGTGATGTTCTGCCCCGACGAGGCCGCCCTGCGGTCCGGGTTCCCCCGGGCTCGCGAGCGCCTGGCCCGGAGCGGCGGCCTGTGGGTGAGCTGGCCCAAGAAGGCGAGCGGCGTCGCCACCATTCTGTCGGGCGACGTCGTCCGCGCCTTCGGGCTCGGCGAGGGCCTGGTGGACAACAAGGTGTGCGCCGTGGACGAGGTGTGGTCGGGGCTGCGGTTCGTCTACCGCCTCGCCGACCGTTGATCCCCGGCCACGGCGCCGCCGTCGCCCTCTATCCGCGGCTCGCCTGGTACGGCTTCCGCAGGCACGCGACCTACTGGGCCGCCGCGCTGGCCGGAGCCTTCACCAACACCGTCTTCGGGGTGCTGCGCGCGTACGTGCTGATCGCGCTGTGGCAGGCCCGGCCGGGGCTCGGCGGGTACGACCTCGCGGCGGCGGTGACCTTCACGTTCCTCACGCAGGCGTTCATCGGGCCCATGCAGCTGTTCGGCGGCGGCCTGGACCTGCCGCAGCGCATCCGCAGCGGCGACGTGGCGCTCGACCTGGTCCGCCCGGCGTCCCTGCAGGCCTGGTGCCTGTCGGAGGACCTGGGCCGGGCGGCGTACCTGTTCGCCGTCCGCGGCGCGCCGCCGGCTCTCGTCGGCGCCTCGCTGTTCGGCATCGTCGCCCCGCGCGCCCCGGCCGCGTTCCTCGCGAGCGTCGCCCTGGGCGTGGTCGTGAGCTTCGGGTGGAGGTACATCATCGCGCTGGCGACGTGCTGGATCATGGACGACCGGGGCCTCGCGACCCTGTCGATGGTGCTCACCACGTTCTTCAGCGGGCTCATGCTGCCCCTGACCATCTTCCCCGGGTGGTTCGGCGAACTCGCCCGCGCGCTGCCGTGGTCGGCGATGGCCCAGGTGCCGGCCGACGTCTACCTCGGCACGGCCGAGCCCGCCCGCGCCCTCGCCTTCCAGGCGCTGTGGGCCGCCGTCCTGCTGGCCCTGGGCGCGCTCATGACCGGCGCCGCCCGAAGGAAGGTCGTGATCCAGGGTGGCTGAGCGCCCGTGATCAGGACGTACGCGCTGCTCGCCTGGACGTGGACGCGGGCGGCGGCGCAATACCGGGTCTCGTTCGCGCTCACGACGGCGGGCGCCTTCGTCGTCGGCGGCCTGGACATCGCGGTGATCTGGGTGATCTTCGCCAACACCGACACGCTGGCCGGCTTCGGCCTGGCCGAGGTCATGTTGCTGTACGGCGCGTCGGAGCTGGCCTTCGCGCTCGCCGACATGCTGTTCGGCAACGTCGACCGGATCAGCCAGCACATCAGGGCGGGCACCCTCGACGTCATGCTGATCCGGCCCGCGTCGCTCTTCGTGCAGGTGGCGGCCGACCGCTTCAGCCCGCACCGGATCGGCCGGGCCGTGCAGGCCGCCGCGGTGCTGGGCGTGGCCCTCGCACGGCTGGAAATCCCCATCGGCCGCGTCTGGATGGTGCCCGTCATGGTGGCGTCGGGCATCGTGATCTTCACGGCGTTGTTCACGCTGGGCGGAGCGCTGCAGTTCCTGCTCACCGACGCCCCCGAGGTGGCCAACGCGTTCACCTACGGCGGGGCCATGCTCAACCAGTATCCGCTGAGCGTCTACGACGCCCGCATCGTCCGAGGGCTCACCTTCGTGCTGCCGCTGGCGTTCGTCAACTGGCAGCCGGGCCTGTACGTGCTCGGCCGGCCCGACCCGCTCGGGCTGCCGTCCTGGACGGGCCTGCTGTCCCCCGCCGCCGCGCTCGCGCTGGCCGCCGTCGCCGCGCTCGCCTGGCGTGCGGGGATCCGCCGCTACCGATCGACGGGGAGCTGACCATGATCGAGGCAGACGGGGCCGGCCGGACCTTCACGGTCCGCCGCCGGGTCGTGCACGCCGTGCGGGACCTGTCCTTCCGCATCGCGGCCGGGGAGTTCGCCGCCTTCCTCGGCCCGAACGGCGCGGGCAAGTCCACCACGATCAAAATGCTGACCGGGATCCTCACGCCCACGTCGGGCCGGATCAGGGTGGCCGGTCTCGACCCCTCCCGGCGCCGTACGGCTCTGGCCCGCAAAATCGGCGTCGTCTTCGGCCAGCGGACGACGCTGTGGTGGGACCTGCCGCTGCGTGACAGCCTGGAACTGGCCCGGCTCCTTTACAAGGTAGATCGTAAGGTGTTCCGGGAGCGGCTCGACGAGATGTGCGACCTGCTCGACCTGGGCGATTTCCTGCGGACGCCGGTGCGCCAGCTCAGCCTCGGACAGCGGATGCGGGGCGACATCGCCGCCGCTCTGCTGCACGATCCCGACGTGCTGGTGCTCGACGAGCCGACGATCGGGCTCGACGTCGTCAGCAAGGCGGAGGTGCGCGACTTCCTGCGGAGGCGATGCGCCGAACGAGGGACCACCGTGCTGCTGACCACCCACGACCTGGGCGACGTCGAAAGGCTGTGCCGCCGGGTGCTGCTGATCGACCACGGCCGGCTGGCCTTCGACGGCACCGTGGACGACCTGCGCGCGACGGCGCCCGGGCCCGCGTCGATCGAGGACGTGGTGGCCGGCCTCTATCTCAGTAGCCGAACGACTCCTCGTACTCCTCCTCCTCGTCCCGCACCGGACCGGCCCAGCGGGACGGCATGAGCACCGGGAGGAACAACGCGACGCCGAGCAGGCCGTAGACGCCGGTGGACAGCAGCGTGAGCATGCCCCGGCCCGCCTGCAGCAGCTCGGCCTGCACCGCGGGGCCGGTGGGCACGAGGCTCGCGGCGCGCGACACGTCCAGGACGTAGACCACGGTCCAGGCCAGCAGCGCCATCGACGGGACGAACGCCGCCAGCGGGGACACCCGGCCCACCAGCACCAGCCCGAGCAGCAGACCCACGACGGCCATCACGCCCAGAGCGATCAGCATGCGCGTGTCCTTGGCCGGGTCGACGCTCTGCGCCGCTCCCCGGACCGCCTCCTGGGACGCCCATCCGCCACCGAGGAGAAGAGCCGCCGCGACGAGAGCGCCCAGAAGCAGCCCGAAGAAGTGCCGCATGAACACCGCCTTGGGTGAGAGGTCCGCGGCAACACTAGCGACAAAGAACGGTAAAGGGCAGCACTTACGCCGTGATGTCCTCGCTCGTGAAGCGCGCCCAGGCGACGGAGCCGAAAACCAGCGCGTAGGCGGCGAAGACGAGCAGTCCCTGACCCATCCGGTCGGTCGCCATCGGCTCCCGCAGGGCCCCGTCGAACGCGTCCCACCACCACGTGAGCAGGACCGGCCGTACGGTCGCGACCTGCGGGATCGCGGTCAGCACCTGGCTGACCACCACCAGCACGACGCTCGCGGCCACCGCACCGATCGGCGCCTCGGTGAGCGTGGAGACCGCGAGCGCGACCGCGCCGAGCGCGGCCATCCCCGCTGCGGCGTACAGGACGACCAGCCCGACGCGCAGCAGGGCGCCGGCCGCCGGGATCGTCGTGCCGGACAGCAGCGTCACCGGCCCGACGGGGAAGAGCACCAGCCCGACCGCCAGCGCGGACAGCGCCACCACCGCGCACGCCGCGAGGCAGTAGACCACGATGTTGGCGTACTTGACCGCGAGCAGCCTGGTCCGGCCCGCCGGAGCGACGAGCAGGTAGCGCAGCGTGCCCTGGGCCGCCTCGCCGGCGACCGCGTCGCCCGCCACGACCGCCACGGTCAGCGGCAGCACGATCGGCATCATGACGACGAACGCCGCGAACGTCAGCATCAGGCCGTTGCCCGCGATCTGGCCGACGATCGAGCCGCCCACGTCGCCCCCCGAGGCGACCCGCACCGCGACGCCGACCAGCACCGGCACGACCGCGAGCACCCCGAGCATCGCGAGGTTGCGCGGACGGCGGAACGTCAGACCGATCTCGGAGGCCAGCAGCCGCGTCAGGTGCCGCAGGCGAACCGGCGCGGGCGGGGCGCCCTCCGGCGCCGACGGCGGCTTCGCGTCCCGCGCCGCCTCGGCCGGCCGGGTATCGGGCACGGCCGCCGCCTCCTCACTCACCGGAATCTCACTCACCGGCTTCTCACGCACCGACATCGAACCCCTCCCCCGTCAAGCCGACGAAGACCTCCTCAAGCGTGGGACGCACCACGCCGAATCCGCGCACGGCCACGTCCTCGCCGACGAGCAGCGCGCAGATCCGCTCCGGCGCCCGCTCGCCGGCGACCGCCGTCACCTCGCCGTCCCCCGGGCGCACGTCCTCCAGCCCGGCCCGGATCAGCACGGCCGCCGCCTCGGCCACGTCCGGCGTCTCCACACGCAGCCGCGGCCGCTCGCCCGACGCGCGCAGCGCGGCGATCGGGCCCTGGGCGACGAGCCGGCCGGTACGCATGACACCCAGGTGGGTGCACATCTGCTCGACCTCGCTCAGCAGGTGGGAGGAGACGAAGACGGTCGTGCCGTCCTCGGCGATCCGTCTGATCAGCGTGCGGACCTCCCGGGTGCCCTGTGGGTCGAGGCCGTTGGTCGGCTCGTCCAGCACGAGCAGCTCCCTCGGGACCAGCAACGCGGCGGCGATGGCCAGGCGCTGGCGCATGCCCAGGGAGTAGGCGCGGTAACGCTTGCCCGCCGCGGCGGTCAGCCCGACACGCTCCAGTGCCGCCCCGATCCTGGCCCGAGCCGTCCGCGGGTCGGCGCCCGGGTCGGCCGCGTCGAAGCGGCGCAGGTTCGCCTCGCCCGACAGGTACGGGTAGAAGGCCGGCCCCTCGACCACCGCGCCGACGCGCGGCAGCGCCCGGGCCAGCCCCGCGGGCATGGGCGTCCCGAGCAGCGACCACGTGCCGGAGGTCGGGGCGACCAGGCCGAGCAGCATGCGGATCGTCGTGGTCTTGCCCGAGCCGTTGGGGCCGAGGAAGCCGAAGACCGCGCCGCGCGGCACGGCCAGATCGACGCCGTCGACCGCCACCTGGCCGCCCCGGAAGCGTTTGGTGAGACCGGACGTGACGATGGCCTGCGCCGCCGCGTCCCCGGGGGAGGGCGGGGGCGCCCCGATGTCTTCCCTGGGCGCCCCCGCGCGCGTGCCCGCAGTCACCGTGCTCACCGCGTCCATCCGGTCCATGTCCATCCGGTCGGTGTCCATCCGGTCCATGTCCATCCGGTCGGTGTCCATCCGGTTGGTGTCCATCCGGTTGGTGTCCATCCGGTTGGTGTCCATCCGGTTGGTGTCCATCCTGTCCGCCATGTCCCTCGCGCTTGCCGCGTCCGAGCCGTTCCCGGCGTCGGCGCACACAGCGTGGACGCGGCCGCCGTACGGTGTGCGGGCTCGCTCATCGCACCGCCGCCCGGTAGAGGGCCTCCGGGGTCACGGCGCCGGCGAGCAGGCGGCCGTCGTCGGTGATCAGGATCGACACGACCTTCGTGCGCAGCAGCCGGCCGCTCCCCCACTGTCCGCTGACGGGGGTCGCCGCCGCCTTCACGCCGTCGAGCAGTGCGGCGATGTCCACGCCGTCACGCCCCTTGTCGTCCTGCTTCTGGCCGTCCTGCTTCTGGCCGGTGACGCCGGGCAGGGACGTGACGAGCACGCTGTCCCAGCCGGAGCCGACCACACGGCCCCGGTCGTGCGCCTCGGCGACCGCCTCAGGACGGTGGCCGGCCGGAGGCGCGGCCGTCCCCTGCTCGACCTTCGCGCCGTGCGGCGGCGTGAAGGAGAAGTTCTCCGGGGCCGGAGCGGTGAACGACAGCGACTCGAAGCCGACCTCGAAGACCGGCTCCGCCGCTCCCTTCGCGTGCACCTGGACACGCAGTGGCATCAGCTTCTCGCCGTCGAGCGCCACCCGGATGTCCTTGATCAGCGAGTCGGCCGCCTTGGGCGTCAGCACGATCTGGTAGGCCGCGCGGCCCGCGACCGTGACGTTCTCGCCGACGCTGATCGCGGTGTCGGTGCCGGCCGCGTTCAGGGCCTGCCGCGCGGCCTGCTCGGGCGTCGCGAACGACGACGCTCCGGGCCGCATCGGGGACCCGGGTCCTGGCCGCATCGGGAAGGCGCCGTCCGGCCCGCCGCCGGTGGCCGCCGGGGCGGTGAGGCGCGTCGCCGTGTTGGCGGCGCTGTCCCACATCCAGACCGTGCCGCCGTTCGCGATGACGTCGGTCTCGCTCATCTCCCCCGGCAGCATGAGGCGGAACCGGTTCTCCCCCGCGTACCAGATCTTGAGCTGGTGCGACCCCGACAGCAGCGACAACGGCGAGGCCCCGGACGACCCGGGCGGCCCGGACAGGCCCGACATGCCGGGCAGCGCGGGCAGGCCGAGCGACGCCGTCTCGACGATGGTGCCGGACATCTGCGGCATCCGGCCGTTCTGCCAGGTGCGCGCGACTTCGGCCAGCAACTGCTCAGCCGTACGGTCCGGCAGGGACGGTTCGCTGCGCACCGCGGCGATCACCGGGCCGGTCCCCACGGCCGCCGCCACGACGGCCACCGCCGCCACCGGAACTCCCCACCTCACGGCGCGGGCTCTCTTCGCCATTTCACATCTCCCACTATGGGCGGAAAACCTGACGACCCGAGACTGCCGGGACGTACCTGTGCTGACGCTGAGACGGGCTGAGAGGGCTCTCAGGCTCGTCGCACCCGCGCCCGCGAAAAGGTCCACACTGGGACAATGCGGGTTCTGGTGGTGGAGGACGAGCGGCGGATGGCGGCGGCGCTGCGCCGCGGGCTGCAGGCGGAGGGCTTCGCCGTCGACCTGGCGCACGACGGCAACGAGGGCCTGCATCTGGCCCGCGTCGGCGACTACGACGTGGTCGTGCTCGACATCATGCTGCCCGGCCTGTCCGGCTACAACGTGTGCAAGCAGCTGCGCGCGGAGGAGAACTGGGTGCCGATCCTCATGCTGTCGGCCAAGGACGGCGAGTACGACATGGCCGACGGGCTCGACCTCGGCGCCGACGACTACCTCACCAAGCCGTTCTCGTACGTCGTGCTGGTGGCCAGGCTCAGGGCGCTGCTGCGCCGGGGCGGCGGCCGCAGGCCGTCCGTGCTGCGCGCGGGCGACCTGTCGCTCGACCCCGCGGCCCGGCTGGTCGCACGGAACGAGACGCCGGTCGAGCTGACGCCCAGGGAGTTCGCCCTGCTCGAATACCTGATGCGCCGGCCGGGCGAGGTGGTGTCGAAACCCGAGATCCTGGAGCACGTCTGGGACACCTATGACACCGATCCGAACGTGGTCGAGGTGTACGTCGGGTATCTCCGCAGGAAGATCGACACACCCTTCGGCCGCGCCGCCCTGCAGACCGTGCGCGGGGCGGGATACCGGCTCGCGAGCGACGGCGGCTGAGCGTGCCCGGATCACCCCCACCCAGATCACCCGCACCGCAGCCGGCCGCCCCCAAATCACCCGCCCCGAAGCCACCCGCGCCGGACTCACGCGCGCCCGATCCGGTCGCGCCCGGTCCGGCCGTGCTCGCGCGCCCGGTGACGTGGTGGCGGCGGCAGAGCCTGCGGTTCCGGGTGACCGCCGCGGCGACCGCCGTGCTGGCGCTCGCCCTCGGCGTGTCGGCGTACGTGTTCGTGGGGGTGCTCGGCGAGGCGCTCGTCCGCGGCATCGACGACCAGGTGTACCAGCGGGGCCGTGAGATCGTCGCGCTGTCCGACGCGAACCGGCTGTCCGATCCCGTCGTCCCGGCGGACAACACGATCGTGCAGGTGCTCGACCGGGACGGGCGGATCGTCGACGCCACGCCGAACACCGACCGTCTGGTTCCCCTGTTGCCGGCGCGGGAGCGGGAGGCCGCCGTGCGCACCGGCGCGCCCCGCTTCCTGGACGGCCGGCCGTACGCGCTGCCGGGGCCGCTGCGGGTGCGGGCGCTCAGCGCGGACCGCGGCGTGACGGTGATCGTGGCCCGGTCCTTCGCCGAGGTGGAGAGCAGCCTGGTGACCACCGGGCACGTGCTGATCGCCGGCATGCCGATCCTGCTCGCGCTGCTGGCCGCGGTCTCATGGCTGGTCGTCGGGCGCACGCTGCGGCCGATCGCGCTGCTGCGGCGGGGCGCGGCCGAGGTCGGCGGCACCGCGCGGTCGCGGCGGCTGCCGGTGCCCGAGGCGCGCGACGAGGTCCACGCGCTCGCCACGACTCTCAACGACATGCTCGGGCGGCTGGAGGAGGCCGACGCCCGCCAGCGGGCGCTGGTCTCCGACGCGGCGCACGAGCTGCGCAGCCCGCTCGCGAGCATCCGGCTTCAGCTTGAGGTCGCGCTCAGCCACCCGGACGGGCAGGACTGGAAGGAGACCGCCGAGGGGGTGCTCGAGGACACCCTCCGGCTGTCGCGCCTCGCCGAGGATCTGCTCGCGCTCGCCCGGCTCGACGAGGGCCGCCTGGGCCGGCGGGAGCCCGTCGACCTGGCCGACATGGCCCGCCGTACGGCCGAGCGGTACGGCCTCGAACTCGACCTCGGGCCCGGCCCGTCTCCCGTCGTGCCGGGCGACGCGCTGGACCTGCGGCGGGTGCTCGCCAACCTGGTCGACAACGCGCTGCGGCATGCCGCGTCCACGGTCCGGATCGGCGTACGGGCCGACGGGACGACCGCGGAGCTCACCGTCACCGACGACGGGCCGGGCATCCCGCCCGAGGACCGGGAGCGTGTCTTCGACCGGTTCACCCGGCTCGACGACGCGCGCAGCCGCGACGTCGGCGGGGCCGGGCTCGGCCTCGCGATCGTGCGCACCACGGTCGAGGCGCATGGCGGTACGGTCCATCTGGAGGACGCCTCCCCCGGACTGCGTGCCGTCGTCCGGCTCCCCCTGGCACGTTGAGGAGTTTCATGCTTCCCGACCACGGCAGGCCCGTCACCGAACTGCTCGCCGAGCTGACCGCCCTGAAGGCGGCCGACCTGCCGGTCCGCGGCGGCAAAGTGACGGCCTACGTCTACGACACCGGCCTGCCGGAGGTGCACGAGGCCGCGCACCGGGCGTACGCGGAGATGCTCGAGGTCAACATGCTCGACCCGACGGCCTTTCCCAGCATGGTCGCACTGGAGCGGCAGGTGGTCGGGGCGGTCGCCGAGCTGCTCGGACGCCCCGGCGCGCCGGGGATCTTCACCAGCGGCGGCACCGAATCGATCATGCTGGCGGTGAAGGCCGCGCGCGACGCCCGTCCGGGCGCCACCCGGGTCGTGCTGCCGGTCACCGCGCACCCGGCGTTCCACAAGGCCGCGCACTACCTCGGCCTGGAGATCGTGCCGGTTACGGTCGACCCGATCACCTATCGGGCCTCCGTCCCGGCGTTCGAGGCCGCGCTGGACGACCGTACGGCGCTCGCGGTGGTCTCCGCGCCGTCCTACCCGCAGGGCGTCGTCGACCCGGTCGAGGAGGTCGCCGCGCTCGCGGCCGCCCGCGGCGTGCCGTGCCACGTGGACGCCTGCGTCGGAGGGTGGCTGCTGCCGTGGCTGCGCGAGGCGGGCGCCGCGATCCCGCCCTTCGACCTGAGCGTGCCCGGCGTCACCTCGATCTCGTGCGACCTGCACAAGTTCGGGTACGCGCCGAAGGGGGCGTCGGTGCTGTTGTTCCGCGACGCGGAGCTGCGCCGCAGGGCCTACTTCGCCTCGGCGGCCTGGCCCGGCTACACGATCATCAACGCGACCGTGCAGAGCTCGCGCTCGGCCGGGCCGCTCGGCGGCGCCTGGGCCACCCTGCAGGCCCTCGGCCGGGAGGGCTACCTGGAGCTCGGCCGCAGGACCGTGGAGGCGGCCAGGCGGCTGGTCGAGGGTGTGGGGAAGATCCCCGGCCTGCGGGTGCTCGGCGAGCCCGAGGCCGCGCTGGTCGCCGTCGCCGGGTCGCCCGAGGTGGACGTGTTCGTGCTGGCCGACGAGGCACGCCGGCTCGGCTGGTTCCTCCAGCCGCAGCTGTCGTACGCCGGGATCCCGGCCAACATCCACATCACGGTCACCGGCGTGACGCTGGCGGGCGTGGACGCGATGCTGGAGGTGATCGCGGAGGCGGCCGCGGCCGCCCGGCGGCGGGGGCCGGCCGAGGTGCCCGACGGCCTGCCCGAGCTCATCGCGTCCCTCGACCTCGACGCGCTGGACGACGCCACGTTCGCCGAACTCGCCGCGTCGGTGGGAATCGACCTCACCGCGACGGGGCAGCCGGGGATGGCGGTCGTGAACGCGGTGCTCGACGCGCTGCCCGCCGCGACCCGCGAGGCGATCCTCGTCCGTTTCCTGTCGGTCCTGTACTCCTGAGCCGCCTGAAACGCCGGGCGTACTCCGATCCGATGGGCGCCGTGCTCCACGCGCGGGGGGGACGGTGGCATGACCATCGACCGGCCGCCGAACTCCGGGAACCGCGGTTCCGGCTGACCGGCATGACCGGCGGCGATCCCGACCAGATGATCGGGGACATCGACACGGACATCACTCAGGTCGTGAGGCTGTGCGACGCCGACCTCGCGGACCTTCAGGACGGCGTGGATGGGCCGGCGGACGCGCCGCCGAGGCGGGCGACCACCGCGAGAGCCGTACGGGCGCTCGCCGCGTCGTGGACGCGGAACACCCGGGCGCCCTGCAGCGCCGAAACGGCGAGCGTCGCCAGTGTGCCGGCGTGGCGTTCCTCCACGGGCAGGCCGCCCAGCGTCTCTCCGACGAAGTCCTTGTTGGAGACGGCGACCAGCACCGGCCACCCCGTCGCGGCCAGCTCGCCGAGCCGCCTGGTGACCTCCAGCGAGTGCCAGGTGTTCTTGCCGAAGTCGTGCGCCGGGTCGACCAGGATCGCGTCGCGGCGCACGCCCGCGGCGACCGCCCGCTCCGCGAGGTCCGTCGTGTACGCGACCACGTCGGCCACCACGTCGGCGTACGCGATGCGATGCGGCCGGGTGCGCGGCTCCACCCGCCCGGCGTGCGCGCAGACCAGCCCGATGCCGTAGGCCGCGGCGACCTCGGCGAGCTCGGGGTCCACGCCGCCCCAGGTGTCGTTGAGCAGGTCGGCTCCGGCCTCGGCGACGACCTTGGCGACCTCCGACCGCCAGGTGTCGACACTGATGATCACATCGGGATGCCGGTCGCGCACCGCGGCGACGACCTCGGCCACGCGGCGTATCTCCTCGGCCGGATCGACCTCCGTGCCGGGACCGGCCTTCACGCCGCCGATGTCCACGATGTCCGCGCCTTCCTCGATGAGCCGGGAGGCGGCGTCCACAGCGGCGGAAAATGCGTAGGTCGATCCCCTGTCGTAGAAGGAGTCGGGGGTCCGGTTGACCACGGCCATGACCGCGAAGTCGCCGGGGCCGAAGGCACGCCCGCGCAAACGCAGGACGCCCGGCCGGCCGGGCGCCGCGGCGGGCAGCGGCGGCGTAGTGGACATCGCCGCCAGCGTACTAGGTCGTGTCCCGTGATCTTGCCGGTCCACTGCGGTCGCCCCGATGGCGCCTCGCTACGGCAGAAGATCACGGGGGCACTCCCCGGGTGGGCTCGTCGCGCCGGGCCGGGCGCCGGGTGTGCTGGAACGGTCCAACCGCCGGACATGCGTCACGCCGCGGATCCGCCTTCGGCCAGGGCCAGGAAGTCCTGCGCCATCGCGGGAAGCCGGCGCCGGGCGTGCACCACCGCGATGATCTTCCGGAGGCAGGGATCGAGCGACCGGACCACCAGGCCCGCCCTCGCCGCCTGCTCGGCCATGCCGCGGTACCACAGCAGCGAGGCCCGCCCCTCCCGTACGGCCCGCAGCCAGCCCCGGCGCTCGTCGGACTCGACGGCCGGGATCGGGCGCACGCCGTACGTGGCGAAGATCTGGTCGAACTCCCTGCGGCGCGGGCTGCCGGGGGCGGGCAGCACCAGCCGCATGCCGTCCAGCCTGGCCACGGGGACGGGGTCGGGCAGATCGATGCGCGGCGGGGAGATCAGCACGATCTCCTGGCGTTCGAGGGGGTGGCTGACCAGGTCGGTGGGAACCGGAAGGTCGGTCAGGCCGAGATCGGCACGCTGCTCGCGGACAGCGCTGACCACCCCCTCGCGGCCCTCGCAGCGCACGATCTGCACCCGGATTCCCGGATGCTCGGCGGCGTAGGCGGGCAGCAGGCGCCCGGCGAGACCGGGCTCGAGACTCGGAGTGGACGCGATCCGCAGTTCGGCGCCGGAGGAGTTGCCCTGCGTCGCGAGGGCCTCGATCTCGGCCACCGCGTCGAGGGCCTCGCGGGCCAGCTTCACGACCCGGCGCCCCTGGGCCGTCACGACGACCCCGCGGCCCGAGCGTGCGAAAAGCGTCATCCCGAGTTCGCGTTCCAGGTCGCGTATCGCGCGGGACAGAGCGGGCTGCGCGATATAGAGCGATCTGGCGGCATCGGTCATGGTGCGGTGCTCCGCAGTGGCGACCACGTAACGGAGCTGCTGCAGATTCATGCGAAAAACGCTAGGGCAGACGAGCCCGGCGATTCCGGAACATCGCAGAGATCACGCCGGTCGATTACACATCGTGCCCGACATCTGCTACATCCGTGAGGGATGGGAAATCAGTATTCTTTTGCCCCAAATCCACAAAGGGGGCAACGTCGTGCCGCAGCAGTACCCTCCGCAGGAGCCGCCCGGGGGGAGTTCTCCGAATTCGGGGCCGCCGTATCCGCCGCGACCGGAGGCCACATCCGGTGCACCTGACGGATCACGACCCCCCGGCACGGCGCCGGGGCCGTACGGTCCACCGGGGTGGGGCGGCCCGGAGAACGGTGCGTGGCAGCCGGGGGCCGGCGCCGCTCCTTACCCGCCGCCGGCACAGGCGCACAACGGCTCCCAGGCGCCGGGAGGTCAGCCCTACGGCGGTCCCTATCCGCCGCCCGGGGCGCCCGGGGTCAATCCGCCCGGGGCCAATCCGCCCGGGGCCAATCCGCCGGGCCCGCCCGCGTATCCGGGGAACGCCTCCTCTGGCGGCCCGGGGTATCCGGCGACCCCCTCGCCTCAGGGCGGCCCCCAGCCCCAGGGTCCCCATGCTTCCGGCATGCCGCAGGGCGGCCCCTACCCGCCGAGCGGGCCGCCGCAAGGCGCCGGGGCGTACCCCGGGTCTCAGCCGCAGGGCGGGGTTCCGTACCCCGCGCAATCCGCCGCGCAGTCTCAGGCCGGGCCCTACCCACAGCCCTACGCGCCCGCGCCGGCCCCCTCCGTTCCGGCGGGTCCGCCGACCGGCCCCGCGTACGCCCCGGTGGACGGAGCGGCGGGCCAGCCGGGAGGCCAGGGGTACGCGCCGGGCGGGCTCGCGTACCCGCGGAACGGCGGCGCCCCGGCGGCGCAGGCGCACATGGCGGTCCCCGCGCCGCCTCAGGCGATGCCGCCCCAGCAGATGCCGCCACAGCCCCCGCCTCAGGCGATGCCTCCGCAGGGGATGCCGCCACAGCCCCCGCCTCAGGCGATGCCGCCCCAGGGGATGCCGCCCCAGGGGATGCCGCAGACGCCGCAGGGCGCGCCGTTCCCCCCGGTCCCGGCGCAGGCGCCGCAGGGTCCGGGGCGGGCGTCCCAGGGTCCGGGATGGGCGCCGCAGCCCCCGCCTCCCCCGCGCGGGCCGGCCGCCGCCTATCCGCCGCCCGCCTGGCGCCCGCCACGCCGCAAGTCGGGCGCGGGGGTGATCGTCGGCGCGGTCATGGGCATGCTCGCACTGGTCTTCGTGCTCGTCGTGATCGTGAGCGCGCTGGCCGGTCTGTCGCACCACGACGAGACGGTCTCGCCGATCGCGATCCCGACCTCCACCTTCTCGTCGTTTCCCTCGGACGACGCCACCACGGACACGCAACCGACGCAGAAGCCGACCTCGAAGCCGACGTCACAGCCCACGACGCGGCCGAGGCCCGTACTCAACCGGACGGCGAAGAACAACAGCCTCTATCGGGCCGGGTCGCCGGCGAAGACGAACTGCCGGGGCGGGAACGCCAGCATCTACAACCACGCCCAGTTCAAGGCGCTGATCCTCAAGACCGGCGCGTGCATGAGCAAGGCGTGGGCGCCGGCGCTCGAGCGGGTGGGAATCGACTGGAGCCCGCCCAAATACATGATCGCGGCCCGCAAGGGCAGGGGCGCGTGCGGCGACTATCCCTCGCCCGGCAGCAACGTGCCGTACTACTGCCCCACCAACAGCACGATCTACGCCTCCACCTCGGCCATGGCGCGGGAGTACGGCCCGCTCGGGTCGTGGAACGGGATCATCGTCAGCATGATGGCCCACGAGTACGGTCATCACATCCAGAGCCTGTCGGGCATCTCCGACTCCTGGTGGCGGCAGACGCTCGACTCCACCTCGCGCAGCGGCAAAATGGCCCTCAGCCGCCGGCACGAACTGCAGGCGACGTGTTTCGGCGGCATGTTCATGCGGTCGGTCGCCGCCTCGTATCCGATCGACGCCACCCGGCGCAACACGCTCCTGTGGGCGTACAGCCACCTGGGCGACCCGCCGGGAGGACCGCGTGACCACGGGAACACGCGCAGCAACGCCGCGTGGTTCCGCCAGGGGTACACCCGCCCGATGGCCTACCAGTGCAACACCTGGGTCGTCGGCTCCGCGTCCGTCTCGTGATCAACAGTCCTTGGTTTACGTCTACCTTGTCCGGATATGGGGGTTAGAATCCCTAGCCACAGCTTCGGAGGAGAGAGCGGTGAACCATGCGAGGCGGGGGTCCCGCTGACGATCCCGGGGGTCCCCGGGAAGGTCAGAGTGCAGGTCAGCGTGGTGGGAGTGGGAGCGACGAGAAGCCCACGGACCCGCCGCCCGCGGCGGCCGCTCGCGGCGAGGCGCCGCGTTTCGGCCCTCCGCTGACCACCGCCTCCCTGATCGGCTGGACGGCGCTGTCGGCCGTCCTCCCCGGGGCGGCCCACCTGCGGGCGGGCAACCGCCGCACCGGGATCGCGCTGCTGGCGACGTTCGGCGTCGTGCTGGTCGCCCTGGTGGTCCTGGTCCTGCGCCTGAAGGACGACGCGGGGGCCGCGCTGCGCGGCAGCACGCTCACCGCCATCATGGCCGGCGCCGCCGTGTGCGCGCTCGCCTGGTTCACGCTCGTGCTCCTGTCGTTCGTCGCCCTGCGCCCGCAGCGCCTGCCGCAGACCGGGCAGGTGGTGTCCGGCATCGTCGCGGGCGTGCTGTGCGTGGCCGTGATGGCCCCGTTCGCCTTGACCGCGAACACGATCAGGACGGCCAACCAGTTACTCGACGACGTCATGGCGCCGGCGGAGGGAACGACTCCCGTCCCCGTACGCGCCGAGGACCCGTGGAACGGCCGCAAGCGGGTGAACTTCCTGCTGATCGGCGGCGACGCGGCGGGCAACCGGGTCGGGGTGCGCACCGACTCGATGACCGTGGCCAGCGTGAACGTCGCCACCGGCAACACCGTCCTGTTCAGCCTGCCGCGCAACCTCCAGTACATCCGCTTCCCCCCGAGCAGCCCGCTGCGCAAGGTGTTCCCCGACGGCTTCAACGCCGAGGGGCAGGGGCTGCTGAACTCGGTCTGGTACTACGCCGACAACAACCCCCAGGTCATGGGTGGCAAGAACAAGGGCGCCCAGGCGCTGAAGGACGCCATCGGCTACACCCTGGGACTGCACATCGACTACTACGCGATGGTCGACATGTTCGGCTTCGCGGCTCTGATCGACGCTGTGGGCGGGCTCAAGATCCGGGTCGAGCAGGACGTCAAGTGGGGCGGCAAGTTCGGCACCGCCGGGACCATCAAGGCCGGCTACCGGACGCTGAACGGCGAGGAGGTGCTCTGGTACGGCCGCTCCCGGGTGGACAGCGACGACTTCTCCCGCATGTCCCGCCAGCGCTGCGTCATCGGCGCGCTCGCCCAGCAGGTGACCCCGGCCACGGTTCTCGCGAACTTCAACAAGATCGCAGCGGCGGCCCGGCACATGTTCCGCACCGACATTCCCCGCGACCTGCTGGAGCACCTCGTCCCCCTCGGCATGAAGGTGCGCGGCGCCAAGATCACCAGCCTGCAGTTCGTGCCGCCGCTCATCTACACCGGCAACCCGGACTGGGCGAAGATCAGGAAACTGACCCTGGACGCCATCCGGGAGTCGATGACCGAGAGGGGCACCGTCGCGGCCACCGCCTCGCCGATGACGTCCACGGGATCGCCGGCGTCCGCGAGTCCCTCCGGCTCGCCCAGCCGGTCCGCGTCGCCGAGCCCGTCCCCCTCACGTACGCCGGTCCTCGCCGGGGCGAGCCCCCGCTCGACCCCCACCCCGAACGACAAGGCGGCCAAGAGCCTCTCGGAGCTGTGCGGCTTCTGACCGAGGACTTCTGAGCCGGGGCTTTCGGGCGAGGGCCTCGGCCGGGCGGCACCGGGCGGTTTTTCGGTGAAGGTGTGGACGCCGCCTTCACGGATGCAGCAAGGTTGTCACGTAACGTATCCACCCAGCCACAATCCGCTGAGTAACGGAGTGGACTCGTCGTGCGCGTACTCATCCAGTTGCGTCCGTCCCCCGATCTGGTCGCCGCCGTCGCCGACCCGTCGGTCCCGTCGATGCCGTCCGACGTGGCCGACGGCCTGCCCGGGGTCGTCCTCGACCATTCGTACGCCCCTGTGGCCGTGCCCCGCCCGATGCCCGCGTTCCCCGGCGGGGACCCGCTGTCGCTCAACCAGCCGCTGGTCTTCTCCATGGCGCCGCAGGACGCCTCGGTGGTCGTCCGCGGGGAGATCGCCGACGACGAGGTCACCAGCAGGGTCGCCCTCCTGCCCACGGCCCACCGCGATGTGGTCGCGGTGTACGCCGACCCGGCGATCGAGACCACGCTCACGTGCGCGGGCGACCCCGCCGTCGGCGACTGGCACGACGTCGAACGGCTGCTGCGCGTGCCCGACCTGGCGGCCGAGGGGCTGGACGGCTCCGGCGTCCCCCTCGCGGTCATCGACACGGGCATCAACGCGGCGTACGTCAAGGCCGCACGCGGGCACGACGTGACCGTCGATCACGAGCGGAGCTGGAACCCCAAGAGCGTCTCCGGAACGCCGGGAGACTTCCCGGTCGACCACGGCACGATGTGCGCCTTCGACGCGCTCATCGCCGCGCCCAAGGCGTCACTCGTGGACGTGCCCGTGCTGCTGTCCCGGCGGCAGGGCGGCTCGACGCTCGACGGCCTGCTGTCCGACGCGATCGCCGCGTACGCCCACCTGCGCGAGGTCCTCGACGCCCAGCCGGCCGAGTCGCGGGCGCTCGTGGTGACCAACAGCTGGGGGTCGTTCTCGCCCCGCTGGGACTTCCCACCGGGCAATCCCGGCAACTACTCCGACAACCCCGCCCACCCGTTCAACCTGATCGTCGGCAGTCTGGCCGAGGCCGGGGCCGACATCCTCTTCGCCGCCGGCAACTGCGGGACGCAGTGCCGCGACGGCAGATGCGCCTACCCCGACCGGCCCATCGTCGGAGCCAACTCCCATCCCCGGGCGCTGTCCATCGGCGGGATCGACACGGCGGGGACGCGGGTGGGCTACTCCTCCCAGGGTCCGGGGCGGCTGACCGCGCGCAAGCCGGACGTCTGCGCCTACACCCACTTCGCCGGCTCGGGCGCGCTCGGCGACGGCGAGCCCGACTCCGGCACCTCGGCCGCCTGTCCCGTCGCGGCCGGGCTGGTCGCCGCCGTCCGCACCCGCTGGCCCGCCACCGTGCTGTCGCCCGCCCAGCTCCGGACCCTGCTGCGCCGGACGGCCGATGATCGCAGTGCCGTAGGGTATGACAACGACTACGGGTACGGCGTGGTGGACGCCGCCGGCATCGTCGCCGCGCTGCGCCGCCGGGCGGCGAAAGCCGCCTGAGAACACAGCGCGGCGAAAGCCGCCTGAGAACACAGCGCGGCGAAGGCGGCCTGAGATCGCAGCGCCGTGAAGGCGGCCGCGCCGTCGGTGATGAGACGTCCAGCAGGGGGAGGCGGGGCCGGTGGCCGAGGTGCTGATCACCGTGCGGCTTCCCGCGCCCGCGACGCTGGAGGAGGCCATGCGGCGGCTCGACCTTACCGCGGACGAGGTCGACACCGCCTATGGCCTCGTGCCGGTCGACCCGGCCAGGAACCTGTACGTCCTGCGGGTGACGGAGGACGCCGGCCGGCGCGTCGGTGATCCGGGCGCCGGGGCGGCGGACGGCGGGGACTCCGGCGACGGCCGCGGGCGCGCGGACGGCGGGCCCTACTCCGATCCGCCCATCGAGCCCTACGGCCCGCCGCGATGACCGCCCCTCTCTGGGTGGTGTCCGGCCCACCGGGCGCGGGCAAGTCGACCGTCTGCGACCTGCTGCTGGCCCGTCTCGACCCCGTGCCCGCCCTGCTCGACAAGGACACCATGTACGGCGGCTTCGTCGAGGCCACCCTCGCCGCGTACGGCAGGCCGCACGGCGAGCGCGAGGGTCCGTGGTACGACGAGCACGTCAAGCGGCACGAGTACGCAGGCATGACGGCGACCGCCAGGGAGATCCGCTCCCACGGCTGCCCGGTGATGCTCGGCGGGCCCTTCACCTCACAGGTGCACGACGCGGCGCTCTGGCACGCGTGGGCGGAGGCGCTGGGCGGCCACGAGGTGCGCCTGGTCTGGGTCCGTTCCGACGGCCCGACGCTGCGTGAGCGGCTGATCCGCCGGGGCCTCGCCAGGGACGGGCAGAAGCTGGAGAGGTTCGCCGAATACCTGCGCGCCATCCGCGTCGACGACCCGCCCGCCGTGCCGTACGACGAGATCGACAATCGCCTGAGGGCTGTTCCACTGGAGCGGCAGGTCGACCGTCTCGTCGCCTCCGCCCGCACCTGACCGCTCACCGCCTCACGGCAAAAAGGGGCGGTCCTTCACGCTGTTTGCCGCCCGCCCGGATCGGCGGCCGGTAAGTCGTGCCGCACGGGGAATTCGACCGGCGCATCTTCCTGATTTCGTTGGAGCAGCAGGTCGCGAACCCTCTTCACCGCCCCGGGAACGGCACGGGAGAATGCGGGAGTGCGCGACAGCCATTGATCCGCTATATCGGATCTATCGGTGCTGTTTACGAAACGAGAGCAATGTAAATAATCTTGCTGCCTGAGTCGTCGCCCGTCATCGACATCAGGGGAGTCCGGGCCGTATGACCCATCCGTCAGGCAACCCTCGGCCGTCACCGCGCCCCGAATCCCCGCCCACTCCCCCACCGGCCTCGCCTCAGCCGTCTCCACCCGGCCCGGCCTCCGTCCCGTCGCCGCACCCTCAGCCGGCGCCCACCGCTCCGTCACCCACACCCGCGCAGGCCCCTTCGACGCGGCCCGGCACGCCCGGCCGGCCGGAACCCACGGCACCACCCGAGGGCTGGGTGAACCGCAGCGGAGGCTTCGCCGGCATAGATCCGGCCGCGATGGACGCCTTCGAACGCGGACTCGGCCAGGCGCAGGACGCCATCGGCCGTGCCGAGCCGAGACTTCGTGGCATGTTGGAGCGGCTCGACCTGGACACCTCCCGGCTGGGCGCCCTGCGCGAGGCGCGGGGCTGGATCGAGACGGCCCGGCCCGACCTGCGGCGACGACGCGACACGATCCGCGCCGAGCACGACGAGTGGGCCGCCTCCGCCGCCGCGCCCGATGGCATGACCGCCTTCGACGAGAGCCTGTACGGCAGAGCCGGCCGGGATCCCGACGTGTACGCAGCGGTCAGCACTCTGACCGAGGCGGGCAGGAACGGCGAGGCCGACGCGAAGACCGTGGCGGCGCTGGAGAAGCGGACGGGAGACCCGGCGTTCGCTCTGGCGCTGATGAACACACTTGGCGCCGCACGGCTACGCGACCTGCTGATCAAAACCGTCGAGCACACCGATGACGCGACCATGCAGCGGCTGCAGAAGGCCCTCGGCAAGACCCTCGGCACCGCGAGCCCACGCCTGAGCCCCGTCTACGGGGACGAACTGACCGCCACGCTCGATAAGGCCATCGTCGACTGGCGTCCGGGCTACGCCCTGGCGCTGGCGCTTGAGCACGGCACCTTCGCCTCCGCCGCCTTCCTCGTGGCGGTGGCCCGGAGAATCGACAAGAGTGCGTCGGCGATGGCGGGCGAGCCCGCGATCAGGAAGACCCTCATGCGGGCCCTTGCCCGCAATCCCATAGCGGCGCAGGACTTCTTCCTCGGCGATCCCAAGGCACTGGAACGCTACTTGTCGTGGCCTTACATGCCGGACCACGGCGCGGCACTGGGCGAGGCGCTGGAGGCCGCCATGCTCACCTTCCGCGACCACGAGGGCACCCCCGATCGGCCTTCCCGCGGATACCTGTCCGCCCAACTGGCCTCTCGTTTCTTCCATCTGGAGGCCGAACGGATTTCCGCGGATTCCCCACCCGCCGTTCCCCCCACCACCACGGCCAGAATCCTGGCCGACTACATTTTCGACGTCAATCGCGTCGCCTACGATACCGGGGACAAGAGCGTGCCCGACGTCGCGTACACAACCTATCCAAGTATTCCTAAATCACCTTATTGGGGTGCGCGAATCGTAAGAGATGAAATCCATGAAGTCATGATGGAGACATTCGGCGACTCCCGGGCATTCAGCACCGTCATGGTCGCTCAGACTGCGTTTGCCAAGAAGCTCCTCGATCACGGCGCCGCCGATATGGCCCTCACCGGGCGTGACGCGGCGCTGTCGACCCAGGCCGAATGGATTGGAGCAGGGTTCGGCTTGATCACGGACACGGGCGGACTTGCCGAAATAGGTCAGGGCAAGGATCTCGACGAAGCACAGGAAAGGAACATGAAGGTCCTCCTCGCCATCGTGAACACCGGCCTTGCCATACCGCAGTCAGGGGCCTGGCCGGTAGTCTCCGGTGTCGCCGGCGCGTGGACGGGGATGATCGAAGACACCGCCGAAGGCGATTCCGAAGACAAGGCCAAAAAGAACGCCAACTCAGCGGCGAGGACGACGCAGGAACTTCTGAGTGACCTGACCGTGCAGGCGATGCTCAAGTACGGCCTCTTCGGCTCAGCCGATCCACCTGCGCCGAACCACCCCTGGGCTTCGCTCGAGAGTCTGAAGAAAGACCAAGACCCTCGCGGAAATCCCAACAACTTCCTGAAGGATGGCCGGACCATCATGAGCAGGGACGAGATGCTCGATAGAACAGCTCGCGGTGAGGTTGTCGGCGAGCAACGACTCGACGCATACAAACGATGGATCCGCGATGATAAATTGATTGGAAGTCACTGGAAGGAGCTCCTGGAACGTCTGAACCAGAGCTACTCGCGAGCTTTCTCAGAGTTCAAATGATGAGATGGACACGAGCCGCCGGAGCAGCAGGACTGAGTTGCCTGCTTGCCCTGACCGCCAGTTGCCAGAGCAGGGAGGCGAAGGTCGATCAGACACCTCTGCCCACGGCCGCCGCCCCGCCTTTCATCTGCGACTACGTCCCGTTGAAGGCCGTCGAACTGATGACCGGAGAAACCAATCCACTGGTGCGCGGTGGCTTCAGCTTCGATCGCCCCAGTGGCCTCGGCGATGGCGGGTGTGCGGTCTATCAACGCGATGGCGACCAACTGAAGGTTCTTCAGATCGTCCTGGTGCCGATGGGAGGCGAAGCGCGGGTCAGAGATCAGCTTAGTATCGGCGCCTCCCCTTTGCCGACGATCGTGCCCGATGCCATCGGCTACTACGGGAACAACTCATCGATCAAGCACAACTCCGCTCACGCGATTCTCGCGCGCGGCGATGCCGAACTCGTCATTAAGCTGGAGGAGGGTGTCAAGGGGCGGGACAACGCGGCTGATGTGGTGGCGTTGATGAAACTGATCGCGCCGAAGCTGATCAAATCGGACAGCACGCCTACCCTCACCCCGTCCGCGACAAAGGGGTGACCACGACATGGCCGGCCTCGTGCCCAATCCGCTGTATGTGGCGCTGCGGGACACGCTGCGTACAGCGGAGCCAATGTGGTTTCGCGACGTGAACCTCACAGGTAAGCGCTGGGACGACCTGCTGAGCCGCGTGAACACCACCTCTGCTCAAGCCTTTGCCGAGTACAAATGATGAAAACGTCACTAGCTGCCGGGACGGCAGGGTTGATCTGCGCGTTGGCCCTGGTTAGTGGCTGCCAGCACACGGAGATCAAAGCCGACCGAACACCGATGCCGACAGTCGCCGCCCGGCCCTACGTTTGCGACTACATTCCATTGAAAGCCGTCGAACTGATGACCGGAGAACGCGATCCTCTAGTGAGCGGCGACTTCAACTTCGATCGCCCCAGCGGCCTCGGTGATGGAGACTTCGCGATTTATGAGCCGAAGAGCGACCGGCTGAAGGTCCTGCAGATAATCCTGGTGCCGATGGGAACTGAGGAGAAGGTCAAAGATCAGCTGCAGATCGGGGCCTCCCCCTTGCCCACGATCGTGCCAGGAGCCATCGGCTACTACGGAAAGGACCCGTTCGACAAAGGACCCTCCGCTCATGCGACCATCGTCCGGGGCCATGCCGAACTGATCGTCAGGCTGGACAGAGGGGCCGAGGGGCGGGACAACCAGGCGGACGTGGTGGCGTTGATGAAACTAATCGCGCCGAAGCTGATCAAATCGGACAGCACGCCTACCCTCACCCCGTCCGCGACAAAAGGGTGACCACGACATGGCCGGCCTCGTGCCCAATCCGCTGTATGTGGCGCTGCGGGACACGCTGCGTACAGCGGAGCCGATGCGGCTTCGCGACGTGAACCTCATAGGGAAGCGCTGGGACGACCTGCTGAGCCGCGTGAACACCAATTTCATGCAAGCCTTTGTCGAGTATTATTGATGAAAACGTCACGAGCTGCCGGGACGGCAGGGTTGATCTGCGCGTTGACCCTTTTCAGTGGCTGCCAGCACACGGAGATCAAAATTGACCGAACGCCGATGCCGACAGTCGCCGCCCCGCCCTACGTGTGCAAATATATTCCACTGAAAGCCGTCGAACTGATGACCGGGGAACACAATCCGCTGGTACGCGGCTACATGGACCTCGACCGGCCGGACGCCGGTGACGGAGACTGCGCCATCTATCAACGAGGCGGCGACCGGCTGAAGGTGTTGCAGATTCTCCTGGTCCCGTTGAGCAGTGAAGATCGGGTCAAAGATCAGCTGCAGAACGGCGCCTCTCCTTTGCCCGCAATCATTCCCGGAGCCATCGGCTACTACGGCGAAAACTCGTCGACCGACGATAATTCTGCCCACGCGATGCTCGCACGAGGCCATGCAGAGCTCCTCATCAAATCAGAGAAAGGGGTTGAGGGGCGGGACAATGCGGCGGATGTGGTGGCATTGATGAAACTGATCGCGCCGAAGCTGATCAAGCCGGACAGCACGCCTACCCTCACCCCGTCCACGACAAGGGGGTGACCACGACATGGCCGGCCTCGTGCCCAATCCGCTGTATCTGGCGCTGCGGGACACGCTGCGTACAGCGCAGCCGATGCTCACGGAGATCACCGACCATCTCGAGACGCAGTACCGAACCTTTCATTCCGGGCGCGTGTGGACGGGGCCGGCCGCGCAGCGATTCGACGAGCAACTGACCCTGCATCGCACCCGTGTCCGCGGCTGCGCCGACGCCGTCCTGTCCGACCTGCGGCGCGCCCTGGCGAACACCCCGCCCGAGGTCACCGCCGAGCAGGCCAGGGACATCAGCGCCAGGTACGGCCTCACCTGAACCAGAAGGACACACCGTCACTCGTGAAGCCGCTCCCGCCCTACGAGCGCACGCGTGATCACCTCCGGGTCGAGGGCCGTGCCTCCGCGGGCGGGTGCTCGGCCACGGCGGCGAGCAGTTCGGGCGCCGTCCCTGCGGTGGCCACCACCTCGCATTGGCGGGCCGTGAGCAGCTCGACCGTGCCGTCGCGGAGAACGGCGGCGTCCTCGGCCAGTACCACGCGCAGCCGCCTGGTGATCACGAGGCCGTTATCGGCCGAGTTCACGGCGGTCGCCGGTCACACGATCTCGTGCCCGTACTCGGCGGCGAGCGGGCGCAGGTCGGGAACGCCGAAGGTCGCGCACATCGCGGCGAACAGCTCGGCCTTGTCGTCGCCGTATCGCCGGACGTGGGCCGCGTATGAGCCGGCGGTGAGGAATCTCGGCGGGTCGGTCTTGCTGTGGAACTTGTCCGCGAACATCACGAGCTTCTCCTCGGCCGACTCGGCGAGGTAGTCGCCGGGAGGCAGCGGCAGTCCCTGCCGCACCACGTCCTCCCGGGTGATTCCCACACCCGTGTGATGGGAGCAGAACCGGCCCAGGCTCTCGGGCAAGCCCTCCGCGCGGAGCAGTTCGTGGCCGAGGATCCCGTGGCGCACGTAGCCGGCGTGATCGAGCCGGCCGCGGTCGTCGTAGAGCCGGTAGACCCCGACGTCGTGCAGGAGGCTTCCGGCCCGCACCAGCTCGACGTCGACGTCGAGACCGGCGCTGCGGGCCAGGCGCAGGGCGATCGCGCAGACGATCTCGCAGTGCGTGTGGACGAGGGCGAACGCCTCCTCCGTGGGCGCGTGTCTCGCGTGCAGCGCGCGGATCTCCGCGTCCGTCGGAAGCCGCGTGCGCGGAGTCCGCGAGGCCTCGGTCACGAGCTGGGAACCCTCTCGCCCAGGCTCTCACGCAGCCCCCTGATCTCCTCCCGCAGGGCCGACAGCTCGGCGAGCGTCAAGCTGTCCTGCCTGTCCTCTCTGCCCTCCCTGGCCTCCTCCTCCATCGCGCTGACCACGACCGCGATGAAGAGGTTCAGCACGACGAAGGTGCAGATCAGCACGAATACGATGAAGTAGATCCACGACGAGGGGTGGGTGTCCATCAACTCGCGGTTGATGTCCGACCAGCCGTCCCCCGTCATGACCTGGAACAGCGTGTACAGCGACGTGGGCAGATCGCCGAAATACCGGGGCGCGGCGGCGCCGTACAACTTCGTGCCCATCACGGCGGCGACGTACAGGACGAGGCCGAGCAGGACGACGATCGAGGACATCCCGGGGATGGCGGTGAGCAGCGCGGAGACCACGCGGCGCAGTGACGGCACCACCGAGATCAGCCGCAGCGCCCGCAGGACGCGCAGGGCTCGCAGCACCGACAGGCCGCCCGCGGTGGGCAGGAACGAGAGGCCGATGATCAGCAGGTCGAAGACGTTCCAGGCGTCGCGGAGGAACCGCCACCCGTAGACGTAGATCTTGGCCAGAATCTCCGCCACGAAGACGTACAGGGCCACGTGGTCGGCGATGTGCAACTCGGTGCCGTAGCGCGCGACCGCCTCGGTGGAGGTCTCGACACCCAGCGTGGCGGCGTTGACGAGGATCACCACGGTGATCGCCTGCTGGAACCGCCGCGACTCGATCAGGCGGCGGACACGTTCACGCACGGAGGACTCCTGGGGGCCATGAAAGATCGGCACAGAGCCTAGTGCCCCCGCCCGACATATCCGTTCCCGGCCGCGCGGCAAGATCGCCGAATTCTCGCCGCCACGGCGGCCACCACGCCGGCGGACAGCGGAAGTCGCCGGGCGTCCGGCGTGGGCGGCGCGTCGGACGGACACGCCACGGCATCCTCCTGGTCATCCACGACAACCCCACCTCGCGGCCGCGGCCGCGAGGTGGGATGACGGACAGACGGCCCAGGTTTCCGGACCTGTCTTCGGGGCTGCCCTTGGCCCGTCTTCGCGCCGCAGGAAGAGTCGAGCCATGACTCGGACGACACCCGAAACTCACGAGAAGGAGCACCCCACCCTGGGAGCGCTCATCCGGGCCTGGCGGGCTCGTGCGCTGCTGACCCAGGAGCAGCTCGCCGACCGGGCGGGCGTCAACGTACGTACCATCGGCAGGCTCGAAGGCGACGTCGTGGAGCGGCCCCGCAGTGCGTCGCTTCGGCGGCTGGCCGAGGCCCTGGACCTGGACGGGCGGGAGCGGGCCGCGCTCGCCGCGGCGGTGCGGTCCGACGGCCGGCTCCTCGTCCGCCGGTTACCCGAGCGGTGCCTCCTCGTCGACCTGTCGGGCGGGCCGGAGCCCGGCGAGGTTCTCCGCCACCTGTTGTGCACGCTCCGCCCGCCTCGCGAGGCGACCTCGGACCCCGAAGGCTGCGCCCCCGGAAACGGCGACCCCGGAGAATGGGGCCGCCTCTACCGGACGGTCCTGACCGGCCACAGACCGCTGATCGTGCTCGCGGACTCCGCGTCCGTGAGGGTCGTACCCGCCTGCCGGTGCCGGTGCCGGTCACGCCGGAATGCCCGGCGCTGATCCCGCTCATCCCCTCCCATCAGGCGGCCGCGGCACGGCTCGCGAGCGGCTCGCCGCGTCTGCAGACCACACAGAAGAGCCAGAGCTGGACGGCGACGACGCTGCCGCCGTCGCGGATGTTCCGGCAGTAGGCGCGGTAGTTCCCGGTCGCCTCGTACGCGCTGCCCGCGGCCACGCACTTCCCGCACGCGTTGGGCGGGGAGTAGGTGGCTTCCAGGAAGGAGCCCGACGGGGGAAGCGAGATCGAGCAACTCACCGCGGGCGCGAGGCCGGACGCAGCCGGTTCCGCCCACACCGGGGCCGTGCCGGCGATTCCACCCGCCATCAGCGTGAGCGCCGTGCCCAGTCCGATGGCCGTCTTCTTGAAGCGCACGGTCACGATGCCTTCCTTTCGATGGCTTCCGTTGGGCGTGACCGTCGCCGCCGGTCGACGCGGCTGTCAGCGCTTCACGGAGGCGGCGCCCGCCGAGGCGGCCCACACGCCGTCGGCCCGGTCGCAGGCCTCGGCGGCGTGCGCGGGGCTGACGCCGGTCTCCCTGAGCACGTCGTAGCAGAAGACGTAGCCGCCGATCTCGCCGCCGGCGGCCCGTTCGCAGGCCATCCTCTTCGCCGTCGTCTCCGGGTAACCCGCACCGGCGAGATACGAGAGGCAGTCACTGGGGGACGCCTCGGCGGGGGACGCGACGAAGACCGCCGATCCGGCCGCCACAACGGCGACAGCCACCGTCGTGGCCGCCCGGAACCGTCCGAACATGCGAGTTTCTCCCTTCTGCCGACCCGTTTCCGGGCGACCGCGTCGTGCGGCTTCACGCCGGCTGCGGAGGGCGGGGGAAAAAGCGGGCGCCCTGCCGCGGATCGACGTGCACGCATCACTCTTGGGATCCACTCTCATGGCTTTGTGCACGGCGGACCAGGGCGTCCACCGGACATTCGCCGGGCATCCGCGGCGTGCCGGCCTCCTGCGGGAATTCCTCGCAGGAGGGGTTGAGGCGGGATCGCCACTCCGCGGTGGCGGATCTCAGCGGGCGGCGGCGTCGACGGCCTGGGCCGACAGGACGTGGTCGAGGACCATGAGGGCGCAGCCGGTGATGCCCGCACCGGGCCCGAGCCGGCTGCGCTCGATGCGCAGGCTGCGGGTGGCGAGCTGGGTGGAGCGCCGGTAGACCACCTCGCGCACGCCGGACACGAGCGGCTGGAACATCTCGGCGACGTCGCCGCCGAGCACCACGACGGCGGGGTTGAGCAGGTTGACCGCGCCGGAGATGACCTCGCCGAGCCAGCGGCCGGCCTGCCGCACCACGGCCATGGTCTCCGCGTCGCCGGCCCGGACCAGGGCGGTCACGTCGGCGAGCGACGTCACGTCACGGCCTTTGGCCCTCAGCTCGCGCAGGATCGCGGTGCCGCTGGCGACCGAGTCGACGCAGTCGAGGTTGCCGCAGCGGCACAGCACGCCCCCGCCGTCCCGCACCGGGATGTGCCCGATCTCCCCGGCCGCGCCGAGCGCGCCGCGCAGGATGCCGCCGCCGGAGATCACGCCCGCGCCGATGCGGGTGGAGACCTTCACGAACAGCAGGTCGTCGAGTTCGGATGCGTAGACGACGCGGTGCTCGCCCATCGCGATGACGTTCACGTCGTTGTCCACCAGCACGGGCACGCGGAACCGCTCGGCGATGACCGGCGGGATCACCACGCCGGTCCAGCTCGCCATCACGCGGGCGCTCTCGACCCGCCCGGCGGCGAACTCCACCGTGGCGGGGACGCCGAGGCCGATGCCGACGACGTCGGTCCGCCCGTCGAGCAGCTTCTCCCAGGTGTCCATGAGCAAGGGCAGCACGACGGCCGGCCCCTCCTCGACGTCGATGTCCAGGTCGGTGCGGCGCACCACCTCACCCGCGAGGTCGCACAGCGCGATCTGCGTGCGCCGGGCGCCCAGCGAGGCCACCGGCACGATTCCTCCGGAGGCGGCGAAACGCAGCCGTACGGGCGGGCGGCCCCCGGTGGACGGCCCTTCGGCGTCCTCCAGGATCAGACCGCGCTGGAGCAGGTCGGCGACGCGGTGCGCGACGGCCGGGCGGGACAGGCCCGTCACGCGGCCGATATCGGCACGCGTCACCGCCTCCCCGCTCCGGATGAGCTGGAGGACCTCACCTGTGGTAGCTAAACGCGACATCGAGCCTAAGTAGAGCATAGGAACTCACCTAAGTTCAACGACTTATTCATTTTGAGTTACAAAACTAGGCTTGAAAAGTGGCATAACTTCCCGATACTGTCCCTTCCGTGCCTGATCGACACCTGGTGCCCGATCAACGGATCGGGGGCCGGACGTGCCGCCGGGCACACGTCCCGGGACGACGCTTCCCGGGCGAGTTGGACCCCGCCTCGCGGCGGCCCCGGCAGGAGGAGGACCTTCCGTGACGAACCCCGTTATCACCGAGGTCACCGAGCGCGTGGTCAGGCGCAGCCGCGACAGCCGCGGGGTCTATCTGGAGCGGGTGCGCCGCGCCGGGGCCGAGCTGCGCGAGCGGGGGCCGGCCCGGGGACGGCTCGGCTGCGCCAACCTGGCCCACGGCTTCGCCGCCGCGCCCGCCGAGGACAAGCTCGACCTGCGCGGTACGGCGAAGCCCGGCGTGGCCATCGTGACGTCGTACAACGACATGCTGTCGGCGCACCAGCCGTACGAGACCTACCCGCCGGAGCTCAAGCGGGCGGTCCGGGAGGCGGGCGGCGTGGCGCAGGTGGCGGGCGGCGTCCCCGCGATGTGCGACGGCGTCACGCAGGGCCGGGCGGGCATGGAGCTGTCGCTCTACAGCCGCGACGTGATCGCGATGGCGACCGCGATCGCGCTGTCGCACGACATGTTCGACGCGACCCTGCTCCTCGGGGTCTGCGACAAGATCGTCCCGGGGCTGCTCATCGGCGCCTTACGCTTCGGGCACCTACCGGCGATATTCGTGCCCGCCGGGCCGATGACCTCGGGCCTGCCCAACAAGGTCAAGGCCAGGGCGCGGCAGGCCTTCGCTGAGGGCAAGATCGGCCGCCTGGAGCTGCTCGACGCCGAGGCGGCCTCCTACCACTCCCCCGGCACCTGCACGTTCTACGGCACCGCCAACTCCAACCAGCTCCTCATGGAGGTCATGGGCCTCCACCTGCCGGGGGCGACGTTCGTCAACCCGCACACCGAGCTGCGGCACGCCCTGACCGCGGCGGCGGCGCGCCGCGCGGTCGAGATCATCCCGCACGGCGAGGAGTACACGCCCGTCGCCGAGGTCGTGAACGAGAAGGCGATCGTCAACGCGGTCGTCGCGCTGCTCGCCTCCGGCGGCTCCACCAACCACACGATGCACCTGGTCGCCATGGCGGCGGCCGCCGGCATCGAACTGACGTGGGACGACATGGCGGACCTGTCCAAGGTCGTGCCGCTGATCACCCGCATGTACCCCAACGGCCAGGCGGACGTGAACCACTTCCAGGCCGCGGGTGGCATGCCCGTGTTCATCGGCGACCTGCTGGACGCCGGGCTGCTCCACGAGGACGTGCTCACGGTCGCCGGGCGCGGCCTCGGCCTCTACCGGTCCGCGCCCGCGCTGAAGGAGGGCGCGCTGGTGTGGGAGGAGCGGACCGCGCCCAGCACCGACCCCGAGGTCCTGCGGCCGGTCGCCGAGCCGTTCTCCCCCGACGGCGGCATCCACATGCTGTCGGGCAACCTGGGCCGGGCGGTGAGCAAGGTCTCCGCCGTCAAGCCCGGGCATCTGGTGATCGAGGCCCCGGCCAAGGTGTTCGACGACCAGCTCGACCTGCTCGCCGCGTTCGAGCGGGGCGAGCTCGACGGGCAGGACTTCGTCGCGGTCATCCGCTACCAGGGGCCCCGCGCCAACGGCATGCCGGAGCTGCACAAGCTCACGCCGCCGCTGGCCGTCCTGCTCGACCGCGGCCAGAAGGTGGCCATCGTCACCGACGGCCGCATGTCCGGCGCCTCGGGGAAGGTCCCCGCGGCGATCCACCTGTCCCCCGAGGCCGCCGACGGCGGGCCGATCGCGCTGGTGCGCGACGGCGACGTGATCCGCCTCGACTCCGCCGCCGGGACCCTCACCGTGCTCGCCGACCTCACCGGGCGTACGCCGGAGGGCGCGCCCCTGACCGACGAGCAGTGGACCGGCACCGGCCGCGAGCTGTTCGCCGCCTTCCGCCGCACGGTCGGCCCCGCCGAGCGCGGAGCGAGCGTCTTCGGCGGTGTGGCATGAGCCTTCCCTGGCTGGTCGCCGATATCGGCGGCACGAATGCCCGTTTCGGTTTGGTCGCCCGGCCCGGAGGGCAGCCGGAGGCGGTAGCCGTACTCGACGTTTCCCAGCATCTCGGCCTTGCCGATGCCGTAGCCGCCTATCTCGCAGACAATGCGGGCGGAGTTCGGCCGGGGGCCGCGTGCCTGGCGATCGCCGGTCCGGTCGACAGGGACCGGTACCGGCTGACGAACGCGGGATGGTCGGGGTCCGTGGAGGAACTCGGCATCCCGCGCACGGTGCTGCTCAACGACTTCGAGGCGCTGGCGATCTCGCTGCCGCACCTCGCGGGGGACGATCTCGTGCCGCTCGGCGGCCCGCCGCCGGCCGCCGGCCTGACGAAGGCCGTGCTCGGACCCGGCACCGGACTCGGCGTGGCCGGGCTCGTCCCCGTACGGGAGGGCTGGCAGCCGGTGCCCGGCGAGGGCGGGCACGTGGCGGTTCCCGCCGTCACGGATCTGGAGATGGAGATCGTCCGGGCGCTGCGCGCGGACGGCCTGCCGTACGTGGACGCCGAGCACCTGCTGTCCGGCACCGGGCTGCCCCGCCTGCACCGCGGGCTCGCGCTCGTGCGCGGCGTCGCACCCGGGGCCCGTCCGGCGCCTCCGATCACGGCAGCGCAGATCACCGCCTCGGACGACCCTCTGTGCGCGGAGACCGTCGAGGTCTTCCTCGCCCTGCTCGGCGGCTTCGCCGGCGGTGTGGCGCTCACCCTCGGCGCGCGGGGCGGGGTCTACCTGGGCGGCGGGGTTCTCCCCCGCCTGGTCTCGCGGATCCCCGGCAGCGCGTTCCGGGTCCGGTTCGAGACGACCGCGCCCGCGCTGTCGGAGTACGCCGCCGCGATCGCCACCTCACTGATCATCGCCGAGCAGCCGGCGCTTACGGGTGCGGCCGCCTGGCTCGCCCAACGATTTCCCGATGTGGAGCGTGTATGAGCAACCTTCTCGACCTCGCGCCGGTCGTCCCGGTGGTCGTCCTCGACGACGCCGAGAGCGCCGTCCCTCTCGCCCGGGCCCTGGTTGCCGGGGGTCTGCCGGTCATCGAGGTGACGCTGCGCACCCCGGTCGCCCTCGACGCGATCCGGCGGATCGCCGCCGAGGTGCCGGAGGCCGTGATCGGCGCGGGCACCGTGCGGTCGCCGGAGGACGTGGAGGCCGCCACCGGAGCCGGCGCCCGCTTCCTGGTCTCCCCCGGCACCACGCCCGGCCTGCTCGCGGCCATGCTCGCCGCGGGCGTGCCGTTCCTGCCGGGCGTCGCCACGGCCACCGAGGCGATGACCCTGGCCGAGCGCGGGGTGCGCGAGCTGAAGTTCTTCCCGGCCGAGCCGGCCGGCGGCGTCACGTACCTCAAGGCCCTGGGCGGCCCGCTGCCCGACGTGCGGTTCTGCCCGACGGGCGGCATCACCCCGTCGAACGCGCCGGCCTACCTCGCCCTGCCGAACGTCGGCTGCGTCGGCGGAAGCTGGCTCACCCCGCGCAGCCTGGTCACGGCGGGCGACTTCGCCAGGATCGAGAAGCTCGCATCCGAGGCCGCGGCGCTGCGTCCGTGAGCGTTCTGCCCATAAGCGCTGTGCCCATAAGCGCTGGGTCCGTGAGCGCTTCCTGAGCCTTCCCAGCTCGCCGGTCCGGCCGTCCTCCCTCTGCCGAGCCGGTGGCCATGCCCGTGCCCGCGATCCGGGCACGTCCATGGGTGCCGGGCCCGTGACCGCTCACCGGCGGTCGCGGGCCCGGCGTCGTCTCATGGGAGGGCGTCCAGCAGGGCGTCCGGGCCGATGGGGTCCTCATGGGTGCCCTCCGAGGTGCACGCGTGCGCCCCGGCCACGGCGCCCAGCCGTACGCACTCCTCCAGGGGCCGGCCGGCCAGCCGTCCGTACAGGAAGCCGGACACGAACGCGTCGCCGGCGCCGTCGCTGTCGGCCATCGGGCCGGGCAGCGGCTCGGCCGGGAAGTGCCGGACCTCGCCGCGGCCCTGTTCCGGGATCTCGCCGCGGCTCCGTTCCGGCACGGCGAGCACGTGGCAGCCCTCGGCCCCGGCCGTGCACACGACCACCGACGCACGGCCCCGCTCCGCGATCGCCCGCATGACCTCCTCCCGCCGTCCGCCGAGCTTCGCGGCGGACAGGAAGACCAGGTCGGAGGAGTAGGCGAAGTCCTCGTGGTGCGGGTTCTCGCCGTCCCAGTCGTGCAGGTCGGTCGAGACCGTCGTGCCGTCCGGGATGTCGGCGTACGCGTGCCGGGCGAAGTCCACGATCGAGATGTGGGCATGCCGGGCCGCCCGGAGGGCGGGCAGGTAGAGGCCGGCGGGCATCCGCTGGCCGGGGACGACCCGGGGGTCGAAGAGCGACAGGCGCCTGCCGTCCGGGCCCACGAGCAGGACGCTGCGGCGGGTGCCCGCCTCCGACACCGCGTGGGCGAAGTCCACGCCGCGGGCGGCGAGGTGGCCGCGGATCAGCGCGCCCTGCGGATCGTCGCCGATCAGGTCGACGAACTTCACGCGCAGGCCGAGGGCGTGGCAGCCGAGCGCCACGCCCGCGCCGGTGTTGCCGATCCGGTCCACGACGGGCGGCACGGCGTAGGTGTCGGCGTACGGCAGGGGCAGTTCGGGCACGTAGACGGTCGTGTCGACGCCGGCGCCGCCGACGACCACGACGTCGAAGGTGTGATCGGTCATTCGCAACGCTCCTGAGGACATGTGGAGATCCGGCGCGGTGACCTCGCGCGTCCGCGCGGGAAGAGGGGAAAGACGATCGGTCCGATGCGGCGTGCCCGCACCGGCCTGCGGGCACGCCGGACGGCGCCGGCGCTTCACGCGGTCACGAGCGGCCGGGACCGGCGGCGGCCATCCGCGTCAGGACCGGACAGCGGGGCTCGGCGACAGGGCTCAGGGACAGGGCTCAGCGGTTGACGAGGGGGCCCGAGCTGGTGGAGCCGCGCACAACGAGCTCGGGCTGGTAGATCAGTTCGACGTGTTTGGCCGGGGTGCCGCCGATCTCCTCGAGCAGCGTCTCGACGGCCGCGGCCGCCATCGCGCCGATCGGCTTGCGCACGGTCGTCAGCGGCGGGTCGGTGAACGCCATCAGCGGTGAGTCGTCGAACCCGACGACCGACACGTCGCCGGGCACGGACAGCCCCCGCTCGCGCGCGGCGCGGATCGCGCCGAGGGCCATGAGGTCGCTCGCGCAGAAGATCCCGGTGCAGCCGCGGTCGAGCAGCGCCGAGGCGGCGGCCTGCCCGCCCTCGACGGAGAACAGCGAGTGCCGGATGAGGTCGTCGACGTCGGACAGGCCGAGCAGCTGCGCCATCGCCAGGCGGAAGCCGTCGATCTTGCGGATGACCGGGACGAACCGCCGCTGCCCCAGCGCGAGGCCGATGCGCTCGTGCCCGAGGTCCACCAGGTGCTGTACGGCCAGGCGCGCGGCGAGCCGGTCGTCGGGCGAGATGAACGGCGCGGGGATGGCCTCGTTGTAGCCGTCCACCAGCACGATCGGCAGCCCCCGGTCGGTGAGCCGCGTGTAGCGGTCCATCCGCGCGGTGGTGTCGGCGTGCAGGCCGGAGACGAAGACGATGCCGGACACGCCCCGGTCGAGGAGCATCTCGGTGAACTCGTCCTCGGGGGCGCCGCCCGGCTCCTGGGTGCACAGGATCGGCGTGTAACCGTGCTGGATCAGCGACTTCTCCATCGCCTGCGCGAACGCCGGGAAGATCGGGTTGCCGAGCTCCGGGATCACCAGGCCGATCAGGCCGTTGCTGCGCTGGCGCAGCCGCTGGGGTCGCTCGTAGCCCATCAGGTCGAGGGCGGTGAGCACGGCCTGGCGGGTGGCCGGGGAGACCCCCGCCTTGCCGTTGAGCACACGGCTCACCGTCGCCTCGCTCACTCCGGCCTGAGCGGCGATGTCGGCGAGCCGTGTGGTGTTCATGAGCATCACTTTAGACATTCTTCGGGGTCCACCAGGTGGCGGAGTCGGGCGCGAGCCGCACCACTCCGCCGGCGATCTCCGGTCCCCCGCTGGCGAGCAGCAGGTCGCCCGGCGTCCCGGTCTCCACCCATTCCGGGGTCATGTTGAGGACGCAGACGAACGCATCGCCGCGCCGGAACGCGAGCGTGCCGGCCGGGCTGTCGAGCCAGGTCAGCGAGCCGTCGCCCAGCTCCGGGTGCTCCCGCCTGAGGGCGAGGGCGGTCCGGTAGAGGCTGAGCGTCGACGCGCCGTCCCGCAGCTGCGCCTCCACCGACATGTCGCGCCACTCGGCCGGCATCGGCAGCCAGCTCTCGTAGATGCCCGGCGGGGTGAAGCCGTACGGCGGCTCGCCCGCGGCGGTCCACGGAAGCGGCACCCGGCAGCCGTCGCGCCCACTGTCGGGGTCGCGCAGCCGCTGCGGGTCCTGCAGGTACTGCTCGGGCAGGTCGAGCACCTCGGGCAGCCCCAGCTCCTCGCCCTGGTAGACGTAGGCCGAGCCGGGCAGCGCCAGCATGAGCAGCGCCGCCGCCCGCGCCCGCCGCAGGCCGCGCTCGCCGCCGCCGTAGCGGGTGACGTGCCGCTTGACGTCGTGGTTGGACAGCACCCAGGTCGCGGGCGCGCCCACCAGCGCCGACGTGCGCACCGACTCGTCGATGACCTCCCGGAAGCGGGCGGCCTCCCAGGGCGTCTTCAGGAAGTGGAAGTTGAACGCCTGGTGCAGCTCGTCGGGGCGGACGTAGTTGGCCAGGCGCTCGGGCGAGGGCGCCCACGCCTCCGCCACCCCGATCCGCTCGCCCTCGTAGGAGTCGAGGATGCGGCGCCAGGCCCGGTGGATCTCGTGCACGCCGTCCTGGTCGAAGAACGGCACGATCTGCGCGCCGATCATCTCGGCCTGGCCCGTGGCCCCCACGTCGGGCAGCCCGGGGGCCTTGATCATGCCGTGCGCCACGTCGATCCGGAAGCCGTCCACCCCGAGGTCGAGCCAGAACCGCAGCACGTCGGCGAACTCCTCGTGCACCTCGGGGTGCTCCCAGTTGAGGTCGGGCTGCTCGGGGGCGAACAGGTGCAGATACCACTGGCCGTCCCCGACCCGGGTCCAGGCGGGCCCGCCGAAGATCGACTCCCAGTCGTTGGGCGGCAACTCGCCCGCCGCGCCCTTGCCCTCGCGGAAGATGTAGCGCTCCCGCTCCGGGCTGCCCGGCCCGGCCTTCAGCGCCGCCTCGAACCAAGGGTGCCGGTCGGAGGTGTGGTTGGGCACCACGTCCACGATCACCCGCAGGCCGAGCCGGTGGGCGTCGGCGATCAGCGCCTGGGCGTCCGCCAGCGACCCGAAGATCGGATCGACGTTGCGGTAGTCGGCCACGTCGTACCCGAAGTCGGCCATGGGCGAGGGGTAGAACGGCGTCAGCCAGATCGCGTCCACGCCGAGGTCGGACAGGTACCGCAGGCGGCTGCGGACGCCGAGCAGGTCGCCGACCCCGTCGCCGTTGCCGTCCGCGAAGCTGCGGACGTACACCTGGTAGATCACCGCGTCGCGCCACCATCTGGTGGTGACCGCGGACGGCTGGACGACGAGTTCGGTCATTGGGATCCCCCGATTCTCATATAGGGTCACGCCTTCGTCGCGCCGGCCGTCAGGCCGGTGACGAGGTGGCGCTGGACGAGCAGGAAGACGACGGCCGCCGGGATGGCGATCAGCACCGACGACGCCGTGAGCAGGCCCCACTCCGCCTTGTGCTGGCCGACGAACTGGTCGAGGCCGACCGCGAGCGTGTACTTGTCGTCCCCGGTCATGAACGCCTTGGCGTACGCGACCTCCGCCCAGGCGGTGAGGAACGAGTAGAACGCGGCCACGGCCAGGCCGGGCTTGGCCAGCGGCAGGATGAGCCGCCAGAACGTGCCGAACGGGGTCAGGCCGTCCACCCGGCCCGCCTCGTCGATCGTCACGGGGACGGTGTCGAAGTAGCCCTTCATCATCCACGCGCAGAACGGCACGGTGGAGGTGAGGTACGCGATGACCAGGGACGGGAACTGGTTGATCAGCCCGAGCCCGGCCATCAGGTTGTAGATCGGCACGATCAGGATCGCCACGGGGAACATCTGCGTGATCAGCAGCATCCACATCACCGAGCGGAAACCGGGGAAGCGGAAGCGGCTGACCGCGTAGCCGGTGGTGGCCGCCAGCAGCACGCCGAGCACGGCGGTGATGAGCGAGACGATGACGGAGTTGGCGGCCCACGTCAGGAACCGGGTCTCCCCCAGGACCTGCGTGTAGTTGGCGAGCGTGGGGTGGTCGATCGGCGCGACCGAGGCGGTCTCGATGACCGTCCGCGGCTTGAGCGAGGTCAGCACCAGCCACGCGACCGGGAACACCGACACGATGCTCGCGGCGATCAGCGTGAGGTGCAGGGCGATCGACCTGCCCGGGCTGCGCCTGTCTCGGCTCCACGCGCCCGTGGGAGCGGCCCGGCTCACCATGCCTCCCCCTGCTGCTTGAGCGCGCGCCGGTAGACCGCGGCCAGGACGACGAGCAGCGCGAGGATCACCATGCCCCAGGCGGCGGAGCCCGAGTAGTTCCTGATGCCCTCGAACGCCTGGCGGTAGGCGTACGTCACGAGGATCTCCGTGGCTCCGCCCGGTCCTCCCTTGGTCAGCAGGTAGATGACCGGGAACTGGTTGAACGTCCAGATCGTGCCGAGCAGCACGACCGTGCTCGACACCGGACGCAGGCCCGGCAGCGTGATGTGGCGGAACCGCTGCCACGGCGTGGCGCCGTCGACCTCGGCGGCCTCGTACAGCTCGCGCGGGATGGCCTGCAGGCCGCCGAGCATCGCGAGCATCATGAACGGCACGCCCAGCCAGACGTTGCAGGCGATCACCGAGACCTTGGCCCAGAACGGGTCGTCGAGCCAGGCCACCCCGGCGAACCCGGCCGCCCGCAGCATGGCGTTGACCACGCCGAACTCGCCGTTCAGCAGGTAGCGCCAGATGAAGGCGGACACGAAGGCGGGCACGGCCCAGGGCAGCACGAGCAGCACGCGGTAGAACGACCGCAGGCGCATGGGCCGGTTGAGCAGCAGGGCCAGCCCGAGGCCGATGCCCACGTGCAGGGCCACGCACGCGACGGTCCACACGACCGTCCAGGCGAGCCGGCCGAGGAACTCCGACGAGGTGATGATGTCGGCGTAGTTCTGCAGGCCCACGAACTCGTACGTGGACGGGATGACGTTCATCCCGATCGTGCGGCCCATGGTGGCCTCGGTCGCGTCGGTGAGCGACAGGTACACGCCCCGCACGAGGGGATAGCCGACCAGCACCAGCGTCACGATGACGACCGGCGCGGTCATCGCCCAGGCGTACCAGTGGCGCGACAGGAGGCGCCGCGCCCCACTGCGGGGCGCGGCCCTTCTCGTCGCGACGACGTCAGCCGTCATGGCCTACAGGCTCCAGCCCTTGAGGATGCCCTGGTAGGCGGTGGCGACGTCCTTGAGCATGGGCTCGGTCGTCGTCTGCCCGCCGGCGAGCTTCTGGTAGCCCTCGACCAGCGGCTGGAACAGTGAGGCGGCCTCGGGGATCCAGGGGCGCTCGACGGCCGTCTCCATCGGCTTCGCCCACTGGGCGATCTTCGGGTTCGCGGTGGCCTCCGGCGCGCTGTAGGCGGGTAGCCGGGTCGGCAGCAGGCCGAGCTTGCCGGCGATCTTCGCCTGGCTCTCCGCGCTCGCCATGTACTGGACGAACAGGTAGGACGCGTCGAGGTTCTGCGACCCCGCGTACACGGTGTAGTCGTGGCCGCCCAGCGGCGAGCCCGCCTTCACCGAACCGGCGGGGACCGGGGCGACGCCGAAGTTGTCCGGATTGTCCTTGAACACCTTGCCACCGAGGTTGTCGGCGTTCGACCACGGCCCGTTGAAGATCATCGCGACCTTGCCGTCCTTGAACGCGGTCTCGGCGTTCGTGTAGCTGTCCTGCAGCGCGGGCTTGACGGCGGCGCCGGACGTGATGAGGTCCTCGACGATCTTCACCCCCGCCACGCTTTGCGGGGACGAGATCGTGATCTTCTTGTTCTGGACGTCGACGAAGTCGCCGCCCTCGCCGTAGATGAACGGAAGCAGGAAGTAGGCGTCCACGTTCAGGGCGATGCCGCCGGCTCCGGTCTTCGACTTGACGTCGAGCGCCACCTTCTTGAGGTCGGCCATCGTGGCCGGAGGCTCGTCGTAGCCCGCCTTCTTCAGTAGTTCCTTGTTGTACAGGAGGCCGAGGGTGTCCGTCACCTGCGGCACGCCGTAGGTCTTGCCGTTGAACTTGCCGCTGGCGGCCGGGACGGGCAGGAACTCCTCGGGCTTGTCGAGGGCGGGGGTGCCGTCGAGCGGGGCGAGATACCCCAGCGAGGCGAACTCCGCGACCCAGCCCACGTCGGTGCGCAGCACATCGGGAGCGCCGGAGCCGGACTGCGCGGCGGTCTTGAACTTGTCCCGCGCGTCCGCGAACGGCACGTTGACGTAGTTGACCTTGATCTTCGGGTACGTGCTCTCGAAACCCTTGATGATCTCCTGGAAGACCGGGCCCTCGGTCGTGGCGTCCGAGGTGTCCCACCAGGTGACCGTGCCGGACACCTCAGCGGGGACGGCGCTCTTGGCCGGGGCCGATCCGGCGCCGCCGGAAGAGCTGCCACAGGCGGTGACCGCCAAAGCGAGCGCCGCGGCCACCGCCGCGGACGTGAGGACTCGCCTCATCTGCGTCGCACTCCTTGCTCAGGGGGGATTTGAGCGGAACGTAACAGGGGCGGGGAGGGGATGAAAGGCCTTGCAGAAACTTTCAGCAATTTCGTTACCTTTGACGTTTCCCGAAGGGCCATCGGGAGGTCACGACCGGGCCCTGACAGGCGCCTTGAGCGAGGGGAAAGTAACGAGTAACGAGCAGTTGCACGCAGATGCCGGATCTTTCACGACACGTATGGACACGGGCGCCCGCAACGCGATGTACTACCTCATCATTTACACCGACGGCTGGGGATCCGGGCGCGCCTGCTCGGGAGGAACGAGCTTGCATGAGCGAGCGTAGCGAGCGCATCAGTGAAGACGGCGTCTGGCAAGGCGTTTACCTGCGCGCCTACGGCACGACCCCAATCGGGGCCGAAGTCGAGGAGGTGGCATGAGCACCGTCGTCCTCGACAACGTGACGAAGGTCTACCCGGGGGGGTATCTCGCGGTCGACCGTATGAACCTGCGCGCGGAAGAGGGTGAACTCCTCGTCCTGCTCGGGCCGTCCGGCTGCGGGAAGTCCACGCTGCTGCGGATGATCGCGGGCCTGGAGGACATCACCTCCGGCGACCTGTGGCTGGGCGGGCAGCTGGCCAACAACCTCGCCCCCCGGGACCGGGACGTCGCGATGGTCTTCCAGAACGGCGCCCTGTATCCCCATCGGACGGTGCGCGGCAACCTGTCCTTCCCGCTGGAGATCGCCAAGGCCGACCCGGCCATGGTCAAGCAGCGGGTCGTCGAGCTGTCACGCGCGCTGCACATCGGCGACACGCTGGACCGGCGGCCGGGCACGCTGTCCGGCGGCCAGCGCCAGCGCGTGGCGATGGGCCGCGCGATCGTGCGCCAGCCCTCGCTGTTCCTGATGGACGAGCCGCTGTCCAACCTGGACGCGGGCATGCGCACCGAGCTGCGCATGGAGATCTCGTCGCTGGTGCGCGCCCTCGGGGTCACCACCATCTACGTGACACACGATCAGGTCGAGGCCCTCACCCTGGCCGACCGCATCGCCATCATGAACCGGGGCGTGCTGCAGGACATCGGCACTCCGGCGCAGGTCTACAACGACCCCGCGACCGCGTTCACCGCGGCGTTCCTCAACTCGCAGCAGCTCAACCTGCTCGCGGCCACGGTCCGCACGCCGCAAAATCAGTACATAATGCTCGATTTCGGTCCACATCAGCTCACCATGCCCTGGACCGATCCACGGGCGTACGCCGTGTCCCAGCACACCGGCATGCAGATCATCGTGGGGATCCGGCCCGACGGGCTGGTCCCCGTACCGGAGAAGACCGAAGGGCCGACCTTCTTCGGGCGGGTGCGGACGCTGGAGTATCACGGCCATGAGTGGCTCGCCTATCTGGAGGCCGGGATCCCGGGCGTCGTGGTGCCGGAGCCGCCGGACCGCCGTCAGCTGAACGGCTCGGGAGGCGGCGGCAGGGCGCGGTCGATGATGCGCCGCCTGCTGAACGGCTCCGCCCCCGTGGAGGAGGAGCCGCCGCCGATCTCGCAGTCGGGCACGCACCGCCGCGCGGACCTGATCGTCAGGCTCGGCAACCGCCCCGTGTGGCGCGCGGGCGAGCACGGCCGGGTCGCCGTCGACGTCTCCCGGCTCATGCTGTTCACCATGGACGGCGGTCGCATCGACCCGCCGCGCCGCTGACGCCGCTCACGCCGCCCCTCACACCGGGCGGCTGACGCCGCCGGCCAGCACGGAGACGATCCCCACCAGGCGGACGATCTTGTCGAGCTCCGCCCGGTGGAACGCCGGGCCCTGCTCGCGGGCCACCACCAGGTGGACGCCGTCCATCGGCACGCTCGCCAGGTGCAGCCCGCCCTCCTCGAACGCCGACGCGCGCAGCGGGGTCAGCTCGGCCGCGGGCACGATCTGCGGCGCCTGCCAGCTGCCGTGGACGATCGTGCCGTCGGCCGACTCGACCGCCACCGCCCACTCCGCGCTCACCAGGTCGGGCACCGCGTCGACCAGGGTGATGTACGCCCGGTCGGGGTCCGCGGCGACATGGCCGAGCAGGTCGTAGTCGGGGCTCGTGCCGGGCACCTCCCTGGTCGGCCACACGGCCTCCACCCGCGTGCCGGGGACCACGCCGATCCGCTCGCGCAGCTCGCCGGGCTCGAACACGCCCGACCAGGAGACGGTGAAGTCGTCGACCGCGCGGCCCGCCTGCCGCTCCAGCACGGTGACCTGCAGGATGTCCGCGCCCATCACCCCGAACGCGCGCGCCACCTGACCGAGCACCCCGGGCCGGTCGGGGAGCGAAACCCGCAGCCGCAGCAACATCCCCACCACATCCTCTTCACGATCCTCTTCACGCGGCCCAACGTCGACACCAACAGTGTCGGACACGCGTTTCGCGGCTGTTACAGCGGTGGGTCACGGATTGGCCGCGATGTTTCCGGACCCCGCGGCAGCGCCGTGCGCCGCCCGCGCCTCGGGCATGACCGGCCACGGGGCGTGGAAACTGTCAGGTGTGGACGGATACCTCGAGGCGACGGCCCAGTGGATCGACCGGGCCACGGTCGTGTGGAAGGGCGAGGTCGTCGCGGCGAACCACTACGCGCTGGCCTGCTCCGCCGAGGGCGACATCGCGTGCGCCGACGGCGACCTGACCGGCGACGTCCACCTCGTCCGGCTGACTCCCGGGCAGCTCACCGATGCCCAGAAGGCCACGTGGCCGCATCTGGCGGCGTACGGCGCGCTGAAGGTGGACCCGCGCGACGCGGACCTCGTGCGCGACGCGCTGCGCGGGCAGGTCTTGGCCATCGAGCGCGGGCCTTCGGGCGCATTGCTGGCCGCCACCGGGGTGCAGATCCCCGGCGTGCTCGACGACCTGTACGCCGGGGCGGCGAAGGTCCCGCTCGGCCCCACCGAAAACGGCGGGCTCGCGGTGTGGGCGCCGACGGCGCGCACGGTCGAGCTGGCCCTCTACGACGGCGCGTCCACCGATCGCCGGACGGTCCACCCGATGCGCAGGGACGACGCGACGGGCGTGTGGTCGGTCGACGGCCCGGCGTCGTGGCGGGGCCGGTACTACACCTACCTCGTCACCGTCTACGCCCCGGCCGCCGGGAAGATCGTGACCAACGAGGTGACCGACCCCTACAGCCTGTCGGTCTCGGCGGGCTCCGGGCGCAGCCAGATCGTCGATCTCGGCGACCGGTCGCTGCGGCCCGAGGGGTGGACGGCGCTGGCAAAGCCCCGGGCGGTGCGCCAGGACCGGGCGTCGATCTACGAACTGCACGTCCGCGACTTCTCCGCCTCCGACGCCACGGTTCCCGAGGCCGCCCGCGGCACCTACAAGGCCTTCACCGAGAGCGGCGGCGCCGGGATGACCGAGCTGCGCAGCCTGGCGAAGGACGGGCTGACCCACGTCCACCTGCTGCCGGTCTTCGACTTCGCGACCGTGCCCGACCGGAAGGCCGACCGCACCGAGCCCGCCGGTGACCTGACCGCGCTGCCGCCGGACTCCGACCGGCAGCAGGCGTGCGTCGCGGAGACGGCCGCGAAGGACTCCTTCAACTGGGGCTACGACCCCCTGCACTACACCGTGCCCGAGGGCTCGTACGCGACCGACCCGGACCGGAGGATCAGGGAGTTCCGCGAGATGGTCGCCGGGCTCAACGGCGCGGGCCTGCGGGTGGTCATGGACGTGGTCTACAACCACACCCACGCCGCCGGGCAGGACCCCGCGAGCGTGCTCGACCGCGTCGTCCCCGGCTACTACCACCGGCTCATGGACGACGGCACGGTGGCCACCTCCACCTGCTGCGCGAACACCGCCCCCGAGCACACGATGATGGGCCGGCTCGTCGTCGACTCGATCGTCACCTGGGCCAGGGAGTACAAGATCGACGGCTTCCGGTTCGATCTGATGGGCCACCACCCGAAGGCGAACATCCTCGCCGTGCGCGCGGCCCTCGACGCGCTCACGCTCGCGGAGGACGGCGTGGACGGAAGGTCGATCATCCTGTACGGCGAGGGCTGGAGCTTCGGCGAGGTGGCCGGCGACGCCCGGTTCGAGCAGGCCACCCAGACCGGCATGGCCGGGACCGGGATCGGTACGTTCAGCGACCGGCTGCGCGACGCCGTGCGCGGCGGCACGCCGTTCGACGCCGACCCCGGCGTGCAGGGCTTCGGCTCCGGCCTGGGCGATCGGCCCTGCGACCGGCTCGCGCACTACGAGGACCTGATCAAGCTCGGGCTCGCGGGCAACCTGCGCGACTTCACGTTCACCGGCTCGGCCGGCACGTCCGTCAAGGGGTCGGAGGTCGACTACAACGGCGGCCCCGCCGGGTACGCCGCCGGTCCCGGCGACACGGTGACCTACGTGGACGCCCACGACAACGAGACGTTGTTCGACGCGCTCGCCTACAAGCTGCCCGGGGACACCCCGATGGCCGACCGGGTCAGGATGCAGTCGCTGTCGCTGGCGGCGGTCCTGCTCGGCCAGGGCACCGCCTTCGTCCACGCCGGCAGCGAGCGCCTGCGGTCCAAGTCGCTCGACCGCAACTCCTACGACTCCGGCGACTGGTTCAACCGCCTGCTGTGGGACTGCCGCGACGGCAACGGCTTCGGTGGCGGCCTGCCGCCCGCGAAGGACAACGAGGCGCGCTGGCCGTACGCGCGGCCCCTGCTGGCCGACCCCGCGCTGCGGCCCGGCTGCGCGGCGATCGGGGCGGCCCGGGCGAGATTCGGCGAGTTCCTGCGGATCCGCTACTCCTCCCCCGCCTTCTCGCTGGGCTCGGCCGCGGAGATCGGCAGGCGGGTCTCCTTCCCGCCGTCCGGCGCTCCCGGCGTGATCGTCATGCGCATCGACACCACCGGCGTCGATCCCGTGAACACGGCGATCTACGTGGTGTTCAACGCCACCGGGAGGACCGCCACGCCGGCCGTGCCCGCGCTGAGGGGCGCCGGGGCCGCGCTGCACCCCGTGCAGGCGGCCTCGGGCGACCCCGTGGTCCGGCGGGCGTCGGCGGACCCGGCGACCGGCACGCTGACCGTGCCGGCCCGCACGGTCGCGGTCTTCACCCAGACTCATCAGGGGAACCCGGCGCGGCCTCGGTGACGTGGCCGGACCGGAACGGGCCTCACGTGATCGGTGGCCCCGGAAAATCAGTCGTCCACGTGATCGGGCGATCGGTAGGGTCCCCGAATGCCTACTCAACGCCCCCTACTGCCGCGCTCGGCGCCGGCCGCCTCGGGGATGTCGTCGCGTTCGGTCGCCGCGCTGCTGGACCGGCTCGACGCGCGATCCGTCGAGTGTCACTCCCTCATGGTCGTACGCCACGGTCACGTCGTCGCCGAAGGCTGGTGGGCGCCGTACTCGGCCGGACGCCCGCACCTTCTCTACTCGCTGACCAAGTCGTTCACCTCGGTCGCCGTGGGGCTCGCGATCGCCGACGGGCTGCTGTCGCTGGACGACCGGGTGGTGGACGTGCTGCCCGACCACGTTCCGGCCGGCATCTCGGAGCGGGGGCGCCGCCTCACCGTGCACCACCTGCTGTCCATGACGACCGGACACCCCGCGGACAGCCTCGCCGAGGCCTGGCGGCTGGAGCCGGGCGACCTGGTGAAGGGCTTCCTGCGCCTGCCGTTTCCCGAGCCCGGGGGAACACGGCACGCCTACGACAACTCGACCACCTTCATCCTGGCCCGGATGGTGGAACGGGTCACGGGCCGGGGCCTGCCCGAACTGCTCGACGAGCGCCTCTTCACGCCGATGGGCGTCGACCACGCGGAATGGGACCGGGTGGCGAGCGGTGCCGCCTTCGGATTCCACGGGCTGCACCTCACGACCGAGGCCGTCGCCGCCTTCGGTGAACTGCTGCTGCGCGGAGGCCTCTGGGGCGACCGGCGGCTCGTCCCGCGCGAATGGGTGGAGCTCGCGACCAGACGGCACATCGACACCCAGCAGGTCGAGGGCTGGTCGGACAACCCCGACGCCCTGTGCGGGTACGGCTACCAGTTCTGGATGTCACGTCACGGTTACCGCGGCGAGGGCGCCCTCGGCCAGCTGTGCGTGGTCGTCCCGTCACACGATCTCGTGATCGCCGTGACCGCCGCCGTGCCGCAGGGGGAGGAGATACTCGGCGCGATCTGGGAGTGCCTGCTGCCCGGCGTGGACCAGGCGGGGAGCAGCCGGGACGACGAGATCCTCGCCGAGCGGCTGCGGCGGCTGTCGTTCGCGCCGGTGCCGGGTCTGGCCGCCCCGGAGCGTTCCGTCACGGCGAGACTCGACGCCTCCGCCGAGGACTCGGCTCTGCCCGACGGCACCACGGTGATCGTCGATCCCGTGGACGGCGGATGGCTCCTGCGATTCGGGTCGTTCCTCGACGTCGAGGCCGGCCACGGCGAATGGCGGGAGACCTCGCCGCTCGGCCGCCCCGTCGTCGCGGCCGGCGCCTGGCAGGGCGACACGTTCGTCGCCGAGCTCTTCGTCATCACCACGCCGCACCGGGTGCGGCTGGTGGTCGACGCCGCCGCGGGCACAGCGGTGGCGACGTGGAACGCCGTGCCCCTGACCGGCCCCGATCTGGCGTTGCATCTGCGGTCGCCGCTGATGACACGGCCTGACGTGGCGTAGGCGACATGTACCGGTCCGTGACGACGGCCTCGCGGCACCGAGCACGAACTGCGGAGAATTAGGAGACTTTGAGCAACTTTGGTGGGAGCTTTTCGGTGTCGCGAGTTTTCCTAAAGATGACCATCAGTAGCCTCGGGTAATGCTCCTCCCCAGGCGCTCCCCGTCACTGCGAGCCCGGCTGGCACTTCTCGCCGCCGGGACCGCGGCGATCCTGCTGATCCCGCTCGCGGTCGTGGTGCACGTGCTCGTCCGCGACGCGGTAGCGGACCGCATCTGGGACCGGAGCCTGGACACCGCCACCCACGTCGCGGGGCAGATCCGCGACGGGCACCTGAGCGACCCCATCCCGGTCGGCGACGACGGCATCGACCTGATCGAGGTGACGGGGCCGGACGGCCGCATCGTCGCCGAGAGCGCCGCCGCCAAGAACCTGCCGCGCCTGAGCCCGTTACGCACGGCCCCCGGCCGCGAGATCACCCAGACGACGGCCTGCTCGCCCACCGGGCACGACTGCCTCTACGTGACCGTGCTGCGGGTGTCCCCGGGCTCCGGCTCGAGTCTCGTCTACGCGGGCCGGGCGGCCCCGCCGATCCTCGACACCCCCTTGACGCTGCCGGCGCTGCTTCTCGCGGCCCTGCTGCTCGCCGCGCTGGCGGGCTGGACGGCCTGGAAGGTGACCGGCCGCGCGCTGCGGCCCGTGGAGGCGATCCGGTCGGAGCTCGCCGGGATCAGCGAGAGGAACCCGGGCGGCCGGGTGCCCGAACCGCCCGGCGACCACGAGTTCTCCCGGCTGGCTCAGGCGGCCAACGACGCGCTGTCCCGGCTGGACATGTCGATCCAGCGGCAGCGGCAGTTCGCCGCCGACGCCTCGCACGAACTGCTCACTCCCATCGCCGGGATCCGCGCCCAGCTGGAGAGCGCGCGGCTGCATCCCGAGGACACCGACGAGGCGGTCGGCGCCGCGCTGCGCGACACCGAACGCCTGGAGGCGATCGTCGCCGACCTGCTCCTGCTCGCCCGGATCCCCACGGTGCCGGAGGCCGCCCGGGAGGAGGTCGACCTGTCCCACCTGGTCGTCACCGAGGTCGGGCGGCGGGCGGAACGGCTGCCGACCCACCTCCACAACACCCCGGGGGTGACGGTCAGGGGGATGCGCCGCCACCTCGCCCGGGTCGTGGCGAACCTGCTCGACAACGCCGAACGGCACGCGCTGACGCTGGTGTGCGTGCGGGTCGAGCGCACCGGGGACGAGGCCGTCCTGTACGTGCGCAACGACGGCCGGCCGATCCCCGAGGCCGACCGCGAGCGGATCTTCGAGCGCTTCTACCGCACCGACGCCGCGCGCAGCCGCGACCGCGGCGGCACGGGCCTCGGCCTGGCCATCGCCCGCGAGGTCGTCGAGGCCCACGGCGGCTCCATCAGGGTCGAGGACGTCACGGACGGCGAGCCCGGCGTGCGGTTCGTGATCACGCTGCCGCTGGCTCCGGACGACCCCGCCGACGGCGGCGACACGCAGAATTCAGAGCCGCGCCCCTGATCGTTCAGCCGAGTAACCCCGAACGAAAGGACCTGCTGGCTAGTTTTCGGGACACCCCCGGCCCCCTTGGGTCACGCGGGTTCCCGATGTCGCAGGTAGAGGAGTCACTCGTGCGAGTGCTGGCCGTCGTCCCCGCCCGTGGAGGCTCGGTGGGCGTCCCGCTGAAGAACCTGGAGAAGGTGGGCGGCATCCCTCTCGTCGCCCGCGCGGTGGACGCCTGTCTGCGCGCCGAACTCGTGGACCAGGTGGTCGTCAGCACCGACCACGACGGGATCGCCGCGGTGGCCGAGGCCGCGGGCGCCCGGGTCGTGCGCCGGCCCGCCGATCTCAGCGGCTCGACCGCCTCCAGCGAGTCCGCCGTGCTGCACGCGTTGTCGGAGCTGTCAGGACGTGCCGGCGAGGAGCCGGAGATCGTCGTGCTCGTCCAGTGCACCAGCGCGTTCCTCGACCCCCGCGACCTCGACGCCGCCGTCGCGAAGGTGCTGGACGGCGCGGCCGACTCGGTCTTCTCCGGCACCGAGACCTACGAGTTCGTCTGGACCGGCGCCGGCGACGGGGTGAACCACGACCCGGCCGTGCGCCCGCGCCGCCAGGACCGCGAACCCCACTTCCGCGAGACCGGCGCGTTCTACGTCATGCGGGCGGAGGGCCTGCGCGAGCGCGGCCACCGCTTCTTCGGCAGGGTGGCCGTGCAGCCGGTGCCCGCCCGGCACGCGGTCGAGATCGACACCCCCGAGGACCTGGAGATCGCCCGGGCGCTCGCGCCGTTCGTGGACGAGCCGCTGCCGATCGACGTCGACGCGGTCGTCACCGACTTCGACGGCGTGCACACCGACGACCGCGCGTTCGTCGGCTCCGACGGCCGGGAGATGGTCGCGGTCAGCCGCTCCGACGGGATGGGGATCGCGCTGCTGCGCCGGGCCGGCGTGAAGGTGCTCGTGCTGTCCACCGAGCGCGACCCGGTCGTCGCCGCCCGCGCCGCCAAGCTGGGCGTGCCGGTGGTGCAGGGCCTCGGCGCCAAGGACGTCGCGCTGCGCGAGTGGCTGGCCGCCGAGGGCCTGGCTCCCGAGCGGGTGGCGTACGTCGGCAACGACGTCAACGACCTGTCCTGCATGGCGATCGTCGGCTGGCCGGTCGCGGTGCCCGACGCCCACCCCCGGGTGCGCGCCGCCGCCCGCGTCGTGCTGTCGGCCCCCGGGGGCGCCGGAGCCGTGCGCGAGCTGTCCGACCGGGTGCTCGCGGCCCGCCCGGCCGCCGCGCTGGAGACCGTCCCGGTCCCCGCGCCCGTGGCGTACGGCCGTGCCGTCTCCGGCACGCCGCGGCCGGTGCGGATCGGCCGGTCGCTGGTCGGCCCCGGGCAGCCCGTCTACGTGATCGGCGAGATCGGCATCAACCACAACGGCGACGTCGACATCGCCCGCAAGCTGATCGACGTGGCCGCCGACGCCGGCTGCCAGGCCGTCAAGTTCCAGAAGCGCACGCCGGAGATCTGCGTGCCGCCGGAGCAGCGCGACCAGATCCGGCAGACGCCGTGGGGCGAGATGACCTACATGGAGTACAAGCTCCGGACCGAGTTCGGCGCGGACGAGTACGCCCACATCGCCAAATACTGCGATGAGCGCGGCATCGACTGGTTCGCCTCGCCCTGGGACGTTCCGTCGGTGGAGTTCCTCGAGGACATGGACGTCGTCGCGCACAAGGTGGCCTCGGCCTCGGTGACCGACCACGAACTGCTGCGCGCGCTGGCCGCCACCCGTAAGCCGGTCATCCTGTCCACCGGCATGTCGACGATCGAGGAGATCGACGCGGCCGTGGAGATCCTCGGCACCGAGCGCCTGGTGATGATGCACGCCACCTCCACCTACCCGCTGCCTCCGGAGGAGGCCAACCTCCTCATGATCACCAGCCTCCGGCAGCGGTACGGCGTGCCGGTCGGCTACTCGGGGCACGAGCGCGGGTTGCAGATCTCGCTGGCGGCCGTGACGCTGGGCGCGGTGACCGTCGAGCGGCACATCACCCTCGACCGCGCGATGTGGGGCTCCGACCACGCCGCCTCGCTGGAGCCCACCGGCCTGGAGCACCTGATCCGTGACATCCGCATCATCGAGACCGCTCTCGGCGACGGCGTCAAGCGCGTCTACCCGGGCGAGGAGGCCCCCCGGGCCCGCCTGCGCCGCGCCACGGCATGATCACTCTGTCCGTCGTCGTGCCGGTCCGGGACGGCGCGGCCTACCTCGGCGACGCGCTGACGTCGCTGGCGCGCAACCGGACGCCCGAGTTCGACACCGAGGTGATCGTCGTGGACGACGGGTCGGCCGACGCGACGCCGGAGGTGATCGAGGACTTCCGGCGCGACCTGCCGGGGCTCACGGTCGTCCGCAACCCGGCGCCGGCCGGGCTGGCCGGCGCCCGCAACGCCGGGCTGAAGCTGGCCGCCGGCCGCTACGTCACCTTCCTCGACGCCGACGACTGGCTCGCGCCCGGCTACCTGTCCCGCCTCGTCGCCGCCGCCGACGGGCTGCGGTGCGACTTCGTCCGGGTCGACCACGTCCAGGTCGAGGGGCGCAGGCGGGAGACGCACCGGGCGCCGCAGCCGCGCCGCGGCGTCGTGCTCGACCCCCGTGACGGCATCCTGCCGGCCGATCGCACGACCATGGTCGACTACCCCTACGCCTGGGCCGGGATCTACCGGCGCGAGCTGGGCGACCTGCTCACCTTCCCCGCCGGGCTGCACACCGCCGAGGACCGCCCGTGGATCTGGCGGCTGCACCGCCTGGCCCGGTCGTACGCCGTGGTCTCCCTCGCCGGCGTGTACTACCGGCGGGGGGTCACGGCCTCGCTCACGCGGATCGGCGACGAGCGCCAGCTCCACTTCTTCGACGCCTACGACATCGTGCTCGACGAGGCCGAGCCGCTCTTCCTGCCCAAGGCGGCCCGCAACCTGTGCGCGCTGCTCGCCCACCACGTGGAGCTCGCCGGCCGGTTCACCCCGGCCGTACGCGCCCGGTTCGACGAGCGGGCGCGTACGGCACTCGCCCGGCTGCCGCGCGAGACGCTGACCGAGGCGATCGGCGGGCTGGAGCCCGAGCGGGCCACCCTGCTGGGTCCCTATCTGCCGGGAGGGCCGCGTGCCTGACTCCACGCTGTTCTACGCCTCCACCCTGTTCGGCGCGATGACGATCGCGGCGGCGATCGACGAGGGACGGTTCCGCGACCGCGGCCGGGTCCTCCTCGTGTCGAACAACGCGGCGATCCCGGAGGTCACCCCGGCGCTGGACGAGGCGCCGGGGTTCGCCGCGCTGCGCGACAGGTTCGACCGCGTCCTGTCCTGGAACGAGATCATCGCGCCGCTGCACCCCTCGGACTGGAAACCCCGTTCGATCGAGACGCCCATGCTCGGCCGCCTGCTGCGCGACCTGGTCGGCGAGCCGGACGAGCTGGTGCTGGAGTCGGTCGCGGTGTCCCCGTCGCGTACGCTCGCGGGCCTGATCAGGGACTGCCCGATCACCGTCTACTCCGACGGCCTCATGAGCTACGGGCCGACCCGCGACCCGCTCCCCCAGGAGATCGCCGGGCGGATCACCCGGCTGCTCCACCTCGATCTCGTCCCCGGCCTCGCGCCTCTGCTCCTGGCCGAGCACGGCGTGCCGGCCGAGGCCCTGACGGACGCGTCGTTCGCACGCGTGGCAGGCCGGGTGGCGGAGGCGGCCGAGGCGGCGCCGCGCGCCGGCGCGGTGATCCTCGGCCAGTACCTGTCCGCGCTCGGCCTGCTCACGGCCGAGGAGGAGGCCGGGCTGCACGCGCGCATGCTGCGCGGCCTGGCGGCGCGCGGCCACCGGAGCGTGCTGTTCAAGCCGCACCCCGCCGCCGGGCGGCGGCACGCCCGCGAGCTGCGGCCGGTCGCCGCGGAGCTGGGCGTCGAGCTCCTCGTGGCCGCCGAGACGACGCCCGCCGAGGCGTGCTTCGCCGCGCACCGGCCCGAACTGGTCGCCGGGTGCTTCTCCACCGCGCTGGTGACCGCGCGCCGGCTGTTCGGCCTGCCGGTCGCGACCATCGGCTGCGACCTCGTGCTCGAACGGCTCACGCCGTACGAGAACAGCAACCGGATCCCGGCGACGATCGCGGACGCCGCGCTGCCCCGGCTGCAGGCCGACGGCACGCTCGTCGAGCCGCCCGCCGCCGACCTGCCCGCCCTGGTCGCGGCCGTGGGCTACTGCATGCAAAGCGAAGCCCACCCCGGGCTGCGTGAGGCCGCGACGGCCTACGTGCGCGCCCACGGACCGGCGCGCTACTTCAAGAAGCGCAGGCTGGAGTCGCTGGGCCTGATCGACCGGCCGCGCCCGGCCGCGCCTGCTCCCGGCCCGGCCTCCCGCCTGCGCCGCCTGCTGTCCCGCTGAGCCCTCGCCTCCCAGCGGGACATGCTTGTGGTGATTTCTCGGGCTGTGCGCCATGCTGGGGCTTCCGCGGCGATCAGCAGCACATGGCGACCGTGGTCGCGACCTCCGCCGCCGAGGCCGGGGGTGGTGACGCCATCCGGCCACACCGCGGAGTGCGGGCGCCGCGGCCGGTGACGAGAGGTTCGGGGATGACGAGCAGGCATGGGAGCGGCCGGGCTCCGGCGTCGGCGCCGGTCAGCATGGGGCACTGCGCCCGCGGCTGCTGCCGTGCTTCGTCGAACAGAACCGCCGGCGCTCGATGTGGGAGGGCGATCTCGCGCGGTGTTGCCATGGGGCTTCCTCCGAGGCGTGCTGAGGGTCGTTGCGGCGCAGAATGGGCTCCCTGCAGTCAGGGTGCCGGGAGCCGTCGCGAATGTCTTGACTTCCTCTGCACGATTGCTGGCAATTCGTGCACGCCGCCGATGCGATCTCCCCGGCGTGGCTCTCGCTCCGGCGTACTCACGACAACAGTGACCGGGAAGCACTTCACGGCGGAACGCGCTTCCCCGTACGACCACTCGCCGAGGAAACGTCATGAAAATTCTGGAGTGGGACACCAGGAACCTGGCCGTTCGGGATCGATTTCCCTACTGGTACGACACGATGTCGCAGGCGCACGTGCACGCGTGGCTGGCCACCGACCATCCCGCCCGTTTCCACGCGTCGGCGCGGGTGTTCGATCTCGGCACGGTGCAGCTTTCGATGATGAGCCACCACACGCTGCGGGTGAATCGGACCGCCAAGCTCATCAGGCAGTCGGATCCCGAGGTCTTCCAGCTGCACCTCCTCCTCGGCGGCGCCGGCGGCCTGAGGCAGGCCGGGCGCGACGCGGCCTTCCGCGCCGGGCAGTTCCTCACCATCGACTCCTCCCGGCCGTACCAGGGATGGCGAGGACCGGACGGCGATCCGGCCGAGGCCCTGGTCGTCCAGTTCCCCCGGGACGCCCTCGGCCTGCGGTCCGACGTCGTCGGGCGGCTCGCCGCGACGCCGTTTCCCGTCCGGCAGGGCATCACCGGCGTACTGGCCGGACACCTCCGGCACCTGGCGGACAACGCCGAGAGCCTCACCCCTCACAGCGCGCAGGCGGTGGCCGCCGTCACCCTCGACCTGATCGCCGCCGCCTGCGCCGACCGGGTCGAGGCCACCGCCCTGCTGTCACCCGAATCGCGGCGTCAGGCCCTGCTGTCGCTGATCCACGATTTCATCCGGCAGCGGCTCGGCGACCCTGACCTCACCCCTGAGACGATCGCCGCGGCACACCAGATCTCCGTCCGGCACCTGTACACGCTCTTCCGGGAACAGGGCCTCACCGTGGCCGCCTGGATCCGCCGATGCCGGCTGGAACAGTGCCACCGCGATCTCGCCGACCCCCGGCAGCGCTCCCTTCCCATCCAGGCCGTCGCCGCCCGCTGGGGCTTCACCGACGCCTCGACCTTCAGCCGCGCCTTCCGCGCCGCCTACGGCATCTCACCACGCGAGCACCGGCATACGGCGGCGGCCGGGCGATCGGCGGGCTCGGGGCCGTCGGGGAGCGAGCGGCCGGCCCGACCACTCCTTCACTGACATACCGGGCGCCCGCTCATCCCTCCGAGTCGCCGGACGGCCGTCGAGGAGCGCCGTTCCCGGCTCGGGGGACCGCGGTCGTCAGAAGGCGCTTGTCCGGTTTGCCGTTCGGCGTCAGCGGCACCTCGTCGAGGACGGTGACGGTCGCGGGAACGCATGCCTCGCCGAGCCGCTCACCGACCAGCGCCCGCAGCGAGCCGAGGTCGGGGTTCCGGCCCGCCACCGGTACCACGAACGCGTGCACCGCCTCGCCGGTGTCCTCGTCCGGGGCGCCGACCACGTACGCCTCCGCGATGTCGGGGGAGGCGGCCAGGACCCGCTCGATCGGGCCTGTGTAGTAGAGGTTGGCGTTGACGATGACGACGTCCCGTGTCCGCCCGGCCAGGTGCAGTCGTCCGTCCTCGTCGAAGTGGCCCAGGTCGCGGGTGCGCACCCACCCGTCGACGAACACCTCGGCGGTCTCCGCCGGCTCGGCCCAGTACCCGATGGCCTGAGCCGGCGTGCGGACGTACAGCTCGCCGTCGACGCCGGGCGGGACGGGCCGGCCGTCCGCGTCCCGGACTTCGACGTCGACGACGTCGGGCGGGAATCCGACCGACGGGGGGACGTCCTGCGGCGTGGCCATGGAGATCGTGCCGGTCTCGGTCTGCCCGTAGCCATGGAACACGACCGGGCCGAGCACGTCGAGTGCCTCGCGGAGCCGGGACGCCTCCAGCGGCGACCCGGACACCATGAGCGCCCGGAGGCTGCTCAGGTCGGCCGGGGCGGTGCGCTGGGCGGCGACGAGTTTGTACAGGCGGGGCACGGTGATGACGCTGGCGGTCGCCCGATACCTGGTGATCGCTTCGGGGAGCGCGGGCGGGTCGGCGACGACCATGGTCCCGCCCGCGGCGAGCGTGATTATGCCGTACTCCATCATCACCTGGCTGCTCAGCGACCCGAACACCAGGTAGCGCCGCAGCCGGGAGGCCAGTTCGCGGATCGCCGGCGGCCACGCCTCCGGGCGGGCCGTCCACGCCGCGTTCATCGCGGCGTAGGTCTGCGCGCAGGCCTTGGGTGTGCCGGTGCTGCCGCTGGTGTAGACGAGCCGGGCGACGTCCTCCGGCCGGCCGGACAGGCGCAGCGGACCGTCCTCGCCGGGCGCGGCCAGCAGCTCGGAGACGGTCAGCGTGCGCCGCGCGTGTTCCGGACCGGTGGCCGCGTCGGTCACGACCGCGGTGATGTCCTGGTGGAGCACGTGGCGCAACTGGCCGTCGGGCAGTCCTGGCCGCACACCGACGGCCCGGGCTCCCACGACGTAGGCGGCGATGATCGCGGCGAACGCCTCCGGGGTGACGCCGAGCATCATGGCGAGGCCGTCCCCGGGTCCGACGGCCGCGGCGCGCAGCCCGGCCGCGATCCGCCGGACGAGGCCGAGCATCCGCGCGCCGGTGACGGCACGGGCGCCGTGCTCGAAGACGGGCCGGTCCCCGGCCGCCTCCAGGAGGTCCAGAACGGCACGCGGGTACGGCTCAGCCGGCGTCGGCAAGGCACTCCTTGACGAACACGGCCAGTGGCTGCTGGTGCACCTCCGGCAGGTTCCACTGGTTCTCCAGGTTCTCCGCGAGGTGGTGGACGCCGGCCGGCGCGCCGTCCCGGTAGTGCCGCACCACCGGGTGCAGGTAGCTCGCGTCGTGGGCGTTGACGGCGTCGTTCTCGACGACCCTCGGGATCGAGATGTCGAACGGGTCGACGGCGTCGTGGCCCTGGCCGTACTCCAGGGTGACGACGAAGGTGTGCCGGGCGCCGCCGAGGCCGCCGTCGGCCACGTACGCCACCGGGACCTCCTCCTGGTACAGCGCGGTGCCTCCGGTCACGGTGACGACGTCGCCGAGCACGCCGAACTGCTGCCACAGCGCCGACGAGCGGCTTACCCGGGCGATGATCGCGTCACTGATCGCGTCCGGGGTGGGCTCGACCCGCTCGGCCGGCCAGGTCCCGCCGTGGTACCGGGTGGTCAGGATCCGGTAGAGCGCGCGCACCCCGTACCGGAAACCGTGGATGAACCCGCTGGTGCCCTTCTTGAAGTCGCGTTGCTGGGTGAGCGTGCCGGCGAAGTACATATCAGGCACGTTGACGGACTCGTACGCCGGCGTCTGCTCGGGGAAACGGTCGTCGATGACCAGCGCGGGCCGGCAACCGTCGTCGAACACCGAGGCGTCGAACCGGAAACCGGTGCACACGACCACCCGGTCGTAGAACAGCTCGCGCAGCGCCTCCACGGTGCGGGCGTAGCGGAACATCACCCGGTAGCCGCCGTCGGCGCGGCGTTCGATGCTCTCCACCGTGCCGTCGAGGATCGTGTTCTGGGACTTCAGCTGGTAGCTGTCGAGGAAGTTGTTGTTCACCGCGCGCAGGTGCCCGACGTAGTGCGACTGCCAGGCCATCCTGACCGAGTGCGGCCCGGCGACGTGGATGACCGCGGCCTGGGCCATGAGCGCGTCGGCGGTCTCGAATCCCGAGTTGCCCTTGCCGATCACCAGGACCCGCTGGTCGGCGAAGGACGCCGAATCGGTTTCGAACGTGTCGTAGCGTTCGGCGTGCTCGACGCCCGGGATCGGCGGGACGTGCAGTTGGGAGACCCCGGTGGCCACGACCAGCCGCCGCCCCCGCCAGATGCGTCCGCTGCGATCGGTGGCGGTGAAGCCGTCGTCGTTCCGGCCGATCCGGAAGACGTCGACGTCGTAGCGCACCTTGACGCCGGTCGCCGCCGCGTAGTCGGACAGGTAACGCACGAAATCGTCGGCCTGCGGGAAGTACTCCTCGCTGTAGCGGGTGAACAGCAGGTCGGGATCGTCGCTCAGCAGCGAGTTCCAGTCCATCCGCAGCCGCAGCTCCGGGTCGTCGTACCCCGTGTGCACCTTGTTGATGGAGATCAGCCGGCGGTGCCGCGGGAACCGGGTGAAGGAGGTGCCCGGGCCGGCTCCGCGCTCCAGGACGACATAGTCGTGACCGGCGTGTTCGAGCTCCGCGGCGAGCTGCAGCCCGGCCGGTCCGGCCCCGATTATCAGGTAGTCATGCGCCATGAGCCGAAAGCTACGGACGGATTCTCATAGGATTCTGAGAATCCGCCGCCTACAGTCCGGACATGCCCGCCGTCGAAGACACCATCGACCTCAGCGCTCCGCTGCGCTCAGCCGACCTGCACCGCGCAGCGGCGCCGGTGTCCGTCGTGGTCGACGCGTCCGTCCGTGACCGCGTCGAGCGCGGCCGTGGCTTCCTCCGCGACGTGCGGGAGGAGGAACGTCCGGTCTACGGCGCGACCACCGGATTCGGCGCCCTCGTCGGGTTCGCCGGCCGGGAGGACGAAGCGGACCAGTGTGACAACACCCTGGCGCACCTCGGCGCCGGGCAGGGGCCGGATCTGGCCCATGACGTGAGCCGGGCCGCGATCCTCGTGCGTACGTGGTCGCTCGCCCAGGGTGCGTCCGGGGTTTCCGCACACGTGGTCGACGGGCTCGCCGCGATGTTCGCGACGACGTTCGTCCCGGCGATCCCGCGCTACGGTTCGGTCGGCGCGAGCGGGGACCTGATCCCGCTCGCCTATGCCGCCCAGGCACTGCGCGGCCGGGGACAGGCGTATCTCGACGGATCGCGGATGCCCGCGGCCGAGGCGCTGCGCCATGCCGGGCTGACCCCGTTGACGCTCGACGGCCGGGACGCCCTCGCGCTCGTCAACGGCACCTCCCTCACCACGGCCGCGACCGCCCTCGCCCTGGACAGCGTCCGGTCCTCGCACCGCGCCCTGCAGGCGCTCACCTGCCTGCTGGTCGATCTGCTCGGCTGCGACCCGGGCTTCCTCCACCCCCGCCTGCTCGGCGCCTATGGCCATCCCGGCGCGATCGACGTCGCCGACGGCATGCGCAAGACCCTCGCCGGGATCCTCCCGGCCGGCACGCGTCCGCTGCAGGAGCCGTACAGCATCCGCTGTTCCCCGCAACTGCTGGGCGCCGCCGAGGACGCCCTGCGCTACGTCGACGGTGTCGTCGCGGCCGACCTGTCCAGCGTCAGCGACAACCCGCTGTTCTTCCCCGACGACGACCTGGTCGTGCACGGCGGCAACTTCTTCGGGCAGCCGGCCGCGTTCGCCGCCGACGTCCTGGCGATGGTCACCGCTCAGCTCGGCAACCTCGCCGAGCGGCAGCTCGACCTCCTCGTCGACCCGGCCCGCAACGGCGGCCTGCCTCCCATGCTCGCCGCCGGACCCGGCCGCCAGCACGGGATGCAGGGGGTGCAGCTCGCCACGACCGCGTTCGTCGCCGAGATCCGCCGCGCCGCCGTGCCGGCCGGCATGCAGAGCCTGCCGACCAACCTGCACAACCAGGACGTGGTGCCGTTCGGCACCCAGGCCGCCCTGCGCGCCTACGACATGGCCGAACTGCTGCGGCTGCTCTGCGGGTCGCTGGCGGTGGGGTTGCGGCAGGCGGCGCACGTCGGCGCCCGCCGCCCCACGGCCTCGGGCTGCGCGGCGCTCCTCGACACCCTGGTCGAGGCGATCCCCGCGGTCGATCCCGACCGCCCGCTGGACGCCGATGTCTGTAACGCCGCCGAGCTGCTCACCGCGACACCCCCTCTGTGAGGGACAGCCCGCGCCATGGTCGTTCCGCTGGTTTCGTCACTTCCCGGGCGGCTCGCAGGCGTTCCATGACGATCGGCACGCGCCGCGCTCGTGGGGGCGCGCCCCGCTGCCGGATGCGGCCCCGGACGTGGCCACCGCGTAGGCCCTCGTCTAGAGAGCCTTGAGGTAGCCGCGCATCCGCCGCTTGGCGCGGTAGCCGTACCGCAGGACCCTGGGCGGCACCTCCAGGCGCAGCCGGGCGCGGCGGCGGGCGGCCGCGTGCTCGGGGCCGTCGAGGAGCGAGCGCGCGGGCTCCAGCGTCCCCGCGCGGGCCGCGGCGACCAGCGTGGCGACCCGGCCGGTCCAGTCGCCGGCCGAGCGGTCGTGGAAGTAGTTGTCCCTGCACCACTCCTCCGCCGGGAACCGGAAGTCCGCCTCGGCGAGGTCGCCGAGCGTGCCCAGGCAGCCGCTGCCCTCGAACACGAGGTTGATCATCTCCGCGCCGACCCCGAAGTCGGACAGCACGAGCAGCGGCACGTTCGCGGCGATCGCCTCCAGCGCGGCCGTCGAGCTGACCGTGACGAAGCCGGCGGCGCGGCTCAGGTGCTCGTGCATCGGACCGGCGGCGAAGCGCACGGCGCCGGGAGGCACCCGGCCCTCGGCCTCCATCGCGGTCCACAGCCGCTCGTAGTGGTGGCGTTCGTTGTGCGTCTGCCGCTCGTCGTCGCGGGCGCGCAGCTTGACCACCACGTCCAGGCCGGGCCTGGCCCGCGCCAGCTCGGCGAGCGCGAGCAGGATCCGCTCCCGTTCCTCGCGCCGCCTGGGCACCTTGGCCTGGGTGGCGAACACGACGCGGTCGCGTACGCCTCCGGCGTCGTCTCCGCACGCTTCGCGGTGCAGGAGGTCCAGGTAGGGCAGACGGGCCAGCGCCACCGCGCCTCCCCCGCCGAGCCGCGCGCCGATCTCGGAGAACTCGGCGACCTCCCGGGCGCTGTGCACGACGAACAGGTCACAGCCGCTGCGGAACAGCCAGGCCTTCTCCGTCGCGGGCACCGAGATGCCGGGCAGCCCCGACACCAGCACCGGCCGGGGCCCCGGCAGCGGCCCGGACAACGGCCCGGCCGGCGTCGCCGCCAGCGCGTCCACCACCGGTCCGGTGCAGGCGAGCAGCACGACGTCGGGCCGGAACCGTTCGGCGGCCCGCCGCAGCTGCCGGGCCGGCAGCACGGGCGGCAGCTCCCGCCCGGCTCGGCCCGCGCGGGTGCCGCTCACCGCGGCGGCGATCTGCGCCGCCGAGGGGGCGATGGGAGTGCGGACGACGGCCAGGTCGGTGACCCAGTCCTCCGGGGTCGCGTCGAGCAGGCCCGCGGCCCACTTGAGATAGGAGTCGGAGTCGGCCACGGCGAGCAGACGGGTCAAGGAGCACCCTTTCCGGGATCGTGCGGGTGGAGCTGATCGGGCTGATGGGGTTGGTGCGCGAACAGCTGGAGGTGGGAGCGCAGCGACGGGGCTGCCGAGGCCGTCCACCAGTCCTCCGGCACGTCCACCGTCTCCACCGGCACGCCCCGGCCCGACAGCAGGACGCGCAGCGAGGTCACCGCGGTGGACGGCAGGCTCAGCACCCGCTGGTCCGGCCGCAGGTCACGCAGCGTCATCTCGGCGGGCGCCCCGGCGTCGTACACGGTCAGCCCGGCGACCCTGCGCACCCGGTCGAGGTCGCGGGGGTCCTCACGGCGGTGGGGGAAGTACGCGACGGGCTCGCCGATCCGCTCGAGCCAGCGCAGGTAGCGGTCGCGGTGGATGAGCCCGTTGCGCACGAGCGAGGTGCCGAGCACGACCGTGCGCTCCGGCGGCGGCCGATCGGCGGGCTGGGCGCGCAGCCAGGCGAAGTCGTGCCGCACGAGCCGCACACCCGCGTCCTCCACCGCCTCCGCGAGGCCGGCGGGCACCGGGAGCGCCGTGAACACCGTGGGCCCGCGGGTGCGCAGGCGGAACCCCGCGACCGCGCCGAGCACCTTGCGGCCGAGACCCGGCGTCCCGCGGGCGCGCAGCAGCGGGCGCCGCGCGACCAGCAGCTCCAGCAGGCGGATCGTGGCCAGCCCGTCGTCCACCAGCACGGTGCGGCCGGGGACGGCCGTGACGAGGGCGAGCTGGACCCGCCCGGAGAAGGCGTCGCCGGCCACCCATGTCCGGCCCGGCCGGGGGGCCCGCTCGGACGGCTCGGCGAGCTCCAGCCCCTCGGGCGGCCCGAGCCGCCCGAGCTCGCGGCGGGTCAGCCGCAGCGCGGGCAGCCCGGCGCGCGGCACCACCCTGGTGGTGGGGCCGAGGAGCCCCGCGTGGTGCGCCTCGACGACGCACAGCAGCTGCAGGGGGGACTCCACCCACGCGACGGCCTGCCCCTGCTCGGCGGCGTGGCGCCGTCCCTCGTTCTCCACGCCCCGTAAAGAAACGTTCACGACGCGCTCACCGTAGCCGTCCGACACTACGGCGGCGGGAACACGCGGTGAACAGACCCCGAAGGGATCTTCGGGGGGAGTTGCGGCAGCATGGGAGGCATGAACGTCATCACGTTGAACAACAACGTCCGGATGCCGCAGCTCGGCTTCGGCGTGTGGCAGGTGGCCGACGACGAGGCCGAGAAGGCCGTGGCGACGGCCCTGGAGTACGGCTATCGCAGCATCGACACGGCGAAGCTGTACCACAACGAGGAAGGGGTCGGCCGCGCCCTGCGCGCCTCCGGCATCCCCCGCGAGGAGCTGTTCGTCACCACCAAGCTCTGGAACGACGAGCACGGCTACGACGAGGCGATGCGGGCCTTCGACGCCGGCATGCGGCGCCTCGGCCTGGAGACCCTCGACCTGTACCTGATCCACTGGCCGGCGCCCCGGCAGGGCAAGTACGTCGAGACGTGGAAGGCCCTGGAGATGCTGTACGTCGACAGGCGCGTGCGGGCGATCGGCGTGTCGAACTTCACGGTCGCCAATCTGGAGCGCCTGCTCGCAGAGACCGAGGTGATCCCCGCGCTGAACCAGATCGAGCTGCACCCGCAGCTCGCCCAGCGGGAACTGCGCGGCTTACACGCGCAGCGCGGCATCGCCACCGAGGCGTGGAGCCCGCTCGGGCAGGGCAAGGGGCTGCTCGACCTGCCCGTCCTAGCCGAAATCGGCAATAAATATGGCAAGACGGCCGCCCAGGTGGTGCTGCGCTGGCACATCCAGCTCGGCAACATCGTGATTCCGAAGTCGGTGACGCCGTCGCGCATCAAGGAGAACATCGAGGTCTTCGACTTCGAGCTGAGCCCCGAGGACATGGCCGCGATCAACGGCCTCGACGAGGGCCGCCGCCTCGGCCCGGACCCGGCGATCTTCGGCTGACCGGCCGGGGGTTCGCGCCCGGGGGAGTTTTCGCCGGAGCCCAGACATAAGGACACGGAGCGATCGCACGATCACGCGGCGTACGTTTCCCCTGGCGGAGGCGCGGCAATGATTGCTGCCGTGCCCCAACCACGACGATCGAGAAAGCTGTGGGCCGGGCTCGCGGCGGCGCTCCTGCTGTGCTTCGGACTCATCGGCGCCGCCCGCGTCGAGCCCGCGCCCGCGGCCCACCGGCCCAACATCGTGCTGATCCTCACCGACGACCTGGACGCGGCGGATCTGAGCCGGTTCCCCAACATCACCGACCTCCTGGTGCGCCAGGGCACCACGCTGTCCCGCTTCTTCGTCACCAATCCCTGGTGCTGTCCCTCCCGCTCGTCGATTCTCCGCTCGCAGTACATGCACAGCCACCAGGTGTGGAGCAACCGGTCGCCGACCGGCGGGTTTCCCAAGTTCCGGCCGCTGGAGGCGTCCACCCTCGGGACATGGATGCACGACGCGGGCTACCGCACCGCGCTCATGGGCAAGTACCTCAACAACTATCCCGAGGGGGCGCCGCGCACGTACGTGCCGCCCGGCTGGGACGAGTGGCAGGTCCCCGTCACCCGCCTGTACCAGGAGTACGGCTACGCGCTCAACGAGAACGGCGTGGTCCGGCGGTACGGCCACGCGCCCGAGGACTACCTGGAGGACGTGCTGAGCGCCAAGGCCGCGGCCTTCGTCACCGGTGCCGCCGAGGGGGACGCTCCGTTCTTCCTCTACCTCGCCCCGGTCGCGCCGCATCTGCCGGCGCACCACGCGCCGCGCCACGAGGCCGCCTTCGCCGGCGAGCGGGCGCCGCGGACCGCGTCGTTCGACCAGGCCGACCTGTCCGCCGAGCCCGGCTGGCTCAGCGAGCGCACACCGCTGTCGGCCGCCGACATCCGCCGCATCGACCGCGTCCACCGGGACCGGCTGCGCGCGATGCTGGGGGTGGACGACATGGTGGGCGCGCTGGTCGATGCGCTGAGCCGGGCCGGCCGGCTGGACGACACCTACATCTTCTTCACCTCCGACAACGGCTTCCACCTTGGCCAGCACCGATTGCGGCCGGGCAAGACGACGCCGTTCGAGGAGGACATCCGGGTGCCGATGGTGGTGCGCGGGCCGGGCGTGCCCGCCGGGGGCGCGGTCGACGCGCTCGCGTCGACGGTCGACCTCGCGCCCACGTTCGCCGAGCTGGGCGGGGCCGCCGTGCCGCCCACGGCCGAAGGGCGCTCGCTCGTCCCGCTCCTGCGCGGGCACGACGTCCCCTGGCGCGACGCCGTACTCGCGGAGTTCTACCACCCCTCCTACTCGCCGCAGTCGCCGCCCACATACGCGATGGTGCGGACCGGGCGGTACGCGTACGTGGAGTACGAGACCGGGGAACGGCAGCTCTACGACCTGCGGGACGACCCGGCGGAGCTGCACAACATCGTGGCGACGGCCGATCCGGGCCTGACCACGGCGCTCTCGGCCCGGCTGGCGCTGCTGCGCGCCTGTTCCGGGCCGGCCTGCCGGGTGGCGGACGCCGCGGGCGCCGGCGCCTCGCTGGGCGGCGGAGTGTCCCTGGGGACGGCCACGGCGAGTGACGGATGAGGCGACGGAGCGCATAACGACACCCATAAGGACGGGCGCCCCCGCAGGTTGGGGGCGCCCGCTATTTATTTCTGCCCATATGGTGATGGGAGCGCTCCCAAGCGTGCTATGTCCTACTATGTCCCGTTGAACGGCTCTAACCACCCAGGGAGTAACAGTTAGGTTTCGGCATATTGACGCCCGCGTTGCTCATAGAGGACCCTTCGTGGGAGCGCTCCCAACGGTGTTCAGTCCACGGTGAGGGAGCAAAGAGCAGAACCTTCGATCGCGGGCCGTGAAGATCGGGGACCGGCCTGGGATGCACCTCCCACGAACGATTCGGGATACCACCTGAGAGGGGTCCGGAATGACTAGCAACTCGCGCCGCGGCAGGCTGCTCGCGGTCGCCGCGGTGGCCGCGCTGGCTCTCGGCGCCGCCGCCTGCAGCACGGACGACGACAAGACCAGCACCGCGGGCGGCGGGTCCACGCAGGCGGCAGGCCCCGTGACCGTCACCGTCCAGACGTTCGGCGGCGGCAAGAACTTCGGTTATAAAGAGGCGATCGCCAAGTGGAACGCCGAGCACACCGACATTAAGATCAAGGAAGACCACCTCACCGACCAGTTCGAGCAGGTCTACTGGCCGCAGATGATCCAGTGGCTGCAGTCCGGCGCGGGCGCCGGCGACGTCGTCGGCATCGACGAGGGCGGCATGGGCCTCGCCAAGGCGCACCCCGAGTGGTGGGCCGACCTGGGCGAGTTCGGCCTGCAGAACCGCAAGAACGACTTCGCCGCCTGGAAGTGGGAGAACGGCGTCACCGCCGACGGCAAGCTCTTCGGTCTCGGCACCGACATCGGCGGCATGAGCCTGTGCTACCGCAAGGACCTGTTCGAGAAGGCGGGCCTGCCGTCCGACCGCGAAGAGGTCGGCAAGCTCTGGCCGACCTGGGACGACTTCGTCAAGGTCGCCCACAAGTTCCAGGACAAGATCAAGGACACCAAGTTCGTCGACGGCACCAACACGCTCTACAACGTGGTGCTGGTGCAGGAGGCCGCCAAGAACGGCAACGTCTCCTACTTCGACAAGGACAACAACCTGATCGTCGACAAGAACCCGGCGGTCAAGACGGCGTACGACTTCGCCCAGAAGATCAGCCAGGAGGGCCTCACGGCCAAGCTGCGCAACTTCACGCCCGAGTGGAACACGGGCATGAAGAAGTCGCAGTTCGCCACCCTCGGCTGCCCGTCCTGGATGCTCGGCGCGGTCAGCGGTGACGACGGCGCCGGACCGGAGTTCAAGGGCAAGTGGGACGTCGCGGCGGTGCCCGGCGGCGGCGGCAACTGGGGCGGCTCGTGGCTCGCGGTGCCGAAGCAGTCGAAGCACCCGAAGGAGGCCGCGCAGGTCCTCGACTACCTGACCGGTAAGGACGCCGAGGTCAACATCTTCAACTACGCCGGCAACATGCCGAGCAACGTCCAGGCCCAGCAGGACCCGGCCGTCCAGGGCGCGAAGAACGAGTACTTCAACGACGCTCCGGTCGGTGAGATCTTCGCCAAGTCCGCCTCGGCGCTTCAGCCGGTCTTCCTCGGCGTGAAGCACGCCCAGGTCAAGAACGCGATCGAGTCGGTCGTCTCCGCCATCGACGACGGCTCCGTGCCGTACGCGAACGGCTGGAAGAAGCTCGTCGACGACGCCGTGAAGGCCGCGGGCTGATCCTGCCCGCCAGGTGAGCACCGGCCCGCCGCAGCGGCACCCCGCCGGCGGGCCGGTCGCCTGCTTTCACCCGAAAGGTAACTTATGAGCCTGCACGTCGACGCGATGCCGCCCAGCCGGAGGCACGTCCGGTCGGGGTCGGGGCGATCCTTCCTGACCTGGCTGGACCTCAAGGCCGCACCGTACCTCCTGGTCTCCCCGTACTACATCCTCTTCCTGATTTTCGGGCTCTTCCCGCTCGCCTTCACCCTTTACTACTCGTTCTTCGACTACGACCTCGCCGGCACGGTCGAGTGGACGGGCCTCGGCAACTTCACCGCCCTGCTGTCCGACTCCTCCTTCTGGAGGGCGGTCGTCAACACCCTCGCGATGTTCCTCATCGCGACGGTCCCGCAGATGCTGCTGGCGCTGCTGCTGGCCAACGCGCTGAACAAGCGGATGAAGGGCCAGCTGTTCGTCCGGCTGGGCGTCCTGCTCCCCCTCGTCACCTCGGTCGTCGCGGTGGCGGTCGTCTTCACCCAGCTGTACGGCCGCGACTGGGGCATGGTCAACTGGGTGCTCGGCTGGTTCGGAGCCGACCCCATCGACTGGAAGGCCGAGCGCCTCCCCTCCTGGCTCGCCATCGCGACCATGGTCGACTGGCGCTGGACCGGCTACAACGCGATCATCTTCCTGGCCGGCATGCAGACGATCCCGAAGGACCTCTACGAGGCGGCCTCGATCGACGGCGCGTCCCGGCGGCGCCAGTTCTGGCAGATCACCGTTCCGATGCTCCGGCCGACGATGATCTTCGTCGTGCTGAACTCGACCATCGGCGGCCTCACGCTGTTCGCCGAGCCGACCACGTTCTACAACGGCAACGTCCACGGTGGCACGACCAGCCAGTTCCAGACCGTCTCGATGTTCATCTTCGAGCAGGGCTTCCGCGAGTTCGACTACGGCTACGCCTCCGCGGCCGCCTGGCTGCTGTTCCTGCTCATCCTCATCGGATCGGCCATCAACTTCCTGCTCATCCGCCGGATCGGGGGCAACAAGTGACCACGCTCTCCGCGCCCGCCCAGACGCGGCGGCGGCGCGCCAAGCGGCAGGGAGGGGCCGCAGGCCTCTGGACCGCGACGCCGTTGACGAAGCTCGTGCTGGCCGTCACGATCATCATTTCGGCGTTCCCGCTCTACTACATGATCGTCATCGCCTCGCGCACCAACATCGAGGCGACCGACATGCCGCCGCCGTTCCTGCCGGGCGGCAACCTCGGCCAGAACATCCAGCGCGTGCTGACCAACCCCGACGCGCACTACCTGACCGGTCTCACCAACTCGCTGATCATCTCCGCCACGGTGACGTTCTCGGTGGTGATCATCTCGACGTTCGCCGGTTTCGCGTTCGCCCGGCTGAGCTTCAAGGGCGGCAAGATCCTGCTGCTGCTGGTCCTGCTGACGATGATGGTCCCGCTGCAGCAGATGGGCCAGGTCCCCCTCTACCGGCTCATGGTCAACCTCGAATGGGTCGGCTCGATCAAGGCCGTGATCCTGCCCTTCCTGCTCAACGGCTTCGGCGTCTTCCTCATGACGCAGTACACCGAGCAGGCCGTGCCCAACGAGCTGGTCGAGGCCGCCCGCGTCGACGGCGCCTCCACCCTGCGGATCTGGTGGAACGTCATCCTGCCCGCCGTACGGCCGGGCATGGGAGTGCTGGGCATCAACACGTTCATGCTGAACTGGAACGAGTTCATGTGGCCGCTGATCGTGCTGAACCCGGACAACCCGACGGTCCAGGTCGCGATCAACTCGCTCAACGCGAAGTACGGAACGGACTACGTGCTGATCTTCAGCGGCACGCTCATGTCGATTCTCCCGCTCATCGTCGTTTTCATCCTGTTCGGCCGACAGATCATCGGCGGACTCATGGAAGGTGCGGTCAAGGCGTGACGACGCAAGGCACACGACCCGAGGCAGAGACGGTCGGCCTGATGTTCCCCACCGGGTTCGTCTGGGGCGCCGCCACCTCCGCGTACCAGATCGAGGGCGCGCTCACCGCGGACGGGCGGGGCCGCTCCATCTGGGACACCTTCTGCGCACAGGACGGCCGGATCGTGAACGGCGACAACGCCGAGATCGCGATCGACCACTTCAACCGGTATCGCGAGGACGTCAAGCTGATGGCCGATCTCGGCCTGACGGCGTACCGGTTCTCCGTCTCCTGGCCGCGGATCCAGCCCGACGGCTCGGGCGCGTACAACAGCAAGGGCCTCGACTTCTACAAGAGGCTCGTCGACGAGCTGCTCAGCTACGGGATCGACCCGTGGCTGACGCTCTACCACTGGGACCTCCCCCAGGCGCTGGAAGACGCCGGCGGGTGGCCGTCGCGCGACACGTCGAAGCGCTTCGCCGACTTCGCCGCGGCCGTGCACGCCGAGCTCGGCGACCGGGTCAGGCACTGGAGCACGGTCAACGAGCCCTGGTGCTCGGCGTTCCTCGGCTACGCCTCCGGCGAGCACGCCCCCGGGCGGCGCGAGCCGGCCGCCGCGCTGCGCGCCGCGCACCACCTGAACCTCGCGCACGGCCTGGCCGTCCAGGCGCTGCGGGCGCAGAACGCCGACTCACAGATCGGCGGCTGCGTCAACGTGTACCCGGTCACGCCGGCCACGGGCAGCGAGGCCGACCAGGACGCGGCCCGCCGCATCGACGGGCTGCAGAACCGCTTCTTCCTGGACGCGCTGCTCAAGGGGGCCTACCCCGAGGACGTGCTGGCCGATCTCAGCCACCTGTCCGACATGGAGTTCATCCAGGACGGCGACCTGGCCACGATCGCGTCCCCGATCGACATGCTGCTGATCAACTACTACAGCCGCTTCACCGTGTCCGGCGCGCCCGGCGGCGCCGCCTCGGCGGCCGCCGCTCCGACCGACTCCGGGTCGCCGTGGATCGGCAGCGAGCACGTGGGCTTCGTCAACGGCGGCCGCCCGGTCACCTCCATGGGCTGGGAGGTCGACGACAGCGGCCTGTACGAGATGCTGCGGCGGATCGCCGACGAGTACCCGCGGATCCCGCTCTACATCTCCGAGAACGGCGCGGCCTACGACGACGTGCTCGGCGAGGACGGCACCGTGCACGACCCCGACCGGGTCGCCTACATCGACGCCCACCTGCGCATCTGCCACGAGGCCATCGAGTCGGGCATTCCGCTCCAGGGCTACTTCGCCTGGTCCCTGATGGACAACTTCGAGTGGGCCTGGGGGTACGGCAAGCGTTTCGGTCTCGTTCACGTCGATTACGAGACCCAGGCGAGGACACTGAAATCGAGCGCTTTGTGGTATGCCGACACCATCAGACACGGCGGCTTGCTGGGTCGGGCACAATAAGCGCAGACGCGTTAAGGGGGCAGTGTAAATGAACGGGGACCGCCGTTCCGGAGGCCGGCCGACTCTGGAAGCGGTCGCCGCGCGCGCCGGGGTCGGCCGCGGCACCGTGTCGCGGGTCATCAACGGCTCGCCCAAGGTGAGCGACCGGGCCCGCGACGCGGTGTTACTGGCGATTCAGGAGCTCGGCTACGTGCCCAACCGGGCGGCGCGCACCCTCGTGACCAACCGGACCGACACCATCGCGCTGGTGGTGTCGGAGTCGGAGCAGCGCGTCTTCGACGAGCCGTACTTCGCCGGGCTCATCCGCGGCATCGGCTCCGCGCTGTCGGAGACCGGACTCCAGCTCATCCTCACGATGGCCCAGAACCGCGCCGAGCACGACCGGCTTGAGCACTATCTGACCGGGCAGCACGTCGACGGCGTGCTGCTGACCTCGGTGCACGGCGCCGACCCGCTGCCGGGGCGGCTGGAGGAGATGGGCGTGCCCACCGTGCTCGGTGGCCGCCCGGTCGGGCTCAACCCGTTCAGCTTCGTCGACATGGACAACCGGGCCGGCGCCCGGCAGGCGGTCAAGTACCTGCTCTCCAAGGGCAGAACGAAGATCGCCACCATCTCCGGTCCGCAGGACATGGGCGTGGGTGTCGACCGTCTGGCCGGTTACCGCGACGCGTTGCTCGCCACCGGCATGACCGAGCGCGTCGCGTACGGCGACTTCTCCGAGGAGAGCGGGGAGGCGGGCATGCGCGACCTGCTCGCCCGCCACCCCGATCTGGACGCCGTGTTCACGGCCTCCGACCCGATGGCGGTCGGCGCCCTGCGGGTGCTCAAGGAGCAGGGCCTTTCCGTGCCCGGCGACGTCGCGCTGATCGGTTTCGAGGACTCCAAGGTGGCGCTGCACACCGACCCGCAGCTGACGAGCGTGCACCAGCCGACCGAGGCCATGGGCCGGCAGATGGTCCAGCTCCTGATCGCCCGGATCAACGGCGAGCCGCTGGAGCAGCCGGTCGTCATCCTCGACACCCACCTGGTGATCCGCGCCTCCGCCTGACGCGGCCCGCGGCGAACGAACAGACCGCCGCGCACCCGAGCGTGCGCGGCGGTCGCACCATGACCACACCTGCTGCACGGCAGAACCTGTGCGACCTCGATTTCCTTCCGGTACACGGAGGTTTGATGAGTCTGCGGTTCAGCATTCTGGGCCCGGTCCAGGTACGACGGGATGACAGGAAGATCACGCTCGGCTCCCCCAAGCAGCGCGTGCTCCTGACCGTCCTGCTGCTGGAGGCCAACCGTACGGTGTCGCTGGAACGGCTGGTGGACGCGGTGTGGGACGCGGACCCGCCACGCTCGGCCGTCGCGAACCTGCGGACGTACGCGAACCGGCTGCGCGACGTCCTCGGGGCGCCGGAACGGCTGGTCGCCCGGCCACCCGGCTACCTGCTCGACGTCGGTCCCGGCGAGCTCGACCTCACCGAGTTCTCCGAGGCCGTACGGCGGGGCCGGGAGGCGCTTTCCTGCGGTGACCCGGGAACGGCGCTCAGGCACCTGTCCGCGGCGCTGTCCCTCTGGCGCGGCGCCCCGGCCGAGGACGTCCCGAGGTCGGCGGCGCTGGGACCGCGGCTGGACGCCCTCGAGGAGCAGCGGGCGCTGGCTCTGGAGGCGCTGGCCGAGGCGCGGATCGCCCTGGGCGAGCACGCCGAGGTCATCGTCGAGCTCCGCGAGATTCTCGGCGGGCACGCCACCAGGGAACGGCTGTGGGGCCACCTGATGCTCGCGTTGTACCGGACCGGTGACGCGGCGGCGGCCCTGGCCGCCTACGCCCAGGCGCGGGCGGTCCTCCGTGAGGAACTGGGCGTCGAGCCCGGCCCCGAGCTGGCGTCCCTCTACCAGGCGATCCTGCAGCGCGATCCCACGCTCGGTGACCCCGTGCACCTCGCCGAGCCGTCCCCGGCGGCGCCCGCCGCGCCCCGGGCGGCCCGCACCGCCCGGCTCGTGCCGGCCCCGCCGACGGAGGCGCCGTCCCTGTCGGCGCTGCCCGTTCCGCCGCCCCGCTTCCTGGGGCGGGACGGGGAGCTGAAGGACCTCGTCGCGCGGATCACCGCGCCGGCGCCCCCGGGAACGTCGGTCGCCGTGCACGGCCCGGCGGGCACGGGCAAGTCGGCGCTCGCGATCCACGCCGCCCACCTGGCCGCCGACGCGTTTCCCGGCGGGACCCTCTACGTCGACCTGCGGTCCTGTGCCGGGCTCGGCGCGTTCGAGACCCTGAGCCGCCTGCTGGCCGCCCTCGGGGTGCCGGCGTACGAGGATGCGCCGGCCAGCGAGAGCGAGGCCGTGCAGCGGTTCATCGCCGCGACGACGGGACGGCGGATGCTGGTCCTGCTCGACAACGTCACCGAGGAGCGGCAGGTGCGGCCGCTGCTCGACGCCTCCCGTGAGTGCCGGGTCCTGATCACCAGCCGCAGGGTGCTCGCCGCGCTCGACCACATCGAGCACGTGCCGCTCGGTCCTCTGGAGCACTCGGCGGCGGCTGAGCTGCTGATCCGGCTGCGGGGGCGGAAGGGCTCCCGTGTCCAGTCCGAGCACGCGGGCTGGGTGGCCGAGTTGTGCGATCACCTTCCGCTGGCGCTGTACATCGCCGGTAAGAGGCTCGCCGTCCGGCAGGAGTGGTCGCCGGCGGCCTTCGCCACGATGCTCGCCGACGAGCGGCACCGCCTCGACCTTCTCACCTACGGCGACCTGTCGATTCGCGGCGCGCTCCGTCCGGACTACGAGTCCCTGCTCCGGGGGGAGGTCGCCTCGGACGGGAACGCCGTCGCGCTGTTGCACCGGCTGGGCACGGGGAAGATCACCGAGTGTGACCGGGCCGCGGCCGCCTGGCTGCTCGGATGCGACCCGTACACGGCGTCGGCGGCGCTCGGCCGGCTCGCCGACATCCGCCTGATCGAACCGGCCGGTGAGGGTCTTTACCGGATCAACGGCCTCACCCGGCTGTTCGCACTGGAGATGGCGAGAACCTCGGCCGCGGGGTGAGCCGCGCTCCCCGCGATGTCGCCCCGGCGGCCGGCCATTCGATATGCGGGGAATACAAGGCCGCGTGTATCAGGCTGGTATGCCGATTGTTACGTTCGTCGCTAGTTTATGAATACCAGATGTCGAACGAGGAGGTTGTGATGACGAATAGGATTCAGCGCCTGGCCGACCGGATGCTCGGCCGGTTCGTTCCGGAGACCAAGGCGAGCGCCATCAACTGCTCGTACGTGTACAGCGGCACCTGCCTGCGCCAGTACTGCTGCTGGGGCGGCGAGATCCCCGGCGGCACGTACTGCGGGTCCTGGCAGTACACCTGCTGACGTTCGGCAGGACATGGCGGGACGCCCGGACGACGGGCGTCCCGCCTTTCTCGTGTTTCCGTTTTCCGGGCCTTTCCCCCGCGCCTTTTCCGCTCCGATCCTTTTGCGCCTGATCCTTTTGCGCCGGGAAATGGGCCCGGCTATCACCGGGCGATGTTTTCACGCGATCTCGGAGGGCCCGGGCGGGAGACGGCGGGCCACGATGCCGGCGACCCGCCGCATCGGGAGGAACCCCCACTGGCGCGAGTCGGCGCTGTGCTCCAGGTTGTCGCCCAGCACGAGGATGTGCCCCGGCGGCACCGCCTCCTCCCCCAGCGTCCGGAACATCGGCGGGACCGGGTCTCCGGCCACGGCCGCCACCCGCTTGATCACCCGCTGGGGACCGCCGTCGACCACGAAGCCCTCGCCCGGGCCGATCCGGGCGATCACCACGATTTCGCCGCGGCTCACGGACTGGCCGCGTCTCGGTTGCCGGCGGACGAGCACCCGGTCTCCCGCCGACAGGGAGGGCTCCATGCTCCGCCCCTCGACCTCGACCACCAGGAAAATCCGCCGTATCAGGGCGATCGCGGCCCCGGCCCCCGCTGCGAGCAGGGCCACAGTCGTCAACGCGAACACGCCACCCGCCCTCCCCGCACCGTAGGCGACGGCCGCCGGAGTGACCGGACACGCGCACGGGCCATCCGGCTCACCCCGGAACCCGCTCGGACTGGTATCCCCGCGCCTGCATGGTGAACAGCCGGGCGTACAGGCCGTCCGACGCCGTCAGCGTCGCGTGCGTCCCCTCCTCGACGACCCGGCCCTCGTCCAGCACGACGATGTGGTCCGCGTCGCGGACCGCCCCCAGCCGGTGCGAGATCAGCACGGTGGTCCGGCCCCTGCGGTGCTCACGCAGCCCCGTGTGGATCTCGTGCTCGGCCTCGGCGTCAAGGCCGGAGCTGGGCTCGTCGAGGATCAGCAGGTCACGCTCACCGCGCAGGTAGGCCCGGGCCAGCGCGAGCCGCTGCCACTGACCGCCGGACAGGTGCGCGCCGGACACGACGTCGCGGTCCTCGTCCCCGGGTTCGAAGAAGATCTTCGAAAGCAGCGTGTCGTAGCCCCGGGGCAGCGCCGAGACCGGCCCGTGCACACCGGCGCGGCGTGCCGCCGACTCGATCCGGTCGCGGTCGTGCATCGCGTCCAGGTCGCCCAGCCCGATGTTCTCGGCCGCGGTCATGTCGTACTCCATGTAGTCCTGGAAGACCGCGCCGATCCGGCGGCGCAGCTGCGCCGGATCCAGGTCACGCAGGTCCACGCCGTCCCACAGGATCGCGCCGCGTTCCGGGTCGTACATCCGGCACAGCAGCTTGACCAGGGTGCTCTTGCCCGCTCCGTTCCTCCCGACGAGGGCGACGGCCGTGCCGTACGGGATGGTGAGGCTGACCCCGCGCAGCGCCCAGGGGTGGCCGGGCGAGTAGCGGAACCAGACGTCCCGCAGCTCGATGCCGCCGCGCAGAGGCCGCGACCCCGCGGGAACCGCGGGGACGGGCAGGTCGGGCTCCGTGCGCAGGACCGCGAGGTAGTGGTCGAACAGGAGGAGCTGCCGATGCGCGAGGGCGAGCTCGGTGACGAGCCCGCCGAGAGCCGACTGGACCCCGGCCACGGCGGCGACGAACAGCGACACGTCTCCGACGCCGACGGCGCCGTCGGCCGTGGAGACCAGCACCAATACCAGGCCGCCACCCGCCGACAGCGCGCTGAACAGGCCGCACGCGCCCTGCACCCACAGCTCCCGCCGGTCCGTCCGGCGCCGCTCCGCGTTCGCGGCGCGGCGCTGCCCGTTCACGAGCTCCCTGAGGAAGGAGGAGATCCCGAACAGCCGGAGCTCCTTGGCCGCTCGCACGTTGAGCATCAGGTCGGTGAAGAACAGCTCACGGCGTTCGACCGGGCCGATCCGCCACAGCATCGCCACCCGCCGCCGGGACAGCCACACCTGCGCCGCCAGGGCCGGCGCCGCCGAGCCGATCACCGCCAGCGCGGCCCACGGCATCGTGACCAGGAGGGACACCAGGAATCCGGCGCCGAGCACCACCGCCTTCACGACACCGAGCACGGCCGAGACGACCATCGCGGGAGTCGAGCCGCCGTACTGCTGTGCCATGCGGATCCGGTCGAGGAACGGCGGATCCTCGAACCTGGCCAGGCCGACGAAGCGTTCGGTCGCCCGGAAGAGCCGGTCCTGCGCGACCAGGCCCACCCTGCGGCCGGTCTCCGCCTTGAGATACTCGGTGACCTGCGGCGCGAGCGTGAGCAGCACGCCGCACGCGGCCATGGCGAGGCCGAGTCCGGCCAGGGAGGGGACGGCGGCATGCCCGGCCGCGACCCGGTCGAGCGCCAGCTTCGTCAGCCAGGCGAGAGTCACCGGCACCGCCGCCGTCAGCACGGTGAGCGCGGCGAAGCCGGCCATGAGGCGGCTGCCCGCCCGCCACGCCATGCCGGCCGCCGCCAGCGCCGCGCGGGTGACGGAGCCGGAACCCGGGGCCGCCCGGCCGCCGGGGGGCGTGTTCACGTCCGAGGCGCCGCCGGTCGGAGCGCCCTTCATCGACGGGCCGCGACGGCGTCGAGATCGCCGAGATCCTCGAGGAGCGTGCCACTCGCCAGCACTTTCGCCGCGCCGTCCGCCGCGCCGCTCACCAGGGCGAACGACGGGAACCCCGTCACCCGGAAGGCCCGGGCGACCGCGCCCCCGTGGTCCTCGACCACGACGTGCGCCACCGGCCGCAGCTCGCGTACGTCCTCGGCGGCGGCGTCCTCCGGACCGACGACGACGGCGACCACGTGATCGCGTCCGCCGGGGAACGCCCGGGCGCGCTCGACGAAGAGCGGCAGGCGCTCCACGCAGGCCGGGCATCCCGTGGAGAAGACGCCGAGCAGGGTCGGGTCCGCGAGCGATGTGTCCGACAGGGGCACGCCGTCCACGGTGACGGCCGAGAACGGCCGGGCCGTCCCGCCCGCCGCGAGCATCGGTTCCGGCTGGGCGGCCGGCCGCGCGGCGAGCATCTCGCCGTGCACGCGCAGCCGGCGGATCACCCCGAGGGTGAGCAACAGGTCGAGCACGCACAGGACGCCGACCAGGACGACGAGGGCGATCAGGAACGGCATGGAAACGGGACCTCCGGTCAGGGCGAAGCCGAGAAGAGGCCGGCGATGTCGTCGGCCAGCACCGCCAGCGTGGTGAGCAGCAGGGCCGCCGCCACCGCCACCGCCACCCCGGCGAGGTGGGCGCCCACCGGTGGCACCCCCGCCACGGCCAGCCCCGCACCGGCCGTCGCGGCGGCCAGCAGTACGCCGTTCCGGACGAGGTGGCCGGCTCCGGCCGTGGTCGCGGACGGCCCGAAGCACCGGCAGTCGACCCGGGACCCGCGGCGGATCGCCGAGGCCGTCGCGACGGTGAACGCGGCCAGCAGCGCCGCCGCCGCGGCGAACCCGATCGGGGTGGTGGCCGGCCAGGCCAGCGCCGGCGCGACCGCGAGCTCCAGCGCCACGACGAAGGCCGCCACCGGCCGGTAAGGCAGCCCCGGCGCGAGCGAGCGGGTGGCCTCCCGGAACTTGGCGTACGCCGCCCGGCTCCGGATCTTGCTCACCGCCGACAGGACGAAGACCAGCCCGATCAGCAGGCGGCAGCCGACGAGGACATAGGACATCGAGGCGCACCTCAACGACGACGGGGGCGGGCAGGCGCTGCCCACGCTAGCCAGGGCCGGGAACAAGCCGCTACACGCCCGATACACGGCCCGATGTACACGCCCGCCCGTGCCCGGGCGAGACCGGAGCACAGGCGGGCGTTTCGGATCAGCCGCCGGCGGACGAGAGCAGGCGCTCGGCCTCCTCCTCCGACATGTCCTCCAGCTCGGCCACCAGCAGGTCCTCCAGCGCGATCGCCAACTCGGCCACGGTGCGCCGCTCGAAGATCGTCCGAACCGGGACCTCCATCCCGGTCGCCCGGCGCAGCCTGGCCGCGATCCTCGTCGCGAGCAGCGAGTGCCCGCCCAGGGTGAAGAAGTCGTCGTTCGCGCCGACGGCATCGACGCCGAGCAGTTCCGCCCAGATCTCGGCCACCAGCACCTCCGCGTCCGTGCTCGGCGGGACGTGCCCGGCCGACGGCGCCCGGACCGGCGCGGGCAGCGCCGCCCGGTCCACCTTGCCGCGGCTGGTGAGCGGCAGCGAGTCGAGGACGACCCAGGCGGTCGGGACGAGATGACGCGGCAGGGTCCGCGCGAGGTGCGCGGCGAGCTCCTCCCCCGTCGCGGTTCCGGTGACGTACGCCACCAGTTCCTCGGCGTGGACCGTCACGAACGCCTGGCCGACGCCCGGATGGTCGAGCAGCCGCGCCTCGACCTCGCCCGGCTCGATCCGGAAGCCGCGGACCTTGAGCTGCCCGTCGATCCGTCCGAGGAACTCCAGCGCGCCGTCCTGGTTCCAGCGCGCCCGGTCCCCGGTGCGGTATCTGCGCGACCCCGGCGGTCCCAGCGGGTCGGGGACGAAGGCGGCGGCCGTGAGCGCCGGGCGGCGCAGGTAGCCGCGTGCCACCCCGGCGCCGCCGATGACCAGCTCGCCGATCGCGCCCTTCGGGACCGGCGCCCCGGCGGCGTCGAGCAGGTGGACCGTCGTGGCGCCGATGGGGCGGCCGATGGGCGGCCTGCCGTACGGAGTCGCTCCGAGATCGGCCGCGGTCGCGATGACCGCGCCCTCGGTCGGGCCGTAGGTGTTCGCCAGGCGGACGCCCTCGCCGAACCGGCCGTGCCAGCGCGCCACCGCGGCGCCGGACGCCTGCTCGCCGCCGATGATGACCAGGCGGAGCGCGGGCGGCCAGGCGATCTGGTCGATCTCCTCCACCAGGTGATGCCAGTAGGCGGTGGGCAGGTCGAGCACCGTGACCCGATCCCCGCCCGGAGCGGCCAGCAGATCGGGCAGCGTCGCCGCCCCGCCGGGCAGCAGCACCAGGGTCGCCCCCGCGGCGAGCGTGGGGAAGACCTCTTCGAGGTGGGTGTCGAAGCTCAGCGACGCGAACTGGACGACGTGGTCGCCGGGCGCCAGGCCGTAGTCCTCGCGCATCCACCGGATCCGGGCCGCGATGGCGCGGTGCTCGACGGCGACGCCCTTGGGCCGGCCGGTGGAGCCGGAGGTGGAGATCACGTAGGCCACGTCACCCGGACGCGTCCGCGCCGGTTCGCCCAGGTCATCGGGGTCGCCCGGGCCGTCGAGGGCCGTCTCGTCCTCACCGGCCGGCGGGTCGACGGCGGTGAGCCCGGCGGGCAGCGCCCGGGTCGTGATCACATGTGTCGCCCCGGCGTCCGCGAGCGAGAAGGCCAGCCGCTCCTCCGGCTCGTCCGGCTCGAACGGCAGGTAGGCCGCGCCGGCCCGCCAGACCGCGAGCAGCGCGGTGATCGCCTCGGCCGAACGGGGCAGGCAGACGCCGACCACGTCGCCGGGGAGCACGCCCCGCGCCCGCAGCGCCGCGGCGAGCCGTGCCGCCCGCCGGTCCAGCTCGGCGTAGGTGATCTCGGTCTGCCCGCAGACCACCGCGACGGCGCCGGGCGTGCGCCGGACGACCTCCGCGATCATCTCGGGGACCGCCGGTCCTCTGCCGTCCGGCTCCGGGTCGTCGGCGCCGTCCCCGGCCATCGCACGGATGTCGGCCTCGTCGTCGCCGGTCCACACGCGCAGCTCGGAGATCCGGCGGTGCGGCTCGGCCACGGCCGACTCGAGCAGGAGCAGGAAGCGCTCGGCGAGCCGGCGGACGGCCTCCGCCTCATGCGGGGATCCGCTGGACCCGTCGTGGCCGAACGAGACGATGATCTCGCCGCCGTCGAGCCACGCCTCGGTGTACAGGCCGAGCTTGACCTGCCGGTAGCCGTCGGGGAAGAAGCCGACGGACAGGTCGCCGAACGGCCGGGTGGGTCCCAGGTCCTGGCTGTGCAGGATGAACATGGTCGGCATCAGCGCCTCGGCGGGATACCCGATCCGCTCGAACGGCACGGAGGGCCGGCTGAGCGCCGTCAGCGCCTCCTGCCTGGTGCGCCCGAGCAGCTCGGTGAACGACGGATCGCCGCCGAGGTCGCCGCGCAGCACGACGGTCTGCGAGAGGTAGCCGATCAACGGCTCCAGCTCGACCCGGTCGCGGCCGGCCACGGCCGTGCCGACGAGGACGTCGGTGTGGCCTGTGTGCCGGTGCAGCAGCACCTGGTAGGCCGTCATGAGCACGGTGAACAGCGTGGTCCTGTTCTCCCGGGCGAGCCGGTCCAGCTCGCCGGCGATCTCCCGGCCCGCCCGGACGATCTGGAAGCCCGCGCGATCCTCGTCGCGGACGTCCCCGGCCCCGATTCCACAGGGCAGGTCGGGCGGCGGCGGATCGGCGAGCCGCTCCTGCCAGTACGGCACCGCGCGCTCGGCGCGGCGGCGCTGCCAGCGGGCGTAGTCGGACGGCTGGACCGGCAGCGGCGCCAGGCTCGGCGCGCGCCCGCGCAGGCGCGCGGTGTAGCACTCCGCCAGATCGTCGAACAGGATCCCCAGCGACCAGCCGTCGCCGATGATGTGGTGCATCGTGACGCACAGCACGTGGTCCAGCGGCCCGATCGCAATGAGTGCGACGCGCAACGGCACGCCTTCCGCGAGGTCGAACGGCGCGTTCACCCGCTCGGCGACGATCCGCCGGGCGTGCTCCTCGTCGTCGGCCCGCATGCGCTCGACCGGCGGGAGGGACCCCGCCCCCGGCGGCTCGGCGACCGCCCAGGGAACGCCGTCCTCCTCCTCGAACCGCGTGCGCAGGCCCTCGTGCCGGGCCACGACGTCGGCGAGCGCTCCTTCGAGGACGTCCGCGTCGAGGGGCCCGCGCAGCCGGCGGACGGTGTACATGGTGTACGAGGCGTCGCGGGGGTCCAGCCTCTGCAGCAGCCAGAGCCGTTCCTGGCCCGGCGACAGGGGCGCCCTCATGCGTCCGACGCCATCTCGTCGAGCACGGCCGCCAGGTCCTCGGCGCTGAGGCCGTCGAGCTCGTCGCGGAGCGCGGCGATGTCGGCGAGGTCCAGGTCGTCGTCGTCGAGCCGGTCCATCGCCGCCGCCAGGTCGGCCACCGTGGGGTTCTCGAACAGCACCACGATCGGCACGCTGGTCGCGTAGCGCGCCTGGATCCTGGCGATGATCTGGGTGGCGGTCAGCGAGTGCCCGCCCAGCTCGAAGAAGTCGTCGTCGACGCCCACCGGCTCGGCGATGCCCAGCACCTCCCCCCACATCGCCGCGAGGTCCTCCTCCAGCGGCGTGGACGGTGGCCGGTAGGGCCTGCTGCGCGCCCGGGTCCACTCCGGCACGGGCAGGGCCTTGCGGTCGAGCTTGCCGTTGGGGGTGAGCGGCAGGGCGTCCAGCACCACGAGGTGCGCGGGCACCATGTATTCGGGCACGTCGCGGCGCAGCCGGTCGCGCAGGGACGGCCACAGGTCGGCCCCTTCTGGCTCCCCCGCCGCGCGTACGACGTAGGCGACCAGACGCGGCAGCCCGTCGGGACCGTCGCAGACGCCGACGGCGGCGCCGGCCACCTCCGGCGCGGCCCGCAGCACGCTCTCGATCTCGCCGAGCTCGATCCGGAACCCGCGCACCTTCACCTGCTGGTCGGCCCGGCCGAGGTAGCGGAGCCTGCCGTTCTCGATCGTGGCGAGGTCGCCCGTGGCGTACAGGCGGGCCCCCGGCACCGCGGAGAACGGGTCGGGCAGGAACCTTGCCGCCGTCTGTCCCGGCATGCCGCGGTATCCCCTGGCCAGGCCGGCGCCGCCGATGTGCAGCTCACCGGCCTCGCCGGGCGGCACGGGACGGCCGTCGGGGCCGAGGATGTGCACCGTCGTGTTGCCGATGGGCTCGCCCAGGTCCACGGGGGCCGGTGACGGGGCCACCCGCCCGGCCGTCGACCAGACCGTCGTCTCGGTCGGGCCGTACACGTTCCAGAGCCGGGCGCCCCCGTCGGGAAGGGCGCCGTCGAGGAGGGCGTCGGCGAGGTCGCGGGGCAGCGCCTCGCCCCCGCACAGCCGGGTCGCGACGTTTGCGGGGACCCCGCCGGATTCGAGCAGGATGCGCCAGCTCGCCGGGGTCGCCTGCATGATCGTGACGGCCTCGGTCACGGCGCGCGACCGCAGGGCGCGGCCGTCCGCCGTCTCGTGCCCGGACGCGACCACCACCCGGGCGCCGCACGCCAGCGGCAGGAGGAGCTCGAGCACCGAGATGTCGAACGACAGCGTGGTGACCGCCAGCCAGGCGTCGCGCGGGGTGAGCTCCAGCAGGGAGGCGAAGGACTCCAGCAGGTTGACCACCGCGCGGTGCGGCACGGCGACCCCCTTGGGCCTGCCGGTGGAACCCGAGGTGTACATGAGGTAGGCCAGGTCCCCCACGGCGCCGCCGGCCGACACCTCGCCGTCGGCCGGCGCATCGGCGTCGCCGTACGCCGCACCCGCGGCGGGAACGCCGTCCCACGTCAGCTCGACGACGTCGGGGACGCCGTCGAGCAGCCGGGATTCGACCCCCTGCCCGGCCAGCACCAGCCGGATGCCCGCGTCCTCCCGCATGAAACGGAGCCGGTCCTCGGGGAACCCCGGGTCGAGCGGCACGTAGGCGCCGCCGGCCCGCCACACGGCGAGCAGGGCGACGACCATGCCGGGGCAGCGCTCCAGGCACAGGCCGACCGGGACCTCCGGGCCGACCCCGCGGGCGCGCAGCAGCGCCGCCAGCCGGTCGACCCTGTCGTGCAGCTCCCGGTAGGTCAGCACGCCGCCGGCGCCGCTCACCGCGACCGCGTCGGGGCTCGCGTCACGCCACCGGCGGATCAGCGCGAGCGCCGTATCAGGGATGGTCACGCCGCTCACCGCGTCACTCACTTTCACGCACCTTTCACTTCGGGAACACGCTCGCGAACGGGCCGCTCAGCGCGGACAGCCGGATGTCCGGGTCCGCCCCGGCCCGCCGTACGACCTCGGCGAAACCGCCGACGAGGCGGCGCGCGGTCGCGGGCGTGAACAGATCGCTGCTGTAGTCGAGGACGCCGCCCAGCCCCTCCGGGCCCCGCCACAGGTCCATCGACACTTCGGACTTGGTGTGGCTGGGCGGGACCGTGTAGACCTCCCGGCCGAGGTCGGCCATCCGGGTCCCCAGCAGATCGTCCTTGGGCAGGTTGTGCAGGTTGAACATGGCCTGGCACAGCGGCGGCCTGCTGATGTCGCGGGGGACGCGAAGCGCGGCCAGGACATGCTCGAACGGCACCTCCGCGTGCCGCATCCCCGCCAGGGTCGCCTCCCGCACGCGGTCCAGCAGCTCGTGGAACGACGGATCGCCGGACAGATCGGCGCGCAGCACCATCGTGTTGCCGAAGTAGCCGATCAACGGCGTCAGCTCGCTGCGGGACCGGCCGGCCACCGGCACGCCGACGCAGAAGCCGGTCTGGCCCGACGCCAGGGCGAGGGTCGCCTGGTAGGCGGCGGCCAGGGCCATGAAGGACGTGCAGCGCCGCTTCCTGGCCACCTTCTCCAGCGGCGTGATCTCCTCCGGCGGCAGCAGCAGCTGCTCGCGTCCGCCGCGCCCGGACCACCGGGCCGGCCGGGGGTGGTCGGCCGGAAGGTCGAGCGCGGGGGCGCCGGCCAGGCGGCGCGTCCAGAATTCCAGGCCCTCGGTGTGGTCCCGCTGTCTCTCCTGCACGGCGAAGCGGGGATACTGCGTGGGCAGCTCCGGCAGCTCGGGCTCACGTCCCTCGCGCCCGGCGGCGTAACACTCCGTGAGCTCGCGCATGAGCACGTCGAGCGACCAGCCGTCCATCACGATGTGGTGCAGGACGATGCACACGACCGCGTCGTCCTCGCCCGGCCGGGCCAGGCCGGCCCGCAGAGGAGGCTCGTTCTCCAGGTCGAACGGACGCTCGACGAACTCCTTCAGCGCCCGGTCGAGGTCCGCCTCCGCCGCGAGCGCGATCTCCTCCAGCGGCACCGGTGCGGGCGGCAGCACGACCTGCACGGGGGCGTCCCCGCGCAGCCGGAAGCGGGTACGCAGCACCTCGTGCCGCGCCACGATCCGGGTGAACGCCCCGGTCAGCGCGTCCACGTCGAGAGGCCCCCGCAGCCGCATGCACCAGGGCGTGTTGTAACTGGTGTCGCCGGGGTCGAAGCGGCTGAGGAACCACAGCCGCTCCTGGCCCGGCGACAGCGGCCACTCCTGCCCGCCCGGGTCCCGAGACGCGCCCCCGAGGGAGCGCAGCAGCGCCGCCCGGCGCTCGGGGGGCAGCCCGGCGAGCTTCTCGATCAGCGCGGCGCGGCGCTCGGCGGCGGTCATCTGCCCCGGTCGCGTACGCTCAGCGTGCCCTGGTCGCGTACGCTCCGTGGCCGCATGTCGGTCCACACCGTCTCGATGTGGTCCAGGCATTCCTGCCGCGTGCCCGCGAAGCCGGTGGACCGCCACCCGGCGGGCGGCTCGCGGTCGCTCCACCATACGGAGTACTGCTCCTCGTCGTTGACGACCACGAGCATCGGGGAGTCGGTCATGTCACCTTCCCAAGAGGGTCATTGCGGAAGACGGGGCCCGGCCGTCGCCCTCGATAAGGCGGGGGCAGGCGGGCCAGTCCGCGGGGCCGGCCGGCGGCTCCGGGCACAGGACGTAGTGGTGGGGGGCGAGCACGTCGGTCCGGCCGGCCGCGGCGCGCATGAAGGCGGTGTGGACGGCGTCGGGCGTGTCCAGCCCGGGACGCGCGACGAGATACCCGGTCAGCCTGGCCGCCCCGCCGCCGGTGCCGTCTCCGGTGCCGTCTCCGGGGTTCTCCGCGACGACCGCGGCCTCGGCTCCGCACACCCGGCGGAGCAGCGCCTCGGTCTCCGGCAGGCTCACCCAGTCGTGGCCGATCGCCGTCCACCCGGCGGGGCGCCGTACGGGGTCCAGACCCGCGATCTTCGCGACCTGGTCCAGCGGCACCTCCTCCGAGACGGCCCGGACCAGCAGCTCCTCCAGGCCGGCGAGCATCCGCTCGGCGACGGCTCCCGGCAGGAACGCCGTGTCCACCAGCACGTAGAACTCACAGCTGGACGGGGCCGGGCCGGTGGCGAAGAAGATCCTCGCCTTGACCGCGGGATAGGCGCCGACGAAGAACGTCCTGGTGCGGCCCCGCAGCGCGGCGAGCGCCGCGGCGTCCCCCGGATCGACCTGCGGCAGGCCCTGCCAGCGGCCCGCCTGCCTGACGTCGTTGAAGAACGCGTCCAGGTCGATGTCGGCGCCGCGGTCCCACGCCTCCGCCTCCCACGCGGCCAGCACGAGCGCGGGGTCGTAGTGCCCGTTCCGGTACGTCGCCATGGTCTTGCGATGTCCGTGGCGCAGCGCCTCGGCGAACGTCCCGTTCCCCAGGTCGATGACGCACAGCCCGTCCTGGGCGGCGGGCCCGGCCATCGCCTCCATCCCGGGGTGGTGCCGGTTCGACACGATGAGCTGCATCGCCGCCGTGGGGTGCCCGGTGACGGCGGCGAGCAGCGCGGCGCTCGCGACCGTGAGCACGCTGGAGGTCGTGACGCCGTGCCGGGCGGCGAGCGCCTCGGCGGCCACGGCCGCCGCCGGAGAGTCCATCCCGTGGCGGACGAAGCGCGGCTCCTCGGGCTCCCGAACCGGGAAGTCGAACATCGAACGCGGGGCGGACGCGAGACCGGTCCGCCAGTGCCGCAGCGCCTGCCCGCCGGGCGGCGGGTCGGACTGCTCGAAGGCGGCCTGGTCGAGCGGCTGCCAGTCCGGGCCGGGCAGGTCCTCCCCGGCGACCAGCCGGGGCCACTCCGCGGCCACCATGTTCAGCGACCAGCCGTCGAGCGCGAGGTGGGACAACGCGAGCGCCAGCGCGCGCGGCCGCCCCCGCTGGCAGACCACCGCGCACCGGATCGGCAGCTCGGCCGCGTAGTCGAACCCGGTCGCGGCCAGCTCGGCGGCCAGCGCCTTGGCCGCGCTCATCGGCTTGGCCGCCGCCTCGTACACGCCGACCGTGAGCCGGCCCTCCCTGCTCACCCGCTGGACCGTGGTGTCCCCGGTGTCCCCGGTGGTGGCGCCGGCGCCCTCCCCGTCCCGGACGAACGCCGTGCGCAGCGTCTCGTGCCGCTCGATGAGGCGGCCCACCGCGCGCAGCACGGCGTCCAGGCCGGCCGTGCCGGTCACCGGCAGGGTCCAGGCCAGGTTGAAGTAGGGGTCGCCGTCGTCCAGCCACTGGGTGGAGCGCCAGATTCCCCGCTGGCCCCAGGTCAGCGCGGCCTGCCCGCCCCGGGCGCCGCGGAACTCCACGGTGCGCGGCGGCAGCGCCGTGAGACCGGTGACCTGCGCCGTCGGCGGGCCCGCGGTCACGTCCGCTGCCCCGCGATGTGCTCGACCAGGCCGTCGAGCGTGTCGAGATGACCGCCGTCCAGGTCGACGTCGCAGTCGAACTCAATCTCCAGCAGGTCGATCAGCCGGAGGTAGGCGATCGAGGTGAGGCCGAGCGCGGGCAGGCTGCAGTCCGCCTCCAGGACGTCGGCGACGGCCAGGTCGCCGCCGCTCGCCTTCGACACCAGCTCGGCGACGCGCTCCCTCAGCATGCCTCCTCCCGCAGGCGGGCGACCTCCGCCGCGATCCCGGTGATCGTCGGCTCGTCGAAGAACACGTCGAAGGACAACTCCACGTCCATCCGCTCGCGCACCTTGGCGATGATCTGAGTGATCGACAGCGAGTGCCCGCCGAGGTCGAACAGGTCCTCGTCCGGGCCGATCTCCGGCATGCCGAGCACCTCGCGCCAGATCTCGCCCACCTCCGCCAGGTACGGCGCGGCGTCCGCCTCACCGGCCCGGGAGGCGGCGGCCGGCTCCCCGGCCCGCGCGAAGGACGGCTCGACCGCGCCGCCGGCCAGCGGGGACGGCAGCGGCAGGTCGGCCACGCCGGCGTCGGGGGCGGCGGCCACCGCGCGCAGCAGGGCGAGCAGGTGCTCGGCGACGGTCTCGCAGCCGGAGCGGCTCAGGACGGCCGGGTTGAACTGCAGCCGGGCGGCGATGCCGTCCGGCGCGTCCACCACCTGGAGGTGCAGCGTGCCGCGCACCGCGTGGTTGAACGACATCCAGTCCACCGACGCCTCCACGCCGGGGAACCGCGGCGCGCTCCCGTCACGCCTGCGATAGCTGACCGAGACCGGCGTCAGCGCGGTGCGGGGGCTCACGCCGCCGACGGCACGCGCGAGCGGCACCTGCCGGAACCGGTAGACGGCCCGCAACTCCTCGCGCAGGGAGCGGGCGAACTCGGCGAACGTCCCGCCCGGAGCCGGAGCCGGCACCGGCAGTTCGTTCACGAAGGGGCCGATGTGGCCCCGCGTCTCCTCGGTCCTGGTCGACAGGTCGACGGCCACCGCGGCGTCCTCGTTGCCGTACGCCGCGAGCAGGGTGTGCACGGCGGCGAGCACCAGCTCGAACCGGGAGACGCCCATCTTCTCGGCGGCGACGGCGAGGTCGGCGGGAAGCGCGAAGTCGACGGCCTCGCCGGCCGCGGCGCGGATCGAGACCCCGGAGAGCCCGGGGAGGCGCAGGTCCTGCCGGTCACGCCAGCGGTCGCGCCAGAACGCGGCGGCGTCGCCGAGCAGCTCGGCCACCCGGGCGTCCTCCCGCTCGACGGCCTCGCCGTACGCCGCGGGTAGGGCCGGCGACGACAGCCCGGCGTAGGCGTCGGCCAGGCCGCGCACCAGGATGTCCTTCGACATGCCGTCGAAGACGGCGTGGTGGGCGACGAAGACGAGCAGGTGCCGCTCCGGCGCGAGCCGGAAGACGGTGAACCGCGCGGTCGGCCCGGTCCCGAGGTCCAGGGCGAGCGCGGTCTCGCGCTCGACCAGCTCGCCGGGCTCACGCCCTGCATCCTCGGACCCGGAGGCGTCCTCGAACCCGATCGGCGGCGGAACGGCGGCGGGCACCAGGCGCAGCACGCCGTCCCGCTCCGCCAGGGCCGCGGCGAGCTGGGGATGCGCGCGTACCACGTCGTGGCAGGCGGCCAGCAGCCGGTCCACGTCGAGAGGGCCGTCGAACCGGATGGCCAGGGGCATGTGGTACACCCGGCCCCCGCAGCCCATCCGCTCCGTTATCCACATGCCGTGCTGCGCGAGGGACGCCTGCTCCCCCTCGCCGACCAGTGTCGGTGACATCTCACTTGCCTTCCGTCGTGCTGATCACGGAGTCGCCCAGCAGCGCGGGCAGCCCCTTCTTGATGACCTTGCCTGACTGGTTCCTGGGCAGGCTGTCGACCACGAGGACCCGTTCGGGCAGCTCGTGCCAGGCCAGCCGGTCCATCAGGAAGGCGCGCACCTCTTTTTCCGACAACCCCGGGCTCTCCGGCCGCCCCTGCGACCTGGGCACGACCGCGGCGCCCAGCACGGAGCCCAGCACCGGATGCGGGAGCCCGAACACGGCCGCCTCGGCGATCCCCGGGTGCTCGTGCAGCGCGGCCTCCACCTGGAGTGTGGACACCTTGAACGCGCCGCTCTTGACCACGTCGCTCTCCCGGTCGACGAGGTAGAGGTAGCCGTCGGCGTCCACGTAACCGACGTCGCCCATACGCACCCAGCCGTCGCGGAACGACCGGGCGCTGGCCTCGGCGTCGCCGTAGTAGGACCGGGTGGCGGTGGGCGAGCGCATCCAGACCTCGCCGGTCTCCCCGGGCGGGAGCGGGGTGCCGCTTTCGTCGGTGATGCGCAGCGAGCCGCCGAACGCCGGCCGGCCCAGCGCGGCCGGCCGCGTCCGGTCGTAAATCATGATCGTCTGGGCGGGGGCGGCCTCGGTGGACGTGTAGTAGTTCGTCACGGTCGCGTTCGGGAAGGCCGCCGACAGACGTTCCGACAGGGCGGGAGGAAGCGCGGCCGCCGCCGACCCCAGCAGCACCACGCTGGACATGTCGTGCCGCTCGTGCAGCCCGGCGTCGAGCAGCTCGATCGCCATGGAGGGCACCAGGAACACGGTGCCGGGGCGGTAGGTCTCGATCAGCCGGGCGAACCGGCCGGGCGTGAACCGCGCCGGGGTCAGCACGGCCGGCCGGGCGTCCAGCGCGTTGATCAGCATCGTCTGGCCGGCGTTGGTGCCGATCGGGAAGGCGTGCAGCAGATGGCGGGAGTGGGCGAACCTGCGGCGCTTGGGCTGGGTTACGCATCCGTAGGCCAGGTTGGCGTGGCTCGCGCCGACCCCCTTGGGCCGCCCGGTCGTGCCGGAGGTGTAGAGGATCTGCGCCAGGTCGCCGGGCCGCACCCGCGGTCCTTCCTGCGCCGTCTCCGGCTCGACGCCGGCTTCCAGCTCCGCCGGTGTCGCGGTCCACGAACGCTCCGCCGGCGCCGCGAGGTCGCGGCCGAGCAGCACCGCCGCCGCCGCGCAGTGCTCGATCATGTAGCGCAGCTCGGCCGGCGCCAGCCGGTCCGACATCGGCACGGCCACCGCGCCCGCCTTGAGCACCCCGAAGAACGCCACGGCGAAGTCGATCCAGTCACGGCTGCCGAAGTGCAGGGCCACCCGGTCGCCCGGTGTGATCCCCCGGTCCGCCAGGCCGGCGGCGAGCGCCGCCGACCTGCGGTCCCACTCGGCGAAGGTGAGCGTCCCGTGTCCCTCGACGATCATCGCCACGCCGTCCGGTTCCTGCTCCGCGCGCAGCCGCAGCAGCTCCGGCACGGTGAGCGCGGGCACCGCCCGCGTCCCCGTCGTCCCCGTCATGCGTGCTCCTTCTCGGGCTCGCGGGCCGCCGGTGTGTCCGCCCGTGTGTCCGCCTGCTTGTCCCTACGGGCGGCCGCGATGCGTTCGGTCAGGGCCTGGTAGCCGACGACGTCGTCCGGCAGGGCGTCGGGCACGTCGGTGTCGAACCGGCGCAGCACCCGCACCCGCATGCCGACCAGTGCGATGACGGCGATCGCCAGGGCGAAGCAGGCGTACATGAAGCCGATTCCGCGGCCGGGGCCGGTGCCGAGCACCGCGCCCACGGTGTCGGCGAGCGGCCCGTCCGGGGCGAGCAGCGGCTCGAAGACCTGCGCGCCGTACGGCGCGACAAGGCCGAACCCGATGGGCAGCGTGGACCAGGCGACCAGCGTGTTCAGCGCGATGACCCGTCCGTGGAACCGCTGCGGCACCTTGACCTGGATGATCGTGGCGTAGACGCCGTTCAGCAGGGTGAGGCACAGCGACATGCCGAACGCGCCGACGGCGATGAGGAACAGGTCCTGGTTCAGCCCGGTCAGCAGGCAGAACACCGACAGGGCGAGCGTGGACAGCAGCACGCCGTACAACCGCCGTCGCCGCGGGCCGCCCCAGGCGGCCATGGCGAGACCACCGAGGAAGGCGCCGAGCCCGCCCGCGAACGACACCCGGCCGACCTCGGCCAGCGACCCGAACGACAGCACCAGCGGCGAGATCATCATGAACAGCGGGGACAGGAAGATGTTCAGCACCGCGAAGTAGAACAGCATCGCGCGGAAGCCCCGGTTGCCCCAGGAGTGGCGGATGCCGCCCATCATCTCGGCGAGCACGCTCTCCCGCCGCTTCCAGGCCATCGTCGCCGGGAAGCGGATCAGCGCGATGGTGAGCGTGGCGACGACGTAGCTGGCCACGTCGATGACCAGGATGCCCTCCAGCCCGATCGCCGCCATCAGCCCGACCGCGATCAGCGGCACGATGAGCTGCGCGGTGCCGGTGGCCATCTGGACGACGCCGTTGGCGTGCCCGAGGAACCGTTTGGGCACGAGCTGCGGGATCGCCGAGCCGTACGCCAGCCGTTGGAAGGTGAGCGCGACGGACAGGCAGACCAGCAGTGGATAGATGTGCCAGACCTGCAGGTTGCCGGTCCACAGCAGCAGCCCGAGCACGAGCTGGGTGCCGCCGGCGGCCGCGTCTCCGGCGATCATGACCTTGCGCCGGTCGAACCGGTCGACGAGGGCGCCGGCCAGCGGGGCGACGAGCATGCCGGGCAGCAGGCCGAGCACGGAGAACAGCGCGAACCTGGCGAGCGAACCGGTGGTGAGGTAGATCCACAGCGGGATGGCGAACTCGGTCAGCGCGGAGCCGGTGATCGAGACGAGCTGTCCGGCCGCGACGATGAGGAAGCGCCGCATGCTGGGCGGCGGGCCGACGCGCACCTGCGTGTCCGCCGCGCCGCCGTCGCCGTCCGTGCCGTCCTTCGCCGCGCCGGCCTCGGTTCCGGTTCCGGCTTCGGATTCGGCACCGGCCTCGGCCGACCGGCTCGAGACGCCCTGCAACCACCAGGTGCGGCCCTCGTCCCGTTCCATCCCCTCCGTACGTCCGGAGGCGAGGGCGGCGTGGGTGCCGGTGACGATCTCGGCCAGTTCGTCGCTGCGATACCGCAGGAAGAAGTGCCCGGCCTCGTCGAGGACGACGCACGCCGTCTCGTCCGACAGGCAGTGCCACTCTTTGTAACGTTCCTGGTAGAACTCGGCCGCCGGGTCGCGCTCGCCGACCACGGAGATCACCGGCGCGCGCAGCGCCGGGCCGCCGCCCTCCTCGAAGATCCGCGTGAAGTACCGCTCGGCGGCGCGGGTGCCTTCGCGGCGGTTGCGCACGATCAGTTTGACCTGTTCCCGGCCGAGGTCCTCCACGTCGAGCCCGGCCGCGGTCAGGGCGTTGACCCGCTGCTGGTCGCTGGTGAGCTTGTCGAAGAAGGTGCCGAGCCAGTTCATGCCGCGGCCCGGCCGGGCGAAGGGGAACACGCCGCCGAGGTACAGCGCGTCCACGGTGCGGCCGTCCGCCTCCAGCCTCCGGGCGATCTCGGCGGACAGCATGACGCCGAGGCCGCAGTGGCCGTACAGCACGAGCGAGCCGCCGTTCCTGTCCATGATCTCGCAGATCTCGGCCACACAGTCGACGACGACCTCGTCGAACGGCCGGGCCTCCTCACCCAGCTCGTGGCCGGGCACGGCCACCGAGAAGAGCGCCCAGTCGTCCGGCAGCGCGTCCGCGAGCGGCTGGTAGACGACCGCGCTGCCCCCGCCGTACGGCACGCACACCATGGTGGTGGTGGCGGGCCCGGCGGGGGTGAGCCGGTGCAGCAGCGAGCGCGGCACGTCCCCCTCGGCCGTGAGCAGCCGGGCCAGCTCGCGGACGGTGCGGTGCTTGAACACGTCGAGCACCGTGATCTGCCGGTCCGGATGCGCCTTGCGCAGCCGGGCGATGACCCGCATCGCGAGCAGCGAGTGGCCGCCCAGGGCGAAGAAGTCGTCGAGCGCCCCCACGCGCTCGACGTCCAGCACCTCCGCCCAGACGCGGGCCACGTCCTCCTCGGCGCCGGGCGCCGGGGCGACGTATTCTGCCGCCGCCACGTCGGCCTCCGGCTCGGGCAGCCGCGAGCGGTCCACCTTGCCGTGCGACTTGAGCGGCAGCTCGTCGAGCCAGGCGTACCGCGAGGGGACCATGTACGCGGGCAGCCGGTCGGCCAGCCACGCGCGCACGTCGGCGGTCTCCGGCCGTGCGCCGTCCACGCCGCTCTCCGCGTTCCCGGCGGCGGGGACGAGGTAGGCGACGAGCTGCTCGCCGCGCGGCTCGACCACGGCCTGGGCGACGTCCGGATGGTCGGCCAGCACCGACTCGACCTCACCCAGCTCGACTCGGTAGCCGCGGATCTTCACCTGCAGGTCGCGGCGGCCCAGGAACTCCAGATCGCCCGTGCCGGACCACCGGCCGAGGTCCCCTGTGCGGTACATGCGCGCGCCGGGCGGGCCGTACGGGTCGGGGAGGAACCGGTCGGCGGTCAGTCCGGGGCGGTTCAGGTAGCCGCGGGCCAGCCGGTCGCCGCCGAGGTAGATCTCCCCCGGCACTCCGGCGGGCACCGGCCGCAACCGCTCGTCCAGCACGTACGCCCGCGCCCCGGGCAGCGGCGAGCCGATCGGCAGGCTCACGCTCGCCTCGGCGGGTCCGTCGGGAGCGGGCAGCCGGGCGACGTCGTAGGTGGTCACGCCGACGGTGGCCTCGGTCGGCCCGTAGTGGTTGACGACCCGGCAGCGGCCCAGCGCCTCCAGCTCGGCCGCCCAGCCGCGCGGGGCCGCCTCGCCGCCCAGCAGCAGCAGCTTCCTCGGCAGCAGGTCGTCCGGCCCGGCGTCGGCGAGCAGCGCGGCCAGATGTGACGGCGTGATCTTGAGGTAGTCGATCCCGGTCCGCCGGAAGATCTCCGCCAGCTCGGGGCCCGCGGTGCGCGAGGGCACCAGGTGCAGCGTGCCGCCGGTCATCAGGCACAGGTAGAAGACCGTGACGCCGAAGTCGAAGGCGAGGGACTGGAGCAGGGCGAAGGACGAGCCCGGCTCCACGCCCAGCCGCTCGCGGACCCCGGCGAGGTAGACCATCACCTCGTGGTGCTGCACCGCGACGCCCTTGGGCCGCCCGGTGGTGCCGGAGGTGTAGATCACGTACGCCAGGTCGCCCGGCGCCGTGGGTCCCCAGGGCTCACCGGGCTCCGGCGCGTCCTCGTCCGTCTCGTTGTCGAGGTGCACGGCGGTCACGTCGTCGGGCAGCCGGTCGTGCAGGTCCGGGCTGGTCACGACGACCGACGCCGCGGCGTCGGCCAGGACGTACTCGAGCCGGCCGCGCGGGTGCTCCGGGTCGAGCGGCAGGTAGGCCGCGCCCGCCTTGAGCACGCCGAGCACCGCGACCGCGAGCCCGGTCGACTGCTCCAGGCAGATCGCCACGCGGTCGTCGCGCCGCACGCCGAGCCCGCGCAGCCGCCGGGCGAGCCGGTCGGCCGCGGCGTCCAGCTCGGCGTAGGTGAGGGCGTCGTCCCCGCTGACGACGGCGGTCGCCGACGGGGTGCGGGCCGCCTGCGCGGCGACGACCTCATGCAGCGCCGACGCCCCGCCGAACGCGTCCGCCGCAGGCGCCTCGGCCTCGGGAGCCGCTCCCGCGAACCCGAGCACGCGGTCGCGCTCGGCCGCCGGAAGCAGCTCGAGGTCCGACACCCGGGCGTGGGGGTCGGCGACGATCGACCTCAGCAGGTTCTCGAAGCACTCCGCCAGGCGCGCGATGGTGGCCGGCCGGAACAGCTCGGTGCGGTAGGTGATGGTGCCGTGGAGGGCGTCGCCCTGGTCCATCAGGTACAACGCGAGGTCGAACCGGCTGGCGGTCACCTCGAACGGGTACGCCGACATGGTCAGGCCCTGGGTGCGCAGGGCCGCCGACCGATAGTTCTGCAGCGCGAACATCACCTGGAACACCGGTGACCTGCTGACGTCGCGCTCGACGCCGAGCTCGCCGACCAGTCGGTCGAAGGGCAGCTCCTGGTGCGTGTAGGCGTCCAGCGCCGTCTCGCGCACCCGGCCGAGCAGCTCGGCGAAGGTCGGGTCGCCGGACAGGTCGGCCCGCATCGGCAGCGAGTTGATGAAGAGCCCGACCACCCGCTCCAGCTCCGGCAGGTCGCGCCCCGAGACGGGTGACCCGACCGCGAAGTCGTCCTGACCGGAGTAACGCCCGAGGAGCACCTGGAAGGCGGCGAGCAGGGTCATGTACAGCGTCGCGCCGTTCGCCGCGGCCAGCTCCGTGAGCGCGTCCACCAGCTTACGGTCCAGCACGACGTCGTGGGCGGCGCCCGCCGATCCCTGCTCGGGCGGGCGCGGCAGGTCGGTCGGCAGCTCCAGCGGCGGCAACCCGGCCAGCCGCTCCCGCCAGTAGCGGATGTCGTCCTCGTGGGTCCGTCCGCGTTCCCACACCGCGTAGTCGCCGTACTGCACGGGCGGGGCGGCGAGACCGGCGTCGGTCCCGGTCCGGTACGCCTCGTGCAGGGCGAGCAGCTCCTCCATCACGATGTCGCAGGACCAGCCGTCGGTGACGGTGTGGTGCATGGTCAGGAGCAGTACGTGCTCGAGGGCGCCGAGCCGGACCAGGAGCAGCCGCAGCAGCGGGCCGGTGGTCAGGTCGAACGGCCGGCCCAGCTCCTCCTGGACGACCTCCCGCGCGGTGGCGGGGTCGTCCGACAGCCGCAGCTCCACCAGCCGCAGCTCCACCAGGGGCTCGTCGTCCAGCACGATCTCCGGCGTCCCGTCATCGGTGGTGACGAACCGGGTGCGCAGGGTCTCGTGACGCCGGGCCACCTCCATGAGGGCGCGTTCCAGGGCCGCGTCGTCGATCTCACCGCCGTCCAGCCGGACGGCGAAGGCGACGGTGTAGGCGGTGGTGCCGGGGGCGTACTGCTCCAGGAACCACAGGCGCTCCTGCGCGTGCGAAAGCGGCGGGTGGGTGCCGGCCGGGCGCGGCGGCACGGTGACGCTCGCGGCTTTCCCGGCCCTGAGCCGCTGTGCCAGCAGCGCCTGCTTGGCCGGTGAGAGGCCGGTCCGGGTCACGACGCCGGCACCTCGGTTGAAATTTGCATTAAGAACATGGCATTCCTCTGTGCGCTCTGCGCCCCGGTACGCCGGCGATTCGATGCGAAGACGCGGGCGGCCAACGACCCGGCGGCGGAATCACCGCCGGTGAGCTTCCTGCCTGGTGCCTGGCGCGGCACGGAATCCACTGCCGCTCGCGCCGGTAACCCCCATTTCGGACGCATTAGTGGGAACGCTCCCACGGCAGTGGAGGCTAGAGATCAGGGCTTTCGTTCGTCAAGTGTCATGGAAGTTTCTGTCCGTTATTAGCCCCAAGGCGGGGAATGTGAGGATATTGCCGCAGATCACGGACAATGCGGTCGTAATACGTCGATTTCGCCATATGGCCGGGGATTGACAAGGCCTCTTACCGCACCTACCCTCCGTGGGAGCGCTCCCAGATACAAGGCGCTCCTGTCAATGGATGCCGGCGCTCCTGTCCATGGATGCCGGCGCTCCTGTCCCTGGCAGCCGGGCCCGGCGTCGAGCGCGCCCTCGACCGAAGACGCACCAGGAGCGGACCACCTGTGATCGTCACCGCTGCACCGGCCCGGAGCCCGCGGCATGCCCTCAACGACGGGGATCTCCGCTCACTCCTCCTCATCCGGCACTTCGAGCGAGCCCTGCTCCGTCTGTTCGAGCAGGGCGTGCTCAGTGGCACCACCCACACCTGCCTCGGGCAGGAGTACATCCCGGTCGCGCTGTCGGCCCTGCTCCGCGACGACGACTTCGTGTTCAGCAACCACCGGGGCCACGGCCACTTCCTCGCCCGCCACCCCGACCCGCACGGCCTGCTCGCCGAGATCATGGGGCGGGAGGGCGCCCTGTGCGGGGGTGTCGGCGGCAGCCAGCACATCTACCACCGGCGTTTCCTGTCCACGGGGGTGCAGGGCGAGAGCCTGCCCGTGGCGACCGGGGTGGCCCTGAAACTGGCCGGCACGGGAGCGCTGGCCTGCGCGTACATCGGAGACGGCACCTGGGGCGAGGGCGCCGTCTACGAAGCGCTGAACATGGCGTCCCTCTGGCGGGTGCCGCTGCTGGTCGTGGTCGAGCACAACGGCATCGCCCAGTCGACCCCCACGTCCGCGCAGATGGCCGGCACGATCGCCGCCAGGGCGGCGGCCTTCGGCGTCCGTCACCACCACGTCACGTCCACCGACGTCGGCGAGATCAGGCAGGCCCTCGCCCCGCTGGTCGACGCCGTGCGGGCCGAGCCGTCCCCGCTGGTGGTCGAGTTCGCCACGCACCGCCTCGGACCGCACAGCAAGGGCGACGACACCCGCCCGCCGGAGGAGATCCGCCGGGTCCGGGAGTCCGACTGGTACGACCGGTACGCCGAGGCCGATCCCGAGCGGTTCGCCCGGGTCGACCGGGAACAGCGCGAGCTCGTCGAGCGGGTGGTCGCCGAGGTCTCCGCCCGGCCCTGCTCCCGGCCGGGAGGGGCGGCGTGACCAGGGTCTCCGAGCACCTCAACCAGGCGCTGCACGATCTGATGGAGTCCGACCCGTCGGTCCACCTGCTCGGCGAGGACGTCAGCGACCCCTACGGCGGCGCGTTCAAGATCACTCGGGGGCTGTCCGGCCGGTTCGGCTCCCGCGTGAGGTCGACGCCGCTGAGCGAGGGCGCGATCGCCGGGGTCGGGGCCGGGCTGGCCCTGGCCGGCGACAAGGCCATCGTCGAGATCATGTTCGCCGACTTCGTGGCGCTGGCGTTCGACCAGATCACGAACTTCGCCGCCAAGTCCACCTCGATGTACGGCAGGCCCGTGCCGGTGCCGCTCGTGGTGCGCTGCCCCACGGGCGGCAACCGCGGCTACGGCCCGACCCACAGCCAGAACCCGCAGAAGCACTTCATCGGCGTGCCGGGACTGTCCCTGTTCGAGATGACGCCGTTCCACGACGCGGGCGAGCTGTTCGCCCGGATGTTCGGGCTCGGGCGGCCCTGCCTGTTCTTCGAGGACAAGGTCCTGTACACGCGGCAGATGTACCGCACGGACGACATGTTCCGGTTCGAGCTGGTGGACGACGTGGCGCGGGTGTACCTCGACGGCGCGGGCCGCCCCGACTGCACGCTGGTCACCCATGGCGGGCTCGTCCACCGGACGCTCGACGCCATGCGGGCGCTGCTCCTGGAGGACGACCTGGTCTGCGAACTGCTGGTGCCCGCCCAGCTCTACCCCGTGCCCCACCTGCCGGGGCTGGAGGACGCGCCGCACGTCTGCGTCGTCGACGACGGAACCGAGGGCGGCACCTGGGCGGCCGAGGTGGCCACGGCGCTCTACCCGCGCCTGTGGGGCCGGCTGCGCCGCCCGATCACGCTAATAAACTCGGCGGACGGGGTCATCCCCGCCGCCCCCCATCTGGAACGTGAGGTGCTCGTGCAGGCCGACAGCATCCGGGCCGCGGTGAGAGGGGCGCTGTCGTGACCGAGTTCCGCGTACCCAAGCTCAACAACAACGACACCTCCTACATCCTGGTCGAGTGGCTGGCCGGGGACGGGCAGGCGGTGCGGGACGGCGAGCCGATCGTGCTGCTGGAGACCTCGAAGGCGACCGAGGAGGTCGAGGCCCCGGCGGAGGGCGTCCTGCGGCGGCTGGTCGACGAGGGGGCCGAATGCGAGCCGGGGCAGGTGATCGCCCGCCTGCTCGGAACCGCGGACGAGGCCGCCGGCGCGGACGAGCCCGTCCAGAAGGCCGCGGACGAGAATCCGCGCGGGCCGCAGACCCCGGCGCCGCCCGGCGACGTCTCGGGCGTGGTCGTCACCGCGCCCGCGCGCGAGCTGATCGAGGCGCACGGCATCGCCATGGAGCGGGTGTACGCCCTCGGCCGGAAGGTGATCAGGCGGACCGACGTCGAGGAGCTGCTCGCCGGGGACACCACGGGCACGGACGACACCACGGGCACGGACGACACCACGGGCACGGACGACACCACGGGCGCGACCGGCACCGACGGGGACGACGACGGACAGTGGATCACGCTGTCGCGGGCGCAGCAGCGGACGGCCGAGGTCGTCGAGCGGTCGCTGCGCGAGATTCCGGCGGCATTCACCGCGATGAACGTCGACGTGACCGAGGTCCTGTCGCTCGCCCGCGACCTCACCCGCCGGCTGCGGACCCTGGTCGGCCTGCCGGAGATGGTGGTGAAGGCGGCTGGCGGGCTGCTCGACCGGTTCCCGATGTTCTTCGCGGAGCCCGCTCCCGGCCCGCGGGCGAGAAGGGCCGCCACCGCCGACGTGGGCGTGACGGTCGACGTGGGCCGGGGACTGTTCATCCCGGTCGTCCGCGATGTCGGCAACCGGCCGCTCGCCGAGATCGCCGCCGACCTGGTCGGCTTCCGCAAGACGGCGCTCACCGGGTCGTTCCGGGAACGCGACCTCCAGGGAGGCGCCATCACGCTCACCCTGCACACGCACGACGGCATCGTGTTCGCCGTCCCGATCGTCTTCCCCGGCCAGACGTGCGCGCTGTCGCTGACCGCGCCGCGTTCGGAGGTCGTCCAGGACGGCTCGGGCTTCGCCGTACGCAAGACCGCCACAATCGGCCTCGCGTACGACCACCGTTTCATCAACGGTCGCGATGCCGCGGAGTTCCTCGGCGAACTCCGCACGGCGCTCGAATCACCCGCGCGTTTCCTCACCGAGAATGGGATGAAGCCATGAACTCACCCGCACGGTTTCCGGCCGACTTCGTTTGGGGCGCCTCCACCGCGGCCTACCAGATCGAGGGCGCGACCACGGAGGACGGCCGCGGGCCATCGGTGTGGGACACCTTCTGCGCGGTCCCCGGGAACGTACGCGACGGAGACAGCGGGGAGCACGCCGCCGACCACTACCACCGTTACAACGATGACCTGGACCTGATCGCCGACCTTGGCCTGGGCAGCTACCGCTTCTCCATCGCCTGGCCGCGGATCCAGCCCACGGGATCGGGCAAGCCCAACCAGAAGGGCATCGACTTCTACCGCCGGCTCGTCGACGGGCTGGCCGAGCGCGGCGTCCGGCCGATGGCCACGCTCTTCCACTGGGACCTGCCGCAGGAGCTGCAGGACCGGGGAGGCTGGGAGAATCGGGACACCGCCGAGCGCTTCGCCGAGTACGCCGGGATCTGCTTCGACGCCCTGGAGATCAGGGACTGGCTGACGATCAACGAGCCCAAGACGGTGGTCGACTGCGGCTACCGGTTCGGCCAGCACGCGCCGGGCTTCAAGGACGACGCGCGCGCGTTCGTCGCCTGCCACCACCTGCTGCTCGCGCACGGCCTCGCCTCCCGCGTGCTGCACGAGCGGCACCCGGGACGCCGCATCGGCCCCGCGCTCAACCTGCACCCCACCTACGCGGCCGACGACACGCCGGAGGCACGCGAGGCGGCCCGCCACCAGGACGGGCTCGAGAACCGGCTCTACCTCGACCCCATCTTCAAGGGCCGCTATCCCGAGGACACGCTGCGCTGGATCTCCGAGCGCGGCCCGATGGCCGACCACATCCTCGACGGAGACCTCGACGTCATCAGCGAGCCCATCGACGTGCTGGGCGTGCAGTACTACACCCCGGTTTTCGTGGACGGCAAGGGCGAGCGGGTCTTCGTCCACGAGCGGGCCCAGGCCGAGTGGCTGGAGATCTACCCCGAGGGCCTGCACGACATCCTCGTCCGGGTGCAGCGCGACTACCCCGGCGTGCCGATGGTCATCACCGAGAACGGCCTGGCCACCGTGGACGGGGTCGACGCCGACGGTCGCGTCCGCGACGATCGGCGGATCGCGTACCTGCGCGACCACCTGAGCGCGATGCGCCGCGCGATGGAGGCCGGGGCGCAGGTCGAGGGCTACCACGTCTGGTCGCTGCTCGACAACTTCGAGTGGGCCGAGGGATACAGCCAGCGGTTCGGCATCGTGTACGTCGACTACACGACGCAAAAGCGCGTCCCCAAGGACAGCGCGCTCTGGTACCGCGACGTCGTGAAGAGCGGCGAGCTGCGCTGACGCCCACGGAGCCCCCCACCGGCCTCCCAGGGTGATCGTGCGGTTTGTCACGCCGCCACGGGCCGGCCGGCAGACACACCTGACCTGATCGCTGCGACGCCCCGCCGCGCGACCCGCGCGGACGCTTCCCCTGATCTCGCAGTGCGAGATCAGGGGAAGCGTTCCGGCCGGTCGGCGCGGTCACGCGCGCTTCCCCTGCGCGATCACGAACAGGAAACGCCCGGTCGGAGCCCGGGCGTGCGGCGAACTACGAGATCACGTGCGGGAACCGCCCGAGTGCCGCGCGTGCGGCACGCTGCGAGATCACGGGGGCGGGGGTCGTGCGGGGGCTGAAACTTTCAGCGGGGACCGGTGGGCGGTCGCCCATGCACGTGCATGCGATGACCGGTCTGCGGCAAATCGGTGCTGTTACATCGATCTACGCGACAATCCCGCGAATAAGTTGACGCGTCCGCCGAAAAGACTTAGCTTTTCCCTCTATGGGAGCGCTCCCACAGCTCTCCCAATGAGCTACCCCGCTTGGATCAAGGGCGATGAGCCGGGATAAAGTCCCTGCATACCGTCAGATGACCCGCTTCTTGACGTCGCGTAAGCGAGAGGACTCCCCTGTGCCCGATTACACACTTGCCGGCGGCGGTTACCAGGCCACGATCAGCGAGCGGGGCGGCGCGCTGCGCGTGCTGCGCCACGAGGGCCGCGATCTGGTGACGAGCTGGCCGGAGGGCGGGCCGGTCCCGTACTACAGCGGCACCATTCTCGCTCCCTGGCCGAACCGCGTGGTCGGCGGCACCTACGTCTTCGACGGGCAGCGCCGCCACCTTCCGGTGAACGAGCCCGACCGCGGGCACTCCCTGCACGGGCTCGTCGCCGGCCTCGACTGGAAGTGCGCGGAGCTGCTGTCGGTCGAGGACCACCACGGCCACGTACGGCTGACCCACCTCGTGGAGCCGAGCGAGGGCTACCCGCACAGGATCGCCCTGGAGGTGCGGCACTCGGTGTCCGAGGAGGGCCTGTCGACCACGCTGACGGCGCAGAACGTCGGCGAGACTGCGGCGCCCTACGGCTGCGGGCCGCACCCCTGGCTGCTGGCCGGGCCGGAGGTCACCGCCTACGAGCTGAGCCTCCCGGCCGGGAAGGTGCTGCTCACCGACGACCTGCTCGCCCCCACGGACCTGGTCGACGTCGCGGGGACGCCGTACGACTTCAGGACGCCGCACGTGATCGGGGACACCGCCGTCGACCACGCCTTCACCGGCGTGACGGAGGGACGCGTGCGCGTGCTCGGCCCCGAGGGCGGGGTGGAGCTCACCTGGGACCCGGCGGTGATGCCGTGGATCCAGATCTGCACCGGCACGGGGCTCGGCCATCGCGGACTGGCCGTGGAGCCGATGACCTGCCCGCCCGACGCCTTCAACTCGGGCACGGATCTGATCGTTTTGCAGCCGGGGGACAAGCACGAGGCCACGTGGACCATCGCGCTCACCGCTCCGTAACTCCGTCACGGGAAGACTGAATGGACAGCAGGACGAAAAGGCGGTTACCCCCCGCGCAGCTCGAGGAGATCACCCGCGACGCGCTGGGCTGCGGGCTGACCTCGTCGGAGGAACTCACCGACGGCTTCGCGAACAGCGTCTGGCGACTCGGCCTCGACGACGGCCGTCACGTGGTGCTCAAGCTCGGGCCTCCGCCCGGCCTGCGGTTGCTGACCTATGAGCGGCATCTGCTGCGGACCGAGGCGATGGTCTACCACCTCGCCCAGCCCGTGGGGCTGCCGATGCCCGCCCTGCTCCGGGCGTCGTTCGACGACCCGGTGGTGGGCGGCGACTACCTCATCCTGTCCGCGCTCGACGGGAAGCCGTGGAACCGGACGACGGTCAGCCCCGCGGAAGAGAGCACGCTGCGGTTCGAGCTGGGCCGTCTCCTCGCCCGCCTGCACGCGATCCCGGGTACGGGTGCCTTCGGCTACCAGTACGCCGGGCTGACCGGGCGGACGTGGCGGGAGGCGTTCCTCGTCATGATCGGCGCCCTGCTCGACGACGCCGTCTACTACAACACCCCGCTCCCCGCGACGATCGTGGAGATCGTCGGGCTCGTCCACATGAACGCGCACGTCCTCGACCAGGTCACCACCCCGTCGCTGGTGCACTTCGACGTCTGGCCGGGCAACGTGTTCCTGAACGGCGACGGGCGCGTCCAGGCGCTCATCGACCATGAGAGGGCGTTCTGGGGCGACCCGCTCGCCGACTTCGTCACCCCCACCATCTTCGGCGAGCTGCGCGAGGACGATCCACTCCTCGCGGGCTACCGGCAGGAGGCCGGCCCGCTGACGCTGGACCACGCCGCCCGCGTCCGGATCGCCCTCTACCGGGTCTACCTCTACCTGATCATGCTGGTGGAGGACGGCCCGCGGCAGTACCCGGAGGAGGCCTACGCCCGCACCAGGGACATCACCACGCGGTCACTGGCCGCCGGCCTGGACCTGCTGCGCGCGGGGTCCCGGAACCACGCGCACGTCTGAGGTCACGCCTCCAGCGTGAGGGACTGCGAGCCGCACCCGTTGCCGGTGTGCGGCTCGGAGTCGCCGGTCCCGGCGAGGGCCGCGGGGGCTCCGACGGTCAGCGACGCCACGAGGGACAGGACCATGGCCCCGGCCGCGACGCGCGGCAGGCGGCTGACACGAGCACTCATGACGACTCCCACAAGACCGACTCTGTTGATCACAAAATAGCGGTACGGCCCACGCTCCGGTAGGCCCACTCCTGGCCTCGTCGTCCTCCGCGTGAGATGATTTCAGCGGGTGATGAATTATGGAGACTACATGCGTGATCGCGGGCGGCGGACCCGCGGGTGTCATGCTCGGGCTGCTTCTGGCCCGCGCGGGCGTCGACGTCACTCTGCTGGAGAAGCACGGGGACTTCCTGCGCGACTTCCGCGGTGACACGATCCACCCCTCGACCCTTCGGGTGCTGGACGAGATCGGCCTGGCCGAGGCCTTCCATCGGCTGCCGCATCGTAAGGCGTACGCGATGTCCATCCAAACCGACGACGGCCAGGTGCCCATCGCCGACCTGCGGCGCCTGCCGGGTAAGTACCAGTACATCGCCTTCGTCCCGCAGTGGGACTTCCTCGACCTCCTCACCCGCGAGGCGAGCGCCTATCCCAACTTCCACCTCCTGATGAACGCCACGGTCGTCGATCTCGTACGGCGGGACGGGGCGATCCGCGGGGTGCGCTACCGCGACGAACGGGGCGAGGAGCACGAGATCAGGGCCGTGCTCACGGTCGCCGCCGACGGCCGGCGCTCCGACGTGCGGCGGGCGGCCGGGCTGGCGCCCAGGCGGTTCGGCGCGCCGATGGACGTCGTCTGGTTCCGGCTGCCGCGGGCGCAGGACGATCCCGAGCAGCCGTTCCTGCGGGCGTCGGCAGGACGGCTCATGGTCGCCATCAACAGGGAGACCTACTGGCAGCTCGCCTACGTCATCCCCAAGGGCGGCTTCGCCGCGCTCGAGGCGAAGGGCGTCGACGCTCTGCGCCGCGATGTGGAACGGCTGCTGCCCTTCCTCGGCGGCCGGACCTCCGAGCTGCACGGCTTCGACGAGACCGGCGTGCTCAGCGTCGAGCTGAACCGGCTCACGCGCTGGCACCTGCCCGGGCTGCTGCTGATCGGCGACGCGGCCCACGCGATGTCGCCGGTCTTCGGCGTCGGGATCAACCTCGCGGTGCAGGACGCGGTCGCGGCCGCCAACATCGTCGGGCCTGCCCTGCTGCGCGGCCGGGCTCCCGTGGCGCTGCTCGCCAGGGTGGCGCGACGCAGGAAGGTGCCCACGGCCGTCGTGCAGACCGCGCAGCGGGTCGTGCAGGAACGGCTCATCCGGCCGGCCCTTTCCGGGCCCGTGGGGCGCGTCCCCGCCCTCACCCGCGTGCCGGTGGTGCGCTCGCTGCTGCCCCGGTTCATCGGGCTCGGGGTGCTTCCCGAGCACGTGCGTCTTCCGGAGCGAGAAAAGAGATCTCAGCAAATGGACAGGGATGAGGCCCCACGGGACGTGGTGCAATAACCTTGGTTTCCGTGAGCGCAACGAACCCAGAGACCAGTGCCCTGGACACTTGGCGTGACCTGCCCGCGGCCCAGCAGCCGGACTGGCCCGACCGCGGCGAACTGGACAAGGTCGTCGCGGAGCTGGCATCCCTGCCCCCGCTGGTGTTCGCCGGCGAGTGCGACCAGCTCAAGGCCGGCATGGCGGCCGTGGCTCGCGGTGAGGCGTTCGTCCTGCAGGGCGGCGACTGCGCCGAGACCTTCGCGGGCGCGACGGCCGAGAACGTGCGCAACAAGCTCAAGACGCTGCTGCAGATGGCGATCGTGCTGACCTACGCGGGCCGCGTCCCGGTCGTCAAGATCGGCCGGCTCGCCGGGCAGTTCGCCAAGCCGCGGTCCAAGCCCACCGAGGTCCGCGACGGCGTCGAGCTTCCGGCCTACCGGGGCGACATGGTCAACGGGTTCGACTTCACTCCCGAGGCCCGCCGTCCCGACCCCAACCGGCTCCTGCGCGCCTACCACTCCTCGGCGAGCACGCTCAACCTCGCGCGGGCCTTCACCAAGGGCGGCTACGCCGACCTGCGCCAGGTCCACGCCTGGAACCAGGACTTCGTCGCGGAGTCCCCGGCGGGTCGGCGCTACGAGCAGCTGGCGCGGGAGATCGACCAGGCGCTGGCCTTCATGCGGGCCTGCGGGGCCGACCCCGAGGAGTTCCACACCGTCGAGTTCTACTCCTCCCACGAGTCCCTGATCCTCGACTACGACCGGGCGCTCACCCGGATCGACTCGCGCACGGGTCAGCCGTACGACGTGTCGGCGCACATGGTGTGGATCGGCGAGCGCACCCGGCAGCTCGACGGGGCGCACGTCGAGTTCTTCAGCCGCATCCGCAACCCGATCGGCGTGAAGCTCGGCCCGACGACCACGCCGGAAGAGGCCATCGCGCTGATCGACAAGCTCAACCCGGACAACGAGCCCGGGCGGCTCACCTTCATCACCCGTATGGGCGCGGACAAGGTCCGCGACGCGCTCCCGATGCTGGTGGAGAAGGTCAACGCGAGCGGCGCGACCGTGGCGTGGGTGTGCGACCCGATGCACGGCAACACCTTCGAGGCGCCGAGCGGGCACAAGACCCGCCGTCTCGACGACGTGCTGGACGAGGTCGCGGGCTTCTTCGAGGTCCACCACGCGCTCGGCACCCACCCGGGCGGCATCCACATCGAGTTCACCGGCGACGACGTCACCGAGTGCGTCGGCGGCGGGCACGCCATCGTGGAGGAGGACCTGGCGCTGCGGTACGAGACCGCCTGCGACCCCCGCCTCAACCGCGGTCAGTCGCTCGACCTCGCCTTCCGCGTCGCGGAGCTGTACCGCTCGAGCTGAGCGGCACCGCCCATCCGAGTCCGCCCGCCAGACCGCACCCACCGCATCCTGGCCCGCCGAATCCTGCCGTCGCCCTCCCGATCATCCGGACGGGGCGACGGCGCTTTCGTCTTCGCAGCCGGACGAAAGGCGGTCCGCACCGCACAGTGGCGCACGCAGGCCGCGTGCACCACCGCGGGTCCGCACAGGAGCGGGCCCGGCGCGGCCCGGAGTCTCAGCTGTTCTTGGCCTCCGCCTCGATCTGGGCGCGGATGGCGTCCATGTCGAGCGCGCGCAACTGCCTGATCAGGTCCTCGAGCGCCGGCTGGGGCAGCGCGCCCGGCTGGGCGAACACCACGATGCCGTCGCGGATCGCCATGATCGTGGGGATCGCGGTGATCTCGAAGCCCTCCGACAGGGCGGGCTGCGCCTCGGTGTCGATCTTGCCGAAGGTGATGTCCTTGTGCTCCTCGGACGCCTTCTCGAAGATCGGGGCGAAGGATCGGCAGGGGCCGCACCAGGAGGCCCAGAAATCGAGCAGTACGATGCCGTTGTCGGCGATGTCGTTGAAGTTCTTCTCGGTTACCTCGATGGTCGCCATGGGCGACTCCTTTCGCTCGTTCTTCAGCGGGCATAACCAGCCGGACAATCCCAGCATTCCATTTCGCGATGAGCCTCGCGTGGTCGGGCAGGAGACCTTTTTGACGTAGAAGGAGCGACCGGATGACGACTCACGCCGTACGGCCAACCGACTTGACGGCCCCGAAGGGCCCCGGTGCCCGGATCGCCTCGTGGTTGTCGAGCACGGACCACAAGGTGATCGGCAACCTCTACATGATCACCGCGTTCTTCTTCTTCCTGGTCGGCGGCCTGGAGGCCATGGTCATCCGGGCGGAGCTCTTCGCGCCCGGCATGCAGTTCGTGACCTTGCAGCAGTACAACATGATGTTCACCCTCCACGGCACCAACATGCTGCTGTTCTTCGCGACGCCGCTGTTCGCCGGGTTCGCCAACGCGGTCATGCCGCTGCAGATCGGCGCTCCCGACGTGGCGTTCCCGAGGCTCAACATGGCCAGCTACTGGCTGTTCACCTTCGGCGGGCTGATGGTCCTGGGCTCGTCGCTCACGGGCGGGGCGCCGACGTTCGGGTGGACCGCCTACACCCCGCTGTCGACCGCGCCGTTCACCCCGCAGCTCGGCGGGGACCTGTGGGTGATGGGCCTGGCGCTGTCCGGGCTCGGGACGATCCTCGGCGCGGTGAACTTCATCACGACGATCATGTGCATGCGCGCTCCGGGCATGACGATGTTCCGGATGCCGATCTTCACGTGGAACGTGTTCTTCACCTCGATCCTCGTGCTGCTGGCCTTCCCGGTGCTCGCCGCCGCGCTGCTGGCGCTGGAGATCGACCGCAAGCTCGGCGCGCACATCTACGACCCGCAGTACGGCGGCCCGCTCCTCTGGCAGCACCTGTTCTGGTTCTTCGGCCATCCAGAGGTGTACATCATCGCGATCCCGTTCTTCGGCATCATCACCGAGGTGATCCCGGTTTTCAGCCGCAAGCCGCTGTTCGGGTACGTCGGGATGGTGGGCGCGACCATCGCGATCACCGCGCTGTCCGTCACGGTCTGGGCGCACCACATGTTCGCCACCGGGCGCGTGCTGCTGCCGTTCTTCTCGCTGATGACGTTCCTGATCGCGGTGCCCACCGGGGTGAAGTTCTTCAACTGGACCGGCACGATGTGGCGGGGCCATCTGAGCTTCGAGACGCCGATGCTGTGGTCGGTGGGATTCCTCGTGACGTTCCTGCTCGGCGGGCTGACCGGGGTGATCCTGGCCTCGCCTCCGCTGGACTTCCACGTGACCGACACCTATTTCGTCGTGGCGCACTTCCACTACGTGGTGTTCGGCACGGTCGTGTTCGCGATGTTCGCCGGCTTCTACTTCTGGTGGCCGAAGTTCGCCGGTCGCATGCTGAACGAGCGGCTGGGGAAGATCCACTTCTGGATGCTGTTCATCGGCTTCCACATGACGTTCCTCATCCAGCACTGGCTGGGCGCGCAGGGCATGCCGCGCCGGTACGGCGACTACTCGCCGAACGACGGCTTCACCTGGATGCACCAGGTGTCGAGCGTGGGGGCGTTCCTGCTCGGGCTGTCCACCCTGCCGTTCCTCTACAACGTCTGGTGGACCCTACGGCACGGGGAGAAGGTGACGGTGAACGACCCCTGGGGGCACTCCAACTCGCTGGAGTGGACGACCTCCTGCCCGCCGCCGCGCCACAACTTCGTGTCGATCCCGCCGATCCGCTCCGAGCGGCCCGCTTTCGACCTGCGCTATCCGCGTCTGGGCGGCAAGCCGGGCGAGCCGCCGGAGACCAAGCGGGACTTCGTCGATCCCAACCTCTGACGGACAGAAGGGGCCCCCGTCGGGGGCCCCTTCGCGTGCGGGTCGTCAGTGCTTGCCGCCGGGCAGGTCCAGCCCGATCAGCAGCGGGTCGTGGTCGGAGGAGCGGAACGCGTCGGGCCGGTACAGGCTCGGCGGGTTGAACTCCAGGTTGTAGTCGAGGATGCGCGGCTCGTCGGCGTTGACGTGCCAGATGGTCGCCCCGGTCACTCGCTTGACGAGCTGCTTGCCGGCCATCGCGTGGTCGAGCTCGCCCGACAGCCCGTTGAACAGGTAGCTGTAGCGCTGGGCCGCGGGGACGAACCGCTTGGACAGGCTGCTCAGGCCGCCGTTCTCCAGCGTGTGGATCGGGTCCTCCTCGCCGTACGCGTTGAGGTCGCCGATCACCAGGGGGTTCGGCAGGTCCATCGAGTCGATGAGGCCGAGCACGGCCTTGGCCTGCCGTACGCGCTCGGCGTTGTAGCAGCTCTGGCCGTCGCCCTGGTCGGCGTCGCCGCCGGTGGCCTCCTCGTCACAGCCCTTCGACTTGAAGTGGTTGACGAGCAGCGTGAACGGCTGCCCGCCGCCCGCCCGGCGGAAGGTCTGGATCAGCGGCGGCCGCCGGAAGACGGGATCGGTGGACGACCGCGTCTCCCCCACAGGGGTCAGCTTCGCCGGCTTGTAGATCGCGGCGACGTGGATGGCGTCGGAGCCCGGGTAGGGATGGGTCAGGGCGGCGTAGGTTCCCGCCCCCACCTCGGCGTTCAGGGCGTCGACCAGCGCCTTGACGGCGGTCTGGCCGTTGTTCTCCACCTCCATGAGGCCGACGACGTCGGCGTTCAGGCCCTTGAGCGTGGCGACGATCTTCTTGAGCTGCCGCTGCTGCTCCTCCGCGGTGTCGGCTCCGCGCGAGCCGAGCGTCGTGAACCAGTTCAGCGTGTTGAGGCTCGCGACGCGGACGTTCCCGCCCACCGGCAGGGGCACGGGAAGCCTCGGGTTGGTCCGCAGGAAGGCGATCTGCTTGGTGGGCTCCAGCAGATACTGCCCGAAGCCGTAGGTCAGCACGCCGGTCACGCCCACGGCGGTGTCGCCCAGCCGGACGACCTGCGGCGCCGTGTAGGGGATGGTGGCGGGGTTCTCGGCGCTGGAGCCGTCGTCGATCAGCAGCGACCTGCGGGCGTCGAGCGCGGGGTTCACGCCGGGCCGGTCGGTCGGCTGGAAGAGCCTGCCGCCCGCGGAGACCGTCACCTCGCCGTACCGGCCGAGGTTGTAGTGATCGGTCACGGTCAGCGGCTCGGGGAACGTCACGAGCACGTTCTCGTACGGCTCGAAGGTCGCGTCCCCGGCCCTGGGCAGGTCGTAGGCCTTGGGCTTGATCGTCCCGGTGCCGCACACGTCCACCGCCGTGACCGGGGACAGCTCGGTGAGCCCGTTGAACTCGGTGACCCGGCCGGTGACGAGCACGCGGTCACCCACCTTGACGTCCTTGAACGACGCCCGCGCGAACGCGAACAGGCCGTCGGACGTCGCGGGGTCGGCGTCGGGCGTCGGGTCCTGGAAGTAGAACCCGCTGAGCTGGTTCGTGGCCTGGAAGCCGCCGGTCACCACGCCCTCGACCCGGACGGTCCGCCCCACGAGAGGGGAGGCGTCGCCGCTGCCCTGGACCTCGGCGATCTGCCGGTCGGCGGGCACCTCGCACGGCGCCGTGCCGGAGCTCGGGGAAGGCGACGGCGAGGGCGGTGCGGAGGGAGAGGCGGAGGGGGATGCCTGTGGCGAGGGCGAGGCGGCGCCGCAGGGGGCCGGAGACGTCGCCGTGTTGCGCGGCGCCGGCGTGCCCGCGGCGAAGTCGGCGGCGTTGTCGTCGGTGTCCGCGCAGCCGCCGCCGGCGCGCACCGCGGCGGTGGAGTTGCTCAGGCCCGGGGCCGCCGCCGTGCCCTCGAAGTAGTTGGCCGTGCCGTACCCGACGAGGTCGGCGATCTGCGCGGTCTGCTCCGGTGCGCAGGGCGAGGAGCCGCCGTTGCAGGCCAGGCCCGTGGTCGAGCGGACCAGGGCGACCTTGCCCGCCGTGGCGCTCAGGCTGAGGCCGCCGACGGTGTCGGGGGCCGGCAGCGCACCGCTCGGCGTCGATCCGGCGGAGAGCTGGACCAGGTGATACCGGCCGGGGGCGAGCGAGCCCGACAGGTCCTGCTTCTGAGAGCCGAACGGGCCGGTCCCGGCGGCGCTCGCGTACTGGAGGGACCAGCCGTCCAGCGAGATCGTGGCGGTGCCGCGGTTGAACAGTTCGACGTAGTCGTTGGTGTAGGGAGCGCCGGAGTTGCCGCCGCCTCCGTACACCTGGCTGATCACCACGTCGCCGGGCTCGGCCGAGGCGGGCGCCGTCGACACGACCGTGACGCCGGCGGCCAGGAAAGCGGCGGCCGCGAGCGCGACGCCCGCGCGGGCGCCACGTCTCGCGCCGCGTCTCGTGTCGCGGCCGCCGGGGTGGTCATCGGGACAGGCCCGGGAGAGAGCACGCATGTCCCGGACTTTAGGGCGAGACCACGGCGACACCAGGACCAAAAGGTGTCTTTAGCGAGAATTTGGAGGATTTTGCCGATCACGCGGGATCGCAACCGTATGCGTGCTGCCGTTGCGCGTCGCGGCCCGGGATGGATCGGTCACTTCCGGTCAGGGATGGACGACGGCCACCGGACAGGTGACCGCGTCGATCAGCGGCCGGGTGACAGAGCCGAGCCTGCCGAGCACCCCACGGGCGCGGGTCGCGCCGACGACCAGCATGGTCGCACCGGGAGAGGTGTCGGCCAGCACGTCGAGCACGGGCCCCTCGACGGGTTGGAGCAGGGTGCGCACGTCCGGGTATCGCTCGCGCCAGGGGTCCACCGCGGCTTCCAGCGCCTCGACGGCCTCCCTGCCGGGGACGTCGGACATCACCATGGGCGCCATGCCCGCGCTCCAGGCGGCGGCCGGATAGCGCCAGGCGTGCACCACGATCAGCGGCAGCCCGCGCAGGGCCGCCTCGCGGTAGGCGAAGGCGAGGACGTGGTCGTCGCCGCCGCCGACGCCCACGACGATCGGGCCGGGGTGCCTGCGGTGCGGCAGCGACCCCGTGCCCCGCACCACGATCACCGGACAGAGCGCCTGCGCCGCCACGTGCCCGGCCACCGAGCCCATCACCCGCCGGGCCGCACCGCTCAGGCCGCGCGATCCCACGACGACGAGATCGGCCGTCTCGGAGAGCGCGACGAGCCGGTCGGAGGCCGGCCCTTCGAACAGGTCCTCCCGCACGCGGACGCCGCTCGTGCACTGCCGGGCACACTCGGCGCCGTGCCACAGCACGTGCTCGGCCGCGTGGTGCAGCGACTTGCGCGCCTCCTCGTCCCCGGCGCCGTACGGCGACTGCCAGGCGTGGCAGACGGTGATGGGCGCGTCCCGGAACTCGGCCTCGTCCATCGCCCAGTCGAGCGCCTGCATGGCGAAGTCGGAACCGTCGTACCCGACGACGATGCCCCGGCCGCCACTTGGGCTGTTGGGTTCCATGTCCTCATGCTCCGCCGGGAGCCGTACACCCCGGCAGGGCGGAAAGTCCCGAGACCGGCGGGACGTCCGGCCCCGGGGGGATCAGGATCTGCTGCCGGCGAGCACCCCGGGACGGCGGTCGTGCTCCATGCCGGGCAGCACGACGACGACCGGGCACCTGGCCCGCAGCAGGCAGGCGGAGACGACCGGGTTGAGCACGGGGTAGGGCTCGGACTCGGCCTCGTGCGCGCCCAGCACCAGCAGATCCGCCCCATCGGTCGCGCGCAGCAGCACCTGGGCCGGTGCCCCCTCGACGACAACCGGCTCGACGTGCCGCTCGCCGAGCTCCGCGACGGCCTGGGCGGCCATGTCGAGGGCGGTCCTGTGCTCGTCCTCGCGCGAGGCGCGGCTCGCGATGGGGGCGTAGTGGGCGTGCAGCCCGCCCGTCCACTCCCACGCGTACACCGCTTCGACCCGCGCACCGCGCAACGAACCCTCGGCGGCGGCCCACCGCAGTGCGGCCTGCGACGCCATCGACCCGTTGATGCCCACCACGATCTTCGGCTGGTTCACGTTCCGCCTCGCTCTCCGCTCTCAGTCTCGCCGACCAGGGTTAACAGGGTGTTGCCGCGGCGAAACGGTCAGAAGACACCGCCCACGAGCATCCCTGTACCCACAAAAACCGCCTGTACCTCCCGTCCCAAAAGGGACAGGCCCATGTTTTGGGGGGTCGGGTCGCACCTGAGAACAGGGTATCCGCGAACCTCGGCAGTGCCGGTACGCGGCTTTGCCGATTCGGGGACGACCACGGGCCCTTTCGTTGCCCACCACGAGGACATCCCGACCGGGCCCTCGGTGCCGGGTCAGGGATCACCCTGATGCGACTCCGGGCGCCCGGCCGTACGCTGTCGGCAGACCGGGGAGGGACGATGGGGAACGCGGGTCCGATCGACGAGTACGTCGCGTCGATGCGGCGTGCGCTGCGGGGTCCGGGCAGCGCCAAGCGCGACCTGCTGACCGAGGCGCGCGACAGCCTGCTCGACGCGGCCGAGGCGTACGAGGGCGAGGGTCTTCCCCGGGCCGAGGCCGAGCGGCTGGCGGTCGCCGACTTCGGCACCGTGCCCGAGGTCGCGCCGGGCTTCCAGGGGGAGCTGACGGTGAGCCAGGGCCGCCGCACGGCCGCGCTGCTGTTCCTCAGCGTGCCGTTCATCGCGTTCATGTGGGCGGTGATCTGGCGGGTCTTCCCCGGGAGCCCGCATGTCGACGAAATCAAACCGGCGTGGTTCGGGCTGCTGGCCAGGACGACGGACCTGCTGCAGCTCAGCGTGGGCGTGATAGGCGGCCTCGCGCTCCTCGCGTTCGGCCGCGGAGCGCGGCGCGTCCGCCGTCCCGCTCGGCTCACCCGGTGGCTGGCGTTGTTCGTCTGGATCCAGACGCCGCTGACCGGGGCGATGGGCCTGGTGCTGGCCGCGGCGGCGCACGGCCCGGAGGGGTTCAGCGGCTACCTGCCCGGGCTGGCCGTGGCCCTGGTCAGCGACCTGCTTTCCGCGTGGCAGCTGTACAGCGCGGCGCACTGCCTGCGCTGCACGAGGGCGGTATCCGCGCTCAGCTCGACCAATCTCAGCGCAGCGGATCCAGAACGCTCCCTATCGCGGTGGTGAACGACCGCCACGCCGACCGCTCCCCCGCCAGCGCCTCGCGCCCGGCGTCGGTGAGGCGGTAGGTCCGCCGTTTGCGCCCGCCGTCCGAGGCCCACTCGCCGGCGAGCAGCCCGGCCCTCTCCAGCCGTCGCAGCGCGGGGTAGACCGTGCCCGTCGGCACGTCCAGGGCGCCGCCGCTGCGTGCGCGCAGCGCCTCGATGATCGCGTAGCCGTGCAGCGGCTCCCGTTCCAGCACGGAGAGCAGCAGGGCGTCCATATGGCCCCGGAGCGCGTCGGCGTTCACGCCCGCAGCCTATCCCGGTTCCTCATGCGGCCCAGTCTATATGTAGGCTGTCTATATGTAGGCTGTCTACGCATGGAGAATCCAATGGACATCGTCGGCCTCGCCCGGCTGCAGTTCGCCGTGACCGGAAGCCTCCACTTCCTGTTCGTCGTGCTCACGCTGGGACTGGCCCCACTGGTGGCGATCATGCACACCCGGTATGCCATCGGCGGGAACCCCCTGCACGAGCGGATGACCCGCTTCTGGGGACAGATCTACGTGATCAACTACGCGCTCGGCATCGTCACCGGGCTCGTGATGGAGTTCCAGTTCGGGCTGAGCTGGAGCGGGCTTTCGCACTACGCGGGCGACGTGTTCGGCGCGCCGCTGGCCATGGAGACGCTGCTGGCCTTCTTCCTGGAGTCCACGTTCCTGGGCCTGTGGATCTTCGGCTGGCACCGGCTGCCGCGCGGGCTCCACGTGGCCTGCATCTGGCTGGTGACGCTGACGGCGTACGCCTCGGCGCTGTTCATCATGGTCGCCAACTCCTTCCTGCAGAACCCGGCGGGCTCGGCCGAGGTGGGCGGGCGGCTCGTGCTGCGCGACTTCGGGGCGCTGCTCACCAACCCGACCCTCGTCTTCGCGCTCCCCCACGTGCTGAGCGCCGGGCTGTGGACCGGCGGGTTCGTCGTGATGGGCGCCAGCGCCTACCACCTGTTCCGGCGCACCCCCGAGCGGGAGTTCTTCACCCGCTCCCTGCGCATCGGCGTGCTGACCGCCTTCATCGGGTCGCTGTTCACGGTCGGGTTCGGGTACGCCCAGTTCGGGCCGGTCGGCGACGTTCAGCCCGACAAGTTCCACGGAGCGATCCCCGGCACCGCGCTCGGGCTGATGATCTTTATCGGGCAGCTCGTCCAGTTCGCCGTGATGTTCGTGCTGACGCCCCTGCTCGTCCGCGACCTGCTGGCCCGCTGGCGCTGGCTGCATCCGCTCCTCATGATCATGACCCCGCTGCCGTTCGTCGCGGCGATCGCCGGCTGGATCGTCCGCGAGGTCGGCCGCCAGCCCTGGCTCGTGTACGGCAAGCTCTCGGTGGCCGACGCCCTCACCCCCGGGCTGACCCGGGCGGACATCACCGCCTCCTTCGTGGGGTTCGCGGGCGTGCTCGGGCTGCTCGCCGTCGTCGACTACGTCCTCATCGCCCGTGCCGTACGGCACGGCCCGGGACAGGTCGCCCTCGGAGCCGCGGACCTTCCCGTCGCCGCGGAGCCCGTCCCCGCCCACTCGCTGTAGAGGACGCTTGCCGTGGACATCTTCTGGTTCCTGACGTTCGCCGTTCTGCTGGCCGGCTACTTCGCCCTGGAGGGCTTCGACATCGGGCTCGGCGTGCTGCTGCCCGTGCTGGGCCGCTCCCCCGCCGCCCGGGACCGTCTCGTCGGCGCGATGGCGCCGTTCGTGCTCGCCAACGAGGTGTGGCTGGTCGCGCTCGCCGGGGTGCTGTTCGGCGCGTTCCCGGTGCTGGAGGGCGTGGCGCTGAGCCGCCTGTATCCCCTCGTCGTCGCCCTGCTGCTGGCCTGGATCGTGCGCGACGCGGGGCTGTGGTTCCGCCGCAGGGCCGGCGGCGCCGCCTGGCGGCTGGCGTGGGACGGCGCGCTGTGGGCGGGCTCTGCGGGGCTGGCGCTCGCCTGGGGCGCGATCCTGGTGGCCGTCGCGCGCGGCCTGCCCGCCTCGCCCCTCGGCGTACCGGCGGTGGCGGGAGGTGTGGCGCTGCTCGCGCTGCTCGCCTGGCACGGCCGCACCTTCGCGGCCTGGCGCCTGCGGGACGGCGCGCGCGGGAGCGGGCGCGCGCTGCTGCTGTCGGCCTGCGCCGCCGCCGCGCCCGCGGTCCTGGTCATGGCGGCCGCGGCCGCCCACATGCTCGGCAACGCCGCCCCGGATCGGACACTGACTGTGCTCAGTGTCATGGTGGTCCCGATCGCCCCGATCCTCGTGGGCGCGCAAGTATGGGTGTGGCGCACCTTCTCCAGGGGCGCGCTGCCGACGTTCTTCTGATTGGGGACCGTTGCACAAGGATCTCCTCCGGCTGGCCCGCGCGGAGCGGAGCGTCCGCATCCATCTCGCCTGCTGCCTGGCGGCGGCGGTGGTGGCCGGGCTGCTCGTGCTCGTGCAGGCGGAGCTGCTGGCCGGGGTGCTTTCCGGCCGCTTCGCGGTCGCCGCGCTGTTGCCGCTGGCGCTCGTCGTCGCCTCGCGCGGACTGCTCGGCTGGGCGCAGGGAGTGCTCGCCGGTCGCGCGGCCACCGCGCTGAAGTCGGCCCTGCGGCGGCTGCTCCTCGGGCGGGCCGAGGATCTCGGGCCGGCGTACCGGTCGGGTGAGATGGTGACGCTCGCGGGCCGGGGGCTCGACGCGCTCGATCCCTATCTGACCGGTTATCTGCCGTCGGTCGCCGTGGCCGGGGTCGTGCCGCTCGCGGTCGTGGTCCGGCTCTTCGTGGCCGACCTGCCCACCGCCGTGATCGTGGTGCTCACGCTGCCGCTGATTCCGATCTTCGGGGCGCTGGTCGGGTGGACCACCAAGGCGGTGACCGAGCGGCAGTGGCGCGCGCTGGCCCGCCTCGGCGGGCACTTCCTCGACGTCGTGCGCGGCCTGCCGACGCTGCGGGCCTTCGGCAGAGCCCGCTACCAGGCGTCGGTGATCCGCGAGGTGGCCGAGGCTCATCGCACCGCGACCATGCGCACGCTGCGGGTGGCCTTCCTGTCGTCGCTGGTGCTCGAACTCGTGGCGTCGCTGTCGCTTGCGCTGGTGGCCGTGCCCGTGGGGCTGCGGCTGCTGTCGGGCTCGCTCGATCTGGGCACGGCGCTGCTCGTGCTGCTGCTGGCCCCGGAGGCGTACCTGCCGCTGCGCGCGATGGGCACCCGCTTCCACGCGGCGATGGAGGGCGTCGCCGCGGCCGACGAGGCCTTCGCGGTCATCACGCCCGCGCGGGAGCCCCAGGGGCCCGGGCGGGAGCCCCGGGAGCGCGGCCGGGAGCCCCGGGAGCGCGGCCGGGCCGCCCGGCCCGCTCCGGCCGGCGGGCCGCCGCGGATCCGGCTGGAGAACGTCACCGTGCGCTACCCGGGCCGGGAGGAGGCCGCGCTCGACCGCGTCTCGCTGGTCATCGAGCCGGGCGAGCGGGTGGCGATCGTCGGCCCGAGCGGCGCGGGAAAAAGCACGTTGCTGCATCTGCTGCTCGGGTTCGTGACCCCGTCGGAGGGGCGGGTGCTGGCGGACGGGGCCGCTCTGGCCGAGCTCGACCTCGACGAGTGGCGGCGGCGGCTCGCCTTCGTGCCGCAGCGCCCGCACCTGTTCGCGACCTCGGTGGCCGACAACATCGCGCTCGGCTCGGCGGCCACACCGGAGGAGATCCGCGCCGCCGCCGAGGCCGCACAGGTGGCGGAGTTCGCCGGCGCACTGCCCCAGGGATACGACACCCCGCTGGGCGAGCGCGGCGCGAACCTGTCGGCGGGCCAGCGTCAGCGGGTCGCCCTGGCCAGGGCCTTCTGCCGCCCCGCCGCCCAGGTGCTGCTGCTGGACGAGCCCACGGCACGGCTCGACGGCAGGAGCGAGGCGACGATCGTGGCGGCAACGCGCAGGCTGGCCGAAGGCCGTACGGCGATCATCGTGGCGCACCGCCCGGCGATGATCGACCTGGCCGACCGGGTCGTCCGCCTCGACGGCGGCGCCCTCGTCCCCGCGGCTACGGCGCGAGGCGGGGAGACCCGATGAGCCACGCGAAGACGATCACTGGGACGACCACGGGGACGGCCGCAGCGGCCGCACCCCTGTCCGTGATCGCCGGGATGGGCCGGCGGCTCGTGCTCGCCGCGCTCGCCGGGGCGGCGGCCGACCTCGCCGGGGTCGCGCTCATCGCGTCGGCCGCCTGGCTGATCACCCGGGCCGCCGAGCAGCCGCCGCTGGCCGCGCTGTCGGTCGCGATCGTGGCGGTGCGGGCGTTCGCCACCACCCGCGGCGTGTTCCGGTACGGCGAGCGCCTGGCCGGGCACGACGTCGCGCTGCGCGCCCAGGCGGGCACCCGCGAGCGGCTCTACCGCGCGCTGATCCCGGCCGGGCCGCTGCCGCAGCGGGGAGCCGACCTGCTCAGCCGGATGGTGGACGACACCGACGCCGTGCAGGACCTGCTCGTCCGCTGCCTGCTGCCGGCCGCGGCCGCCCTCGTCACCGGCGTCGCCGCCGTCGTCATCGCGGGCTTCCTGCTGCCCGCCGCCGCGTTCGTGCTCGCCGCCGGCCTGCTCGTCGCCGGGGTGCTGCTTCCCGCGGGCACGGCCGCCGCCGCGCGGCGCTGGTCGGCGCGGATCGCCCCGGCCCGCGCCGATCTGGCCGCCCGGGTGGCCGATCTGGTCCACGGCGCGGCCGACCTCGCGGCGTACGGCGCGCGCGACAGGGCGCTGTCGGCGGCCATGGACGCCGACGGGCGGCTGTCCCTGCTGGAGCGCGGGCAGGCCCGGATCAACGCCGCCGCGCTCGGCGTCGGCATGCTGACGCAGGGGCTGACCGTCGTGGCGGTGGTCCTGACGGCACAGTCCGCCGGTCTCGGCCGGGTCGCGACGGCCGTGACCGCCCTGACCTCGCTGGTCTCCTTCGAGCCCGTGCTGCCGCTGGCGGCCGCGGGCGAACGGTTCGCGGGGGTGCTCGCGGCGCTGCGCAGGCTCAGGGAGACCGCCGCCACTCCCCCGGCGGTACGCGAGCCCGCGGACCCGGCGCCCGCGCCCCGACCGCCGCTGACGGTGGAGGTGGAGGACCTCGTGGTGCGCCACGGCGGGCGCGAGCCCGCGCTGAACGGCGTGAGCCTGACGCTGACGCCGGGCAGGCGGGTCGCGGTGGTGGGCCCGAGCGGCGCCGGGAAGAGCACGCTGCTGTCGGCGCTGATGCGGACCGTGGAACTCGAGTCCGGCGCGGTCCGGCTGAACGGCGCCGACGTGCGGCGCCTGTCCTCCGACGACGTGCGGGCGCTCATCACGGGCCTCACCCAGGACCCGTACGTCTTCCAGGCCACGGTCAGGGACAACCTGCGCCTGGCCGGGCCGCAGGCGTCCGCCGAGGACATCGAGGCGGCCGTACGGCGGGCGCGACTGGACGCGTGGACCGAGCGCACCGGCTGGGACACCGTGCTCGGCGAGGACGGCCGGACGGTGTCGGGCGGCCAGCTCCAGCGGCTGGCGCTGGCCCGGGCCCTGCTGTACGACCCGCCGGTGCTGCTGCTCGACGAGCCGGCCGAGGCCCTGGACGAGGAGACGGCCGGCCTGCTGATGGCCGACCTGCTGGACGCCACCAGGGGCCGCACGACGCTGCTGGTCACCCACCGGCTGCGCGGCCTGGAACAGGTCGACGAGATCGTCGTCCTGGAGGGCGGCAGGGTCACCCAGCGCGGCACGCACGCCGACCTCGTCGCCGTCCCCGGTTACTACCGCGATCTGTGGGAGTCCGAGGCGCTCACCCGCCGCGCCACCTGAACGCCGCATCTGAACGCCGCGCCCGAAACGCCGATCGCCGGCGGGCCGTCCCCCCGGAGGCCCGCCGGCGACGATCGTGGACCGTCAGCTCGTGGGAGACTTCTCCGCGAGCGTGGCGGTGATGGTGGTCTCCTTGCCGTCGCGGGTGAAGGTGACGGTCACCCTGTCGCCGGGGCGGGAGCTGCGGATGGTGCCGAGCACCGCCTCCGCGCTGTCCACCGGCTTGTCGTTGATCTTGGTGATCAGGTCGCCCTCCTTGAGGCCGGCCTTCTCCGCCGGGCTGCCGGCCGTGATCGAGCTGACCACCGCGCCGGACGCGCCGCCGACCGCGTCGGCCACGCTCACGCCGAGGAACGCGTGGGTCGCCTTGCCCGTCTGGATGAGCTGGTCGGAGACCAGCTTCGCGGTGTTGATGGGGATCGCGAAGCCGACACCGATGTTGCCGGAACTGGAGCCCGAGGTGGCGATCGCCGTGTTGACGCCGACGACCTGCCCGGAGGAGTTGACCAGCGCGCCGCCCGAGTTGCCGGGGTTGATCGCGGCGTCGGTCTGGATCATGCCGCCGATCGTGGTGCCCTGGCTCTGCGGCTGCTGCTGCTGTCCCATCCCCCAGGGGAACTGCGGCTGCTGCTGCTCTTCGGGGGCCTCGGTCAGCGTGCGGTCGAGGGCGCTCACGATGCCGGAGGTGACCGACCCCTCCAGGCCGAGCGGGCTGCCGATCGCGAGGACGGCGTCGCCGACCTGAAGCTTGTCGCTGTCGCCGAGGGAGGCGGGGGTCAGGCCGGACACGCCCTGCGCCTGGATGACCGCGAGGTCGGTGAGAGGGTCGGTGCCCTTGATGACGGCGCTGGCGGTCTTGCCGTCGCTGAACTTCACGGTGACCGTGCCCGCGCCCCCGCCGCCCATGCTCACCACGTGGTTGTTCGTCAGGATCAGACCGTCGGCCGACAGGATGACACCGGACCCCTCGCCGCCGGCCGTGGCGCTCTTCACCTCGATCGACACCACCGACGGCATGATCGCCTTGGCCACGGCGGCGATCGTGGTGCCCGAGGAGTTCGACACCCCCTTGACCACCGGGCTCGCGATCACCGTCTGCCCGCCGTTCACGCTGTTCGCGACGAGGGCCCCGGTGACCCCGCCGCCGAGCGCCACGGCCACGAGGGCGAGGCCCGCGCCCGCCTTCTGGCGAGCGGTCAACGTGCCCTTCCGCGCCGGAGGCGGCGGAAACTGCGCCGTGTCATAAGGACTGTTCCCATAGGCGCCGTACGACTGGTACGCCCCGGTGTACTGCCCGTGCTGCGGCGGAGTGCTGCCGAACTGGCTCCAGCCGTGACCGGGGAGTACCTCGGTGTTCTCGTTGCCGGGAACGTGCTCAGGTGAGCTCATCGCCATCCCCCTCAATGGATTCGCCGGTGATCCCGGCTCTCCGCCGGTACAGGTAATACGATGACGCATCGGCGATAAGGTCACGCTAAGCGATCAGCGGTGGGGATCCCCGAGCGCCCTACGCGTACTTTATGTCAGCTCGTACGAGGCCAGTACTCGTCCCTGAGCAGGCGCTTGTACAGCTTGCCGGTGGGGTGGCGGGGCAGCTCGTCGCGGAAGTCCACCGACTTGGGGCACTTGTAGTGGGCCAGGCGTTCCCGGCAGTAGGCGATCAGCTCGGCCTCCAGCGCGGGACCGGCGCCGGCCGGGTCGGCCGGCTGCACGACGGCCTTGACCTGCTCGCCCATCTCGGCGTCCGGCACCCCGAAGACGGCCACGTCGGCCACCTTCGGATGCATCGCCAGCACGTTCTCGGCCTCCTGCGGGTAGATGTTCACCCCGCCCGAGATGATCATGTAAGAGCGCCGGTCGGTGAGGTAGAGGAACCCGTCCTCGTCCAGGTAGCCGATGTCCCCCAGCGTGGTCCAGCCGCGGCCCTTGGGGTCCTGGACCGACGCGGTCTTCGCGGGGTCGCCGTGATACTCGAACTTCGGCCCGTCGGAGAAGTAGACCGTGCCGTGCCCGCCGGGCGGCAGCTCGTCGCCGTCCTCGTCGCAGACGTGGGCCACCCCCAGCAACGGCCTGCCCACCGTGCCCTTGTGGGCGAGCCAGTCCTCCGGGCCCGCGTAGAGGAAGCAGTTTCCCTCCGTGCCGGCGTAGTACTCGTGGATGATCGGCCCCCACCACGCCATCATCCGCTCCTTGACCTCGACCGGGCAGGGTGCGGAGGCGTGGATGGCGCAGCGCAGCGACGACAGGTCGTAGCGCCGCCGCACCTCCTCGGGCAGTTTGAGCATCTTGACGAACATCGTGGGGACCCACTGCGCGTGGGTGACCCCGTGGCGCTCGACGAGCGCCAGCGCCTCCTCGGGGTCGAACCTCTCCATCACCACGACGGTCGCGCCGAGACGCTGGAAGGACATGCTGTAACGCAGCGGAGCGGCGTGATAGAGCGGCGCGGGCGACAGGTACACGCTGTCGGCCGAGGGCGCGAACAGCGACTGGATGAGCCGCACCAGGGCTCCGGAGGCCTCCAGCGGCGCCCGGCTGAGCGGTGGCTTCACGCCCTTGGGACGTCCCGTGGTGCCCGAGGAGTAGAGCATGTCGGCGCCCTGGCACTCGTCGTCGAGCGGCGTCGCCGGCTGCCCCGCCACGGCCTCCTCGTACGAGGCGAAGCCCGGGGCGACGCCGTCGGCCATGAGCCGCAGCTCGACCCCGGGCGTGGCCTCGGTGACGGCGCTCGCGACGCCGGCGAGCTTCGCCGAGGAGATGAAGACCCGCGCGCCGCAGTTGTCCACGATGTACGCCAGCTCGTCCGGCTGGAGACGGGAGCTGATCGCGGTGTAGTAGAGCCCGGAGCGGTGCGCGGCCCAGGCGATCACGAGAAAGAGGGGATGGTTCTCCAGCATGAAGGCGATGTGATCGCCGGGCTTCAGGCCGGCGGCCCGCAGCAGGTGGGCCAGCCGGTTGGATTCCTCGTCGAGTTCGCGGAAGGTGATCACGCGGCCGGAGCCCGCCATGATCACCGCAGGCTTGTCCGGCGTCACCGCCGCGATCGCGCCAGGATGCATAACCGAACGTTACTCGGTTTGCTTTTCGTGCGGTAGGCGCGAATTCCCGATGCGCCCGATCAGCCCTCCAGCGTCCGATAGGGGTCGCGCACCGGCGCGGCCCGCTCGGCGAACGCGACCTTGATCTCCGTCATCTTCGGCCCCGGCGCGTAGAAGCGGCCCTTCGTCTCGCCGTACGGCTGGAGCCATCCGGTGGCCGCGAGCTCGCGCAGGTCGCGGGCGGCCTGTCCCTGGCTCAGCCCCTCGTCGGCCTGGTACATGCCCCGCCGCAGCCGCCGGGAGACGAACACCTGGTAGAGCGCCGAGACCGTGCGCGGGTGCAGGCCCTGCTCTCCGGTCCGCTCCTCCAGCAGGACCCACACCTCGCCGGCCTCCGCGAGCCGGCGCCCCACCCGCTGCGCCTGCATGTGGTGGCAGCGCAGGACGAACCGCACCCACGAGAGGGTGTCCCCGTGCGGGCTCCACCGGCGGCGTCCCACCTCGCCCAGCACGCCGTAGTAGTCGTAGGTGGTGCCGCCCTCGCCCAGCCACTCCTCGATCGAGGAGAACTCCGGCGTGATGATCTGGTCGCGGCCGAGCACGAGCGTCTGCAGCGCCCGCGACATGCGCCCGTTGCCGTCCCGCCACGGATGGATCTTGACGAGGTTGAGGTGGGCCATGGCGGCGCGGAGATAGCTGGGGGCGTCCAGGTCACCCTCGTTGAGCCACTCGGCCAGTTCCGCCAGCAGGCCGGGAACGTGCTCGTGGTCCGGGCCCTCGTAGACCACCTCGCCCGTGGCGGAGTTGCGGACGTAGATCGCGCCGGGCCGCACCGTGCCCGGCGTCTTGTTCGCATGGTGGCCGATCATCATGAAGTTGAGCCCGTGCAGCAGGCCCACGTCGTAGCGGAAGGCCCACGCCCGCGAGAGGGTGCCGATGTAGGTGAGCGCCTGCCGGTAGCCGGCGATCTCCCTGGCCACGGCGGCCGACGTCTCCAGGGGATCCTCCCCGGACATGATCGACTCGATGTCCTCCACGCTGGCGTGGTAGCCCTCGATGGAGTTCGACCCCTGGATGGCCCGGGCCTGCAGCTGGCGCCGCAGCAGGCCGTCCCAGCGGTGCGCCTCGGCCAGCCGGTATTTCAGGTCGCGCCGCATCTCCTCGATCTCGGCGAGCACCTTCTCGTCCGCGGCCTCCAGCGCCGGGGTGCCGTACAACATGGGGCCACCAAAGCACGAACGAATCATCCGGTCAAGCGACCGGATGATTCGTCCATATATGTGCGTCAGGAGGCGCGTCAGGAGGCGGGGATGACCGAGCCCTTGAACGTGTCTTCGATGTACTTCTTCACTTCGGGGCCGGTCAGCAGCCCGACCAGCGTCTTCACCCGCGGGTCGCTCTCGTGCCCCTGCGCGACCACCAGGCCGTTGGCGTACGGGTTGCCCTCGGCCTTCTCCAGCACCAGCGCGTCGGACGACGGGTTGAGGCTCGCCTCCAGCGCGTAGTTGCCGTTGATCACGGCGGCGTCCACGTCGTCGAGCGAGCGCGGGAGCTGCGCGGCCTCCAGCGGGCGGAAGGTCAGGTTCTTCGGGTTGCCGGTCACGTCGCGCTCGGTCGCGGCGGTTCCCACGCCGTCCTTGAGCGTGACCACGCCGTTGTCGGCCAGCAGCTTGAGCGCCCGGCCGAGGTTGGTGGCGTCGTTGGGCACCGCGACCGTGCCGCCCTGCGGCAGCGCGGCGATGTCCTTGACCTTCCTCGAGTACAGGCCGAGCGGCTCCAGGTGCACCGGGGCGACGAAGCTCAGCTTCGTGCCCTTGGATGCGTTGAAGTCGTCCAGGTACGGCTTGTGCTGGAAGTAGTTGGCGTCCAGCTGGCCGTCCTGGAGCTGCAGGTTGGGCTGGACGTAGTCGCTGAACTCGACGATCTCCAGCTTCAGCCCCTTGGCGGCGGCCAGGTTGTCGGCCACGTACTTCATGATCTGCGCGTGCGGCACCGGGCTCACGCCGATCTTGAGCGGGGCGTCCGCCGCCGCCGTGCCGGAGGCGGTCGCGGTGTCCGAGGACGACGACCCGCAGGCGGACAACACGAGCGCGACCACGGCGGCGATGACGAGGCCGAGCGTTCTACGCATGGGACAGAACTCCTTGTGTTCGTTAACGGTGGGAAAGCCGGCGGGCGACGGCGTCGCCGAGGGTCTGCGCGAGCTGCACCACGACGACCAGGACGACCACGGTGACGACCATGAGCGTGGTCTCGAACCGCTGGTATCCGTAGCGGACGGCGAGGTCGCCGAGTCCGCCGCCGCCGATCACCCCGGCCATCGCCGAGTAGGAGATGAGGGTGACCACGGTGACGGTGAGCCCGGCGACCAGGCCGGGCAGCGCCTCGGCCAGCAGGACGCGGGTCACGATCGTCACGCGGCCCGCCCCCATCGCCTCGGCCGCCTGCACGACGTCGCGGCCCACCTCGCGCAGCGCGGTCTCGACCAGCCGGGCGAAGAAGGGCACCGCGCCGATCGTGAGGGGGACCACCGCGGCGGCGGTCCCGATCGTGGTGCCGGTGAGCACGCGGGTCACCGGAATGACCGCGATCATGAGGACGATGAAGGGCACCGACCGCCCCACGTTGACGACCAGGCCGAGCACGCGCCGCACGGCGGGCGCGGGGAACAGCCCGCCCCGGTCCGTGCCGGCGAGGCAGACGCCGAGCGGCAGACCGAAGAGCACCGTGAACAGCGTGGACCAGCCCACCATCACGGCGGTCTGCCCGGTGGCCTCCCACAACAGCGGGCTCATCTCCGACCAGGTCATGCGTCCTCCTCCACCAGCAGGCCGCGCTCGCGCAGGTCGGCGAGGGCGGCCGCCGTACCGGTTCCGGTGATCCGCAGCCGCAACCGGCCCGCCGGGACCCCGGCGACCTGCTCGACCGCGCCCGCGGCGATGGCGACGTCCACGTCGTGCGCACGCGCGAGCCGGGACAGCAGTGCCTGGTCCGCGGCGAGGGCGACCGTCACGGTGCCGGGCTCGGCGGGCGGCAGCGGGAACAGCTCGGCCGCCAGGCGCGACCCGGGCGTGGCGAGCAGGTCGGGGATGCGCCCCGCCTCGGCGATCCGGCCGTCGCTCATGATCGCCGCCGAGTCGCAGACGGCCTTGATGACGTCCATCTCGTGGGTGATGAGCAGGATGGTCAGCCCCAGCTCCCGGTTGAGCCGCCGGAGCAGGGCCAGGATCGACTGGGTCGTGGCGGGATCGAGCGCTGAGGTGGCCTCGTCCGACAGCAGCACCGACGGCTCGGCCGCGAGCGCCCTGGCGATGCCGACGCGCTGCTTCTGGCCTCCGGACAACTGCGCGGGATAGGCCCCGGCCCGGTCGGCGAGCCCCACGAGGTCGAGCATCTCCGCGACGCGCCGGGCCCGGGCGGCCCGGCCGACGCCCATGACCTCCAGCGGGAAGGCCACGTTGCCCGCCACCGTGCGCGACGACAGCAGCGCGAAGTGCTGATGGATCATGCCGATCCGCTGGCGGGCGCGGCGCAGGTCGGTCGCGCCGAGATCGGTCAGCTCGCGCCCGTCGACGGTCACCACGCCCTCGTCGGGGCGTTCGAGCAGGTTGACGCAGCGCAGCAGGGTGCTCTTGCCGGCACCGCTGCGCCCGAGCACGCCGAAGACCTCGCCCTTGCCGACGTGGAGGTCGACGCCGTCGAGCGCGACGACGTCGCCATAGGCCTTGCGCAGGCCGGAAACCGTGATCACTTGCTGTCCTTCGAAGACGTGATCCGGCGCAGGATCAGATCGGGCAGCGGGGAGAGCGTCATCGTTGATGCCTTCGGGGGAGGAGTGGGGAGGACGGGCTTCAGGCCACGCGACACCCTCGCTCGGGCGGGCTCACCACGTTCGATACGCTCACGACCGGCTCAAACAGGCGCGAGCTATCCCTTATTCCAAATCGGGAATGTGTCCTTAATCACAACGGCCCGCGCCTCCGGACGGAGACACGGGCCGTTGTGCGGGGATGATCAGGCGGCAGCCTGCTGAGCGACCGTCGCCGGGGTGAGGGCCAGGGCGAGCGCCTCGCGGACGTCGCTCACCGCGTGGACGGTGAGGTCGGCCAGCACCTCGGCCGGGACGTCGTCCAGGTCGGGCTCGTTGCGCGCCGGGATGAGCACCGTCGTGATCCCCGCGCGGTGAGCGGCCAGCAGCTTCTGCTTGACCCCGCCGATCGGCAGCACGCGCCCGGTCAGGGACACCTCGCCGGTCATCGCCACGTCGGAGCGGACCGGCCGGCCCGACAGCAGCGAGGCCAGGGCGGTGGTCATCGTGACGCCGGCCGACGGGCCGTCCTTCGGCACCGCGCCCGCGGGCACGTGGATGTGCACCGACCTGTCCTTGAGCGACCCGACCGGCAGCTCCAGCTCCGCGCCCCGCGACCGCAGGTAGGACAGCGCGATCTGCGCCGACTCCTTCATCACGTCGCCGAGCTGACCAGTCAAGGTCACGCCGGTCGCCCCGGTCTCCGGGTCGGCCAGCGACGCCTCGACGTAGAGGACGTCGCCGCCCGCGCCGGTCACCGCGAGGCCGGTCGCCACACCCGGCACCGCCGTACGCTGGCGGGCCTCGGGCAGGGACGACTCGGGCACGTGGCGCGGCCGGCCCAGGTAGGAGACCAGGTCGTCGGCCGTGACCGTCACCGGCAGCCCGGCCTCTCCGAGGGCGACCTTCGCCGTCACCTTGCGCAGGACCCGGGCGATCGAGCGCTCCAGCGAGCGGACGCCCGCCTCGCGGGTGTACTCGCCCGCCAGGCGGCGCAGCGCCGCCTCCTCCACCGTCACGTCGTCGGCGGTGAGGCCGGCCTTCTCAAGGTTGCGCGGGAGCAGGTGGTCGCGGGCGATGGCGACCTTCTCGTCCTCCGTGTAGCCGTCGAGCGTGACGATCTCCATGCGGTCCAGCAGCGGCCCGGGCACCTGCTCCAGCACGTTGGCCGTGGCGAGGAACAGCACATCGCTGAGGTCGAGCTCGACCTCCAGGTAGTGGTCGCGGAACGTGTGGTTCTGCGCCGGGTCGAGCACCTCGAGCAGCGCCGCCGTCGGGTCGCCCCGGTAGTCCGCGCCGACCTTGTCGATCTCGTCGAGCAGCACCACCGGGTTCATCGAGCCCGCCTCGCGGATCGCCCGGACGATGCGGCCGGGCAGCGCCCCCACGTACGTGCGCCGGTGGCCGCGGATTTCCGCCTCGTCGCGGACGCCGCCGAGGGCGACGCGGACGAACTTACGGCCCATGGCGCGGGCGACCGACTCGCCGAGCGAGGTCTTGCCGACTCCGGGAGGCCCGGCCAGCGCGAGGACGGCGCCGCTGCGGCGCCCGCCGACCACGCCGAGGCCCATGTCGGCCCTGCGCTTGCGCACCGCGAGGTACTCCACGATGCGGTCCTTCACGTCGTCCAGCCCGGTGTGGTCGGCGTCGAGCACCGCGCGGGCCCCGGCGATGTCGTACTCGTCGGTGGTGTGGGCGTTCCACGGGATGTCGAGCACGGTGTCGAGCCAGGTGCGGATCCAGCCGCCCTCCGGCGACTGGTCGGAGGCCCGCTCCAGCTTGCCGACCTCCTTGAGCGCGGCCTCCCTGACCTTCTCCGGCAGGTCGGCGGCCTCGATGCGGGCGCGGTAGTCCTCCTCCTCGTCGGAGGGGTCGCCGTTGAGCTCGGACAGCTCCTTGCGCACGGCCGCGAGCTGCTGGCGCAGCAGGAACTCGCGCTGCTGCTTCTCCATGCCCTCCTGGACGTCCTTGCGGATGGTCTCGGCGACGTCCACCTCCGCGAGGTGGTCGCGGGCCCACCCGACGAGCTTGTCGAGTCGCTCGGCCGGGTCGGTGATCTCCAGCAGCAGCAGCTTCTGCTGGATGGTCAGCCAGGGCGCGTACCCGGAGCTGTCGGCGAGGACCGCGGGGTCCTTGATCTGGTTGACCGCGTCGACGACCTGCCACGCGCCCCGCTTCTGCAGGATCGTGGTGGTCAGGGCCTTGTATTCCTTGGCGAGCTCCTCGGCCCTCGGCCCACCGGCGACCGGCTCCAGCACCGTCGCCTCGACCCACAGCGCCGCGCCTGGGCCGGTGGTGCCGGTGCCGACCCGCATGCGGTCGACGCCGCGGACGACGGCGGCGGGCTCCCCGCCCGGCAGCCGGCCGACCTGTTCCACGACCGCGCTCACTCCCACCGGGCCGTAGCGGCCGTCTATGCGGGGCACCAGCAGGACCGTGCTCTCGCCACTGGCGCGGGCGGCGTCGATGGCCGCGCGGACCTCGGAGTCCGACAGATCGAGGGGCACGACCATGCCGGGCAGGACGACCTCGTCGTCGAGCGGGAGGACGGGAAGGATCTGGGACATCAGCACTCCAATGGGTTGAGTTATGTCGGCTCAACTATCAGGAGTCCGTCCCTGTTCCCAGTTTTGCGTCAGTTCGCTGTGAGCGATCGTAATTGTGTAATCGGCGTACCCGTCCACTCCCGGCGTGGCGCATGATGGCGTCCATGACATCCGGACATATCCGGCTTCGCTCGGTGCCGGGCCGGTGGGTACTGCTGACCACCGTCCTCGGGTCGGGCATGGCGACGCTCGACGGCACCGTGGTCAACGTGGCCCTTCCCGCTCTCGGGCGCGACCTGCGCACCGGGATGTCCGGCCTCCAGTGGACCGTGAACGCCTACACGCTCACCATGGCCGCGCTGATCCTGCTGGGCGGGTCGCTCGGCGACCGGCTCGGCAGGCGGAAGGTCTTCGTCGCCGGGGTCGTCTGGTTCGCCCTGGCCTCCGCCCTCTGCGGGGCCGCGCCGAACACGCCCGTGCTCGTGCTCGCCCGTGCGCTCCAGGGCATCGGCGGGGCACTGCTGATCCCCGGGTCCCTGGCGATCATCCAGGCGAGCTACGTGCCGGACGACCGGCCCCGCGCCGTCGGCGCCTGGTCGGGGCTGGGCGGTGTGGCCGCCGCCCTCGGGCCGCTGCTCGGCGGCTGGCTCGTGGAGGCGGCCGGCTGGCGGTGGGTGTTCCTGCTCAACCTGCCGCTGGCCGCCGTCGTGATCGGCGTCGCCGCCCGGCACGTGCCCGAGACCCGGGACGCCGGGCCGCACGGCCGGTTCGACGTGCTCGGGACCGTCCTCGCCGCCCCGGCGCTGGCCGGGCTGACCTACGGCCTGATCCTCGCGGGCGACGGCCTGGTGCCGCTGGCCGCCGGGCTCGTCCTGACCGCCGGCTTCGTGGTGGTGGAGGTCCGGCGCTCCCCCCGGTCCCTCGTCCCCGTGGGGGTCTTCGCCTCGCGGGAGTTCACCGCGGTCAACGTCGTCACGCTGGTCATGTACGCGGCGATGGGCCTGGTGTTCTTCCTGCTGGTCGTCCAGCTCCAGGTGTCGGCCGGGTTCTCCCCCATCGCCGCCGGGTCGGCGATGCTCCCGGTCACGGTCCTCATGCTGCTGCTGTCGCCTCGGGCCGGCGAACTGGCGAGGCGGGTGGGCCCGCGCCTGCCCATGACGGGAGGCATCCTCCTGTGCGCGGCCGGGTTGCTGCTCATGAGCCGCATCGCCCCGGGCTCGTCCTATCTCGCCGACGTGATGCCCGCGGCGGTCGTGTTCGGGCTCGGCCTGTCCGCCGCCGTCGCCCCGCTCACCGCGACCGTGCTCGCCACGGCGGAGGAGCGGTACGCGGGCGTCGCCAGCGGGATCAACAACGCCCTGGCCAGGACCGGCGGCCTCCTGGCCGTCGCCGCCGTCCCGCCGCTGGTGGGGTTGACCGGGGACGCCTACGACTCCCCCGCGGCGTTCACCGAGGGGTTCCACACGTCGATGCTGGCCGGCGCGGCCATGATGGCCGTCGCGGCGGCCATCACGTTCGTCACGATCAGGACGAACGTCCTCGCGGCCGCGCCCGAACCCCCCGCCCCCGGCGGACCGCTCGACACACCGCCCCTCGACCCCCGCCCTCCGGCGAGTTCAGGCATCTGACGCGGGAGGTTCACGCTCCCCTGAGCGCCGCACCTTGCCGGGACAGCGATATGCACAAAAGCAGTTCGTGCGCCGGGCCGCCCGGGCTTGAGGAAACCATCCTGCCGTCGTCCTCCAAGGGCCAGACGTTCCACTTCCGCTACCGGCGCCTCCGGCTGCTCATCGTCGGGGTGCCGGCGGGCTCAGCCCAGCAGCGCCTTGAGGTCCTCCCGCAGGGCTGCGGCGTCGCGGAAGTGAACGGCGGCGAGCCCCGCCTGCTCGGCCGCCGCGACGTTCTCCAGCCGGTCGTCCACGAAGACGAGGTCGCCGGGGGCCACCCCGAGCCAGGCCACGGTCTCGTGGAAGATCTCCGGCTCGGGCTTCACCAGGCCCATCCTGCCGCTGTAGAACCGCGGGCCGATCGGGCGCATGAACGGCAGCGCGTCGATGCCCTCGGCGACGCAGACCGGCATGTTCGACAGCAGCGCCATGGGCACCCCGACTCCGGCCAGCTCGTCGACGATCGTCACGGTCTCCTCGTTGGGCCGCGACCAGCTCGCCACGTCGAGGGCGACCACGCGGTCGAGTTCCGGGCCGCCCACCGGCCTGCCGTACACGTGGGACCAGTACGCGGCCGGGTCGAGCGAGCCCCGGTCGAAGTCGAGCCGCACCTCCCAGTACCGCTCCTCGAACCCCGGATCACCTCCCGCCATCCGTGCGACGTCTTCGGGGGCCTGGGGAAGCGACACGACGTTGCCGTAGTCGAAAAGCACAGTCTTCATGGTCGTACGATCATAAACGGTGTTCGGAACTCACGTCACATAGGGCTTGAGGTACTCCCCGGCGCTCGCGCAGCGCAGGTAGTTGCGCACGGTGTGGAAGTCGAGCCAGTCGATGTCGCAGGAGACGTCCCGGTCGACGCCGTCGAAGCACGACGACAGCACGGCCGGGATGGCGGCGATGTCGTCCTTGTCGGCGATGTTGACCCAGCGGCGCACTCCCGGCGGGCGTGCCCCCCTGCCCCGCACCGGAAGCGGCGCGAGCCGCTCGAAGACCACGTCGCGCATGCCGAGGGGGCTGCCCAGGGTCACGAACAGGTCGACCGAGAGATCGGGATGCGCCCACAGCGCCTCGTAGGCCACGACGCTGCCGAGGGAGTGGGCGACGACCACCCGGGGTCGCCGCCTGCGGACGACCTCGGCCACCGCGTCGCGCGCCCGCACCCGCGGATCGCCGCCGCCCAGATAGGCGGCCACCTCCGGGCAGAAGTCCTGCGCGAAGCGCACCGCCTGCGGGCCCATCCTCGTCAGCAGCCACTCGGCCAGCCGATGCGCGAGACCGGTGAGCGACTCCCCCGCCACGTCGCGGAACGGGCCGCCGAGCTGGGCCGCCCAGTCGGCGAGGACCAGCTTGGCCGGCGCCCCCATCTGCCGCGGCGGCTTCGGCGGCCCGCTGTGCAGGTGGTGGGCGTAGTAGGCGATCTCGGCGAAGTAGTCGCCGGCGCCTGCGGCCCGGCCGGCGAGACCCTCGTGCAGGTAGGCGTTCCACTTGGCGCGCATCGCACCGGCCGCGCCGGCCGCCGACCCGCCGGCCTCCTCGAAGTAGTGGTACTTGCCGATGCCGTGGACGCCCACGATCGAGGTCATGCTCCCGCCATCCCTTCGCCGGAATACCGGGGGTCACTGTGCACGACGCGATGGACCGAGACAACCGCACGCCGCGTTTACGGTGATAAATGAAGAGCGGTGGCGATATTCACCCGGATAGGTTGATGGTCCCCGCGGTTCGAGGAAGGAGCGTCATGCAAGGCCCGTTGCACGTGCGCGGCTCGGTCGTCGTGCCCGAGGCGGAGCTCGCCTGGCGCTTCTCCCGCTCGTCCGGCCCCGGCGGCCAGGGCGTCAACACCACCGACAGCCGGGTCGAGCTGAGCTTCGATCTCGCACACACGACCGCCCTCGGCGCCGCCCTGAAAGCCCGTGCGGCCGAACGGCTCGCCGCCCGCCTGGTGGACGGCGTGCTCACGGTGACGGCCTCGGAGCACCGCTCGCAGCTGCGCAACCGGGAGGCGGCGCGGGAACGGCTCGCCGCCCTGCTGCGCGACGCGATCGCGCCGCCGCCGAAGCGGCGCCGCCCCACCAAGCCGTCCAAGGGCTCGGTCGAGCGGCGCCTGGCGGCCAAGAAACAGCGTTCCGACCTCAAGCGCCTGCGCCGTACGGAGGACTGAGCTACGGCGCCTCGCCCAGGTGAGCGGCGATGGCGCCCTCCCAGGAGCGCAGGAACGCCGGATAGCCGGCGGCGAAGGCGGCCAGGTCGGCCTCGGCCTCGGCGGTCAGCGCGGTGAGGTCGTAGGTGACCGTCACATCGCTGTGCCCGCGCTCCGCCGCAGCGAGCGTGACGCCGACGGTGCCGGCGTGGACCCCCTCGCGCAGCCGGGCGTAGGAGACCGACCGGCCGGGCTCGCGGTGCAGGACGATCCACGTGGTGGCCGCGCCGTCCGCATGGGTCCGGAAGACCGTGCCGGGCTCCGTGTCGTCCGTGACCCGCTCGGGGAACCGCGGCTCCCATCCCTCCACCCAGTCCCGCTCGCCGTACGGGGTGAACAGCCGGAACGCCTCGGCGGGCGGGAGCGCGACCCTGAGCCTGCCGGCGAGGCGGCGCCGCGGCCCGGCGCTCACCTCTCCTCCAGCCGGTGGGCGTCGGCGGCCGTGAGCGTCAGGCCGTAGACCTCCTTGAGCTGACCGATCTTCGCGAGGGTCTCCGGCCCGAACGGCGCCTTGCCCTCGAAGGCGTGCAGGACGATTCCCTCCACGAGGTCGCCGAGGGACATGTCCAGGTATTCGGCCAGGCCCTTGAGCACCTTCAGCGTGTTGCGCTCGATGCGAAGGCCGGTCTGCGTCCGTTGCACTGTTACCATGGTAACAATGTACATCCATTAGGCGGACAGGCCGGCCTCGTCGAAGACGACGGCGCCGCCGACGACCGTGGCGAGCACGGCGACGTCCCTGATGCGCTCGGGGGCGACCGTGAACAGGTCGTCGCTCAGGACGACGAAATCGGCGAGCTTGCCGCGCGACAGCGTGCCCTTGTCCCGCTCCTCCCCCGCGGCGTACGCCGAGCCGACCGTGTAGGCGCGCAGCGCCTGCTCCACCGTGAGGGCCTCGGCCGGGGTGAACGGCACGCCGCTCGCCGTACGGCGGTTGACCAGGTCGTGGATGCCGAGCAGCGGGGCGCCGTCGGCCACCGGGCAGTCGGAGCTGCCCGGGATCACAATGCCGGCCTCCAGGAACGACCTCTGGCGGTAGCAGCCGAGCGACCGCTCGGGGCCGAGGGCGGCGAGCATCCCGTCGCCGAGCTCGGAGACGAACCGGCCCTGGGGCACCGGGATCACGCCGAGCCTCGCGATCCGGGCCACCTGGGCGTCGCTGGTCACCGCGCAGTGCTCGATGCGGTGGCGAGCGTCGGCCCGGGGATCGCGCGCCTGCGCCTCCTCGTACGCGTCGAGGACCACGTCGACCGCGTGGTCGCCGATGGCGTGGGTGGCGATCTGCCAGCCCGCCGCGTGCGCCCGCAGGATGAAGGCGCGCAGCGCCTCGGCGTCCTGCTGCAGCAGTCCCCGGTTGCCCGGCTCCCCCTCGTAGTCGCAGCACATGGCGGCGGTGCGGCCGATGAGCGAGCCGTCCGAGAACAGCTTGACCGGCCCGATCCGCAGCCGTTCGTCGCCGATGCCGGTGCGGAACCCGAGGTCGAGCCCGAACCAGCCCTCACCGATGTCGTGGAGGTTGGGCGAGCCGGGCATCAGCGTGGCCCGCTGCGGCAGCACGCCCCGCCGCACCGCCTCCTGGAACGCCGCGAGGTCCCAGGGGCCGTTGCCGGCCAGCCCGCGCCCGATGCCCGGCTCGGTGAAGCTGGTCAGGCCCTCACTCGCCGCCACCCGGCCGGCCAGCGCGATGCCCTCGACGAAGTCCTCGAACGGCACCGGGCGCAGCACGGCGTCGGCCAGGCCCTGGGCCTGCTCGGCCAGCAGTCCGTCGGGCCGCCCGTCGGCGTCCCGCCCGACCGTGCCGCCGGCGACGTCCGGCACGTCCTCGACGCGTTCGAAGCCCATGCGGGCGAAGGCCGCCGTGTTCGCGACGCCCATGTGGCCGGAGACGTGCTGGAGCCAGACGGGACGGCCGCCGGCCGCCCGGTCGAGCGCCTCGCGGCTCGGGTGTAGCCCGCCCAGCTTGTTCTGGTCGTAGCCCGCTCCCTTGACCCACGCGTCCCGCGGCAGGCCCGCGGCGCGCTCGGCGACCTTCGCGTACAGCTCGTCGAGCGTCCGCACCTGGCCGTCGCGCAGGTTCAGCTCGCGCAGCCGCTGGCCCCGCATGCTCAGGTGGTGGTGGGCGTCGTTGAACCCCGGCACCACCGGCGCCCCGCCGAGGTCGACGACGACCTCGGCGGTGAGCCCGTCCAGGTCCTCGTCCAGCCCGGCGATCCGGCCGGCGAACACGCCGAGCCGGGTCGCGAAGGGCCGGTCGGGGTCCAGGGTGGTGAACCGGCCGTTGACGAACAGGACGTCCAGACGCATGGTGCTTCCCTTCGAGGGTGCTCAGGCGGCCGTGGCGACGGGCCGGGCCTCCGCCGCGACGGCGGAGCGGTGCCGGAGACCGGCGACGCACGCCATCGTCAGCAGGATGATCACGATGTACTGCGCCACGACGAGCCAGATCGTTCCCGACCAGGTCAGCAGCGCCTGCGCGATGAGCGGGGTGGTGCCGCCGATCAGCGCGCCGCACAGCTGGTAGGACAGCGAGATGCCGGTGTAGCGCACCCTGGCGGGGAACACCTCGGCGAGGAAGCCCGCCAGCGCCGCGTACGACCCGCCGCCGAACACGATGCTCAGGGCGAGGCCCAGCGTGGCGAGCGGCGCGGAACCGGTGCCGACGAGCAGGAACGTCACCGGCGTCATGACGATCAGCACGGTGAACGCCGCCAGCATGTACTTCGCGGCTCCCCAGCGCTGGCCGAGCACCGCGCCCACGGGCTGCGTGACGAACTGCACGACCGACACGACGAGCAGCACGTTCAGCATCGTGCCCTTCGTGATGCCGAGGTCGGTGGTGGCCCACGACAGGATGAAGGTGTTGGTGAAGTAGGCCGACGCGATGCCGACGCCGCTCGCGCCGATGCCGAGCAGCACCAGCGGCCACGCCGTGCGCAGGACCTCGGCGACGGGGAGCTTGGCGACCTCACGCTGCTCGCGCATCCGCACGAACTCCGGCGACTCCTCGACCCTCAGCCGGATGACGAGCCCGATCACGAGCAGGACGGCGGAGGCGAGGAACGGGATGCGCCAGCCGTACGACAGGAACGCGTCGTCCGGCAGCAGGTTGACCAGGGCGAACATGCCGGTGGCCAGGATCGAGCCCGCGGGCGAGCCCTGCTGGGCGAACGCCGCGTAGAAGATGCGCTTGGGCCCGGCGTGCTCGGCGGCGATCAGCACCGCGCCGCCCCACTCGCCGCCCACCGCGATGCCCTGCACCAGGCGCAGCACGGCCAGCAGCGCGGGCGCGGCCATGCCGACGGACGCGTACGTGGGCAGCACGCCCACCAGGGTCGTCGCGCCGCCCATGAGGAGCAGCGTGGTGATGAGCGTGCCCTTGCGGCCGATCCGGTCGCCGAGGTGGCCGAAGACCACACCGCCGAGCGGACGGGCCAGGAACCCGACCCAGAACGTGGCGAAGGACGCCATCACACCCGCGGTGGGGCTGGCCTCGGGGAAGAACAGCTTGCCGAACACCAGCGCCGAGGCGGTTCCGTAGATGTAGAAGTCGTACCACTCGATGGAGGTGCCGACGAAGGACGCGATGCCCGCGCCGCGGGCCTTGCTCGTACTCAATTGCGTATCACCAGGGGGACTAGGCGAAGTGATGCAGTCGGGACAGTGGCACCTCGGTGGCCGGGTCCACGTGGACCTCGCTCCCGTCCACCAGGACGGGACCGGGCTCCCGGGACACCTCGACCCGCGGGGTCGCCGTGTTGCGGCACATGTCGGCCCTGGTAAGGCCGCGTGAGCGGCGGATTGCCGCGTAGCGCAGGCCCGCGGGCAGCGCGTCACGGGCGTCCGCGGAGTCCAGCGCCTCGTGGGCGACGAAGATCCGCGACAGGCGGGCCGGCGCGTCGCCGAGCCCGCCGAAGTAGGGGCGGTAGACCCGGGGCTGGGTCAGCCGGGTCGAGCCCGAGCCGCTGCCGGACACGCCCCAGGCCACGAAACCGGCTTTGATCACGAGCTCGGGCTTGGTGCCGAACCACGCCGGGTTCCACAGCACGATGTCGGCCAGGCGCCCCGGCTGGAGCGTGCCGACCTCGTGCGCGATCCCGTGGGCGACGGCGGGGTTCAGGGTGAGCTTGGCCAGATAACGCAGCACCCGGGCGTTGTCCGGTCGGTGACCGGCCCCCGCGCGCAGCGCCTGGAGGTGCGCGAGCTGCCAGGTCCTGCGGATCGTCTCGGCGACCCGGCCCATGCCCATCGAGTCGGAGTTGACGATGCTGATGGCGCCGAGGTCGTGCAGCGCGTTCTCGGCCGCGATGGCGTGCGCCCTGATCCGGGTGCGGGTCACCTCGACGTCGCTGTCGATGTGGTGGTTCTGCCGGTGGACGGTCATCGTCATCGGGAACAGCTCGCCGACCGTGTTGGTGGTGTAGGGGATGGTCGGCGTCGTCGACGACGGCAGGATGTTCGGCTCGGAGAGGATCTTGAGCAGGTCGGGATGACCACCGCCGCCCTCGACGTGGTAGGCGTGAACCGTGCGGCCCCGGGTGGCGGCGATCGTGTCGGCCAGGTAGCCCGATTCGTTCATCGAGTCGGTGTGCAGCGCGACCGGCAGGTCCGCCTGCTCGGCGACCCCGAGGCAGGTGTCCACGATCCGGGGCGTCGCGCCGAAGTCCTCATGGATTTTGAAACCGCCGGCGCCGGCGAGCACGGCCTCCTCCAGGAGCCTCGGGGAGCTCGAGGAACCGCGGGCGAGGAAGGCGACGTTCATCGGGGTGCCCCGCCAGGCGCTCATCAGCGTGTGCAGGTTGTGCGCGGGGTTGCAGCCCACGTCCCAGACGCCGCCGAGGCCCATGCCGACGACGGTCGTCACACCGGAGGCGAGCGCCGCCGGGGCGATCTCGGGCGAGGACAGGTGTACGTGCGAGTCGATGACGCCCGGCGTGGCGATGAGGCCCTCGCCGGTGACGATCGCCGTATGGGAGTCGATCGCGAAGTCCCCGCTGCCGGTGTTCGCGGCGCCGATGCCGACGACCCGGCCGTCCTTGACGCCGATGGCCGTCTTGCGCACGCCGAGCACCGCGTCGAGCAGCACGACGTTGGTCACGACCAGATCGAGCGCCGACTCGCGGTCGGCGCGCGGGGAGGCCAGCAGGCCGTCCCGCAGCGTCTTGCCGCAGCCGCCGAGCAACTCGTCGCCGTACGGCGTGTCGTCGTGCTCGATCTCGACCCACAGGCAGGTGTCGCCGAGCCGTACGCGGTCGCCCGTGGTCGGGCCGTAGATCTTCGCGTAGGTCTCCCTCGGCATGGTCGTCACGCCTTCACCACCTCCACCAGTCGCTCCTCACCCGGGGAGAAGGCGAGCGCCGTGCCCGCCGGGATGTCCAGGCGCATGCCCTCCGCCTGCGTCCTGTCGAAGGACAGGGCCGGGTTGACCTGGTCGAGGGGGAAGTGCGAGGAGACGTAGACGGTCTGCTCGCCCTCGTTGCGTACGGTGATCCGTCCCCGGTCGCGCCCCTCGTTGAGGCACAGCTCCCCGTCGGCGGTCTCCACCGCGCCGGGGCCGCGCCCGTCCGCCGCGCCGAATGGGGTGTCGACGCAGACCAGGGCCGTGCCGTTGGGAAACAGCGCCTCGACCTGCACCTGTGGCACCAGGTCGGGCACGCCCTCCATGACGTCGTCGGCGGTGAGCAGCGACCGCGCCGCCGCCACGACCTCGTCCAGGGACGCGCCGTCCCAGGCGCGTTCGAGTATCTCGTCGCAGAGCAGGGCGATGGCCTCGGGGGCGTTGAGCCGCCGGCCCCGGGCCCGGCGCCGGCGCGCCAGTTCCGCGACCGTGAAAAGGGTGAGGCGCTCCTGCTCGCGAGGCGTCAGGTGCACAGTCCGCCCTCGCTTTCGTCTCCGCTTGCGGCCCGTCTTTGCGGGCGAATCAACCGTAGGTGCAGGCCAGGGGCCTGCCCAACGGCATTCCGTCGCGGAAATCGGCGGCTACATTGTGCAGGTGAACACTCCTCCTCCGGCCTCGGTGACCGAGCTCGCGCTGCGCTGTCTCGACGACCTGGACGCGATCGTCGAGGAGTGGCTGGCCCAGGTCGAGCTCGTCGAGCCGTACGGCTCACCCGACCCGCCCGTCTCCCGGGACGAGCTGCGGGGCACGGCGCTGAACGGGCTGGACATGCTGCTGCGGCACATCGCCACGGGATCGGTCGCCCCCGGCATGGCCGGTTACTCCGAGCGCGTCGGGGAGCGCAGGGCCGGTCAGGGGGTGCCGCTGGAGTCGCTGCTGGCCGCCGCGCGGCGTGACGCCCGGGTGCTCTGGCAGGCCATGAACGCGCGTGCGACGCCGGACGCCCTGCCCGGCCTGATCGCCGGGGCCCACCTCGTGTGGGAGGCGGTGGAGCAGCACGTGACCGGGCTGATGACGGGCTACCAGCGGGCGGTGCTGGAAATGGGACGGCAGCGGGAGGACCAGCGCAGGGCCTGGTTCACCCGGCTCATGGACAACCAGGGCCGCAACCCCGACGTGGTCCGCGACGCCGGCCGGGTCCTCGGGTTCGACCCGTCGCAGCCCCTCCTCGCCGTGGTCGCCCATCCCGGGGAGGGAGCGGCGCTGCGCGCGGCGGAGGCGGCGATGACCGCGAGCATGGCCGGGGGCGGGGGCATGGCCGGGAGTGGGGTGCACTGCTACCGGCACGAGTCGCCGACCGGCGACGTGCTGATCGTGCAGCCGCCGGCCCGGGCCGCCGACCCGCCGCGGTCGGTCCTCTCCGCGCTCACGGGGGTGCGCTGCGGCGTCTCCCCCGTCGTCGCCTGCCTGTCGGAGGTCTCCCGCGCCGTACGGCTGGCCTCGGCGGCCGCGGGGGCGTCGCGGGCCGGTACGGGGCCGAGGCGGCTTGAGGACGTCTGGCTGGAGGTCTTCGTCTGCGGCAGCCGGGAACTGGCGGCCGAGCTCGCGCACCAGGTGATCGGTCCCCTGTCCGCCCTGGGCGGGGCGGAGGGCGAGCGGCTGCTGGAGACCGTGCGGACCCACCTGGCCGGGTCGGGCTCCGTCGCCGACACGGCCGCGGCCCTCTACTGCCACCGCAACACCGTGCAGCACCGCTTCGCGCGCTTCCGCGAGCTCACCGGCCGGGACGTGCGCGTCCCCGAGGACGCCGCCGTGGTCGCCCTCGCGCTGCGCGCCGCCGAGACCCTCGCTTAGACGCGCCGGTCTTCCATCTCCCAGATGTGGTCGACGACGTGCCAGACGATGCGGCGGGCGGCGTACCGGACGGGCCAGCCCGCACCGCCGGGAGGGAACGCCTCCGCGGGCCGTGCGAGCACGCGCCCGATGTCCTCCCGCATGGCGGTCAGGCCGGCCTCGCCGGTGAAGGGCTTGTGCCGAACCCCGATCTTCCTCGCGTACGAGCGCTCGGCCTCCACGACATGGGCGGCCATCTTGTCCCTGTCCCTGCCGCCGCCCCTGGACCCCTTGCGCAGCTCCTCCGGGGAGGCCGCGGCCACCTCGGCGAACACCGCCCAGGCCGCGCGGGCGAGGGCGGCCGTACGCGCGGCCTCCGGCGCGTCCACCGGCTCCCGGTCGAAGTCCGGGATGGCGGAGATCGCGCCGAAGTCCGTCGTGCTGTCGCCCTTGACCCGCTCGACGACCGCCGGGTCCCCCGGCGCGAACTCCAGCCCCGCCCGCTCGGCGATCACCCGGTAGCGCGGCGTGTAGTCCACGAGGGTGCCGAGCGCGGCCTCCTCCGTCCTGCCGATGCGGCACCAGCCCGGCCAGTCGATCGAGCAGGCGAAGACCTTCTTGGGGCCGATTTCCAGATAGACGCGGTGGTTCATTCGGCCAGCATCGCAGCCGTACCTGACAGGCTCCGTCAGGTACGGAGCAGGCAGGTTCAGATCAGGTCGATCAGGTCGGCCACGGAGTTGACCACCTGGGTGGGCCGGAACGGATACCGGTCGATCTGGTCCTTCTGGGTGACGCCGGTGAGCACGAGGATCGTGTGCAGGCCGGCCTCGATGCCGCAGACCACGTCGGTGTCCATGCGGTCGCCGATCATGGCCGTGGTCTCGCTGTGCGCGTCGATCTGGTTGAGCGCGCTGCGCATCATCATCGGGTTCGGCTTGCCGACGAAGTACGGCTCCACCCCGGTCGCCTTGGTGATCATCGCGGCCACCGCGCCGCAGGCCGGCAGCGAGCCCTCCGTCGAGGGGCCGATGGGGTCGGGGTTGGTCGCGATGAAGCGGGCGCCGTTGTCGATCAGCCGGATCGCCCGCGTTATCGACGTGAAGCTGTAGGTGCGCGTCTCACCCAGCACCACGTAGTCGGGGTCGAGGTCGGTCAGCACGTAGCCGACCTCGTGCAGGGCCGTGGTCAGGCCCGCCTCGCCGATGACGTACGCCGAGCCCTCGGGCCGCTGGTCGGCGAGGAACTTGGCCGTCGCCAGCGCGGAGGTCCAGATCGACTCCGGCGGCACGTCCAGCCCGGCCGCGCGCAGCCGTACGGACAGGTCCCGGGCGGTGTAGATCGAGTTGTTGGTGAGGACGAGGAACCGCTTCCCCGACTCCTTCAGCCGTCTGATGAACTCGTCGGCACCCGGCACCGGCTGGCCCTCGTGGACCAGCACCCCGTCCATATCGGACAACCACGACTCAATGGGCTTTCGCTCGCTCATGTGTCCAAGCATGGCAGGTAGCGGAGGTACGCAACACATCTCTCACCGTGTCCGGAAATATGCTGATGCGACCTCAGGTTGGGCCCAACATGAGCGAGCGAAGTGAGCGAATCAATAGACACAAGGCGATTTACGCATGCAACCCCGAGCCGGTAGGCGAGGGGGTGGCATGAGCAAGGACAACATCCGCGGGGTGCCGGGCGGGACGGCCGAGGTGCCACTGTCGATCCTGGAGCTCGCGACCGTCGGTGAGGGCTCCACGCCCACCGAGGCGCTGCGCGACGCCACCGAACTGGCGCGGCGGGCCGAGGAGTGGGGCTATCACCGCATCTGGGTCGCCGAGCACCACGGGATGCCCGGGGTGGCCAGCTCCTCCCCGGCCGTACTCATCGCGCATCTCGCGGCGGCGACCCGGTCGATCCGGATCGGCTCCGGCGGCGTGATGCTGCCCAACCACGCGCCGCTGGTGATCGCCGAGCAGTTCGGCACTCTGCACGCGCTGCACCCCGGCCGCATCGACCTCGGTCTCGGCCGCGCCCCCGGCACCGACATGGCCACGGCGAACGCCCTGCGCCGCTCGGCCGAGGTGGACCCCGACGAGTTCCCCCAGCAGGTGGCCGAGCTGACCGGCTTCCTCGACGGCGCCTTCCCGCCCGGCCATCCGTACCAGAAGATCCAGGCGGTGCCGCGCGGCGACGACCGCCCGCCGATCTGGCTGCTCGGCTCCAGCGGGTTCAGCGCCAGGCTCGCCGGGCTGCTCGGGCTGCCGTTCGCCTTCGCCCACCACTTCAGCGCCGCCAACACCGAGCCCGCGCTCGACCTCTACCGCTCCTCGTTCCGGCCGTCGGAGGTGCTCGACCGGCCGTACGCGCTGATCGGGGTGGCGGCCGTCGCGGCCGACACCGAGGAGGAGGCGTTGCGTCAGACCATGCCGGGCGCGCTGTCGTGGCTGCGCCTGCGGCAAGGCCGCCCCGGCCGGACGCCCACTCCGGAGGAGGCGGAGGCGTATCCGTACACCCCGATGGAGCGGGAGTTCGTCCGCGAACGGCTGTCGACGGTGGTCCACGGCGACCCGCAGACCGTGCGCGACGGGCTGGAGGAGCTGCGCAAGCGCACCGGGGCCGACGAGCTGATGATCACAACACAGGTCCACGGCGGCGCGGCACGCCTGCGCTCCTACGAGCTGATCGCCCAGGCGTACGGCATGATCCCTTGATTTCTCACATCGCGGCGCCGGAGTGCGCGGCCGCCTCGCGGGCAACGAGCTCGGGGTACTCCATCTGTGCCACGTGACCGGCGCGCGGAAGTGTGACCAGTCGCACGTCACGGAAGACCCGTCCGG